>JAGFIT010000066.1 GCA_024103385.1 Vicingus serpentipes
AACTATGGAAGAATTATTATCAAAAAAAACCTATACTTGTAAACGAGTTTTAGGATTAGTTTTAAACTGTAAACTTATATCAGGATTATCTAACTAAACTGTAAACTTTTTTCAGGACGAGACAAAATCTTAAAATCGCACAAATTTTATTTATGAAAAAACAGTACCCTCTTTTATTACTCCTATTAATTCCTTTTCTCTCTATTTCACAAGAAATAGAGCCAAAAGAAAAACCTTCTAACAAAGGTCGAATTTATGTCTTCTGGGGCTGGAATAGAGGTTGGTATACCAATTCAGATATTCATTTTACAGGTAATAATTATGATTTTGAATTGACTAATGTTAAAGCATATGACAGACAATCTTCCTTTGGTATAGACCCCTATCTTAATCCAAATAGAATTACTATTCCTCAAACTAATTTAAGAATAGGTTATTTCATCAATGATAAATATGACATATCTATTGGTGTTGATCATATGAAGTATGTAATGAGAAACGGGCAAACTGTAAAAATCAATGGGAATATTGATGACGGAACATTATTTGATGAGAATTATAACAATGAAGATATTTTATTAACCCAAGCTTTTTTAATTTTTGAGCACAGTGATGGATTAAATTACTTGAATGCAGAACTTACTCGAAACGATGATTTATTGAAGCTATTTAAAGTGAATTGGAACTCTGACATAGTACAAATAAACACGTTAATTGGTTTTGGCTTAGGGCCTGTTATGCCTAAATCGAACGTTACTTTATGGAATAATGCTCGAAATGATGAGTTCCATTTTGCTGGCTACGGATTTGCTGGAAAAGTGGGTTTAAACGTAACTTTCTTTAAACATATATTCTTTAGAGGAGAATTAAAAGAAGGGTTTGTTAATTTACCTGACGTACTTACATCTCCAGATCACTCAGACAAAGCAAGCCATCATTTTTTCTTTACTGAATTGAACATTGATATAGGCTTTACTTTTAATCCTTTTAACAAAAGAGAAAATTAAAACAACTGCCTGATTTCTTTTTTTAGAAGAGCAATAGTGGTATGTGTTGGAGAAGCTTCCATCTGCATCATCATTTCAAATATCTTTTGACCCAAATCTGCACCAGTAGAAGTATCATTCATTTGTGATGCCGCTAAATTGATAATTTTGATTACATCATCTTTTGCTTTTTTAATATGCCCCCATGCTGTTGATGAAATGTAAATTTGCTGAACCAAATTGTGTTCAAATTCTTGCTGAACCGCCTTCAATAATTCAGACTGTAATAACTTAGCGCTCATACCTGGCTGATGTATTCTCAACACCATATTATTAAAAGAGATTCTCTCTAACAACAACACTAACCTTTCATAAGCTTGCAAACGAAGTGGTGTCGTTATATTGTGATTCTCTTTCTTTAATAAAAGCAATTGCTTTCTGTACTCATTATCCATAAACTTTTGAACAATAAAATAAGTTGCTGCAAAAACAACTAGCGAAGGAACAACATATTTTAAAATCTCTAAAAAAACTTCCATAACCTACTCGTATAAAATAATTCCATAAAATTACTTAAAAAGTAACTCTTTTAACAAGGATTTATTTTAATGTTATAAGCACAATTTTATTTAGTTTTGTTTTTCAATATATTTTATACTCTTCTATACATTCTAAATAAAATGGAAAAGCAACTGGAAAAAGTCTTATCTGACAGAATTAATAGTTTAAGCGAATCTCAAACTTTAGCCATGACAGGTTTGGCTAGGGAATTAAAAGCCCAAGGAAAAAACATCATTAGCTTAAGTATTGGTGAGCCTGATTTTGACACCCCGGATTTTATTAAAGACGCTGCAAAAAAAGCAATAGATGATAATTTTACCCATTATAGCCCTGTACCTGGTTATCCTGAACTAAGACAAGCTATTTGCACCAAACTGAAACGAGATAACAACCTTGATTACTCCCCTAATGACATTGTAGTTTCTACAGGAGCTAAACACTCATTAGCCAACTTGGCGATAACCATATTGAATCCGGGTGATGAAGTAATTATTCCTGCACCATATTGGGTAAGTTATTTAGATATGGTTAAAATAGCGGAAGCAAAACCTGTTATTGTTAACACTTCAATTGAAACTGATTTTAAAGTAACTGCAACTCAGCTTAAAAATGCTATTACAGAAAAAACGCGAATGCTATGGTTTAGTTCTCCTTGTAACCCTAGTGGATCTGTTTACACCAAAGAAGAGATTGAAGAAATTGCACAATTAATTAAAAACTATCCAAACATTATCATCGTTTCTGATGAAATCTATGAGCACATCAGTTTTACAGGAAAGCACGAAAGTATAGCTCAATTTGATTTTATAAAAGACCAAGTAGTTACTGTTAATGGTGTTTCCAAAGGATTTGCTATGACTGGCTGGAGACTTGGCTTTATTGCCGCTCCTAAATGGATAGCTGATGGTTGTAACAAAATGCAAGGTCAATTTACTTCAGGAACATGTAGTATTACTCAAAAAGCTGCTCAAGTAGCTTTTGAAGCTGATCCTATTGTGTTAAAAGACATGCAAACTGCATTTAAAAACCGTAGGGATTTGGTGCTTTCATTAATGGCTGAAATTCCGGGATTAAAATTAAATGAGCCAAAAGGTGCTTTCTATGTATTTCCTGATGTATCTTCTTATTTCGGAAAATCATACAATGGTCAAGTAATTAATAATGCTACAGATTTAAGTATGTTTATTTTAAATGAAGGATTAGTAGCATTAGTAACAGGAGAAGCTTTTGGTGATCCTAACTGCATTCGACTATCTTATGCTGCATCCGAAGAAGTATTGACTGAAGCTATTAAAAGAATAAAAGACACCCTAGCACTATTAAAGTAAAGTATTTTGAATAAAAACGAAATAACAACACTATTTTCCAACTTCAACCAACTTAACGCTTTGATTATTGGTGATGTAATGATTGACTCTTATTATTTTGGGAAAGTCGACCGAATATCACCTGAAGCACCTGTTCCTGTTGTTGCTGTTGAAAAAAAGGAAAACAGGTTGGGCGGTGCTGCTAACGTTGCACTAAACATTCAAGCATTGGGTGCCACTCCTATTTTGTGTTCTGTTATTGGTAGTGATAGTGATAGTATCTTATTTGATGAATTAATTTCAAAAAGCAATCTTTCTAATGCTGGAATAATTAAAAGTGAGCATAGAATCACCACTGTTAAAACAAGAGTAATTGGTAATAAACACCAAGTATTACGGGTAGACTCCGAAAATGACACCCCACTTTCTACTCAAGATAACAATCAACTTTTTGAAAGAATTACATCTTTAATTGATACAAATAAAATTGATGTAGTCATCTTTGAAGATTATGACAAGGGAGTTATTACTGCTGAATTAATTGAACAAGTTGTGGCTTTTTGTAACAAAAAAAATATCCCAACCACTGTTGACCCTAAAAAAAGAAATTTTTCAGCATACAAGAATGTAACCCTGTTTAAACCTAATTTAAAAGAATTGAAAGAAGGGTTAAATATCAACATACCAGCAAACGATATTACTGCTATTCAAAAAGCCGTAGAAGAGTTAAACAAAAAACAACCCAATCAAATTACATTTATCACCTTATCAGAACATGGTGTTTACATCAGTGACAATACAAAGCAGTATCACCTACCCGCTCATTTAAGAAACATTTCAGATGTTTCTGGAGCTGGAGATACTGTAATTAGTGTTGCTTCTCTATGTCTAGCATTAAACCAGCCTATTCAATTAATTGCTGAAATATCCAACTTGGCAGGAGGATTAGTCTGTGAAAAAGTAGGAGTAGTTCCTATAGACAAAGATGTCTTATTGTCTGAAACTGTAACCCAACTTATTTAAATGTCAGTAGTACCCTACAAAAAAGAAGCTGGAAGCAAAAAAGAACAGGTTGCTACCATGTTTAATAATATCTCTAGAAAATATGATTTTTTAAATCATTTTTTATCCCTTGGTATTGATATTTTGTGGCGTAAAAAAGCCATTCGAATGTTAAAAGCTAGTCAACCAAAATATATTTTAGATATGGCTACCGGTACTGGCGATTTTGCATTAGAAGCACTATCATTAAACCCAAAAAAAATAATTGGAGTAGATATTTCGGAGGGCATGCTAGCTGTTGGTAAAGAAAAAATTAAAATAAAGGGAGTTGATCCTATTATAGAATTAGCATTGGGTGATTCTGAAAAATTAGATTTTAAAGACAATACCTTTGATGCCTATACTGTTGGTTTTGGAGTTCGTAATTTTGAAAATTTAGAAAAAGGACTGAGCGAAATGCTACGCGTTTTAAAACCTAATGGAACAGCAGTTATTTTAGAATTTTCAAAACCTAAAACATTTCCTATTAAACAAATCTATCATTTTTACTTTAATCAAGTTTTACCTGGTATTGGAAAATTGGTTTCTAAAGATAATTCTGCTTACACTTATTTACCCGAATCTGTTAATGCGTTTCCTGAGGGAGAAGACTTTGTTAATATACTTAAAAACTTAAACTACAAAAACATTGAAGCAACTCCACTCTTATTTGGAATAGCTTCAATTTATAAAGCCACAAAATAAAATAACTAATTACAACGTTTAAAACAATCTAACTCAATAACGAACAAGGATTAACGATATAAGAATTTTGAATAAGTTTGATTTAGAAGACAGGTTGGTAGAATTTTCAGTATTAATTATTGATATTGTGAACGAAATACCTAATTCAAAAGCAGGAAATCATCTTTCTGGTCAAATAGTACGGTCGGGAACATCTGTTTCTCTTAATTATGGGGAAGCTCAAAGTGGTGAATCTAAGAAAGACTTTATTCATAAAATGAAAATTGTACTAAAAGAGCTAAGAGAAACTTTTGTCTGTTTAAAAATAATACATAAAACAAAACTATTTAAACATGAAGAGAAAATTGTAAAAGCAAAAAAAGAAAATAATGAGTTAATTTCAATATTTGTTAAAAGTGTTGCAACCGCTCAAAATAATAATTAAAAAAATGGTTCTTTCTTCATTTATAAATCAAAAATCGTTAATCGATGTTCCTTGTTCTCAAATCAATTTTTAATTTCTAGTCATTGTATAATAAAATTACCATATTCTTTTTCTTTTTTATTTCATTGACTACAGCCTATAGCCAAAAACCAACGACTCAAAACCTTCCTAAATTTGATCATCGTTTTATTCATTTTGGATTTTTGATTGGAGGAAACTCTGCTAATTTTGTATTAGAAAGACTCCCCCCAACTGTTATAGGAGCAGATACATTGACCGTATTAGAACCCAATTCTGCCAGTGGTTTTAATTTAGGAATAGTATCTGCCATGCATTTTAATCAATACTTTAGTTTGCGTTTTACTCCCAATCTTGCATTTTCTTCTAGAAGTTTAGAATATACCTTCCAAACCCAAAAAGGAGAAAAAAAATATATTAAGGATATTGAATCCACTCTTATCAATTTTCCTTTAAACATTAAATACAAATCAGCACGAGTGAACAATTTTAGCGCTTACGTTATTTTTGGAGCTGCTTATAGTTTAGATTTAGCTGCTAATGCTGGTTCCGAAAATCTTTCTACTAATCCCAATGACGTTATCGTAAAATTAAAACGTGATGACTACATGGGGCAATTAGGATTTGGTACAGACTTCTATTTACAATACTTTAAGTTTGGTATCGAATTAAAAATGTCCTACGGAATTAGAGACCTCCTTGGTCACGACAATACTGCCTTCTCCTCTCCTATTGAACAATTACGATCAAAAATGTTTTTACTTTCATTAACTTTTGAGGGATGATTCTGAAATGATAAGTTATGAATGTTGAATTATAAATAGTAGATGCAAACCCTCCAATTTTCCATTTTACCTGAGCAGGCGGTTGACAATAGTTTTCTGAAAGAAAAGATAGCCCAAGAAATTAACACGAATAATTTTGAATATCGAATTATTAAACGGTCTATTGATGCTAGAAGAAAGCCTGTAAAAATTAATTTAACTATTACTGTTTATCAAGAAGGAGAACTTATCGATGAATCTTTTATAAAAAAAGAATACCCGAATGTCAGTCATTCTGCTCCTGTGTTAATTATAGGGTTTGGTCCTGCTGGCATGTTTGCTGCACTCAAGCTCATTGAACTAGGATTAAAACCTGTAATTATAGAACGAGGAAAAGATGTGCGTAAAAGGCGAAGAGATCTTGCTGCGATTACTAGAGATCAAATTATCAATCCCAACTCCAATTACTGTTTTGGTGAAGGAGGAGCCGGTACTTTTTCAGATGGAAAACTATATACCCGTTCTAAAAAAAGAGGTGATGTTAATGAGATATTAGAAATATTGGTTCAGCATGGTGCTCCTAAGGAAATATTAGTAGACACGCATCCTCACATAGGAACCAATAAATTACCTCAAGTTGTTACTGCTATAAGAGAAACTATTTTAAATGCTGGAGGAGAAATTCATTTTGAAACTAGACTAGAAGACTTTATCATCAATAACAATCAAATTGAAGGAATAGTTGATCAACATGGAAATAAATTTCTAGCTAATAATGTAATTCTAGCCACTGGACATTCTGCTAGAGATATTTTTTATTTACTGGATAAGAAAAAAATTCTAATAGAAAATAAACCTTTTGCTTTAGGAGTTCGAGTAGAACACCCTCAGCAGTTAATTGATTCCATTCAATATCACTGTAAAACAAAAAGTGAGTATCTGCCTCCTGCCTCCTATAAATTAGTGCAACAAGTAAAACAAAGAGGTGTGTTTTCTTTTTGTATGTGTCCTGGAGGGATTATAGCTCCTTGTGCTACTTCTCCTGGAGAAATTGTTACCAATGGATGGTCTCCATCCAAAAGAAATAACCCTTATGCTAATTCTGGTATTGTTGTTACTGTTGAAGAAGAAGATTTGATTCCCTACAAAAAACATGGAGCCTTAGCTGGACTGAAATTTCAAGAAGAAGTGGAGCGCACCACTTTTATAGCAGGTAAAAATGATACCACTAACAACATAGGACAAATAGCTCCTGCTCAACGATTACTTGATTTTATTAACAATAAAACATCCTTTTATTTACCTGAGTGCTCCTATAAACCAGGCATAACAAGTGCTCCTTTACATGAAATTTTACCATCCTCAATTGTTACTCGATTACAAGAAGGATTTAAAGCTTTTGGACAGAAAATGAGAGGATATTTAAATGAAGAAGCCATTATTGTTGCTGTAGAAAGCAGAACTTCTTCTCCTGTTAAAATTCCCAGAGAGAAAATTTCGTTAGAACACCCTAACATAAAAGGATTATACCCATGCGGTGAAGGTGCTGGTTATGCTGGAGGAATTGTATCCGCTGCTATTGACGGGAGAAGATGTGCTGAGGCAATAAACTCATAAGAATTGCAATCCTAATTATTAACAAAAAATCAATTATCTGTTAAAAAATAAAAATAAATACTTGTTGATTATTATATTTTTTCTACATTTGTCCCGTTGAAATGAAAAACACATTTATCATATTGGTCGTTAGTATTATTGTTATCATTATTGGTAGCAACTAACGGGTAGTATATTTAAATATAAAAATATATAAAAGCTGCCCATACAAAGGCAGCTTTTTTTATGCTTAAAAAAAATAAAAAATGGAACTAAACAAATTTAGTAAACAAGTAACACAAGATCCTACTCAACCAGCAGCACAGGCAATGCTTTATGCTATTGGGCTAAGTGAAGAAGACATGAAAAAACCATTAATTGGTGTTGCCAGCACAGGCTATGAAGGAAATCCTTGTAACATGCATTTAAATGGATTAGCCAAACATGTAAAAGAAGGTATCAACAATTCTGGAGCTGTTGGTTTAATCTTTAATACTATTGGTGTAAGTGATGGAATATCTATGGGAACGCCAGGCATGCGTTTTTCGTTACCTTCAAGAGACATCATTGCTGACTCTATGGAAACTGTAGTAGAAGGAATGAGTTATGATGCTTTTGTTACTGTTGTGGGTTGTGATAAAAATATGCCCGGAGCATTAATGTCGATGATACGAACTAATAGACCTTCTGTTTTGGTTTACGGAGGTACTATTGAATCAGGAAACTATGAAGGCAAAAAGTTAGACATTGTTTCTGCTTTTGAAGCATGGGGAGAGAAAGTAGCGGGGACAATCACCGAAGAACATTTTAAGAAAGTAATTCAAAATGCTTGCCCTGGGGAAGGTGCTTGTGGTGGCATGTACACTGCCAACACTATGGCATCTGCTATTGAAGCGTTAGGAATGTCTTTGCCATACAATTCATCCAATCCAGCAGTAAGTAAAAATAAAGTTGCTGAATGTGAAGAAGCTGGCCGTGCCGTAGTAGAACTATTAAAAAAAGATTTAAAACCGCTAGACATTATTACTAAAAAATCATTAGAAAACGCTATTACTTTGGTGACCATATTAGGAGGTTCCACTAATGCTGTCTTACATTTTTTAGCTATTGCAGATACAGCAGGAATTGAATTTACCATAGAAGATTTTCAACGTATAAGCGATCAAACGCCATTCATTGCTGATTTAAAACCTAGTGGGAAATATTTAATGGAAGATATTCATCAAGTTGGAGGAACTCCAGCTGTAATGAAGTATTTATTAGACAAAGGTTATTTACATGGTGATTGTATGACTGTTACTGGAAAAACGTTAGCCGAAAATCTAGCTAATACCATTAGTGTTATTGAGCAAGAACAAGATGTGATAAAAGCACTTGAATCTCCCATAAAAACTACAGGTCATATTCGAATTTTAAAAGGAAATTTGGCACCTGAAGGAGCTGTGGCAAAAATAACGGGGAAAGAAGGAACTAAATTTACAGGAACAGCCAAAGTTTTTGAGGGAGAATATGCAACTAATATCGGTATTGGAAAAGGCGAAGTAAAAAAAGGTGATGTAGTCGTCATCAGGTATGAAGGGCCAAAAGGTGGCCCTGGTATGCCAGAAATGTTAAAGCCAACTGCGGCAATTATTGGCGCTGGATTAGGTAAAGATGTAGCGCTAATTACAGATGGACGATTTTCTGGAGGAACTCACGGATTTGTTGTAGGTCATATTACTCCAGAAGCACAAGAAGGAGGTGCAATAGCACTAATTAAAGATGGGGATATCATAACAATAGATGCCGAAGAAAACAGCATCAATGTTCATTTAACAGATGAAGAATTAGCAACAAGAAAAGAAAACTGGAAAACACCAGATTTAAAAGTAAAAAGAGGTGTTTTATATAAGTACGCAAGAACTGTTTCATCAGCTTCAAAAGGTTGTGTAACAGATAAATTTTAAAAAATGGAAACAGCAACAAAAAAACATAGCACACCAAAAACTAGTGTAAAAATGACTGGTGCAGAAGCTATTGTTAAATGCCTCATAACAGAAGGTATTGACACCATCTATGGTTACCCTGGTGGTGCAATTATGCCTGTTTATGATGCAATGTATGATTACAAAGATCAATTAAAACACATTTTAACTCGACACGAGCAAGGTGCAATTCATGCAGCACAAGGATATGCTAGAGTGTCTGGAAGAGTGGGTGCTTGCATTGCTACTTCAGGACCTGGTGCGACTAATTTAGTTACTGGTATTGCTGATGCACAAATTGATTCTACTCCTGTAGTTTGTGTAACAGGTCAAGTAGCTAAACATTTATTAGGTACTGATGCTTTCCAAGAAACAGATATTATCAGCATATCTACACCTGTTACCAAATGGAATTATCAAATCACTAAAGCTTCAGAAATACCTAAAGTAATGGCGAAGGCATTTTACATCGCTAGATCTGGCAGACCTGGACCCGTGTTAATTGATATTACAAAAAATGCGCAATTAGAAGAGTTTGATTTTGAATATGAAAAATGTACAGGAATAAGAAGTTACAAACCAGAAGCTGAAGTACAAGAAAATCAATTAAAAGCTGCTGCTGAAATCATTAACCAAGCAAAAAAACCTTTTATTGTTTTTGGTCAAGGAGTTATATTAGGACAAGCAGAAAAAGAATTTAAAGCTTTTATAGAGAAAACGGGTATTCCTTGTGCATCTACGTTATTAGGGTTATCTGCTCTACCCTCTTCTCATCCTCTTTATGTGGGTATGGTAGGTATGCATGGTCATTATGCTCCTAACAAATTAACCAATGAGTGTGATGTGTTAATTGCGATAGGGATGCGTTTTGATGATCGTGTAACGGGAGATTTAAATACCTATGCAAAACAAGCCAAAATAGTACATTTTGAAATTGACCCCGCAGAAATCAGTAAAAACGTAAAAGCGGATGCTCCTGTTTTAGGAAATGTAAATAAGTCTTTAGTAAAAATACTTCCTTTCATTAAAGAAAATAAGCATGAGAGTTGGATGAATGAATTTAAAAAACTCTCCACTGAAGAACACAACATCGTAATTAATGATGAATTGACTCCTAAAGGTAACGACATTACTATGGGAGAAGTGATTAAAGAAATTAATTCCGTTACTCATGGTGAAGCGGTTATTGTTACAGATGTTGGTCAACACCAAATGGTTGCTTGTAGATATAGCGAATTTAACAAAACAAAAAGCAACATTACCTCAGGTGGATTAGGAACAATGGGCTTTTCTTTACCTGCTGCAATTGGAGCTAAAATGGCTGCACCAGAAAGAGAAGTGATTTCTATCAGTGGTGATGGCGGTATTCAAATGAATATTCAGGAACTGGGAACTATTTTACAAAATAAAGTGGGTGTAAAAATTTTAATATTGAACAATGAATTTCTAGGGATGGTAAGGCAATGGCAAGAGCTTTTCTTTGATAAACGTTATGCTGAAACTCCAATTATGAGTCCTGATTTTGTTGCTGTAGCAAAAGGATATGGCATAGAAGGACGATGTGTAACAGACCGAAAAAATTTAAAAGCAGCCATTAAAGAAATGATAGATTCAAAAGAGGCCTATGTGCTCGAAGTAAAAGTAGAGAAAAAAGGGAAAGTTTTTCCAATGGTTCCTGCAGGTGCAAGCGTTTCAGATGTTATCTTAAAATAATAAAGAAAGATGAAAGAACAATTATATACCATATCAGTTTATACAGAAAATAATGTAGGACTACTAAACAGAATTGCTACCATATTTTTAAAACGCCACATTAACATTGAGAGTTTGAATGTCAGTAGATCAGAAATTGAAGATGTTTCTCGTTTTAATATAGTAACCTACATTACTGAAGATCAAGCAAAAGTGGTTACGAAACAAATAGAAAAGCAAATTGAAGTCATCAAAGCTTACTATCATACTGATGATGAAACCATTTTTCAAGAAACAGCTATTTACAAAATAGCGTCTGATTTATTATTTGATCAACGAGAAATACAAAACATCATTAAAGATAGTCATGCAGAAATTGTGACCGTTGCTCGGGATTTCTTTGTGATTTCTAAAACAGGAAGAAGACAAGATACTGAAGACTTGTACAATCAATTAAAACCTTATGGAATTATGCAATTTGTACGATCTGGAAGAATATCGGTATCTAAAAACAAAATGGAAATATCAGAATTATTAACTAACATATAAAACACTATAAAAACTAAAATATATCATGGGAAATTATTTTAACACATTATCATTAGCACAAAAACTAGAACAACTTGGAACTTGTGATTTCATGGACATCTCTGAATTTTCAGAAGGTGTAGAAGCATTAAAAGGTAAAAAAATTGTAATAGTTGGTTGCGGTGCTCAAGGACTAAACCAAGGGTTAAACATGAGAGATTCTGGATTAGATATCTCTTACGCTTTAAGAGAAGCTGCTATAAAAGAAAAAAGAGCATCTTTTCAAAATGCTAGTGACAATAACTTTAAAGTTGGAACTTATGAAGAATTAATTCCTTCAGCAGATTTAGTAATTAACCTTACTCCAGATAAACAACACACAGCAGTAGTTAATGCAGTAATGCCTTTAATGAAAAAAGGTTCTACTCTTTCTTATTCTCACGGTTTTAATATTGTAGAGGAAGGTATGCAAATAAGAAAAGACATTACTGTAATTATGGTAGCTCCAAAATGTCCTGGTTCTGAGGTAAGAGAAGAGTACAAAAGAGGATTTGGTGTACCTACTTTAATTGCGGTTCATCCAGAAAATGATCCTGATGGAAGAGGTTTAGCTGAAGCAAAAGCTTATGCTGTTGCCACAGGTGGACACAGAGCCGGTGTTTTACTTTCTTCATTTGTCGCTGAAGTTAAATCTGATCTAATGGGGGAACAAACTATCTTGTGTGGAGTATTACAAACTGGTTCTATTTTATGTTTTGATAAAATGGTAGAGAAAGGAATTGAACCTGGATATGCTGCTAAATTGATTCAAAAAGGATGGGAAGTAATTACTGAAGCATTAAAACACGGTGGCATTACGAATATGATGGATAGATTATCTAACCCTGCTAAAATCAAAGCTTTTGATCTATCTGAAGAGCTAAAAGACATCATGAGACCTTTATTTCAAAAGCACATGGATGATATTATGTCTGGTGCGTTTTCTGAAGGTATGATGGCTGACTGGGCTAACGATGACGCTAATTTATTAGGCTGGAGAGCTGCTACAGGTGAAACAGCCTTTGAAAAAACACCTATTACTGATGCTAATATTGATGAACAAGAATATTTTGATCATGGAACATTAATGGTTGCTTTTGTCAGAGCTGGTGTAGAATTGGCTTTTGAAACGATGACAGCTTCTGGAATTAAAGAAGAATCTGCTTATTATGAATCATTACACGAAACTCCGTTAATTGCAAACACTATTGCACGTAAAAAATTATTTGAAATGAACCGTATCATTTCTGATACCGCAGAGTACGGATGTTATTTATTTGATCATGCATGCAAACCTTTATTGGCCGACTTCATGAAAAATATCGATACAAATGTAATTGGGAAAAAATTTGCTGAAAGTAATGGAGTTGACAACAAAGAATTGATTGACGTTAATGAAGTAATTCGTTTCCATCCTATAGAAATGATTGGTTTTGAATTAAGAGAATCAATGACAGCAATGGAAAAAATAGTTTAATCAAACGTCATTGCGAGTGAAATGTAATAGAGCGAAGCAATCTCAAATTCTAACTAAGTAAAAGATTGCTTCGTTATTCGTACCTCATTCCTCGCAATGACGAATTATAATAAAATGGCAACAACAACTTATAAATTAGCAATAAAAGACGTAGAGCAAGCTGCTCTACGTCTTAAAAACGTAGTGGTAGATACACCGTTAATGAAAAATTTGAACATTTCTAAACGGTTGGGTGCTAATGTATTTCTAAAAAGAGAAGATTTGCAACTGGTACGCTCCTACAAGATTAGAGGAGCCTACAACAAAATAAGTTCTTTATCTAAAGAAGAACTTCAAAATGGTGTAGTATGTGCTAGTGCTGGAAATCATGCTCAAGGTGTTGCTTATTCATGCAATAAATTAAAAATTAAGGGAACTATTTTTATGCCTGCTCCTACTCCTAAACAAAAAGTAGAGCAAGTAAAAATGTTTGGGGAAGATTTTGTGGAAGTAATCTTACAAGGAGATACGTTTGATGATTCTCAACATCTCGCTGCTGATTTTTGTAAAACGAACAATGCTGCATTTATCCACCCTTTTGATGATGAAAAGGTTATTGAAGGACAAGCTACTATCGGTTTAGAAATTTTAGAACAAATGTCAGGGAACATTGACTATTTGTTTCTTCCTATTGGTGGTGGTGGTTTGGCTGCTGGTGTTTCATCTGTTTTTAAACAATTATCTCCCAACACTAAAATTATTGGAGTAGAGCCAAAAGGAGCCCCATCTATGAGTGTTTCTATCCAAAACAAACAACTCACCAAGTTAGATAAGATTGACAAGTTTGTTGATGGTGCTGCTGTAAAACAAGTAGGAGAATTGACCTATAACATTTGTAAAGATTTATTGGATGATGTAGTGACTGTTGATGAAGGAAAGGTGTGTGACACTATACTTAAATTATATAACAGGGATGCTATTGTGGTAGAGCCAGCAGGTGCTTTAACGATAGCTGTTTTGGATCATTTTGCTAATGTAATAAAAGATAAAAATGTAGTGTGTTTAGTAAGTGGTAGCAACAACGATATTACGCGCATGGAAGACATTAAAGAACGCGCTATGTTGTATAATGGATTAAAACATTACTTCTTGGTAGGTTTCCCTCAACGAGCAGGAGCATTAAAAGAGTTTGTAGCTGAGGTATTAGGACCAACAGACGACATTACTTATTTTGAATACACTAAAAAAACATCCCGTGAAAAAGGTTTTGCAGTTGTTGGTATAGAGCTAAAAAACCAAGAAGATTTTGAGCCTTTACTACAACGCATGAAAGAAAGACACTTCTTTGGGGACTACCTCAATGATAATGAGGTGCTGTTGGATATTTTGATTTAGGGCTTTCATGTATGATAAAACACCCCTCTCTAAAAAAACCAAACAAACCCCTCAAGGGGAGAACTCTCCTCCCTTGAGGGAGGATTAAGGTGGGTGTATAATAGATGTTTTGTTTTTTAAACCACAAACCAATTTTAACCAAATTAATACTTCAAAAACTTATAAACGCTATTGCTACCATTTAATTGTATGAAATAAACCCCTTTAGTTAATGGAGTAGTATTTACTGTTTGTTTGTTACTGTTAATCACACCAGTTAACACTACCTCCCCAAGTAAGTTTGTAATTCTATACCCCTTATCTTTAACGGCTGAATTGTTATACAATCCTTCAATAGTTAATACATCATTTACTGGGTTAGGGTAAATATTGATACCTTGAGCAGATAATTCTCCTATACCTGTTGGACAATCTACTTTGGCTTCTACCGGTATTCTAGCACTTATACAGTCTACCCCTTTTACTCGCCAATCGTACATAAAGTAATAGTGATTTAACCCTCCATTTACACTTGCACTACTCTTTGTAATAGAAGCCATCCCGCTTAAGGTATAAGGATAATTTACTCCTCCATCATTTCTATACAAATCGGTTACCGGAGTATTGGTTGCTAGCCCTAACTGGAAGTCATTACCTACAGGCACATTAAAGTTTAATTTCAATGTGTGTTTTCCTGTGCTGTTAATATTAACCGTCTTAGATGCCAATACAAGTCCTAAATCATCTCTTAACTCTACCGTTCGATCTCCTGCCGCACCAGCATAAACCTGCACATCAATAATTTCTATAGGCTGGTAAACATCAAAAATTAAATATTGTTCATTATTATTAAAATTAGACCCACTCCCTGTATTATCCGTTTTACCTATATTTTGTGTAGGTGCTTCAATAAAGTCTTCCACATAATAAGTCGTTGTGGTAGTTAGTGTAGGTGTGGTATAAGATGTTCCTGTATTAATTAAGCTTCCTCCTGTTGGAGCGTTATACCAATTTAATACCCCTGCCCCACTCGCTGTTAGGTTTGCAGTTAAATTCGGACAAATAGAATCACCTTGAACAGCAGGAGCAGTAGGCAAATCAACAAAAACCACATTGGTTTTTATAGTGTCGTCATTTCCTAAGCCATTAGTAGATGTCAACTGTACAGTATACAACCCATTTGTTGTGTAGATATGAGTCGGATTTTTTTGTGTAGAAGTATCTCCGTCACCAAAATCCCACAACCAAGAGGTAGGAATATTCAATGATAAATCGGTAAAATTAACTTCCCCTGTACAAGTAGTATCAACATCAGCCATAAAGTTTGCAACAGGTGGCTGATTACTATTTTGACATTGCCAATTAATTTCAAAACCATAATGTTCTGCTGCTTGGTCCGAATGAAACACAATAGTAATAGCTCCTAATGTAGAGGATATTTGTGTAGGTGTATTTAAATTACAAAATGTTCCTATCAAAAAAGGTGGTGTAGGGTTTGCTCCATCATAAACTCTTACTCTATCAAAATTACAAGTCCCATTGTCTCCTGGTTCCACATCAAAAAATGTAAAATCTAAATCTACCGAAGTTGCTCCAGTTGGTGCTATCGTTATTGTTGCATCTTCATTAGCTCCATATTTGTTTGAAGGACCTCCACTATCGTAAATAGTACCTGAGCAAGACGTTTGTGTAGCATAAGTTCCTTGAGTTGGTAAAATGGTAATGCATGGTAAGTTTGAATCTACTTCTACAAAATTTACTTTGATTATACTGTCTACACCGCAAGAAGAGCCTCCATCTACATGTAGCTTTACATCAAAATCTCCATAAGTAGTATAAGTATGTGAAGGAGATAATTGGCTACTCGAGTTTCCATCTCCAAAATCCCAGGTAAAAGTAATTCCATTCAAACTCGTGTTTGTAAAGTCAACCGTAAATGGTGCAGAACAAGAAGTGGTATATTCAGCTTCAAAACTAGCCACTGCATTTGGGGAATACACCTGTCCAACACCTACTGCATACCATGCATTAGTAACAGCTTCTACCTCTGGTGAACAAGCTCCGAATAAATCTACTGCCGCTTGTATAGAATAAAAACGAGCATCTGCGTAATTTGAGTTCGAGGTTAAGTACACCGTTAAATTTCTAAATGCTATTTGTGATGCCTTAGTTAAACCTAATCCATTCACCGTGTAAGTGTCACCATTATCATTTGTGCCAGTTCCTCCATCTGTTAATAGCACAAACCAAAAATTCTGTACACCACTATTCGTGTGAACTCCACCATTATCAGCACCCCCTAATGGCGCCCAATTGGTTCCAAAATAAGTATCAGGATCTCCTTTTGATTTTGGATTAGCCATATTTCTTAAGCCAGTACCTCCTAAATCTTCCCCCATATTCCAATTCGATTGAGATGGGCGAGCAACATATTCAATTGATGTTCCAAAAATATCACTAAACGATTCGTTCAAGGCTCCTGATTCATCTTGATAAACTAAATTTGCAGTCATACTCGTTAATCCATGAGTAATTTCGTGCCCTGCAATATCTAAAGCAGTGAAAGGCGAATTATTTCCATTCCCATCACCATAAGTCATTCGTTGTCCATCCCAAAAAGCATTGGCATAATTATCATCATGATGAATATAGCTGTCTAATCGAAATCCATTGTCATCAATGCTATTTCTTCCATGTTCATTTAAAAAATAATCATACGTCATTTCTGCTCCCCAATGTGCATCAGTAGCATAAGCATCAATTGCTGGAGTAAAAGTGGTCCAGTTAACTGAATTATTCGTGAAGTCTGTATTGCTATAATTGGTTGTATTTCCATTATTAAACGTTCTAATTCCATTCCCTCTACCTGTCTCTCTTAATCTAAAAACACCTCCCCCCATATCATCACACGTAATGGTTTGCGTTCCGCTATACCCTGTATTAGCAGTACCAACAACGTCTGCTTCATGTATTTTATTTTCTTCCCAAACAATAGCTCCTGAATTGGCTGACACATACACTTCTTTTCTGCCATGAGGTTTTTCTGCGTAAATATTAAAACGATAAGCTAATACTAACTGTCCATCCACTTTTGCTTTATCATTAATATAAACCAATTCTCCCTTAGGAAAATAAGTAGCATTAGGGTTTTCTTGTTCTAATTTTAAATGCGTTTCTTCTTTATTGATTTGCCATTTATATAATTCAGCATTGATATGATTCAAAGCCTTTTCCAGAGCAACACTTTCAGCTAACTGAACATTAGTTGTTAAATTGGTATTGCTGTAAAAATTTCCATTAACGGCATATACTAACCCATTTTTAACGTGAACTATGTATGTCGCTAACTGAACTGGAACTCCATTAATAACCTGTTGATAACGATAATGTTGGTGACCTAAAAAGTCCGTTTCCATTTTCATTAATCGCATCTCCAAACTTTGCTTCGAATTGGAAAACTGAGACAACCAATTTTGAATTTGAGTAAAAGGAATTTCTTTCCCCTTATTAAATTTCACATAATTAGGCACATTCGTATGTTCACTTAAACGAACTATTGTTGCATTTTCAACTCTAGTATTTGCCTGAGAACCTAATAACAAGGTAGATTGAGAAAAAACAAATAACGAAAAAAAGGACAATACTAATAGTAAAGAATATTTGCGCATCTTGAAAGAGTATAAAAGTTAGAACCCTTTAAAGATAAGAAATATAATCCTCTCTTAGTCTCTTAACAAAAAGATGGAATTCTTATAGGAATACAATAATTCTAATAAATTACTCTTTTTAAAAAGTAGTTCTACATTATTTAGCGTGACAGTTTTATCTGCGCTAATTCAGTTTTTCTAATCCATCCACTCGCTGTTTTAATTCTTTCAACTCAATACCGACACTCCGCATCAAGTTTAAAATATTAGCAGGATTGATTTCATCTTCCTCGTACTGACCAATACAAAGATTTAATTTAAATTGCCATATTTCTAGCACTTCAGACAAATGAATTTCGTAAGGTTGATAGGCTTTATTATCTGAAGAAAGAATTAAATAACCCTGATCTAGCTTTCCAGTCATCACTCTTTTATATACCAAACCATCCTCTTTCGTTAAAATAATGTAACAGAAGTTATTTCTCACTTGTTGCGCACTTTCCAAATATTCTGCCACCACCACATCTCCATCTTTTACCCAAGGATGCATAGAATCTCCCTTAATAGGAAATGCCCGGTGCTTACCTGTTGGTAAAAAATTTAAACTCATTATAGGTAAATTGGCTACAAACTCAGTATCTGAATAACCTTGCAAATAACCAGCAGATGCTTCTTTAGTAACCACCTCTATTACATCATTATTATTCTCATCAACCTTAATAGGAAACAGCACCCGTTGATTACCAATATCTATAAAAGTATCATCCTCACTTAATGTTAAATCATTTTTTACCAACGCATCAATCGGCATTTTAAAAAAATCAGATAATTGAATTAATGTTTCTATCGGTGGTTCCGAACGACCTTCTTCATAAGATCCCACTCTAGATTTTGTAATATCAATTTCAGCTGAAAACTGTTCTTGCGTTAAGCCTTTAAGGGTTCTTAAGTGCTTAATATTTTTTGCTATTTTTCCCATAACTACAAATATAAGTCAAATAATCTACTTTTTGTAGTTATATTTGAAATAAATTAAAAATTATCCCTAAAAATGTCTATTCGAGTATTCAATTGTGTCACCCTGATTCCGATAGCTATCGGAATGTCGAAGGGTCACCAGAATGTATCGAGAATAATTTAACATCAATTAATATGGAACAACAACTAAAAGGAAGAGGTAGTCAAATACAAGTAAAAAACCGTTTTTTAACCAATGAATACACCATAGAGCATATTGAGGGGGTAGATATTCCGCTTATAGAAAATACCAAAACAGAATACATTGCAGAACACCCCAAGAAAATCGTTAACAAAGTATTTAGTCCTACCGTTCCTTTTATGTATTCGATGAATCCCTATCAGGGTTGTGAGCATGGGTGCATTTATTGTTATGCCAGAGAAAGTCATCAATATTGGGGGTATGGTGCTGGGTTAGATTTTGAACGAAAAATTATTTACAAACCAGAAGCTCCGCAGTTGCTCGAAAAACAATTCAACACCAAAAAATGGCAGGTAGCTCCCATCATGCTATCAGGTAATACAGACTGTTATCAACCTATAGAACGAAAATTAAAATTGACTCGTGAACTCTTAAAAGTATGCTTAAAATACAAACACCCCGTAAGCATCATCACTAAAAACAGCCTAATACAAAGAGATATTGACATTTTAACGCAATTGGCTCAACTCAACTTAGTGCACGTCAGTTTGAGCATTACTTCATTTGATAATAAATTAAGAAGTGTAATGGAACCTCGTACTGCTAGTGTAGAAAAAAAATTACAAACGCTTTCCCTTCTATCTGCTAATAATATCCCAACCAATGTAATGGTAGCTCCAATTATACCTGGGTTAAATAGCCATGAAATACCCACCATCATTAAAAAAGTAGCTGAATTAGGCGCTTTATCTGTTGGCTACACCACAGTACGACTAAACGGTGAAATCGCTGAAATATTCGAAAACTGGGTAAGAACCACCTATCCTGACCGTGCAAATAAAGTACTAAATCAAATAAAAGAAATTAACGGAGGCAACTTGTACAGCAAAGGAAAAAACAGACTAAAACTACATGGTGAAACTTCTTACCTAATTAAAAATATGTTTAAAGTAGCCCGCCAAAAATATTTAAAAAATAGAAGTTTACCTGAATATGATCTTACCGCTTTTTGTCGCCCTAACCAACAATTGAGTTTGTTTTGATTATTTCTTAATCAAAGTCTAAATGCATTAGGTAACTACTGTTTAATGAATTTTTGATTAAATATTTGCCCTTTTTCGGTTGTTACTCTCAAAAAATACACTCCATCAGATAATTCGGAGACATCTATTGTATTTGAATTCAACACAATTGACTTTATTACTTGTCCTGAAACATCAAAAATAGTTGCCTCATCTATATTCATTTCACTATCTAATGTCAGCTGGTTACTTGTTGGATTTGGAAACAAACTAATCTTATTCGTATTTATTTCTGAATCAACAACTCCTGTAGGGGTATTTAATTTAATGCATAAATTATCAATAAACCCCGTTAATTTTCTTCTATAGTCATACCCAACAAGATTACCATGTTGAACTGTATTAAACCCTTTTAGGGAAGAAGGCGAAGTAAAATTGATAGGAGAACCAGCTAAATGAACAGTTCTAGCCATATCCGAAAAAACACTCAGTTTAAAATTAGTAGAGGAAGTTCTTTCAAGTCGAAGGTAATAATTAGTATTTAAAGTATTTGCGATTATCGTACCTGTAGAACTTAATTTTGTAGCACCATCTGTAGTTCTAATCCAAAAAAACATATCCCCCGGAGTCGAAGTGGTTTGATAAGCAACAATTATAGCATCTGTCGTAGATTGCGGGTAACCTGTACACATTAAGTCTGGACAATCCCATAATGGTTCTTGTCCACTCTCTGTTATCCCTAGTATAGTGTGACCAACCCAATTCCCTCCACTATGTGATCCAACTGAAATAGGATTAAAATCAACATCAGCAGTCCAAACATCTCCTGAATCCAATGTAAAACCTAGGGGTTTATACACTCTACGTTGAGGCCCAACATTATTCCAACCATCTGCGGCACCATTTATAAACTCTACTTTCCCATTCTGGATTTCAACATCTGTACCAACTTGTGTCCATCCAGTCGTACTTGAGTAATCATCTTCAAAATCACACTGCGATAGCAGTTGATTGTTTATTGTAACTACAGTAATTAAAATTAATAAGATTGTTTTCATAAGGTTTAGTTTAAAATTAGTTTAAAAAGAGCACCTCCATTCTTTTTAACAAAAAATATAACTCGCTTGATTTCTGTAAAGATAAGAAGAACAACAGAATGAGATTAAAAATGTTAATCTTTCTTTTGAATGGTTAACTATTTCTTCTAAACGGTTACTTATTTCAAATAAACGGTAGTTTTATCTTCAACCTATAATAACAAAAAATTGTCGAAACCACTATTTATCCCAAATAAAAGTCAAAACATATTTGTGAGATTAGTAATATTCTTTATATTTGCCCAATCAATGCAGATAAATAGCAAAAATATTAACTTACCATCTACTTTCTTTTGTCAAAGAACAGTTATTACCGTATTTTATTCTGCAACAACAATCATTACAATTACCCCTTAGGGGTATATTTTAAATATTTCAGGTATCTCTGTATACCACAGTCACAATACCCAATCGGTATTCTTCTCAATTTAGTATATTATTATAAACATAAAAAACAACAGTTATGTTGGTTATGAAATTCGGGGGATCAAGTGTTTCCTCTAAAAAAAATATAGAAAATATTAAAAATATCCTTTCTAAAAAGAAAGAAAACTACATCGTAGTAGTTTCTGCGTTATCCGGAACTACTGATCAATTAGAAAAAATTGCAAAAACTGCTTTAAAAGAAAGTTCTCTAAACCTGATAGAGGAATTGAAGAATAACCATTTTGACCTCATTAGAGAACTCTTTTTACCAGCCAACCAAACAGAAATCATCATGCTGGTTCAAGAAAAGTGCAATGAACTAGAAAGTATCTGTGAAAGTATTACTGTTTTAAAGGAACTATCCGAAAGGACGCAAGCAACCATTTTGAGTTATGGAGAGCAGCTATCTTCTTTTATAATTCAAAAGTACCTTCAACAAGAAGGAGTTAAAGTTGAATTACTAGATAGTAGGGAATTAATTGTTGCTAATGGCAATTACTTAAATGCATCTGTCAATTTTCAAAAAACAGAACAGAATATTTCGCAGCAAATAGGTACTAAAAATTATATTGCCGGAGGTTTTATAGCTGCTAATGAAAAAGAGGAAACTGTTTTATTAGGAAGAGGTGGATCTGATTATTCAGGTGCCATATACGCAAGCTCGACTAATGCCAGCGCATTAGAAATATGGAGTGATGTAAACGGTATACACAGTGCCAATCCAAAAATCGTAAAAAACACCAACTCTATACAAGAATTAAGTTACCAAGAAGCGTTTGAGTTGGCTTATTTTGGAGCAAAAGTACTCTACCCTCCTACTATACAACCAGTAATGAACAAAAACATTCCCTTGTATTTAAAAAATACACTTCATCCTGAGGATAAAGGAACTTTGATATCCGATAAAAATGCATCTAATGATTATAAAATACAAGGTGTTTCTTCGTTATCCAATATCAGCATATTGACTGTTTCAGGATTAGGTTTAGCTAGAAAAAAAGGAGCAGCTAGAAAAGTATTTCAAGCCATGGAAGAAAGCGAAGCAAATGCGATACTCATCACTCAAAGTTGCTCAGAACAAAGCATTTGTATAGCTGTCAATCAATCTGATGCGCAAAATGCAAAAAGGGAAATAGACAGTGCATTTTATGATGAGATAGCTTCTGGATTAATGAATCCTGTTGAGATATCTCACGACCAGGCTATTGTTGCAGTTGTTGGAGATAAAATGAAGCAAAGAATCGGGTTAAGCGGGAAAATATTCAGCTCGTTAGGTGAAAACGGCATCAACATCAAAGCCATTGCTCAAGGAGCTTCAGAGAGAAACATCTCCATAGTTGTTGATCAAAAAGACGAAAACAAAGCCGTACACGTTATTCATGAAAAATTCTTTAATGATGTGGTAAAGAATGTTCATTTATTTATAGCTGGAGTTGGCAACGTTGGAAGTGCTTTCTTAGAAATTATATCTAAACAAAAAGATATCTTAATAAAAGAGTACAACATCAATTTAAAGATTGTGGGTGTTGCCAACAGTAAAAAAATGCTATTTAATAAAGAAGGAATAGCTGTTCAAGAAATAAGCGCTCTTAATAAAAAAGGAGAAGGATATAAAGCTTATAAAGACTTTTTGGATAAAATAGTTGATCTCAATCTAAGAAACAGTGTGTTTATTGACAATACTGCTTCAGATGTAGTGAGCAACGGTTATCAGTACTTGTTAGAAAACAGTATATCTGTAGTTGCTTGTAATAAAATAGCTTGCAGTAGTGCTTATGATAATTACAACAAATTACTACAAACTGCTAAAGAACACAATTGTTTCTTTAAGTATGAAACATCTGTTGGTGCAGCACTGCCAATTATAAAAACCATACATGATTTAAGAATCAGTGGAGATAAAATACATAAAATAGAAGCCGTAATATCAGGCAGCTTAAACTATATTTTTAATGAATACAACGGAAAAGAAAGTTTTGCTGATGTGGTAAAAAGAGCAAAAGAGGAAGGCTATACAGAGCCTAACCCACTAATCGATTTAAGTGGTTTAGATGTCATGCGAAAAATCTTAATTTTATCTAGAGAAGCTGGATTAGTTAAAGAAATGAACGACATCAACTCCAAAAGTTTTCTTCCTGAAAGTTGTACTAAAGCGAAAGATGTACCTCAATTTTTTGAAGAATTAAAGAAGAATGAAGCTCATTTTAAAGCCATCTATGAAAAAGCACACCAAGTAGGCAACAAACTGAAAGTAATTGCTAGTTTAAACAATGGGGAACTTTCTGTAGAACTAAAAGAAGTGCAACCAGATAGTCCTTTTTATAATTTGGAAGGAAAAGACAATGTAGTTGCCATCAATACGAATAGATACATTGATGAACCTATTGTTATAAAAGGTGCTGGTGCTGGTGCTGAAGTAACAGCAAGTGGTGTATTTGCTGATTTAATGTTAATTGTAAACAGATAATTATGAAATCGATAAAAGTTTTTGCTCCTGCAACTATTGCCAATGTTAATGTTGGTTTTGACTCCTTGGGGCTTGCTCTAAGCAATGTAGGCGACACCATAGAATTAACCGTTAATAATACTCAGGAGAATAAAATAACTGAGATTGTAAACGGAGGAAGCATTCCTTTGGATGTAGATCAAAATTGCTGTTCAGTAGTGATTCGCAAAATGCAGGAAGCACTGAATGTTTTTAATGGCGTAGATATTCGCCTGGTAAAAGGGTTTGCTTCTGGTAGTGGTTTAGGTTCGAGCAGTGCTAGTAGTGCTGCTGCTGCCTATGCCTACAATCAATTGATTGGTACTCCTTACGAAACCAAAGAGCTCGTGGCTTTTGCAGCTGAAGGAGAACGCGTAGCCTGTGGTGCTGCGCATGTAGACAATGTTGCTCCAGCCCTACTAGGAGGTATTATTTTAGCAAGAGGAATGAATAAAGAAGATATTATTCAACTGCCTGCCATTAAAAATATCTATGCCCTTACTTTTTTTCCAGACATTAAAATCAACACTTCTAATTCCAGGAAGATTTTAAGAGAAAAAGTAGCCATTGGCACCGTGAGTAAACAAATCGCCTTAATGGGTTCTTTTGTAGCGAGCCTATATGAAGAAGATTTACACCTTTTTAAAAGTTCTTTAAAGGATTTAATTGTAGAACCTACACGAAGTTTGTTAATTCCTAAGTACGATGAACTAAAGAAAGCTGCTTTCGAAAACAAAGCATTGGCTTTTGGAATTTCAGGATCTGGGCCTTCCGTGTTTGCTTTTACTTTTAAAGAAGCTAATGCCATAAAAATTCAGCAAGCTTTAGAAGAAGTGTATAAAGACACAGGTATAGCAACAAAAAGCTACATTAATGAAATTAACGACAACAGTGGAGCAAGAATAATTGATTAAAAAGAATAAAAATGAAATACAATTGTACTAGAAATAACAACGAACAAGTTTCTTTTAAAGAAGCCGTAATAAAAGGATTAACAGAACAAGGTGGATTATACATCCCTGAACAAATTCCAACATTACCCAGCTCCTTTTTTGAGCAGATGGAAACAATGGATGATCAAGCTATTGCTTTTCAGGTGTTAGCCCCTTTTGTTGCCGACTCATTAAACGATGAACAACTCAAACAAGTAATAGCCGAAACATTGGTGTTTCCAACACCAGTTGTTCCCGTAACTGAAAATGTAGGGGCTTTAGAATTGTTTCATGGACCTACACAAGCGTTTAAAGATGTTGGTGCGCGATTCATGTCAAGGTGCTTATCTCACTTTTATGACGGTAAAGAGGTAATTATTTTGGTGGCTACTTCAGGAGATACAGGAAGTGCTGTGGCAAGTGGCTTTTACAATGTTCCGGGAGTAACCGTTAAAATATTGTTTCCAAAAGGAAAAGTAAGCCCTTACCAAGAGTATCAAATGACGTCATTGGGTAAAAACATACATGTCATAGAAGTAGATGGTACTTTTGATGATTGTCAGGCATTGGTAAAACAAGCTTTTAATGACGAAAAATTAAGAAAAGAATTGGCCATAAGCAGTGCTAACTCTATTAACATAGCACGTTTATTACCACAAATGTTATATTACTTTTTTGCCTACAAACAATTAAAAACTCAACTAGGCAACAAAAAACTAGTAGTATCCGTTCCTTGTGGGAATCTAGGTAACTTAACAGCAGGAATTATCGCTAAAAAAATGGGGTTACCCATTGAACGATTTGTGGCTGCTAACAATGCTAACGATACTTTTTACAACTACTTAAATACAGGTGAGTACCATCCAAAATCTTCTGTACTTACCTACTCTAACGCTATGGATGTAGGTGCTCCTAGTAATTTTGAGCGTTTGCAATACATCTACAACGATAATTTGGAAGCCATCAAAAAAGACATTTCCTCATTTAGGTATGATGATGATGCTACTTTACAAGAAATTGAAGACTGTAAAAACAAAAACAACTATTTACTTGACCCTCATGGTGCTGTGGGTAAATTGGCTTTGGAAGCTTCATTAAACGCAAACGAATATGGTGTGTTTTTAGAAACTGCTCACCCTCAAAAATTTTCTGAAGTGATACAAAAGGTTATTCCCAACTACGAGAGCGAGGCAGTTGATTTAAGTAATTGCTCGAAAGAAAGCATGAATAATAACTATAAAGAATTATTGCAACAATTAACCGTTAAAGCGGAATAAGTGGCCTTTTATTAATTAAATAGTTGTTTCTGGAAATTCATATCTCCAATTTTGCTATTTTTAGTAATTATAAAATCGAGCACCTCCTTGCGAAAAAGACCTGAATGAAAGATGTCAATTTAATTTTTTTACTCTTAGCACTAGTTGCTGAAATAATTGGCACCATTGGTGGGTTTGGTTCATCGGTTTTTTTTGTGCCGCTAGGTAACTTTTATTTTGATTTTCATTCTGTTTTAGGACTTACGGCAATATTTCATTTGTCAAGCAATTTGAGTAAAATCTTCTTGTTTAAAGAAGGACTAGACAAAAAACTATTGTTGAGCATTGGTATTCCATCCGTAATTTTTGTCATTGTGGGAGGTTTTCTTACTAAGGTATTGAATAATGACTTTTTAGAAATATTTTTAGGAATATTTTTAGTAGGGTTCAGTCTTTTATTGCTAATAAGAAATAAAATTACCATCTCTCCAACTAGTAAAAATGCAATTATTGGAGGCGCTTTTTCTGGATTTTCAGCAGGATTATTAGGTACTGGAGGAGCCATTAGAGGATTGACGATGGCTGCATTTAATTTAGAAAAAAGTGTATTTATAGCTACTTCTGCCTTCATCGATTTAATGATCGATTTTTCAAGAACTTTTGTGTATTACAACAACGGATACATTCACAACCACGATCTCAAATACGTGCCTTATTTGTTTGTTATTGGTTTGGTAGGTTCATTTATTGGAAAAAAAATATTAAACTACATCCCTCAAGGTAAATTCCGAAAGTTGTCATTGTTCTTCATTCTCATTATTGGAGTAATTACGATGGCCAAACTGCTTATTAAACAAGGATAAAGAATAAACAGGAATTATTAATCAGGTAGTTTTCTCCGTGTTTTAACGGATAGGATTTTATTTATTTTAATGTTAGATTTGGTGTGCTTAATAACCCATGGTGTTATTACCCGTTTTTAGTCGGTTGTAAACGGATAAATGGATAAACATAAACAACTGACTATTATAGTGAAATAAAAAATAACTAAAGATAAACCCATTCCCGATAGCTATCGGGAGCGAATAAAGAACACTAGTGTTCTTTATTCGATTGTTGGCAGAAAGGAAAAAACAACGACAACTAAACAAAAGACATTAACATTCTTAAAATAATAAAGACATGCAAGCAAACTATGGAGAAAATGAAATAAAATCCTTGCTACAAAAGGTGAGGATTTTCAATAAAGATATTGGCTCATACGAGGTTTTTGCTATCACCGACAACTTTGATTATGCTGTCAAACTTTCAAACGGGAGAATACTTCTGAAAATTGAAGAATTACAAGATGACGAAAGAGACGCTCTTACACCAGAACGTTTGACAGCAATTGCAAATCGTTTTGTTTCATCAACCGGACAAAAGACCAATACTGGACAGCAGAACACTCAAGCAACCCAACAATCTACCCCTGCTCCAAAAGAGCCCGCTCCGAAAAAGAAAAATAAGACTGGAAAGACAATTCTAATAATTGCAATTGTACTTATCGGCATTTTTGCCGTAATTGCAATAATCAATAACATGAACCATAGCGGCAGCGGCTATAACTCGGGAGACACATACCAAGAAAAGGTAATGACGGTTGAAGAAATTGAGCGTTCACAGCCTACAAACTTTCTGTCTGCGGATGGAACATATAGAGAAAACTTCTGGGGAGACAAATTCAAGGTTAGTTGTAAAATCACCAATAAAGCGACAGTTGCAACATACAAGGACGCTGTTGTTCGGGTAACTTACTACACAAAGACCAAAACTGTTTTAGGTAGCAACGACTATACAGTTTATGAAACTTTTCCCCCTTCGTCAACCAAAATAGTAGAGTTAAAAATTGACAATTATAAGAATGTTAATTCCATAGGATGGGACGTAATAAGTGCCAAAGCATATTAAAAAAAGAAAATAAAAACGCCAACAGCCGACATTGTGTATAAGCAATAGCGGGTTCAGTGCTATTTTGAAACATAAAACTATAAATCAAAGGTCGGTGCTATCTGACAGATTAGTGGGTTAAAATCCGCTACTGCTCATACACGAGACCGTTGTGAGCTCACAACTTTCAGCTAAAAAGTAATAAAAAAGAAAACTCCGTACCCTTTTTTACTACCTTTACCTGAGATTGCATTAGCTGTAATCAACTTGTAAAAAAAATGATAAGAAATTAATTATATTAACATTATTTTGAAGATGAAACTTTTTCTGCTTTCGATAGTTTCTTTTTTATTCAGTTTAAGTAGCTTCAGTCAGATAAAATCTGACAATGAGCAAGAACTTGTTATAACAACTGTAACAACTACATCTGGTGCTTTTAAAAAAAGCAAAAAAATAACTTATCGATACAAAGGAAAACAATATAGTTTGGGGTATTGGGGTAAACATTTTGGAGATATTGTTGACAGTAATCCTTTCGCAGCTAAAGAAATGAACAAATTTAGAACCAAAAGAGTAACCTCAAATGTTTTAGGAGTAACCGCCTTAACATTTCTTGTGTTAACTTTTGTTAGCGCGACAAAAGGTAATGGATTTAACTTGCCTTATACTGGAGTTTTTGTTGGTTCTTATCTTATTGGCAATACTATTGGACTTTCTGCAACTAAAAATATTCATAATGCTGCAAATTATTACTATGAAGGAGAGACAACATCTACAAGTATTTTAAACAACGTAAATATTAAACTAACATATAAATTTTAAAAAATGAAAAAAATAATCGTATTAACGCTAATAATTGTATCAAGTTTTATTAATACTCAAGCTCAAGGACTTTATGTTACAACTGCAAAAAAGATAGAGCTATTAAAACAAAATGGAGTTAAAGTAGTAATAGCTGACAATAAGTTTGGACAGCTTCTAAAAAAGACAATTACTGAGCATTGGAAGGCAACTAAATATGAATTTATCACCGAAAAAGAAGTTAAAGAATTTGAAAACAAAAAAGAAGTAAACTTATTAGGATATTTTAAAAATGGTGAATTTGAGTCTGGAAAACATTACCTATATGGAGTTCCATTCTTTGGAATCACTAACAAATATATAGCGGAAAAAGATTATAAGGTTAGAGACAAAGATGCTTATGCCTATATTTTATATCCTGGAGATGGTGTTACTGAAGCTAATCTAGAAAGTACCGTCCTACTTTATGTAAAAACATTAAATAGTTTAGTAAATACAGGTGGTGGGAAAGCTTGGATGGCTCAAATAAAAAAGAACGGAAGTGCTGTAAAAAAGAAGAAAATTTATGCAGTTAAAGAGGATTTAGAGCCTTCTACCACAGACATTAAGAAGAAGTATTCAGGTATTGTTAAAAAAGTTGAAAGAGATATTTATAATTCTGCAATTATGAATACGGAAGATGTTCATTTCTTCTTAGATGTAAGAACAAAAAGTTGTTATTTATTTGCGGTAATTGATAAAGATGGTTTTCCATACTACACAATGTTTGGAAGTACAATGACTCTAACAAAAGCCTATCAATTAGCTCTTTTTAATGCATTAGGTAAGTTGTAATAAAAATATTCCATCTACAATCACTTTGGAGCGAAATGATTGTGGATGGAATATCTCACAATTTTATTTTAAATAAATTTGACTTTTAAGAATGAACAAATTAAAAACAAAATATAAACTCTTGGCTACGTGCAGATTTGAAAACTCCGCTTTTCAAATCCTGCACTACGCATAACCGCGACCGTTCCAATACCCAACCCATCCCCAACTCTTTTTAATCTTTAAGTAACAATAATATTAATGGGTCCTAACTATGGGCCTTGCTCGGCTTTGGCAGTTGCTACCCTAAAGTAATAGCGTTTACCAGGTGTTAAGCCGTTAATAATGGTAGCCGCTTGTGTAGTTACCCCTGCTTGTATCCATTCTTCTTGATCTGAAGAATATTCCCAAATGTAGGCTACACGTCCCTCACTTTTAGTGTGGAGCTTTACCCTGCCTTCGTTAGTGGTGTTCTGTACAGCAAACGTTTTGTTTAACGAGCCATTGGGTTTTCTTACCTCCATCCCTGCAGAATAGATAATTACATCACCTATTTCATTGTCGTTGTTAGCAATATTCTGCACATAGTTGCCTAAAGCGATCATAGCAATTTCCAACTCAAATTCTTTGGCATGCATCGCTGATGTCAACTCTTTACCAGCATCTCTGGAAGCGGTATAAGCTTCTTGCAGCGCAGCCGCCTTTTCGGTAATGGTAGCTAATTTAGGGTAAGGTTTAGGAAAATAAACATTGTTTGACATCGATTTAACAACAAATCGTGCCTGGTCTATTTTCTGAGGGACACTTTGTGATGAGAGCCTTAATACTACTTTCCATTTTTTCATAATGCTAAAGTTTAAGGCTTAATTAGTATTCCTTAAAACACTAATCAAACAGTTTAATAATCGATAATAATTAGAACGATAATCGTCATTATAAAATGAACGCCACACATTCATTCTCTATTGTATAAATGAGTCAAATAAATTGTAAACTATTGGTTATTAATGAAATAAATCTTAAAAAGCTTGGGTTGGAGGAATTACTTGAAGGCCTAAAGTAACTACTTTAACACCTCAAGTAACTACTTTAAGACATGAAGTAACTACTTTTTGCACGGTAGTAATTACTTAATTAACGATAAGAAATACTGCAAACAATAATGTAATTACTTCATCAATCAATTGAAACACCATAAGTATTATGGTAATTACAACAAATGCTATTGTAGGTTAAAAGAAGAATAAAGTAACGCTAACAAACACAAAAGTGTTTACGATAAGTGCAATTAGTGCTCATAAACACCATAAGAGGTCAAACAAGTAGATTACACATTAAACCTAAAGTGCATAATGTCTCCATCTTCCACCACATACTCCTTCCCTTCTACTCCCATTTTACCGGCTTCTTTGCATGCTGCCTCAGAACCTAAAGTAACAAAGTCATTGTATTTGATCACTTCTGCACGTATAAACCCTTTTTCAAAATCGGTATGTATTACACCTGCTGCCTGTGGCGCAGTCATGCCTTTATGAATGGTCCATGCCCTTACTTCTTTTACACCAGCCGTAAAATAAGTATCTAAGTTCAACAAACGGTAAGCAGCTCTTATCAACACATTTACCCCTGCTTCTTTTAAACCCATGTCCTGTAAAAATTCTTGTCGTTCCTCATAGGTTTCTAATTCAGCAATGTCCGCTTCAATCTGAGCGCCTATCATAATCACCTCTGCATTTTCATCTTTTACTGCTTCTTTCACTGCTTCTACATAAGCATTTCCATTAACCACCGAACCTTCATCTACATTACATACATACAACACTGGTTTGTTAGTTAGTAAATGAGCATCTTTGATAAACTCAAATTCTTCCGGGGTTACTTCTACTGTTCTTGCTGATTTTCCTGCTTCTAACGCTGCTTCGTAACGCACCAAAACTTCTTGCTCCTTTAGCACTGCTTTATCTCCTGTTTTTACTTTTCTTTTTATCCCGTCCAATTTTTTCTGAACGGTCTCTAAATCCTTTAACTGCAATTCAAAATCAATCACTTCTTTATCTCCAACAGGATTTACTTTACCGTCCACATGCACTACATTGTCATCATCAAAACACCTTAACACATGAATAATGGCATCTGTCTCTCTGATATTAGCTAAAAATTTATTTCCCAACCCTTCGCCTTTGCTTGCTCCTTTTACCAACCCGGCAATATCAACTATTTCTATAGTGGTAGGCTGTACCCTCTCAGGATGTACTAAACTTTCTAATTTTTCTAATCGCTCATCTGGCACCGTAATTACTCCAACATTAGGTTCTATGGTACAAAAAGGAAAGTTAGCCGACTGTGCTTTTGCATTCGACAAACAATTAAACAAGGTTGATTTTCCTACATTCGGCAAGCCAACTATTCCACATTTTAAAGCCATATCTTCTCTAATTTTTAGCCGACAAAGATAGTTGATTATTTTAAATAGTTACTAACAATTAAATACTGAAAATATATTGGTTAGCCGACAAATGGTAAACCAAACTTTTGGCTACTTTTGGTACATCTTTTGTTAAAACACAGAAAATTATTGATTGCATATGGCATCTGAAAGCAAAGCCCAACAAGTTATTTACTCCATCATCAATCCTTTAATTAATTTATTGGTGAAACTAAAAGTTACTCCCAACATGATTACCTCTTTTGGGTTATTACTTAATATCTTAGCTGCTATTATTTTTATTATTGGAGGGGAACAAGAAGACCGATCAGACATGACCTATGTAGGATGGGGAGGTTTTACTATTTTAATAGCTGGTTTGTTTGATATGATTGATGGAAGATTGGCAAGAATTGGAAATATGTCGAGTGATTTTGGTGCTTTATACGATTCCGTATTGGATCGTTACAGTGAAATGGTCATGTTTTTGGGCATCTGTTTTTACCTGATTTCGCAAAATTATTTTTTAAGTTCTTTGTTTTCTTTTATTGCATTGATCGGTTCTGTAATGGTAAGTTACACCAGGGCAAGAGCTGAAGGACTAGGAATTAACTGCAGCGTAGGTTTAATGCAACGCCCGGCAAGAGTGGTAACCATCGGAACGTCAGCTATGTTGTGCGGTATTTTTTATTACTTTGTTGGAAGCTTTGACCCCATCAAACTATCTAACTCTCCTATTATATTATTTGAGACCATTACCATCTTTACTTTACCGGTAACTGTAGTTGCTGTATTATCTAACATTACTGCGATACAGCGTTTAAATCATTGCCGTACAGAAATGACTAAAAAGAACTAATGCCTACAAAGTACTTTTTAACACTCGTTCTTACCTCACTACTAATGGGAGGTTCGTTCTACACGTTAGCTCAGAAAGAAAAAATTGAAGGAGAAGACCGGTTATCCGTATTTAAGAACTATCCCGTACCTCATGAAAAAGATATGATTTTCTATATTCAAAAAAGTTTTAATACCAATACGGTAGTTTATGCTGCTAATTTTGGTGCTGACGGAAAATTAGACCCTAAAGAACCTGTAAAAGTCTACTGGATAAGGTATCAAGAAGGTGGAGAAAGAAAAGAATTGAAATACATTGAGCAAAAATTTGGGTATGGAGTTAACTCTAAACCTTTAAAAGAAAAACCTAACTCTTATCTGTTCACATTGGTTTCTCTTAAAAAAATGCATTTTGTAATTACTCAGGATAAAAATGGAGAGGTAAAAGTGGCAACCACCATCAATAAAAAGCCTGCCCATATTGACAGGGTATTTGTTACTGCCGAGCACGTTAGCTTATTACCTAAAATATTTTCAGTTGAAGTTTTTGGCAGAGAACTGAAAAGCCATAAATTTGTTTACGAAAAATTTATTCATAACGAAAAATAAGTACTACCCTTTTGTTTAACAACAAGCCTCTCAGCCTTCTTTTAATTACACTCCTCTACTTTTTATGGGTTTATTTTTTTGTAGGAATAAGACCGGATCACTTCGCTTTAATCACAATTGTTTTAGCAAGTTATTTCATTCATCCTTTCACTAAAAAAATCGTTACCGCATTTTTTATCTTTATTGTGTACTGGGTAATTTATGATTCCATGCGTGTTTTCCCTAACTACTTAGTTAATGATATTCATATTCTTGAACCTTATCAATTTGAAAAATCGCTGTTTGGTATTCCATTCAACAACAATATTTTATCTCCCAACGAATATTTTTCAGCTACCTCCACCACCACTTTAGATGTAATGAGTGGACTATTTTACATTAATTGGGTGCCCATACCACTACTATTTGCTACTTACCTGTTTTTTAACAACAAGTTTTTACTGCTCCAGTTTTTTAGTGCCTTTTTAGTGGTTAATTTAATAGGATTTATAGGCTATTATGCTTTTCCAGCAGCACCTCCATGGTATTATGCTGAGTATGGAAATCAGGTATTATTTAATACTCCTGGTAATTGTGCCGGGTTGGCCAATTTTGACGCTTTTTTCAATATTGACCTCTTTCATAGTTTGTACGAAAAAAATGCCAATGTATTTGCTGCTATGCCCTCTTTGCATGCTTCTTACCCCATAATTGTTTTAATCTATGCAATTAAGCAAAAAATCCGTTTAGGAATTATTATATTTGTCGTCTTCTTAGCCGGTATATGGTTTTCTGCAGTTTATTCAGGCCACCATTACGTTATAGATTTGCTAGCTGGAGGGATTTGTGCTTTAATGGGTATTTTTCTTTTTGATAAAATATTGTTAAACGTACCGAAAATAAACAATTGGTTATTAAATTATTCAACTAAAATATAAACACAACATAATATGAAACCAGAAATTGCTAGTGCTGAAGGGAAATTAGGTATTTTATTACCAGGTTTAGGAGCTGTGGCTACCACCTTAATAGCAGGAGTTTATGCCGTAAACAAAGGAATATCAAAACCTATTGGATCCACAACTCAAATGGGTACCATTAGACTTGGAAAAAGAACAGAAAATAATTCTCCTTTAATTAAAGATTTTATTCCTTTAGCTGATATCAAAAACCTTGTTTTTGGTGGTTGGGATATTTTTGAGGATAATGTATATGAATCTGCCGTTCATGCTGGTGTTTTGGATAGGTATTTGTTAGAACAAATTAAACCAGAGTTAGAGGCTATCAAGCCAATGAAAGCAGTTTTTGACAAAAAATACGTTACAAAACTAGAAGGGACCTATTACAAATCTGGTGCTACTAAAATGGATTTAGCTGACCAGTTAAGACAAGACATCAGAGACTTTAAAGCAAAAAACAATTGTGATCGTTTAGCAATGGTGTGGTGTGGCTCTACAGAAATTTATATTGAAGAAACAGCTGTTCACCAAACCATAGAGAGTTTAGAGGAAGGATTACGTAATAATGATGAAAACATTCCTTCAAGTATGATTTATGCTTATGCTGCTATTATGGAAGGTGTTCCTTATGCTAACGGAGCCCCTAACTTATCAGCAGACATTCCTGCATTAATTGCTTTGGCAAAAAGAAATAATGTGCCAATTTGTGGTAAAGATTTTAAAACTGGACAAACGTTAATGAAAACCATTTTAGCGCCAGGGTTAAAAACAAGGTCTTTAGGTATTGCCGGATGGTTCTCAACAAACATTTTAGGAAACAGAGATGGTGAAGTATTAGACGATCCTGCTAGTTTTAAAACTAAAGAAGTATCTAAACTAAGTGTACTTGACAGCATCTTAGAACCAGAAAAAAACCCTGATTTATATAAAGATTTGTACCATAAAGTAAGAATTAACTATTACCCTCCTCACGGAGATAACAAAGAAGGTTGGGACAATTTAGATATTTTTGGATGGTTAGGCTACAAAATGCAAATTAAAGTGGATTTCTTATGTAGAGATTCTATTTTAGCTGCTCCATTAGTATTGGATTTGGCTATTTTCCTTGATTTAGCTAGTAGAGCAAACATGAGTGGAATTCAAGAATGGCTTTCTTTCTTTTTCAAAGCCCCTCAAACCCCTGCTAAAAATATTCCTCCAATACACGATATCTTTAAACAAGAAATGAAATTAAAAAACACCTTGCGTTATTTACAAGGTGAAGATTTAATTACTCATTTAGGTTTAGACTACGAAGAGGTAAAAGTAGAAGCATAAAAATAGAATGCTATAATTAAAGGCTGTTATTTCAAAGTAGTAACAGCCTTTTTTTTATTTTTATATCCATGAAGTTGATTTACAAATTATTAGCAACATCATTTGGTTCTGGTTATTCTCCGTTTGCACCAGGAACAGCAGGTGCTATAGTTGGATGTATATTATTATGGTTGCTCCAGAAATACCAACTCATAGATACTTTTAACACCCCTATCCTGTTTGTTGGTTTCATTAGCATTGTTACTCTAATAGGTATTTTTGTTACCAATAAATTAGAAGAAGATTGGGGGAAAGACCCATCAAAAGTAGTAATAGATGAGACTATTGGCCTATGGATAAGCATGATTTTGGTTCCTTTTACCTGGCTCAATTTATTACTAGCTTTTATTTTGTTTCGATTTTTTGATATTGCCAAACCATTAGGTGTAAGAAAAATGGAATCCTTAAAAGGAGGTTTAGGAGTAATGGCTGATGATGTATTAGCAGGAATTTATGCCAATATTGTACTTCAGGTAATCATTTACTTTTTATGAATATTAAAGCATTCATACTCTCTTTTTTGAAATACCAAACTGCTGCAATTATTGCGACTGGTGTTGATTTCGGATTATTCTTTTTACTGAAATACAGCCTCGGTTTTTGGTATGTTGCTGCTACTTTTGTTGGTGCCCTTGGAGGTGCTTTTACCAATTTCACCATCTGTCGTTATTGGGCTTTTGCAGGAGCAAACAATAAGTTGGTAAACCAAATCACAAAATACATTATGGTTGCTGGAGGAAGTTTAATCTTAAATACTTCCCTCGTTTATTTGTTTACTGAATTGTTTAAAATCCCTTCTGATTATTCAAGAATTGGAACAGCAATAATTGTTGCTATATGCTATAACTTCATCCTTCAAAAATACTACGTCTTTAAACAGTAATTGTTAAAAATTTGCTGTTGATAAGAACAGGTATTCTCCTTCCATTTCTTAACCTTCTTTTATTATCATTACACTACTAAAAGCAATATTATGGCAAAAGCACATTTTTTTCTAATTCCATTTATAATTTTCTTGATTTCTTGTGGTAGTGATTCAACAAATGAAAGCACATCCGGAAAGAAAATATTTAGGTATAACGAATCTGAAGGAATCACTTCTTTAGACCCTGCGTTTAGTAGAAACATTGAGAACATATGGGCATGCAACCATCTTTACAATGGGTTAATCCAAATGGATGACAAACTGAATGTACAGCCTTGTATTGCTAAAGAATGGGAAATTTCTGAAGATGGAAAAACATACACATTTCACCTAAGAAATGACGTTTATTTTCATGACCACAAACTCTTTCCTAACGGAAAAGGGAGAAAAGTCACAGCAGCTGATTTTGTATATAGTTTCAACCGCTTATTAGATGAGAATGTAGCTTCACCAGGAGTATGGATATTTAACAACGTTGATTTCTCTGAAATGCATGATTTTAAAGCGTTTGAAGCAATAAATGATAGTACACTTAGTATCTACCTAACCCATCCCTTCCCTCCGTTTCTAGGTGTTTTAACCATGCAGTATTGCAGCGTAGTGGCTCATGAAATTGTGGATTATTACAAACATGATTACCGTAATAACCCTGTCGGAACTGGTCCTTTTCAATTTAAGGTGTGGGACGAAGGAAATAAAATGGTGTTCTTAAAAAATGAAAATTATTTTGAGAAAGATAGTGATGGATTAAGATTGCCTTATATTGATGGGGTTGCTGTTACGTTTGTAAAAGATGAAGAAATGGAATTTTTAAAATTCTTAAATGGTGAATTGGATTTCATCTCTGGACGTGAAGGAGGAAATAAAGATGAAATATTTACCAGTAAAGGCACATTAAAAGACGAATACAAAGAAAAGATAACCATGCTCACCTATCCTTATCTCAATACTGAATATTTAGGTTTTTTGGTGGACGAAGAGCTAGACATTGTAAAAAACAGTCCTCTTAGCAAAAAATATGTACGACAAGCCATTAATTATGGGTTTGATCGTAAACAAATGATTTCTTTTTTGAGAAAAAACATTGGTTCTCCTGCTAATTCAGGCTTTATTCCAAAAGGATTGCCTTCTTACAATGCCAGCATAGTAAAAGGATATGAGTACAACCCAGAAAAAGCGCTTGAATTGTTATACGCTGCAGGCTATCCAAACGGAAAAGGGTTGCCTGAAATAACATTATATACTACAGCAAACTATGTGGATTTATGTGAATTTATTCAACATCAACTTAGCGAAATTGGAATTAAAACAAAGATCGACTTAAATCCGGCAGGAACACATAGAGAACTTGTTGCGAGATCTAAACTTAACTTCTTTAGAAAATCGTGGATAGCCGATTATCCTGATGCTGAAAATTACTTGGCTCTTTTTTACAGTAAAAACTTTACACCTCACGGACCAAACTATACGCATTTCAAAAATTTTGAGTTTGACAAACTTTATGAGTTAGCTCAAAAGGAAACAGATGATGCTACCCGTTATCATTACTACCAGCAAATGGATAAAATTCTTATAGAAGAAGCACCTATTGTTCCGCTTTATTATGACGAAGTGGTGCGCCTTATTCAGAAAAACGTAGAAGCGTTGGGGATTAATCCTGTTAATTTATTGACACTAAAAACAGTAAAGATTAATTAGAATTTGGCACAAGGGGCAAAAAACTTTCTTTTTCTTCTTTTCTTTTTCTTGCTGGCCACTTCATAGATTAAAGAAATCTCATGAGACCCTGCTGAGTTAGTTGCTAATCTTGATATGGTAGCATCATAACTGTATCCAATACTTAAATTATGATCCTCAATAATGTAACCTACTATTATAGCAACTGCATCATTATTTAAAACTCCTTCATATGATTTTAATAATGGAATACCTCTATACCAAAAACCAAACACTAATGGATTATGTGTATAATAAAACCCTAAATCCAATTGGTCATATTTTTGTTGCGATTTAAAATGAAAAACAGCATTAATATACCTTGTTTGAGTTCGCTTATCTGTTCCCTCCAGTTCAAATTTATAACCTCCATGTGCTGAAAACTTCATATACAAAGGGCTTTCTTCATCTATCAAAGACTGGTTAGGTTGATTAATGTGATTAAAAGAAAGACCTAACCAAAGTTTTGGCGAATAAAGTAATACTCCCGTTGTAACATCTAAATAGGAAACTTTTTCTGTTGCTATATTATCAGAACTGGGACCTCCTCCTCTTGCTAATTGGTCGTTAAAAATTAATTTATTAAAATCTACTCCTCGAGTAATGTAATTAAACTTTATTCCTGGTTGTATAAACATTTTTTTATCTATCCTAAAATGATAAGAATATAAAAAACCTATTTCCGTATTTCCTAAATTTCCTGTTCCAGCCTGTTCACGGGCAAAGAGCAATCCCAAACCACTATTATATTCAGCCATATTATAGTCGTATGAAAACACATAGTTAGTGAAATGCCCGGGAATAGCCGCCCATTGATTTCTGTAACTCGTAGCTATTCTGTGCTCTATAGTAGAACCTGTAAAACCAGGATTAAGGTATAAAGGAGCGGCATTAAATTGAGTAAATTGCATATCTTGAGCCGAGCTCACAATAAAGATTGAAAGCATACCTAAAACGAGTAGAGCTTTTAATCCTTTTATCATTTATTTGTTTTCTTTTCTAATTTATATTCTAACAAATCATTACTCTTAATATTGTACTCCAATTCCGAAGTAAACGAATGGTAATCAGGAGCCTCAATCACAATGTTGTATGTTTTTTCTGGGTCAATTAACATAATGAATTTTCCAGACAATGAATTGGGTTTATAAATTCCTTTCACTTTTTTCGATTCATTCTCTATCAGCGTAATCTTAGAAATTGGCAACTCTTCCTTATCGTTTACCGTAATTTTAGCATTTAAAACATGCCACTTTACCATTTCATCTTTTAATATTACTTTATAGATGTCTTGCCCCCCTAATCCCCCTTCTCTGGATGAAGAATAATACCCCACTTTTCCATTAGCACCTAACACAAAAAATATATCGTCATTAACCGTGTTAATTTGTGATTTCAGGTTTTCTGTATTACTCCATCCTTCTTTTTCTAATTCTGATTTAAAAATATCGTAGCCACCCATATTCTGATGACCTGTAGAGCTAAAATAAAGCGTTTTGCTATCAGAATGAATAAATGGCGCATCTTCATCGTATTTGGTATTAATAACAGGCCCCAAATTAATAGCTTTACTCCATTTTCCATTAGGTAATCTTACCACCTTATAAATGTCCTTTCCTCCGAATCCTCCCGGACGGTCACTAGAAAAATAAAGCACCTTATCATCAATAGTAATTGAAGCACTCGTTTCAGTATATTCTGAATTAATATTGGATGGTAATTTTTGAGGTGCCTCCCACTCATCTAATCCCATCCTGCTTTCATACAAATCTCCAGACACTAAGTCTGGATTAGTTCTAAAGATAAATAAAATCTGTCCGTCTGGAGACAAGCCCACGCAAGCATCATTAGTAGCTGTATTAATCCCCTCAGGCAATTTTTTAGGCTCCATCCAGATATTGTCTTTTTTTTCTGAAACATAAATGTCTTCAAACGGTTGTTCGTTCGGATCCAATAACCCTCCAGTGCTTCCTGGTCTTCTAGAAGAGAAAAACAGCATAGATTCATCTGCTGAAATTAAAGGAACATACTCTGAATATTTTGTATTAATTGGTTCTCCCATATTATGAATAGTAACATTTCTTTTCTCTTGAACTGCTATTTCAGCATACTTTACCTTTTCAATCAATCGGTTAACTTCTTCGTTATCGTACTCTTTCTCTCCCGATATTATTTTATAAGCGTTGTAGTAATTAATGGCTTTTTTAAATTTTTGATTAAAATGCGCAATTGCCGCTTTATACCTAAACAACTCCAAACTCTCAGCACTAGATGATTTTAAAAAATGCTGCTCTGCTTGTTGATATTGTTCAAGTTCAAAGTAACAAACACCCATTTTAAAATTAAGTGCTTTATTCAAGCTATCCTGTTGAAATAATAAATTATAAATTTTATTTGCCCCATGATAATCTCCTATATCAAATTTCTTTGTCGCAGAAATCAATAATTTATTATACTCTTTCGATTTATCTTGCGTGTAGCCTAAAATAGTAGACATCAAAAAAACAACAACCAAACAATATTTCATTTTAAACTTTATTTTATCTCAGTAATGTAAGATCTCCCACAAAAGATTCTGCTCTTCCATCGGCATATTTTACCTTTATTTTATATATATAAACATCTTGTTTACTCAATTCTCCTCTATAATAACCATCCCATCCAATATTAACGTCCTTACTTACAAACAGTAGCTCTCCCCACTTGTTAAAAATATTTAATTCATATTCTTCAGCTCCAATTATAATCGGATGAAAAACATCATTATCCATATCATTAGGGTGATAATAACCTCCATTTCCTCCATTAGGATTAGGAGAAAAAGCATTAGGCACTTTAATTCCCCCCTCTGATTTTGCTTCTACAGCCGATTGTAGTATAAATGTATCTACACAATTGTTAACTGTTGATGCTACTAACATAATATCATAAACACCTAACTGTGTATAAAGGTGTTGAGGAGATTCTTCTGTTGATGTATTCCCATCACCAAAATCCCAAGTATAAGAAGATGCAAAAGTGGATAGATTAAACAATAATATAGGTTCATTAGGAATAAATACTGTTGTTGGATTCACCGAAAAGAAAGCATTGGGAACTTCATATACTTCTATTATTAACGGTTTGGTTTGAATATCCTGACCGCCTTGACCTATAACTGTTAACGTTACAGTATAAACTCCTGAACTGTAATAAGTGTATAAAGGTTCAAACTGTGTAGAAAAACCTCCATCTCCAAAATTCCATAAGTAGTTATCACCATACATCGAATTATTAGTAAACTGAACGGCCAAGGGCTTACATCCATGAGCAGGACCTTCAAAATCAGCAACAGGAACAGGGGCAATAATATCTATCGTTTGGATAGCAGAATCACTACAATTAGGACCAACAACTAGCAATTTAATTGCATAAGTGCCCCAAGTGGAATAATTATGATTTAGTGGGTTTTGCAAATTAGAAGTAGTCGTATCACCAAAGTCCCAAGTATATTGCCAAGGACCTGGAGAAGTGGTATTGTTAAATGAAACGGTTGTACTAGGATAGGTTTGTGTTAGCGGTGATGGGGTAAATGAAACCAATGGAGTTGCATAAACAGTAATATTTTTTTGAATGGTATCAAAACAACCAAACACAGATTCTATAATTAAAGTTACTGTATAATTAACATCCGCAAAGCTTGTATTCACGTATTGATGACTAGGGTTTTGGTTATTATTAAGAGGCGATCCATCTCCAAAATCCCAAGTATAAGTTACCCCTCCTATTGAGTTGTTAACGAAATTAATATTAAGAGGACTACAACCTGCAGTATCTGAAGCAAAAAGTGCAGTAGCTTTAGGATAAACATCAACCTGTTGAACAGCCGTATCTTTACACCCTTTGTCCGTTTCAGCAATTAATTCTATTATCCGATTTTGTTGCATTCCTGTAGTATTAGTATATATATGACCAAAACTAGCTGCCAATGTATCAAAGGTTGTTCCATCTCCCATATCCCAATGATATATACTTCCACCTGTTGATGTGTTCGTAATATTGATGGGTAAAGGATGACATCCAGCCAACGAGTCTATTGTAAATTGAGCGGAAGGGTTAGGAAAAATCAACACTTGACCATAAGTGGTATCCGTACAACCAAAAGGAGAGGTTGCTATCAATTGAATGGTATAAGTTACATTGTTAGTAGTAGAGTTAAAATAGGTGTGTGATGGTGTAGGACCAATAGCTGTATTTCCATCTCCAAAATCCCATAAATACTGCACTGCTCCAATAACGGATGGAAAAACCACAGGGAGTGGACTACAACCTGAATCAGGATTGGCGTTAAATCCAAATTGTGGTTCAGGAAAAACCAAAATACTATCTACTAAAGTATCTGTGCATCCATTTATGCTTGTTGCTACAAAGGTTATTATATTATTATCTATAAATTGAGTAAGATTATCATATGTGTGTGTGGGATTTGTCGAATTATCAATAGGAGTTCCATCTCCAAAATCCCAAGAATAACTTACCGCTCCTATAGAACTATTAGTAAAATCGACTATTAATGGTGCACAATCCAGCACTGCATTATCAGAAAAATTGGCTATTGGGTTTGGAAAAACAGTTATCGACTGGTAAATAGTATCTACACACCCAAAGAGTGTTTGAGCTATGAGCATCACATTATAGGTAGTGTCAAATCCATAATTATTAATGAATGTATGAGTAGGTTGAGTTGTGGTAGCTGTATCTCCATCACCAAAATCCCAGAAAAAGATAACTGAATTAGCAGATGAGTTATTGGTGAAATTAACTCCAAGAGGAGAACAACCACTTATTACATCAGGAGTAAAACCAGCTACTGGAGCTGTTTCTACGGTTACAGTAACCGTATCTGAAGTTGAACAATAAGCAGTGCTTACCTCCAAAACAACGTCTACTGGTCCGGCAGTTGTATAAATATGAGAAGGGTTTTGATTCGTGCTCGAATTACCATCACCCAAATCCCAATTCCATGTTAAAATAGGGTCTCCCACCGAACTTGTCGATAAATCTGTAAACGTAGCCAATTCATTCATACATACACTCGTAGGTGCAAAGGCTGGAACAGGGGATTGAAACACATCAATAACTTGTGTGGTAGAATTCACACACCCATTACTACTTTCAACATTTAACAGCACATTATAATTTCCTGGAGCAGGATAAAATTGTGGTGATGGATTTTCTAAAACACTATTATTTCCATTTCCAAAATCCCAATTCCATTGTAAAACATCTACAGAAGAAAAGTCAGTAAAATTAACCGTTAACGTATCGCATCCATTGTTATTATCAAAATTAAAATTGGCTGTAGGACTAGGCAACACATGTACAGGGATATAAGCTGTATCTGTACAACTTGCATTTCCTCCATTAATAAAAACAGCCAATTGAATATCATAATCCCCTGCAAAATTGTAATTATGCGAAGTCGCCCCCCCTCTAGAAGGGTTCC
>JAGFIT010000061.1 GCA_024103385.1 Vicingus serpentipes
ATTTGTATTAATCTTGATAGCAAAAAATTGTTCTTTTAAATGGTAAAAATGTCGGTGGTCTATTTAAATTGCTGGAGATGGTCAATTTAAATTGGTATTAGGTGGTCTATTTGAGTGTTATTTGCAACCATAGAAGGATCTTCGTTGTTTGCAATTGTAAGTTATATGCAAACTGGAAACTTATATTATTTAATATTTGCTGGGGCACTAATAATCTATTTTTTTAACCTCAAACCATCGAAGTTTAAAATTGAAATGGACTTAAAATTAACCCATGAAGAGCAATCTGCATTTAACAATACGGATGAAACGATAAAATGAATATACCAGTATTAAGCACTTTCAAAATTATCTCTTTTGGATTAGATGAACTTAATACAATTGAACTCCAAACTTGCTACTTAATTTATTTTAAATAAGGTGCCTATAGCTCCAATTAGATATTTTTTTTTGCTCATTATGCTTTATTTATAAAGCATTTTAGAGATCGTATATCCAAAATTTATTCATTTATAATAAGGTTTTTATTGAAATACCCTTTAGTTCCAATTTTTTCAATAATTACAATATATTTAAATAAAACATCTATTTTTATTTTTTTAACAATTTTTATTTAAAATACAACAAAATCTTCAACTTATGAAAAACATAACCATAAAATTAAGTCTCTTATTATCTATCTTTTTTTTCACTTCTCTATTTTCGTATGGTCAGCAGGTAATTCTAATTGATGATTTTGAAGACGGAGATTTGATTACCAATAACTGGTTTAATTGGCGAGTATTTTGTTATACAGAAAATTCAGATGGATTTGTTGAACTATTCGAAAATGCAAATGATGCAGGAAATAGAATCGTACAGGCTCAATTTAATAATGGTACAGGGGCATATGCTAATTCTGCCATTTCATTAAAATTTGGAGGGCTTACGGGGCTTGATATGCATAAATACAGTCAAATAAGGTTTCGCGCAAAAGGGTCTGCTTACCCTATCGAGATCAATTTAGACTGTCAACCAATAACTGACTATAGTTATTATAGAAAGACTGCAGGAACGCTCACATCTGCATGGCAACAATTTTCGGTTGACCTTTCTACACTTCAACCACCTAATTGGAATGGGACAAGTCAATCAGAAACAGGAGCTGTAATTCTTGACTCTTGTTTAAAACATGCATGGGCTTTTAATTTTAATATTATGGCACCTACAGGCGTTGTAGTAGACTTATCGATTGATGATGTAGAATTGGTTACTAATCCCGCATACTTACCTCCTACCACAGTATTACTTCCTGTAGGATTAAAACAAGCAGCACAAAGCGCTAACATTGATTTGGGATTTGCTATTAGTCCTGACTACATTGGAGATTCTATTTATCGTGAACTTATATTACAAAATGCAACAAGTATTACTTCCGAATGGGGCCCTGTTATGTCAGAAATTAAACGATACCCTAATAGATATGATTTTTCAATGGCAGACGCAACAATCAAATGGGCACACACCAATGGATTAAAGGTAAAAGGAGAACATCTCATATGGCATTTATCAGACCCTGATTGGATTAAAACAGGTGGTTACACTACAGCTCAATTAGATACTATTATGAAAAATTATATTCAAACAACTATTAATTATTATAAAACCAACTTTCCGGGAACCATTACCCACTGGTGTGTTGTTAATGAAGCTATAGATGACGTAACTAAAAGTTATCGTAATACTTTTTGGTATCAGACATTTGGAGAAGATTATATTTCTAAAGCCTTTACTTATGCTCGCCAAGCCGACCCTAATGTAAAACTCTATTATAATGATTATAATGCTGACGGTGCAGGTTTATCTGGAAATGCTTCAGAAAAAGCAGACTCCCTGTATAATATCATAAAAAGATTTAAGCAACAAGGAGTCCCAATAGATGGTGTTGGCTTACAAATGCATGTAAGTTTAGAAAACTTCCCAGGAAAAGCAGCAGTTCTTGCACAAATGAATAGGCTTGGAGCATTAGGGTTGGAAGTTTATGTCACAGAAATTGATGTAGCAATTAATGAAGATTTATCAGGGGTTTCTGTCCCAAAATACCCTCAACAAGCACAAGTGTTTCGTGATGTATTAGAAGCTTGTATTGCTTCTCCATATTGTAATGATTATACCATGTGGGGAATTACAGATAGATACTCATGGTATGAGCAATTTTTTCTTAAAACAGACTGGCCTCTAATTACAGATTTTGGTTATCAGCCAAAAGAATCATGGAACGAAATATTGGATGCATTGAATCTTGCCAATCCTACAGCAGCTGTTAAAAAAATGAATAACAATCAAGAAACTATTATATGTTATCCAAACCCTGCAACAACACAAATAACAATGGAGTCAAAAGAAAAAGAACCCTTACACCTATCTATGTACAATACTATTGGAGAACTCGTTATTGAAGAACAACTTAACATAGGAATAAATAAAATTGAATTAAATTCATTACCCAAAGGAATGTATTTTTATAACATAAAAAATACGCTTAAAGTTGTTCAAACAGGGAAATTGATTGTTAATTAACCTTTATAAAAAAACCGCAGTCATTCATAATCCATTGATTACTCGTGTACTGCGGTTAATTTCTACGGGCCCACCTGGGCTGCTTTACTTTTTGTATAGATTTAAGAATTTATTAAAACAATATATTTAATTAGTTATATATATTGTTTTAGCTTATCAGTAAAGGGCTTGAAAGAATTGCTGTTCACGAATCTGTCTACAAAAAAACCGCAACAAGTTTAAACATCAATGTTTATCGTGTGTTGCGGTTTATTCTGTGTGGGCCCACCTGGGCTCGAACCAGGGACTTTCTGATTATGAGTCAGATACTCTAACCAGCTGAGTTATAGGCCCTTTCTAATTACATTAGAAATAGGCTGCAATTTTACGGAATTGTACTTGAATTACCAATAAAAACCAGTAGTATTTTGCTAGTTTTGTGTTATCGTGCAATTAGAAGGAATTCAAAATATTATTTTCGATTTAGGAGATGTTATTATTAATATTCACCCGAATAATGCAATTCAAGGATTCCGAGATATGTTTTCTCATTCTTTTCCTGAATTAGAAAAAGACCTAGAAAAAGAAAAGGTGCTTACCAAATATGAGACTGGAGAAATTACAACCAATGATTTTATTTCTTTTTTTCAAACACGCAACAAAAAATTAAGAAAAGAAGAAATTATAACTGTTTGGAATAGTATGTTATTAGATATTCCTGAAGCACGAATTCAACTCATTAAAAAATTATCAAAACAATACCGTGTGTTTTTATTGAGTAATACTAATGAAATTCATTTGAACTTTATTAATAATTATGTTGCTAATCAATTTCAACTGGCTGCAATAGATAATTTATTTGAGCAAGCCTATTATTCGCATGAAATGGGATTAAGAAAACCAAACGCGCCAATATTTAAAACCATCATTGAAGAACACCAGCTCATTCCAGAAGAAACCTTGTTTATTGATGATACAGAAGAACATATTATTGGCGCAAAAAAATTAAATTTGAAGACATTCCATTTACTTAAACCAACAACAATTAACGATATCTTTCAATGCTAATTAACGGAAAACATCATCATACCATTTGGGTAAATAAAACAAATCAACAATTAATTCAAGTTTTTGATCAACGTTATTTTCCCCATCAAATTGAAGTGTTTGATATTCAAACTACTGATGAAGCTGCTTTTGCAATTAGAGAGATGGTGGTTAGAGGTGCTCCTTTAATAGGTGTAACAGCAGCATATGGAATGTATTTGGCTTGTATAGAGGCTGAAGAAAAAATCAATCCAGAAGAATATATTTATGATGTCGCCAAAAAATTAAATGCAACTCGCCCAACTGCAGTTAATTTAGCTTGGGCAATAACTGAAATGTTAAAAGTTATTATCCCAATAAAAGAGAACAGTGAAAGGATTGAGGTTGCATTAAAAATGGCTAATCAAATTAAAGAAGATGATATTTTAATTTGTGAAAACATAGGGCTAAATGGAGTAGAAATCATTCGAAAAGTAGCGAAACAAAAAAACGGGAAGACAGTAAATATACTTACACATTGTAACGCTGGTTGGTTAGCAACTATAGACTGGGGAACAGCTTTATCACCTATATATCACGCTCAAAAAGAAGGTATTGATATCCATGTTTGGGTGGATGAAACAAGACCTCGGAATCAAGGGGCAAACCTTACCGCTTTTGAACTTAACGAGCAAGGTGTTGCTCACACCCTAATTAATGATAATACTGGCGGGCACTTAATGCAACATGGAATGGTAGATCTGGTAATTGTTGGAACAGACAGAACAGCAGGAAATGGTGATGTAGCTAATAAAATAGGTACTTATTTAAAAGCATTAGCTGCTCACGATAACAACATTCCTTTTTATGTGGGATTGCCTTCTTCAACGTTGGATTGCTCCATAAAAAATGGAGTAAAAGATATCCCCATAGAAACAAGAGATCAGAATGAGGTCAAATACATTCAAGGAAAAGTAGATCGAAAAATTAAATCGGTATTGATTTGCCCTGAAACCACTCCTGCGTTAAACTATGGGTTTGACGTAACTCCTGCTAAATATGTAACAGGGTTAATTACTGAACGAGGAATTTGTGAGGCTTCTGAGGAAGGAATACGTAAATTATTTCCGGAAAAATTTGATTAATGGCAGATGATGGTGTTATAAAATTTAATTGTAACTGGAGTGAAGAGCATCTATCTATTACCGTTCCGCATGAGTTGAAATTGTGGCGAGATAAAATGCATCAGTTAAAATTAATCGGTGAATATGAGCATGTACAAATTGGCTACGGAAATATCAGTATAAAAGTTGATGAAGGAATTTTGATTTCAGGAACTCAAACAGGAAATATTTACCCCATAAAATCAAGCGATTTTGCTTTAATAACTGATTATGATATGGAAAATAATCAGGTAACGTGTAAAGGAAAAATAAAAGCTTCCGCTGAAAGTTTAACTCATGCCGCAGTTTATGACGCAGATAAATCTGTTAAAGCCATTATTCATGTTCATAACAAAGAATTATGGGATAGATTGATAGATAAAATGCCTACTTCAGATAGAACTGTTCCTTATGGAACTGCAAAAATGGCTAATGAAATTAAGCGACTATTTAGCAAAACGAATGTTACTCAAGAAAAAATAATTATAATGGGTGGACATGATGAGGGAATAATAGTCTTTGGGAAAAATTTAGATGAAGCAGGAGAAGTACTGTTAAAGTATTTCTAGCTAATTTCTTGACATAACTCTATCAATACCCCGTTAGCAGATTTAGGATGCACAAAACACACTAATTTATTATCCGCTCCTTTTTTTGGTGTATCATTTAAAATAACAAATCCTTCTTTTTTTAAACGTTCTATTTCGGCATAAATATCATCTACATCAAATGCAATATGGTGTATCCCCTCCCCCCTTTTTTCAATAAATTGAGCAATAGCACTATTTGAATTGGTCGCCTCAAGCAACTCAATTTTATTTTCTCCTGCTTAAAAAAAAGAAGTAGATACTCCTTCACTTTCAACTATTTCTGTTTTATACGGAGACTGATTAAATAATTTAGCATACAGCTCATTAGCCTTATCTAAATTTTTTACTGCAATTCCTATGTGTTCAATTTTATTCATGTTCAGACAAAAAAAATCCCCCGAATTCATTTCGGGGGATTAAATAATATCATTAACCGATTACTTCTTCATGAAAGTATTCGTTTTATTATCATAATTCAAGTAATAAATTCCTTTTTTTAAGTTAGAAACTTCTACTTTTTCTCCAAATCCTTTCTTTACAATATTTCCATAGCTGTCATAAACTTCAAATAACGTTTCTCCTGTAAACACTACTTCTGTTTTAGCTTTAATTGGGCTAAAAGCAATTTCTCCAACAGTAGACACATATCTAGACGCCTGAGAGTATCTTGGCTTACCAGAATAATCTACTTGTTTTACTCTAAACTTGTTCTCTCCTGAGTGAGGAGTAATTTGGAATGAATAAGTATTTTCTGCTCCCGTTCCAACACCATCAACCTCTCCTACTTTAATCCACTTGTTCCATCTAAATTGCTCAACAATAAAAGCCAATTTACCTGTTTCTCCTTTAGTTGTCCAATCAAACTTTCCTTCTGGAGAAATATTCATAGAAACAATTTCAAATGTACTCTTTGGTTTTAATACCTCAGGGTTCAACACTTTTGGTTTACAATCGTCTTTGTGCTTAATTTTAACAATTACAGGATCTCCAACTTTTAATTGAAAGTTAGCGAAATCTATTTCAAAAGCACTCGAGTTAACCTCATCAGTAGTTACTTCTCCGTTAATGGTAACCTCGAATGTACAAAAACCTACACCGCTTCCTGCAAAAGGATTTTGGACATAAAGATTCTTTCCTTGATAATGTCCTTCCAATACAATAACACCAGTAGCGCTAACATTGATTGAGAATAGCGCAACTAATAATATGGTTAAAATTTGTTTCATAGTTGTAACTAGTTAGTAGTTTAGTATGCAATATTAAAACCTTTATTTGAGATTTACAAAATATTTTTTCACTCTTTTACCGAAAAAACACCTAAGTATTTCATTTCGTATAGATATCAAACATTTTTTTAACCTAAAAAACACGTCAAAAAGTGATTAAAAGCACCTTAACAACATTTATAGAACACAAAAAATGCTAATTTCGCTTCGAAATATCTTTTTATATTGATTATTATAAAATACTAAACGCGTGAAAAGAACAAAAATTGCAGCTCTATTAAGTACTCCTTCCATTGGAAGTGAGGTGTTAATTAAAGGATGGGTAAGAACATTTCGAAGCAATCGTTTTATTGCTGTTAACGATGGTTCCACCATTAATAATATACAAGCTGTTGTTGATTTTGAAAAGGAAGAAGAAACTCAATTAAAAAGAATTACTACAGGTGCAGCAATAGAAATAGTTGGAAAAATTGTTGAGTCACAAGGGAAAGGTCAAACCATTGAAGTAATTGTAAAATCGTTCTCTGTTCTTGGTGATGCTAATCCTGAAGAATATCCCCTACAACCAAAAAAACATTCCTTAGAGTTTTTAAGAGAAATTGCTCATTTAAGGTTCCGAACAAGTACGTTTGGTGCTATTTCTAGAATACGGCATGCCATGATTTTTGCAGTTCACAAATTTTTTAATGATAAAGGATTTTATAACATTCATACACCTATTATTACAGGTTCTGATGCTGAAGGAGCAGGAGAAATGTTCAGAGTAACAACATTGAATATAGACAATACTCCAAAAGATGAAAAAGGGAAAATAGATTTTAAGCAAGATTTTTTTGGGAAAGAGACCAACTTAACCGTATCAGGTCAATTAGAAGCAGAATTGGCAGCTTTGGCATTGGGTCAGGTTTACACCTTCGGGCCAACCTTTAGGGCAGAAAATTCTAACACCACTCGCCATTTAGCTGAGTTTTGGATGATAGAACCAGAAGTAGCCTTCAATGATTTGAATGATAATATGGATTTAGCAGAAGAAATGCTAAAGTATTGTGTGCAATACGCATTAGATAACTGTAAAGAAGATTTAGCATTTTTAAGCAACCGACTAAAAGAAGAAGAAAAAGGGAAACCACAAGACCAACAATCAATGGAATTGATTGAAAAATTAAAATTTGTGGCTGATAACGATTTTGTTCGATTAACTTATACGGACGCGATAGACATTTTAAGAAATTCTAACACCAATAAAAAAGGGAAATTCCAGTATAAAATTGAAGGTTGGGGCTCAGATTTACAATCAGAACATGAACGTTATTTGGTAGAAAAAGAGTTTAAAAAACCCGTTATCTTAACGAACTATCCTGCAAAGATTAAATCATTTTATATGCGCCAGGATGATGAATTACCAGAAGCAAAACCAGGAATGGAAGTTGGAACTACTGTTGCTGCTATGGATATTTTATTTCCAGGAATTGGGGAAATTGTAGGAGGTTCTCAAAGAGAAGAAAGGTTGGATATTTTACAGCAAAAAATAAAAGACTTTAACATTCCCGAAGAACATGTTTGGTGGTATTTAGATACACGTAAATTTGGAACAGTTCCTCATGCAGGATTTGGATTAGGCTTTGAACGTTTGATGTTGTTTGTAACAGGAATGAGTAACATTAGAGACGTAATTCCTTTCCCAAGAACACCTAAAAACGCAGAGTTTTAACTCCAAAAAAAGCACCTCAACTTATAATATTCTTTTGAATACCTAAGTAATGTTTGGAATTGATACAAAGTGTTAATAGTTTTGCACTTCGTTCTTAAAAATAATTATTAGTGCCTTTTGGCATTTATCAAGAAAGGTGGAGGGACTAGGCCCTTTGAAGCCTTGGCAACCTTCGTGAAAACGTAAAGGTGCTAAATCCTATTCCGTCCCGATAGCTATTGGGAGCGGAAAAAGATAAGTAGAAAATATAAAAGAAACCCCTTCTGCTTATCTAAAAACAGAAGGGGTTTTTGTTTTGTGAAAAACATAATCCTTTGTCATAGTGAGCTTGTCGAACTATAGACCAAGGAAGTATGAAATGAGTTAATTGTTGATGCTTCGACAGGCTCAGCATGACAATTTAAATGATTTATGGCAAATATTAAAGACATATTAAAAGAAAGAATTTTGGTGTTGGATGGAGCAATGGGGACCATGATTCAAAGACATTCATTAACTGAAGAAGATTTTCGTGGAGAACGCTTCAAGGATCATCCCTGCTCCTTAAAAGGAAATAATGATTTGTTGTCCATCACTCGTCCTGATATTATCAAAAGCATACATGCAGAATATTTTGCTGCTGGAGCGGATATAGCAGAAACGAATTCTTTTGGAGGGACTTGGATAGCTCAAGATGATTACGAACTAGCCTCAGCCGTTTATGACATTAATTTTCAGTCGGCTAAAATTGCCAAAGAAGTTGCGGATGAATTTACAGCTAAAGAACCCAACAAACCGAGATTTGTAGCTGGTTCTATGGGCCCAACAACAAAATTAGCTTCTATGTCGCCAGATGTGAACGATCCAGGATTTAGAAACATTAGCTTTGATGAGTTAGTTGGTGCATTTAAAGAACAAGCAACCGGACTGATTGATGGTGGAGCAGATTTATTATTGGTGGAAACCATAACAGACACTTTAAATGCAAAAGCAGCACTATTTGCAATCGATGAAGTGCAAAAAGAAAAGGGAACCGATTTACCCGTCATGATTTCTGGAACTATAACAGACGCTAGTGGTAGAACACTTTCAGGGCAAAATACGGAGGCATTTGTAATTTCTGTTGAACATGCAAAACCTTTAAGTATTGGACTAAACTGTGCTTTAGGAGCTGAAGCTTTGCGTCCTTACTTAAAAACGATACGAGAAAAATCAAACTGTTTGGTAAGTGCCCATCCAAATGCGGGATTGCCTAATGAAATGGGTGCTTATGACGAATCTCCAGAATTTATGGCTAAACAAATAAAAGTCTTTTTAGATGAGGGCTTAGTCAATATTATAGGGGGTTGTTGTGGTACAACTCCAGCACATATTAAAGCAATAGCCGATTTGGCAGCAACCTATTCTCCAAAAAATAATTAAGCATGAGTTTACATCCAGATTATACAGGAGATTACGAATACAAATGGAAGGATTTACCCTACTTAAAACTAAGTGGATTAGAACCTTTAATTGTTACTCCAGAAGTTAATTTTATTAATGTTGGCGAACGAACAAATGTTGCTGGTTCAAAAAAGTTTTTGCGTTTAATCAATGAAAAACAATTTGAAGAAGCGTTGAGCATAGCTCGTCAACAAGTAGAAGGTGGAGCTCAAATCATCGATATTAACATGGACGATGGTTTGATAGATGGAAAAGAAGCAATGATTAACTTTTTAAAGTTGGTGGCAGCTGAACCAGACATTTGTAGAGTGCCTATTATGATAGATTCCAGTAAATGGGAAATTATTGAGGCAGGGTTAAAAAATGCTCAAGGGAAATGCGTGGTCAATTCCATTAGTTTAAAAGAAGGGGAAGAACAGTTTATTCAACAAGCAAAAACTATTTTAAAATATGGCGCTGCTGTAGTTGTGATGGCTTTTGATGAAGATGGACAAGCAGATTCTTATGAAAGACGTATAGAGATTTGTGAGAAATCTTACCGAATACTAGTTGATAAAGTAGGTTTTCCTCCTCAAGACATTATATTTGATCCTAATATTTTTCCTGTAGCAACAGGAATGGAAGAACACCGAAAAAATGCGTTAGATTTCTTTTTGGCAACACGTTGGATTCGTGAAAATTTACCTGGAGCTCATGTAAGTGGAGGAGTGAGTAATGCTTCTTTTTCGTTTAGAGGAAACAATACGGTGCGTGAAGCAATGCATTCGGCATTTTTATATCATGCTATAAAAGAGGGGATGGATATGGGAATTGTAAACCCAGAGATGTTGGAAGTGTATGATGACATTCCTAAAGAATTATTAGACAAAGTAGAAGATGTGTTGCTAGACAGAACTGATGATGCTACTGAACGTTTGCTGGATTATGCTGATAACGTAAAAGGAACAGTTAAAGAACAAAAATTAGATTTAGAGTGGCGTAAAGGTTCATTACAAGAAAGAATTACACACGGATTGGTAAAAGGAAATGCTGATTTTATTGAAGCAGATGCTGAAGAAGCACGTTTAATTGTTGACAAACCATTACAAGTTATTGAAGGGTATTTGATGAACGGAATGGGTGTGGTTGGTGATTTATTTGGTTCTGGAAAAATGTTCTTACCCCAAGTAGTGAAATCGGCAAGAGTAATGAAAAAAGCGGTAGCTCATTTATTACCTTATATTGAAGCGTCAAAAGAAGAAGGTTCTAATGCAGGAAAAGTATTGCTGGCAACCGTTAAAGGGGATGTGCATGATATTGGTAAAAACATAGTGGGTGTTGTTTTAGGCTGTAACAATTACGAGGTAATTGATTTGGGAGTAATGGTGCCTTGCGAGAAAATTTTGCAAGTAGCGAAAGAGCAAAATGTAGATCTAATAGGTCTTTCTGGTTTGATTACACCATCATTAGATGAAATGGTCAACGTTGCCAAAGAGATGGAAAGAGAAGGCTTTACTATTCCTTTATTGATCGGTGGAGCAACAACATCTAAAGTACACACGGCAGTTAAAATTGAAGAACATTACAAAAAAGGGCAGGCAGTTTATGTATTAGATGCTTCTCGCTCGGTAACGGTTGCAGATAGCTTATTGAGTGATAAGAAAACAGAATACATAAAAGCGTTAAAAACAGAATACGACACCGTAAGAAAACATTACAACAATAAGCAAGTTCGTAAAGAAATGCTTTCGCTAGCAGAAGCAAGAACCAATAAATACAAAATAGACTGGGATACCTCTAAAATTGTAACCCCTCAACTACTAGGGACGAAACAATTTGAAAACTATGATTTAAAAGAAATTGCGGCATACATTGATTGGACTCCTTTTTTCAGAACTTGGGAATTAGCAGGAAAATATCCCAAAATCTTAACTGATGAAGTGGTGGGTGCTGAAGCAACCAAAGTATTTAACGATGCTCAAAAAATGTTACAGCAAATTATTGATGAAAAATGGCTAACAGCCAAAGCAGTAATTGGTATTTGGGAAGCCAACACCGTAAACGATGATACTATTGAACTGTATGAAAATGGGAATAAAATTGGACAATTACATCAATTAAGACAACAAGCAAAAAAAGCAGCTAATGTGCCTAACATTAGTTTAGCAGATTTTGTAGCTCCAAAAGAAACGGGAATTAAAGATTATATTGGCAGTTTTGTGGTTACCACAGGACACGGAATAGAAGAACACATTGCTCGCTTTGAAGCTGACCATGATGATTACAACTCCATTATGGTAAAAGCATTGGCAGACAGATTAGCAGAAGCATTTGCAGAGTTAATGCACGAAAAAGTTCGTAAGGAATATTGGGGATACGATGCTACTGAAAACTTGAGCAACGAAGAGTTAATTCAAGAATCTTACAAAGGAATACGACCAGCACCTGGTTATCCGGCATGCCCGAACCATACCTTAAAAACGGAATTGTTTAAGTTGCTAAACGCAGAAGAATTAACAGGAGTAACTTTAACAGAAAGCTTAGCCATGTATCCAACAGCTGCCGTTAGCGGAATGTATTTTGGAAATCCAGAAGCTAAATATTTTGGCATCGGAAAAATAGAAAAAGACCAAGTACAGGCTTATGCTGATGCCAGTAGCTTAACTTTTGAGCAAGCTGAAAAATGGGTGAGTGCTAATTTGAATTATTAAAAGCTACAAAGGGAAGGAATTCCCCTCTTGAGCCATGCCTGCGGCAGGCAGGAGGGGTTAGGGGTGTGTTAAACTGTCATACTCAATGAAGTTTTGTTGAAATTTCAATTTCAAAAAAAAAATGATGTATCTGTTTCAGGTAGATTCTTCACTGCATTTATTACGAAAAACAAGTTTTTCTATAAATTTTGTTCTGAATGACAATACCGTCTTTTTCCTGATGAAGTGAAGCGGAAAAAAACCTCTCTGTCTCCCACTTCGATTTTACTCAGTACAGGCTCCCAAGGGGAGAAGTTTCCTCCCTCGAGGGAGGATTAAGGTGGGTGTATTGCAGCTAACAAATTATCATAAAACGTTTCATTCTCCTTACCTAAAACATCATAGCGTATTTTTTTAATAAACTCAATCGGCACAATTTTAGCAACCCATTTAAAACAATTACCTTTGTTTCAATGTTATTCTCAAAACATATACTCCTCTTTTTGTCTTACGTCTTATGTCTTTTTTCTATAAGCCTAGGACAAAATAACGATTGTATCAACCTATTAAAACTAACCGATACTATTTATAACTCACCAGCCATCTCTGGTTTTGGTAATGTAAAAGAGTTTTCAGGTAATGAGCTAGAGAATAAAAAAGCATTTCAAGAAGAAAAAAATTCCATTTGGTATTTAATTACGATGCCTGATAGTGGTACTTTTACTTTTGACATCATGCCCAACAACCCCGATGAAGATTGGGATTTCTTATTGTATGAGCATAAAAAAATGTTTTGTGAAAGAATAGCTGCTAATAAAATACACCCTATAAGAAGTAATCTTTCACGAAGTGCGCAAACAGGGTTATCTACTACGGCAAAACAAGAATTTGTTGACGCTGGAATTAAGGAGAATTACAGTAAATTTTTAATCGTTAAAAAAGGAGATCAGTTTGTTTTAGTGGTGAATAATCCAAAAAAAAATGGGCAAAGCCATACACTTGTATTGCACTATCCTCAAAGAAAATCAATTGTTCCTATCGAAAAAAAAGATAGTATTCTTCAACCCGTTGCTAACATTCAATTTAAACTAGCCATTCAATCCGCACAAACTAAAAAACCCGTTGCAGCGGATGTTACCATTAATGGATTTGATAAAAACCCTATTGTTCTAACAGATATCACCAACTATGAAACCAATTTGTCAAAAGAAACTCACCAAGCTATCATTAATGTTGCCGCCAAAGGTTTTCTACTTGCTTCAGTCGATATTAAAATATCAAAAAATAAGCTAGCGTTTTATGAAGAAATTTTATTAGAAGAAATGGAAGCAGGAAAAAAGGTGAATCTAAAAAATTTACAATTTCATGGCAATAGTCCCGAGTTTTTACCCACGGCAGAAAGCGCTTTAGTTGCTTTATTGTCCTTTATGGAACTCAATAGTAATGCAAAAATTGAAATTGAAGGACATGTGAATGGTCCTAGGCAAAGAAATTCAAACGATTATCAAGAACTTTCTACCAACAGAGCAAAAGCAGTCATGAATTATTTAATTGAACACGGAATAGCTAAAAATAGAATTTCCTTTGTTGGTTATGGAAACACACAAATGCTCTATCCCTATGCAAAGGGACCTGAAGAAATGTCTGCTAACAGAAGGGTTGAAATTAAAATTTTATCTAAATGAGTTTAATTCTCGGTATAGAAACATCTACTAAAATTTGCTCTGTTGCACTGTCAGATGGAGATCAATTATTAGCGTTAAAAGAAGAAGGAGGAGATTACTCTCATTCAGAAAAATTGACACTCTTTATTGAAGAAGTAATGCAACAAGCTGGAAAAACGTTAAAAGACGTTTCAGTAATTGCCGTAAGTAAAGGCCCCGGCTCATACACAGGCTTAAGAATAGGAGTCTCTGCCGCAAAAGGACTCTGCTATGCATTAGATATTCCTCTAATTGCTGTGAGCACCTTACAAGCGATGGCAAGAGGAATGGTTCAACAATTGAATAGAGAACCTAACAACCATTTATTTTGCCCGATGATTGATGCTCGAAGAATGGAAGTGTATACTGCTTTGTTTGATAGCGAGAATAATACCATTGAAAATATTTCTGCTAAAATTATTGATGAAAATTCACTCTCTACCTACCTGAATGATAATTCCATCATTTTTTTTGGTGATGGCGCAGAAAAATGCCAGTCCACTTTGTCTAAAAATAAAAACGCTATTTTTTCTAATCAAGGACTCCCTTCTGCTCAATACATCAATCAAATTGCATTTCAAAAATTTTTGAATAAAGATTTTGAAGACCTTGCTTATTTTGAACCTTACTACTTGAAAGATTTTATCGCCACTACACCAAAAAAGTTACTTTAACATAGGTTTGGATAAATAAAAATATTGTCAGTTCGAGTTTAAATTTGAAAAATTTAAGTATCGAGAACAAAATGTTTTTGTATATCCTTCGACAGGCTCAGGATGACAAACCGAAATTCAATTTGAATTTATTTTCTCCAATCCCAATTTACTTCAAGCTAAACAAGCTAAGTATTTTTGAATAGTGCTTTCCAGCCCAAAATAAAGCGCATCCGAAATTAAAGCATGTCCAATGGACACTTCCTGCAAGTTAGGAATACGTTTTTGAAAATAAGCAAGGTTCTCTAAATTTAAATCATGTCCGGCATTAATTGCCAAACCCAACTCATTAGCCAATTGAGCGGCTTTAATAAACGGAGCAATTGCGACTTCTTTATCATCATTAAATTGCTCTGCGTAAGGACCTGTATATAACTCAATTCTATCAGTTCCTGTTTCCAAAGCATTTTCAATATTCACCAATTCGGTATCCACAAAAATAGATGTTCTAATCCCCTGTGCTTTAAATTCAGCTATCACTTCCTTTAAGAAATCTTTTTGTTTTAGCGTATCCCATCCCGCATTAGAAGTTAAAACTCCAGGAGGATCTGGAACTAAAGTAACCTGTTCTGGTTGTACATCCAGTACCAAATTAATAAATGCAGTATTTGGAAAACCTTCAATATTAAACTCTGTAGTTACTACTGGCTTTAAATCATATACATCTTGATATCGGATGTGTCTTTCATCTGGCCTGGGGTGAACCGTTATTCCTTGAGCACCATACTGCTCACAAGCTTTAGCAAATTGAACTAAATCAGGTAAATTATTACCTCGGGCATTTCTAATGGTAGCAACTTTATTTATATTTACACTTAGTTTCGTCATACGAATTAGTAACTTTGATGAATACTACAAAGGTAAAAACTATTCAATAACAATGATTGCTTCTGAATTAATAACTTATGATATACCTCCGTTAAAGCTATCTGAAACAGGAGAAAAAGCGTTGGGCTGGATGGAAGAGTTTAAAGTTACTGATATCCCAATTGTTGACAAAGGGAAATACCTTGGTTTAATTCAAGAAGCGGAAATCTTAGATAGAAATGATCAGGATGATCCAATTAAAAATTACAACCTCAGCTATAGAAATCCTTTTGCTTATGCACACCAACATTTATTCGAAATTATCTCATTGATAGTTGAAAATAATATTGATATCTTACCTGTTGTTGACAAAGAAGGAAAATACCTTGGTGTTATCACAATAAAAAGTGTTTTAAACTACTTCTCCAAAGCAGTTTCTATAGCCAATCTGGGAAGTATCATTACCTTGGAATTAAACATTCGTGATTATTCTTTAGCAGAAATTTCAAAATTGGTAGAGTCTGATAATGCACAAATACTAGCTTCATTTATAACTTCTCACCCTGACTCCACAAAATTAGAAGTCACCTTAAAAATTAACAAAACCGAGATTTCTCGTATTTTACATACTTTCGAACGATTTGACTATGTAATTACTGGTTCTTATAATGAAACAGAATACGAAAAAGATTTAAAAAGCAGGTACGATGAATTTCTGCGTTTTTTGAATCCGTAGTTGCTTTTACTTATTCTATGCTCAAGCAAGCAGTTCAACTTTTCATCTTTTTATTATTCTTTCACTGGGGGACACTGCTTATTGCTCAACAAACAACCGGGGTTAATTATGTTTCTGAGATTAAAATAATTGGTAACAAAACCACCAAAGATAAAATTATCATAAGAGAACTTCCTTTTAATCAGGGAGACACATTGCGGGAAACTGAACTGACAAAACAATTAGAACGGGCTAAAAGTAATTTATTAAATACGTTGCTATTTAATTTCGTTACCGTTGAGCCTGTATATTTTGACTCTCTTCATATTGCGATTTACATAACCGTAGAGGAAAGATGGTACTGGTGGCCTATTCCCATTTTTGAGGTACAAGAAAATAATTTTAACACCTGGTGGATTAACAAAGATTTTGATAGAGCTAACTATGGAATGTTTATCGCTAAAGAAAACTTTAGAGGACGAAAGGAAAGAATTGCTTTTAAGTTTCAAAAAGGATATACAGAACAGATAGGATTTAAATACGCTAACCCCTACATTAATAAAAATAGAACTCAAGGATTTACCATTAGTTCTATTTACAGTAGAAATCATGAAATTAATTACAACACAACAGCTAACAAAATAGATTTTTTCAAATCAGAAAAGCCCTACATAAGGGAAGAATTTGCTTCTCAATTTAGCTATGAATTTCGTCCAAAACTATATAATATCCATCGATTTTTAATAGACTATCACCATGTGAATCTAGCTGACTCTGTTCTTTTTTTCAACGAAAATTATTTATCCAACGGAAAAACTAATTCTCAATTTTTAAGTTTACAGTATTTTTTAAGTAGAGATAAACGAAACTTTAAAAGTTACCCAACAAAAGGGTATTTCTACAGTTTTCAGTTAAAACAAGATGGGTTAGGTTTTTTCGATAGTGGAATTAATTCTTTTTATTCAGCTGTCGATTATCGGAAGTTTTTACAATTGACTGAGCACCTTTTTTGGTCTAACTCCATACGAGGAAAATATTCATTTTCTACAGCTCCTTATTATTTGCGCTCAGGATTGGGTTTCGGTAGTAATTTAGTAAGAGGATATGAACTATATGTTATCAACGGAGACCACTATGGCTTGTTTAAATCTCAATTACGTTATGCGATCCTTCCTAATAAAGTATTTAATGTTAATCCCATTCCTTTTGATGAATTTAATAAAATTCCTCTCTCCATCTATGCTGGTCTATATTTTGATGCTGGGTATGTGGACAGTCCATCTACAAAAAATAATAATTTTTTAACTAACTCCATGCTTTATGGAGGGGGGATAGCTCTAGATTTTGTAAGTTATTACGACATTGTTTTTAGGATAGAATATTCTATCAATAGAATGAAAGAACATGGTTTGTTTTTACATTTTGTAGCGCCTATTTAAGCAGAAACCGATATTAATAACTACCTTCACATTATAAATTTCTTTACCGTGAGAATAGCAATATATGGAAAAACAATAAGCGAAAACTACATTTCTTTTATTCAGGAATTGTTTCAAAAATTAGAAGTACACCAAATTGAAACGATTGTCTGCCTATCATTTTATGATTTTTTAAAAGAAAAAATTCAACTTTCCCCTCAAAAGACATTTACGAATCATCATGAAATTAAGGATGTAGACTACCTTTTTAGTATTGGGGGTGATGGTACTTTATTAGAAACTGTGCAGCTCGTTCGTGATCAAAACATCCCTATTTTAGGGATCAATACTGGTCGTTTAGGCTATCTTTCTAGTATTACTACCAACGAAATCGATCAGGCTGTTGCTAGTATAATGAACCAAAATTTTGAATTAGACAACAGAACTTTATTAAGTGTAGAAACTATTTCCAGTGATTTTTTTGGTTCAACTAATTATGCATTGAATGAAGTAACTATCCAGAAAAAAGATACCTCCTCAATGATTACTATTCACGTATATTTAAATGGCGAATTTTTAAACTCCTATTGGGCAGACGGAATCATTGTTGCTACTCCAACAGGATCTACCGCTTATTCTTTAAGTTGTAATGGACCTATTGTGCTTCCTGATTCTGGGAATATCATCATTACTCCTATTGCTCCACACAATTTAAATGTTAGGCCTCTTGTTATTTCTGATGATACTTCTATCCAACTAAAGATAGAAGGCAGAACAGACAATTTTTTAGCTGCTATTGATTCTCGGTCGGTTACCATGCCAATATCAACAGAAATAACGATAAAAAAATCTACCCATAAAGTAAGTTTAATTCGTTTAAAAGAATATAATCTATTAAACACCCTTAGAAATAAGTTAATGTGGGGACTGGATAAACGGAACTAATACTATCTCTTCTATAAAATTTTGCTTCGTAATAAAATAAAGTGATATATTTGCAGCTAGTCTAGAAAATAGAATTTAACATGCGAAGTTCATTCATATTAATACTTACTTTCCTGTCCGTATTTTCCCTTACTTCTTCAGCGCAAAAATGGAAGAGACAACGAGTAGAATATTCTTTAGGTTTTGGAGCCTCTAACTTTTTGGGGGACTTAGGAGGTAGAGACCAAACAGGAACCGATTTTATAATGGACTTAGAACCACGAGCCACTAGATATGCTGCTAATTTAGGGTACCGTTATCAATTTGGAAGAGATTGGTTTGTTAAAGGTAACCTTATCTATGCTTTAGTAAGTGGTGACGATGCTCTAACCAAACAACCCGCAAGAGCCCGAAGAGAATTAAACTTTAAATCACATATTGTAGAGCTTTCTGCACAATTAGAATATTTATTAATCCGTCAAAAGTCAGGTCACCTTTATCGACTAAGAGGTGTTAGAGGTAAATCGTGGTTTAGATTTGAAGTTTATTTAATAGGAGGCATTGGTGGCATTTGGTATTCTCCCTATGGAAGAAGAAATGGATCTTGGACTGCACTTAGTGGCCTGAACACTGAAGGGCAAGGTTTACCAGGAGGACCAAGTGATTATAGTGGTTTTACAGCTGTAATTCCTTACGGAATAGGTATTAGAAGAAATTTAGGGGGAGGAGCAAGATCTAGAAGGTTTGGTTCTTTTAGTATTAGTTTAGAATTAACTGTTAGAAAAACATTCTCTGATTATATTGATGATGTAAGTGATGTATATTATAACGATGGTGGCTCAGTGGCAATAGGAAATGCATATGGTCCTGATGCTGCCTATTTTCATGACCCTTCTGGGCATTATGCTTATGGGGGATACGGAGAACCACAGCAAAGAGGTGATGTAACAGATAAGGATTCTTATATGCTAGGCATCATAGCTCTTAACTACAAAGTCAGTAAACGAAGAAGAAATCTTCCTAAGTTCTAAATAGTTAAGGCTATTCTTTAGCAATAATCCTTCATTTCTTTCGTTAAGGTTAATCTTTAAAAACGACCAATGAATCTTCGATTTATACTAGTATGTATTTTATTGTCCTTTAATTCTTTTTTGTTTGCTCAACATTCTGAATTAGGGTTGTTTGGGGGGACATCTTACTATATTGGAGAATTAAACCCTTCGATACAAGTAGCTAATAAAATAAGACCTACTCTAGGGATTTTTTATAGAAAAAACTTAAGTTACAGGTATTCCTTTAGAGTTGGTGCTAATTATGCGAAATTAGCAGCAACCGATCAGTTTAATTCAAATGAGTTAAGCAAATTCAGAAAATTATCTTTTTCAAGTACACTTATAGAGGGTTATACTACATTTGAATTTAACTTTTTACCTTATCAAATTAATAATCACATTACTTCCAAATATTCTCCTTATGTATTTATTGGTTTTGCTGTATTTAGTTCTACCCCAGAAGTAAAAAATGATGCTGGAGGAAAAATAAGTGCTTCTGAATTGGTAGTTGTTCCTTCTATTCCTTTCGGAATTGGTGTTAAGTTTAATTTTGTTCAGAATTTAGGGTTAGCATTGGAATGGACTATGCATAAAACATATACTGATCAAATTGATGGTCTCCCTGAAACTTATATTGGAGGCTATCAATTAAGCAACTCTAACAATAATGATTGGTACTCTTTTTTAGGCATTACTTTAAATTATAAATTTTTAACAGAAAAGGATCATTGTAGAGGACCTGTTAATTAGCTAATTATACTATCTTTGCCACTTTTGATTTTTAGGTAGTTAATGGATTATACATCATTTTTTAATAAAGACCTGCTTCCAAAGCACATCGCGATTATCATGGATGGCAATGGTAGGTGGGCAAAAAATCACAATAAGCCAAGAATTTTTGGCCATAAAAATGGCGTTTTATCTGTTCGAGATGTTGTTGAAGGAGCTGGAGAAATTGGCTTAAATTACCTCACTTTATATGCTTTTTCAACAGAAAATTGGAATCGTCCCAAAGTGGAAATCACTGCTTTAATGCAATTACTGGTAAATACTATTAGTAAAGAAGTGAAATCTTTAAATGATAGCAACGTTAGGTTGTTAGCTATTGGCGACTTGCAAAGCTTACCTGGAAATTGTGAGAAAGAAATGTTAAAAGCAATTGAAAAAACAAAAAATAACACAGGACTAACACTTGTTTTAGCTTTAAGTTATAGTTCTAAATGGGAAATTGTTCAAGCAGTAAAAAAACTAGCTGCAGATGTAAAAAACAATCAATTAGATATTAATAATATTAATGAAACTGTTTTTAAAAACTACCTACAGACACACGATATTCCTGACCCAGAGCTACTAATAAGAACAAGTGGAGAATCGAGAATAAGTAATTTTCTTTTGTGGCAAATTGCTTATTCGGAACTATATTTTACTGAAAAGCTTTGGCCAGATTTTAGAAAAGAAGATTTATTTAAAGCCATTGGAGATTTCCAACAACGAGAAAGGAGATTTGGATTAACTAGCGAGCAATTATAGATTTAATGAGAAAATTTTTATATATCACCCTTTTCTTCTTCCCATTAATTGCGACTGCTCAATTTTCGATCAATGCTAGCTTAGATGATATTAGCTACTCTAATCCCAGAGAGTTTGAAATAGGAGGAATAACTGTTTCTGGAGCAGAGTATTTTAATACTACTGCGGTTCAAAGATTATCAGGGTTAGTTGTTGGAGAAAAAATACAAATCCCAGGAGATAAAATTACCAAAGCCATTAAAAACCTTTGGGAACAAAAAATGTTTTCGAATGTTCAAATAGCGGCAACAAAAATTGAAGAAAACAGAATTTTTCTAGATATTAATGTACTCGAATTACCTCGATTATCTAAGTTTAGATTTACTGGAGTAAAAAAATCTAAACAAAAAGATTTAAGAGAAGAACTAGAACTTACTAGAGGAAAAATAGTAAACGAAAATTTATTAATTAGTATTAAGAATGATGTAAAATCTCATTTCATTAAAAAGGGCTTTTTTAATGTTGTTGTTGAAGTAACCCAAACATTAGATTCTACACTCCAAAATTACGTTATACTCACCATTAATGTAGATAGAGGAAATAGAATAAGAATTAAAGACATCAATTTCATTGATAACACCACTATTAAGTCTGGCGCTTTAAGAAGGACATTAAAAGACACTAAAAGAAGGCGATTCTACAATATTTTTACTACTTCAAAATATATTCCTCATAGCTACAATCGAGATAAATTAGGCGTAGTAGAAAAATACAATGAAAAAGGATTTAGAGATGCAAAAATTGAAGCTGATACCATTTACAATGTCAATGAAAAGTTAGTAAACATTGATATTCAAGTAAATGAAGGAAATAAATATTACTTCAGGGATATCAAATGGGTTGGAAATACTATTCATTCATCAGAAAAATTGGATCGAATCCTGGACATAAAAAAAGGGGATGTCTACAACAAAAAAACGTTGGATACAAGGTTGTTTATGAATCAAAATGGAAGAGATATTAGTTCACTTTACTTAGATGATGGTTACCTGTTTTTTCAAGTCTCTGCTGTAGAAGTGAATATAGAGAATGATTCTATTGATTACGAAATGAGAATTTATGAAGGGAAGCAAGCTGTAATTAATAATGTCACTATTGTTGGGAACACTAAAACTAGAGATCACGTTATTAGAAGGGAAATAAGAACCTCTCCTGGACAACTATTTAGTCGATCCGACATCATCAGAACTCAACGAGAGTTAGCCCAATTAGGTTATTTTGATCCAGAGACATTGGGAGTTAATCCTAAACCAAATCAAGAAAATGGAACCGTAGATATTGAATATGTTGTAGAAGAAAAACCTTCTGATCAAATAGAATTATCTGGAGGATGGGGAGGTGGAAGAATCCTTGGAACTTTAGGAGTTTCTTTTAATAATTTTTCCGCAAGAAACTTTTTTAAAGCTAATGCCTGGAGACCTTTACCTGCTGGAGATGGCCAACGATTAAGTCTTAGAGCACAATCTAGTGGACTAAATTACCAATCTTATAGCATGTCATTTACGGAACCTTGGCTTGGTGGAAGAAAACCCAATTCACTAAGTATTAGCTTAACTCATTCCGCTCAAAGCAATGGTCTTTCTGCCAGTGATGCATCTCATCAAGGAATAAAAATTTATGGAGCTTCTGTTGGATTAGGGCAACGATTAAAATTTCCAGACGATTTTTTTACCATCTATAATGAAGTTTCTTATCAATACTATGTACTTAACAATTATTTTTCTACATTTTCATTTGCTAATGGTTATGCCAACAATATTAGTTTCAGAACCGTATTATCAAGAAACTCTGTAAATAGTCCTATCTACCCTCGATCAGGGTCTGAAACAACGTTAACGATAAAATTTACCCCTCCCTATTCTTCCTTTAGACCCTCAAACACTGATTACTCTACCTTATCTTCTCAAGAAGTAAACAAATATGTAGAATACCATAAATGGAAATTTCAAACCTCATGGTTTTCTACCTTAATAGGTAATTTAGTGTTAAATACAAAAGCAGGGTTTGGTTACTTGGGTGCTTATAGTAAAGATTTAGGGACATCTCCTTTTGAGCGGTTTTATATGGGTGGAGATGGGTTATCTGGATTCTCACTAGATGGTAGAGAGATTATTAAATTTAGAGGATATGGTAATGGGGATTTATCACCAAATCAGGGGGCTGCATTTGTCACTAAATATACCGCAGAATTAAGGTATCCTTTAACATTAAATCCTAGTGCAACAATTTATGGCCTGGTATTTGGAGATGCTGGTAATTCCTGGTCAGCATTTAATAAAGTAAACCCTTTTCAAATGAACAAAGCAGCGGGTGTAGGTATAAGAATTTTTATGCCAATGTTTGGAATGCTTGGATTAGATTGGGGTTACCGATTTGATGATATTCCCGGGAAAACAGACCCGAATAGCCATACAGAAATTCATTTCAGTATTGGTGGTAATATTAACGGGTGGTAATAATTGTTAAACAGACGCTAATGCGTTTTAAAAAATTAGGAGGACCATAAAATGAAAAAAATGATGAACATGAAAAAATTAATTATGATGTTGATTTTAGTAGGTACAACATCTTTAGGGTTTAGTCAGAAATTTGCCTACGTAGATACCGAGTATATTTTAGAAAATATTCCCGATTATCAAGAAGCACAAGAAGAGTTGGATAAACTTTCTATTGATTGGCAAAAACAGTTGGAAAGAAGGTACGCTGAAATTGATAAAATGTATAAAAATTATCAAGCAGAGCAAATCCTCTTAACAGAGGATATGAAGACCAAAAGAGAGGATGAAATTATTAAAAAAGAAAAAGAAGCAAAGGAATATCAAAAAACAAAATTTGGTGTTGACGGAGAGCTTTTTCAAAAAAGAAAAGAATTGGTAAAGCCAATACAAGATAAAGTTTATAAAGCCATTAGTGAAATAGCTAACTTAAAAGCTTTAGGAGTAGTTTTTGACAAATCTAGTGCGTTAACAATGCTGTATACTAATCCTAAATATAATATCAGTGATGATGTCTTAAAAAAATTAGGCTATAAGCCCGGTGAAACAAAAAAATAATATAGATTTACAAAAATTTTAAACCTACACACAAAATGATGAGAAAAGCAATAATGGTAATAATAGCAATGACAATGTCGGTTGCTATTTTTGCTCAGAAAAGCCCTAAGATAGGACATATTAATTCTAATGATTTATTAACAGCAATGCCTGAAAGAGCTACTGTACAAAAAGAATTAGAAGATCACGCTAATCAATTGAGAGCAACATTAGATGCTATGCGTAAAGAGTATGAAACAAAAGTTACAGAGTTTCAAAGCAAGCAAGATGTAATGACTGATATTATTAAACAAACAAAAATCAAAGAAATTACTGATTTAGAAAAAAGGATTACCGAATTCCAACAAACAGCAGAAGAAGATTTACAAAAAAAAGAACAAAGCTTGTTACAACCTATTATTGATAAAGCAAAAGACGCTATAAACGCAGTGGCTAAAGAAAATGGTTATACCTATGTTTTAGATTCAAGCGTTGGTGTTGTCCTCTATTCAGTTGAAAGTGATGATATTTTGCCAATGGTAAAAAAGAAATTAGCAATAAATTAAAATTATTTAGTTTAAATTTAGGGCTCCTTTGATTTTTCAAGGGAGCTTTTTTTATATCATTCAATGCCTCATCGACTAAAAAATAGCAATGCTCCGATTGGAATATTCGATTCAGGGTTAGGAGGGCTTTCTATATGGAAAGAGTTAAATCAATTATTACCTAATGAATCTACCATTTATTTAGCAGATAGTATTAACGCCCCTTATGGAGAAAAATCAAAAGATGAAATTATTAATTTCAGCGTTAAAAATACTGAACTACTTATCAAATTAGGATGCAAATTAATTGTCGTGGCGTGCAATACAGCTACCACTAACGCAATTAAAACATTGCGTAAAAATTATTCTATTCCTTTTATTGGAATAGAACCTGCTATAAAACCTGCTGCACTACAAAGTAAAACACATAAAATAGGGGTTCTCGCTACAAAAGGAACGTTAAGCAGTGAGTTATTTATTGCTACTTCAGAACAATTTAGGCATTCCAAAGATTTTATTGAAGTAGAAGGAAAGGGATTAGTAAAATTAATAGAAGCCGGGAAAATTCATGAAACAGAGGAACTTTTAATTAAATATTTAACCCCTATGATAAAAAATGGTGTAGATAATATTGTTTTAGGCTGCTCCCACTACCCCTTTTTAATCCCTATTATAAAAAAAATAATTCCTGAAGGAATACATATTATTGATTCTGGGAAAGCAGTTGCTTTGCAAACAAAAAACATCTTACTAAAAGAAAATAAACTTAACCAATCAACAACAGCTACCCACACTTTTTACACAAATAAAGACGTCCAATTATTAATGGATTTTTTAACCTTAATTGATGCTAAAACAAACATAGTGGAGTACAAGAATTTTTAATTCTATTGTTCAATTAGCTCCTGATATAATTCTTCGTACTGAGGAAGTACAGTATGAATGTCAAATTGTTTTGCTTGCTCATATGCTCCTTCCTTAAATCTTTTTAAGGTCGCTTCATCTGACAGTATCTTTAGTGCATTTTGTGCCATATCCTCTACATCACCCACATTGCTTAAATAGCCCGAAACACCCTCTTTATTTACCTCAGGAATCCCTCCTGTATTAGTAGAAATGACCGGAGTTTTAGCAGCCATAGCTTCCAGAGCAGCCAATCCAAAACTCTCTGATTCCGATGGTAAAATAAACAAGTCTGAAGCGGCTAAAACCCTTTCGGTATCTTTTACTTTTCCTAAAAACTTTACTAAATGACACATATCTAGTTCTCTACATAACTCTTCTATACGATGCCTTTCAGGACCATCTCCCACCATTAATAATCTAACGGGAATCTTTTTTCTTACTATATCAAATACTTTAAAAACATCTTGCACACGTTTCACCTTCCTAAAGTTAGAAACATGGATTAATATTTTCTCTTCATTAGGAGCAAAGCATTTCTTAAGTGATTCTATACTGCCATTCAGATTATATTGTTCTAAACAAATAAAGTTTGGGATAACTTTAATCTCTCTTGTAACCTTAAAATGCTTTAAGGTATCTTGTTTTAAACTTTCAGAAACAGCTGTTACTGCATTAGATTCATTAATTGCAAAAGTAATAACTGGGGCAAAAGAAGCATCTTTTCCTACTAAAGTAATATCTGTTCCATGTAATGTAGTGATAAAAGGGATTTTTATCCCTTCTGATTTTAAAATATGTTGTGCCATATAAGCTGCAGATGCGTGTGGAATAGCATAGTGCACGTGTAAAATATCCAGTTTTTCAAACTTAACCACATCCACTAATTTACTAGTAAGAACTAATTCATAGGGTTGATAGTCAAACAAAGGATAATCTGAAACTTTTACTTCGTGATAAAAAATATTCTCTGAAAAGATATCTAACCGAACAGGTTGTTGATAAGTAATAAAATGAATTTTGTGTCCTTTTGCAGCTAATGCCTTTCCTAATTCTGTTGCAACTACTCCACTACCTCCAAAGGTAGGATAACAAACAATTCCTATATTCATAATTAAGCCATCTAATGTACAAGCAAAGGTAGGAAATAATGCAAGAAAGGATTTGTCAACTAACTGATATGTGCATTTATTTTGAGTTGAGTTTTTTTAAAATTTTATTTCCTCTACTTTTTATTCCTGCACTTCCATCGGGAAGTAGCGCTTCTATACTTGCTTTTAATTCAGGAATAATATCAGGATATTTTTTTGATAAGTTATAAATAACTGTCATGCAAAAAACTTTTACTGCAACAGGTTCTACTGATGAGTTTAATAATTTGAAACAAGCATCTAATACCTGTCCCTGGTATTTTTTAGGGATATCCGCGTACTGTAATGCTCGTACAATGTTCCTATTGATAGCATTATGTTTATTGGATTGATTTAATAATTTTATAAATAAGGGGTAATAATTTATTAATAGCTCAGGGTGTTTTTCTGCAGTAACTGACATCGCCCATGCTGCTCGCTGTGTAATTTCAACTGGTCCTTCCAAAAAAAATTGCATTAAATCGTCCATTTTTTTTGGGTGGAGACTTATTTCTTCAACAATTTCATTAGTGAATAATTTGGAATGACCTAATTCTAATTTTTTTCGAAAATCCATACCCTAAAATTAAGGAATAATTTATTCTGTTATTTTTACGTTGTATATTTATAGTACCTTTGAATTAAAATCTAACTTTCATGGAAGCTCCTAAAATACCATCTCTATTTGGGTTTAAATCAAAAAAACCTGATCGATTTTATTTCGAACCTCGTTATTATGATGAGCGAAAAGAAAAGATGAAAAAACGGTATGAAAGAATAGAAAGAGAAATTAATTCAGCTTCATCAGAAAGAACCAATGTCACAGACTTTAAATCAGAATTAAGGGATAATTGGCAAAACAATTATAGCAGGAGTAGAGTTGGAAATCAAATGAATAAACGAGTGATTATATATATCATCGCTTTAATGTCACTGGCATATTATATTCTTTTCTACTAAATCAATAATCAAAATACCGATTGATTAAATTCGTTTTTAACCCAATAAAAAAGTAGTTGGTAGATAAATCACTTAAATTATTTTTATACCTCCTATTGGAGACACCTCCAGTTATTGTAAATCGAGATTTAGGGTTGATAATATATGTTATTTTTAATGTACTATTAACAATATTTGTTGATAATCCCCCTCCAACGACATAACCATAATCAATTTCTTTTCCTGTTGACGAATTTAATGGTCTATCATTGTTCGGAATAAATATGTCTTGTCCAACACTTGTTGTATTGTTAGTATCTAGTCCAATTTTTGCAAAGGTGGATGTCGCTTCAAAAACCCATCTTTTCTTATGATAAGATAACCCCGTCATCACTTCCTGAAAATTAGCTCCTAAAGGATGTGCTAAAGGTGCATTAAAATGCGCATAATTTTGTAGCGTACTTATGCTCGTTGGATGATAACTATGTGTGTAAGTAAAAGGCCTTACCATATTATATTCCATTTGTAGTCTTAAATTTTTAAGCCATAAGAAATCATACGCCTTTAACCCTAATTGTATTCCGTATTTATTAGCCCACCAGTCATTGCCAGCTTTTATCTCTTGCAATAAAAACTCATCTAATATAACTTGACTGTATAAAATATTTTTTTTCTTAATCTTAAACTTCATGCTCCCTCCCAACAGCGCATTATCACCTGACCCTTGAGCATATTCTGTTGGTCGTAAAAAGATAACTGGATTCAAGTAATTAATATCATATCCTCTATAAAACGCCCCTTCTTGTGCTTGCCAAACGATACTTTCGAAAAAACCAATGTTCCACCATTTAGTAATGTTCAAGCTTAAATAATGGATAGAAGATAATTTCTGAAAATAATTATTTGCTTCCCCATTAGATTCTCTTATATCTTGAAAATTAGTATATAATGCCATATATTTTAATTTCCAAATGTTCGCTGTTACTTTTAAGTAAGGATAACTGTTCGCATGGTCTGAAAGAAATAAAGAACGGTAACCATCTCCGATAAAATGTTTTCCATAACCCGCTTGAAATGCAAAATTTTTATCTGCAGTAAAGGTGATGTCTCCTTGAGAAAAAATAGATTGGTTATTTTTAGAATATCCATATCCGGGACTAATATTTTTTGTTTGAACTATCTGATCAATATAACTCGGGTATTCAGATTTATCCATCAAAAAAAGAAACTGCCCACTCCATTTCTTTCCTAAAGCAGTCTTCGTATTTAAACCAACTGAAGTTTCTACTAAATTTTGAGATAATAAATTACTTTTTTCTTGAGTCATACCAACATTAATTATTGGATCTAATGAAAAATAAAAATGTTCTTTTTTAAATTCCATTTGATGATTATTCATCAATTGATTAACTGCTCCAGAAGAAGAAGTAATTTTCAATAAACTTAGAGTAGAATCATAATTATAAATCTCATTCAACTCATTCTGAGTATAAGGTTGTATGCTGGTATGAAATGAACTAGAAGTATCCACCTGGATATTGAACTTTTTCTCCAGAGTTCGTTCATTTGAAATATTAAAGTTTTGAGCATGAGCAACCCTACTCATTAGAACTATAAAAAAAAATATGTAGTGAATATACTTCCTCATTTACCTTCCTGCTTTTTTATTTTTTCTCAACTTAATAAAAAATGGTATTTGCACCATCAATATCACCACAGATATAATTGCTACAAAAGCATAACTAGGATCAAATTGTTGTGTAAAAATGGCTGCTGCTACTATTAACAGATTAAAGAAATAAATCACCAACACTGTTTGTTTATGAGATAATCCCAAATCAATTAACCGATGATGAATATGATTTCTATCTGCAGTAAAAGGAGAAACACCTTTTATGGCTCGTAATGTGAACACACGAATGGTATCAATTAAGGGATACACAATTATTGACATCGCTAATATCGGTTTGGATATCTTGATTATTTCAGTCGGTAAATATTGAGCATCATACTCAACCAATTCAATTGCCAAAACAGCAAACAAAAACCCTATAGTTAAAGAGCCGGAATCACCCATAAAGATTTTCGCTGGATTAAAATTAAACCGTAAAAATCCTAACAATCCACCAGCTAACGCAAAAGACAATACCGCATAAGTCATATCCCCTGCAGCGTAAAACCATAAGCCAAAAATAGTAGCTGCAATTAATCCCACACCAGCAGCAAGCCCATCTACCCCATCAATTAGATTAAATGCATTTATTACAACTATGTAAGTAAATACTGAAAGCATAATTCCTGCCCAGTCTGGTATTTCTCTCACTCCAAATAAACCATGTAAACTAGTTAAACGAACATCTGCCATTAACACCATAATAAATGCAACTACTAGATGAGCTGCTAATTTTTTTACTGGAGCTGTACCAATGATATCATCTTTCATTCCTACAAAAAACATGATTAAAAGAGAAGGAACTAAGTATTTAATCACTCCCATTTCATTAGATGGCAACCACAATAAAAATGAGAATAAGGTTCCTGCAAAAATCATCATCCCTCCCATTAAAGGAGTTTTATGTTTATGCAGTTTTCGATCTTCCGAAGGATCGTCAAACAAGTGTTTCAACTTTGCAATAGTGATAAAAGATGGGGTTGAAAGCAACACAATCAAAAAGGAAGTTATTATTGGTAGAATTAACTCTTTCATATTATCTTTTAAAAATCACTGTATAAGTTTCTTAAAGCTGTTCTAAGTCCAACATAAAAATAGTTGGTTGAATTGAGCTTAACTTGATTCATTTTTTCATTTCTATTGGTTAACCCAACAACAAATGACATATTATTTTTAGGATTAATCAAATAACCTAAATGCACTTGGTAATTAGTAATTTCGGTATTAACAATAGTCGCATAATTCATTTTAAGCTGACTGAACACTCTTTTATATTTCAGATTGATAATCCCTATAACTTCTTTGAAATTATCTCCTAAAGGGTGCGACAAATATTCGTTGTAGTGATGAAACTGTTGTAACTCTGAATTAAAAGTAGTGTTGTAAGGGTTGTCCATCACGTTGTATTCTAATTGAAAAGAAGCATAATTTAAACCAAAGTATTTTATCCCCAATTGATAGCCCTTGGTCCTTTCATATTGGTTACCATCGTAAATAAATTGATTGTATAAAATAAATTGAAACGGTAATTTAATTTTAGTATTCATGCCTATAGTAGAGTGATGCGCTTCATCAGAAATATTGGTCAACACATCTACCCCAAAAATTGGATTTAATTGTTGAAATTGAAAAGGTTTTGTTCCTGTAGTATCTTCTGTTTGCCATAGGGTATTTTCAAAGAAGCCAACACTTAACCATTTAGTAGCTATCCAGTTCAAATAATGGATACTCATGCTTTTTCGCTGAAACAAAGCTTCACTAGTAGAGCCAGCTTCTCTTCTTATTAAATTGGTTAATTGAGCGTTAAGAAATACATACTGAAATTGATCTTTTTTCCCAAATTGAGCAATCGTTTTAAAGTAAGGATAATTAAATGATTGATCAGACAATAAGATAGAACGATAGCCGTCTCCAATAAAATTTTTACCATTACCTAACTGTAGGTTAAGAAATGAAACCGGAGTATAAGAAATATTTGCTGAGGCAGCAGCGAAATCAAATCCATTTTCTTTAAATCTTTTTACCCTTCCTTGTCCAGGAACAACACCTCTTTCATTAACAAAATCTGACATATAAGAAGGTAAAACAGCTTGGTTTTCATAAAACGAAGATTGAAAAGAAAATTTTTCACCTACGTTACCTCTTATAATAATACCTCTGGTATTTTGATAAAGAGTAGTACTAGCATCCTCCTTATCCTTTCCGTACTCCGCATTCAATAGTGGGTCAACTGTCAGATAAAAATTACCTGTGTCAACAACAGCAAAGTTTTCATAAAAAGCAGTACGATACAGCCATTTTAAAAAATTGGACGGCTTTTTAGTCGATTTAGAAATATTGATTAGATAATAATCCTTTTCCGATTTTGATAAAGAAAAGATAGAAGTATCTTCTTGAATAAACGATTGAATAATCGGCTGAAAAGCTGTATGCGTACCATTATTAAAACCATTAAAAACCTTTTGGTTGGTCAGGTTAAACTCTCTAGTTAAAGGAAGGTTTTGTTGTTGAGCATAAGAAAATGTTACCAACAAAAAATAAAAAATGATGTATGTTACTCCTTTTTTGAGCATTTTTATTTTAACCGTTCTAATGCTTTCCTTAACATACGTTTGATATCGCCTTTTCGTTGACTTGTTTCATGTCCAGCAAAGGTAACTTACTTTCTTGTATATATCTAATATTAATTTCTGAAGACTTAAAAACTACTTATAAAGCCACTTTTTCTTTAAAATCTACTGGAAATTTTTTACTAATTCCTTTAGCTTTAGCTTTAATGGTTCCTTTTACTTGCACATCTAACCGACTATTTCCTAATACTGTTGAAAGAATAGTTAAAGGATCAGCTGTAATGTGTTTGTAATCTGATTCAAAAACAAAATGGTGCACTTCATTTGATTTTTTCGGAAGCGTTACTTTATTCTTCAAATTTATCTTGCCAGATTTCTTTTCTTTCACAAAAAGATCTAAATCAGAATCTACGATACTAATGTTATAATTATTAGGATTATTAATTTGCATATCCACATGAAAATCTACTCCTTTAGAGGTGATGTTTTTTACTCCCATATCAACTACTCTTACCATTTTAACCTCTTCATATTTAAAACAGCTGGCAAGAGAAATTGTCAGTACAAAAAGACCAATTATGTGAATTACTTTTTTTAATATCATGATTAAGTTTTCGAGTAATCCGTAAAATATTTATAAAATAAAGGAATAGTTTCTATTCCTTTTAAATAGTTAAACACACCATAGTGTTCGTTTGGTGAGTGGATGGCATCAGAATCTAAACCAAAACCAAAAAGTACTGACTTTATTCCCAGCTCTTGTTCAAATAGTGCAACGATAGGAATACTCCCTCCACTTCTTACTGGCACAGGTGTTTTTCCATAAGTATCTTCCATAGCTTGTTTAGCTGCTTGATATCCAACAAAATCAGTGGGGGTTACATAAGGAGTTCCTCCATGATGAGGTGTAACTTTTACCTTCACTGACTTTGGAGCTATTTTTTCAAAATAATCAGCAAATAGTTGTGTGATTTTCTTGCTGTCTTGGTGAGGAACTAAACGCATAGATATTTTTGCATAGGCTTTAGATGGAATAACTGTTTTAGCTCCTTCTCCAGTATAACCTCCCCAAATGCCGTTTACGTCTAATGTAGGCCTAATAGAGTTTCTCTCATTAGTAGAAAAACCTTCTTCACCATCAATGTCTGAAAGAGCTAACGCTTTTTTATAATTCTCTAAATCAAAAGGTGCTTTTGCCAATTCTGCTCTATCCTCTTCTGAAAGAATTTCAACATCATCGTAAAACCCAGGGATGGTAATATGATTTTTATCGTCCCTCATTTTAGCAATCATTTCACACAGAATATTAATCGGATTTGCTACAGCTCCACCATATAACCCAGAGTGTAAATCTCGATTCGGACCTGTTACTTCTACCTCAACATAACTCAATCCTCTTAACCCAACTGTGATAGAAGGAATATCATTCGCAATAATTCCCGTATCAGAAATTAAAATCACATCTGCTTTTAATTTATCTTTGTTCGCTTTAACAAATGTTCCTAAGTTTTCTGAACCTACTTCTTCCTCTCCTTCAATCATAAACTTAACATTACAAGGAAGGCTATTTGTTTTCATCATCAATTCAAATGCTTTTACGTGCATATACATTTGTCCTTTATCATCACAAGCTCCTCTTGCAAAAATAGCTCCATCTGGATGGGTTGTCGTCTTTTTGATAACAGGCTCAAAAGGAGGACTATCCCATAAATCAAGTGGGTCTGCTGGTTGTACATCATAATGTCCGTAAACCAACACTGTAGGTAAATTACTGTCAATAATTTTATCTCCATATACTATTGGGTAACCTGCCGTCTGACAAATCTCTGCATTATCAGCTCCCGCATCAATCAAACTCTGTTGTACAGCATCTGCTGTTTTAAATGTATCAGCACTATATGCTGAATCAGCACTAATAGATGGAATTTTTAATAATTCTAACAACTCATTGATGAATCGATCTTTATGGGTATTGATGTAATTTTTAATTTCAAACATAATTTATTTTAGATTAATATTTCTCCTGTCATTTCTTGAGGAGAAGGAATGTTTAATAATTTTAAAATGGTTGGAGCCACATCGGCCAGTTTTCCATCTTTAATAGTTTGATAATCATTATCAATTAAAATACATGGAACTGGATTGGTGGAATGGGCTGTATTGGGAGTTCCATCTTCATTAATAGCAAAGTCAGCATTACCATGATCAGCAATAATAATAAATGAGTAGCCGTGTTGAATTCCTTTTTCTACAATTCGCTGTAAACAGCTATCTACTTTTTCAGCAGCAGTAGTGATGGCCTTGTAAACTCCTGTATGCCCTACCATATCCGTATTCGCAAAATTCAAACAAATAAAATCAGTCTTCTCATTTTCTATTTCAGGAAGTATAGTTAAAGTAACCTCTTCCGCACTCATTTCTGGTTGTAAATCATACGTTGCTACTTTTGGAGAGTTTACCATTAATCGTTTCTCTCCCTCAAACACTGCTTCTCTTCCTCCAGAAAAGAAAAAAGTAACATGTGGGTATTTTTCTGTTTCGGCAATTCTAATTTGTGTTTTCTTATTGTTGGACAATACTTCTCCTAAAGTATTATTTAAGTTTTCTTTATCATAAATGACATGAATATTTTTAAACGCACTATTATAGTTAGTCATGGTAAGATAATACAGCGGAATGGTTTTCATGCCTTCTTCTATCAAGTCTTTTTGAGTAAGAGCGATTGTAATTTCTCTACATCTATCTGTTCTAAAATTAAAACAAATAACCACATCATTGGGTTTAATTCTACCTATTGGGTGGCCATCGTTATCTGTTTTTACAATAGGTTGAATAAACTCATCTGTCAGGTTTTCATCATACGATTCTTGAATAGCAGCGACTAAATTTGAGCTCTTTTTTCCTGTTCCCTTTAACAATAAATCATAGGCCTGTTTCACTCTTTCCCAACGATTATCTCTATCCATAGCATAATAGCGTCCAATAACTGAAACTAGCTCTCCTTTAGATTTTTTCAAATGAGCCTCCAACTGTTCTATTTGTGCTTTACCGCTTTTAGGATCACAATCTCGCCCATCCGTAAAAGCATGAACAAAAACATGTTCAACATTATTATCTTTGGCTAAATCACACAGTTTATAAAGGTGATTTTGATGTGAATGAATTCCCCCATCAGAAACCAATCCCATAAAATGAATCGCTACATTGTTTTTATTCGCATGTTCGAAAGCAGCCAACAATATTTTATTGTCGGCAATTGAATTATCAGCAACAGCATTGTTTATTCTTGAAAAATCTTGATATACAATTCTTCCTGCTCCAATATTAAGATGTCCTACCTCCGAATTCCCCATTTGTCCTCTGGGTAAACCCACCGCTTCTCCTGAAGTATTTAACGTAGAATAAGGATGTTGTTTCAAGCAACTATCAAAAAAAGGAGTTTTAGCATTATAAATGGCATCTGACTTAGATTTGTCACCTATGCCCCAACCATCTAATATTACCAATACTACTTTTTTACCGTTCATTAATCTCTTTTTAATAAAACAAAGATACTCGAAATCTTAAGAAGGTGTGGAGGAAAAAGCAAAAATCTGTTCCATTTAATATCAGAAAATTTGTACCTTTAGTAAAGTAAGGTAACACTAAATAATTAACTATGGAATCAAAGAAAAATAGAGATACTTGGGAAATTTATCAAGACAAAAGGAAAGAATGGCGCTGGAGGAGAACTGCTAGTAATGGAAGAATAGTTGGTGCATCCACAGAAGGTTATATCAATAGAATTGATTGTATTTTAAATGCAGAAAGAAACGGCTATTTAGCCGACTCTCCATCTAAAAGGTATTCCTCCTAATCAGCTGGGGAAAATCAAGGATTTCTTGAGTTTTATTTTCTCTATTTAGTGATTTTATCTTAAAAAATACAACATATTAACTTATATCACTTATTTTAATCTGTTTATTATTTTTTTTATCCATCATATTACATCTATAAAGTAATTTTAACCTAAATTAAATTATTATAAAAACTCTTAAGGAGGAGAATGGTATGAAAAATATAATTAAAGAAAAAAAGAAATATTCTTACACGTTATAATACCTAAGAAGTATTAGTAACTAAAAGCCTTCACCGAGCTTGAGGTAAGTAAATCAATCGGTAATTATTTCATTCAAACTATAAACAACTTAAAAAACAATAAAAAATGAAACTAAGATATTTAATGATTTTAATGCTAATGGTTATCACTTCTGTTGGATTTTCTCAAGAAAAAACGATGAAAGCCTTTTATTCTGGATACGATGAAGACAGTCACATGTATTCTTTTGAAGATGCCGACAGAAATTATGTTGAATTTAAAAGCGTGAGCCCTGAAGTTTTAAAAAGTTTCAAATTAAAAACCTCAGAATTAATTGAAAAAGCATTCATTATTACCTACACTGCTAAGCAAGTGAAAGATGAAGACGGTGAAATTTACGAAGAACTTAGTATTACTAAACTTCAGCCAACCACACTAGAAAGAAATGAAGAAGCTGATAGTGATGATGATGACGAATAAATGAAATTAAAGGGGAGATGAGAAAAACTCTCCCCTTAACTATAAACTTTAATACCCTGAAACAAAAAAAATAAAGCTATTTTTTGTCAATTCTTAGAAATTACACATTATGAATCGAGCAACAAATCACTTTAGAAATGACGAGTTTGAAGAAAACCGTCAAGTAAAAAATGTTAAGCTTAAAAAGAAAAAAGAAAAGCAAAAAACAAAACAAAAAATCTATTATTACAATGAAGATAATGAAGACCAATATTGGGATTCTAAATCATAGGCTATCAACTATGTGTTCAAAATTATATCAAACAAGAATAGGTCTTCTGCTTCTTTTGACAATCTTATTATCTTTCTTAATACTATTAAATAAGCTATTTGGCTGACAGCATGAGAAAGACAAATGTTGTATCAAATATTATAACCCCCGAATTTAATACCATAATATTTGATTTAAATGGCACTATTACCAATAGCGTATCTACACACCCTAAGCATATTGCATATAGAAATAACTATATTAGATATAGGACCAAAAAGCCTATCCATCAAGACATACCACAATCTACTACTAAAGCATTAGAAGCATATGGTTTAGATGCATCAGAATATTATAATTACCGCAACCATAATCTTAACTGGAGTCTATTTCATTCATATAGTGAGAACACCTTTCAATTATTCTCCTACTTAGGCAACGTAGGATTTAATATTGTGCTATATACAGATTGTTATTTGTCACAAATTAATCCTACTTTAAATATTTTGGGATTAAACTCTTTTTTCTCTTTAGTTGTGTCCAAAGAAAACGGATATAAAAAACCGAGCATCAATGCTTATCACTTTATATTTAATGAATTAGACATAACACCTAGACAGAGTCTTATGATTGCCAATGACTGGAAACAAGATTTAGAACCTTTACATAATATTGGAGGGAATACTATATGGATTTCCAATGAAAAATATTTACCTGATGCTATCAACATCATTAGAAAAAAACATTTCTTTAAATTAAAGCGAAAAACTACTATTTTCGTTCACTAAAACTTTATACAAAAGCATGAAAAATAGTTATTTCGATTTGATTGATCAAAGTTATTACTTTCCACAAGAAGGTTTTGATTTAAAAAATGACACCTTAACATTTCACGGGATCTCTTTAAAACACTTAATTGATAAGTATGGAACTCCTTTTCGTTTTATATACCTACCAAAAATTGGAGACCAAATAAAGAAAGCAAGAAACTTGTTTAATAGAGCCATCAATAAACACGACTATCAGGGGTCCTACAATTATTGTTATTGTACTAAATGCAATCACTTTTCTCATGTTGTTTCTGAGGCATTAAAACATAATGTTCATTTAGAAACCTCTTCTGAATTTGATATTGATTTAATTTTAAATTTATTAAAAGAAAAAAAAATCAATAAAAGCCGAACGATTATTTGCAATGGGTACAAAACCCCTTCATATCTCAAAAAGATTGTTGGCCTTCAAGAATTGGGTTTTACAAACGTTATCGTTGTTTTAGACAGTAAAACAGAGTTGGAACGCTTAACCTCAGAAGCTGGAAAAAATGTAATTAAAGTTGGGATTCGTATGGCCATTAATGAGGAGCCTCAATCTTCCTACTATACTTCTAGGTTAGGTATTAGAGAAAATGAAGTTATCGACTTTTTTACTAAAGAGATTAAGGATAACCTAAAAGTAGAGTTAAAAATGCTCCATTTTTTTGTTGACTCGGGAATAAAAGACAGCCTATATTATTGGGGAGAATTTCAAAAAGCACTAAAAATTTATGTTGATTTAAAAAAGGAGAGTGAGAATCTAGATGCCTTTAATCTAGGTGGAGGGTTCCCTATTCGTAACAACCTTGGATTTGAATATGATTACGAATACATTATTAACGAAATTGTTAAAAACATTAAAGAGGCATGTGTCAATGACAATGTCCCTGAACCTGATATTTATACTGAATTTGGTAAATATACTGTAGGAGAAAGTGGTGCCATTATTTTTGAGGTATTAGAACAAAAAGAACAAAATGATACAGAAACTTGGTACATCATTAACAATAGTTTAATGAACACTATCCCTGATGCTTGGTCCATCCATGAGAAATTTATTTTATTACCCATTAATAAATGGGGAAATGAATACCAACGAGCAAACATTGGAGGAATTAGTTGTGATCACTCAGATTATTATAACTCCGAAGATTTAAATCAAGAAGTACTGTTACCGAAATACTCTAATAAAGACAAAGAACCTTTGTATTTAGGGTTTTTCCACACTGGAGCCTATCAAGATGCTATTTCTGGTTACGGAGGAATTAAACATTGTTTAATTCCTTCCCCCAAACAGGTAATAATTGATAGAGATGAGAAAGGAAATATTATAGACTACGTATATAGGAATGAACAATCTGCTGAAGACATGTTTAAACTTCTAGGATACCATAAAGACAAATAAAATGATACATCCAAAAACAGAAATTAAATTTATTAGTAAAGAAGTGGGCTACGGAGTTGTAGCCACAGAGTTTATCCCTGCAGGGACTATTACTTGGGTATTGGATAAATTAGATAGAGAATTTTCTCCTGAACAATTTCATTCCATCGGTCCTAAATATCAAGAAATTCTTGATACTTATTGTTTTAGAAATAACAAAGGAAATTATGTTTTGTGTTGGGATAATGGTCGATTTGTTAACCATAGTTTTAATTCCAATTGTTTAACTACGGCATATGATTTTGAAATTGCAATTAAAGATATTCAAGTAGGAGAGCAGCTAACAGATGATTATGGGTATTTGAATATTGACAAACCTTTTAGAGGTTTAGATGAAGGAACTAAACGAAAAGTAGTTTATCCGGATGATTTAGCTAAATACTATAAAGTATGGGATAAAAAAATAGAAAAAGTATTTCCTAAAATAACCCAATTAAATCAACCTTTACAAGAATTAATTTCTCCTAAAATATGGAAAACAGTAGAGCAAATATTAAAAGGAGAAAAGCAAATGGAGTCTATCCTTACCAATATGTATACTCCTCAAGCGTTAAAAGAAAAGAGCTAATAAAAACATGAGAAACTTTGCAGGAATAGAAGATCAATATTGTAATAAAGAAGCAGCAAAAATATGGCTTCAATCTATCCCTTATGACGGCACCAGTACATGGGGAAAAGGTGCAGACAAAGCATTTGAACCTTTTCTTGATGCTTTGGAAAACATGGAGTTGTATGATATAGAAACCAACTCCGAAGTGTATAAAAAAGGAGTACACATTTTATCAGAAATTACAGAAAATAAATCTCCTGAAGCTGTTTTTAATGCTGTATATCGATCTACTCAACAACTTTTAACTTCAGAAAAATTTCTCACTTTTTTTGGCGGAGAGCATTCTATCAGCATAGGAATTATAAAAGCATTTTATGAAAAGTATAAAAATTTAACCGTACTACAATTAGATGCTCATGCTGATTTAAGAGATCAATATCATGGCTCTCCATATAATCATGCTTGTGCTTTACATGATGCTAGCAAAAATGCAAATTTAATTCAAGTTGGTATTAGAAGCATGGATACAGTAGAACTTCCTTTTTTAAATAGAGAAAAGTGCTATTTTGCAGAAGATATCTATGGCAAAACGGATTGGATGGAGCAGTCCATTGCACAAATGACAGATGATGTTTACATCACCATAGATTTAGATGCATTTGACCCTTCTATTATGCCCTCAACAGGAACCCCTGAGCCAGGAGGATTATTGTGGAATCCTACTATGCAATACCTAAAAAAGGTTTTCCAACAAAAAAATGTGGTAGGCTTTGATATTGTTGAACTCGCTCCAATTGAAAGGTTACTAGCTCCTAATTTTTTGGCTGCTAAACTTTACTATAAATTATTAAGTTATAAATTTTGCAAGTAATATTTATAGCTTTACAAAAAAATCATCATGAATAAATCAATATCTAACTTCATAGAAAATCACTTTAAACACTTTAATGCGGCAACGTTAGTAGATGCTGCAAAAGGATATGAACAACATTTAAATGACGGAAAAAAAATGTTGGTTTCTCTTGCTGGCGCGATGAGTACTGCCGAATTAGGAATCTCTTTCGCAGAAATGATACGGCAAGATAAAGTGCAAATTATTTCTTGTACAGGAGCCAACCTAGAAGAAGATATTATGAACTTGGTGGCACATAGTCATTACAAAAGAATTCCAAATTATAGAGACTTAACTCCAACACAAGAATGGGATTTATTAGAGCAAGGATTAAATAGAGTTACAGATACCTGTATTCCAGAAGAAGAAGCTTTTAGACGTTTACAAAAACATGTATTCGAGATATGGAAAAATGCCGAAGAAAACGGAGAACGCTATTTTCCTCATGAATTCATGTATAAATTACTTTTATCTGGAGTTTTAGAACAGTACTATGAAATAGACCCCAAAAATAGTTGGATGCTAGCTGCCGCCAAAAAGAATTTACCAATTATCGTTCCAGGGTGGGAAGACTCAACAATGGGAAACATTTTTGCTTCCTATTGTATGAAAGGAGAACTTAAACCGAGCACCATGAAATCTGGAATTGAGTACATGACCTTTTTAGCTGATTGGTACACAGATAATGCTGAAGACAAAGGAATCGGTTTTTTTCAAATAGGAGGCGGTATTGCTGGAGATTTTCCTATTTGTGTTGTTCCTATGCTTTACCAAGACATGGAAAGAACTGACACTCCTTTTTGGAGTTATTTTTGTCAAATAAGTGATTCTACAACAAGCTATGGTTCATACTCCGGTGCTGTACCCAATGAAAAAATAACTTGGGGTAAATTGGATACTCAATCACCAAAATACATTATTGAATCTGACGCAACAATTGTTGCTCCACTAATTTTTGCGTATTTGCTGGGTTGGTAGAAAGTACTCCCCTTTCTTCTTTCTATTATTAATCTTAAATTAGTCGTTCTAAAAAAGCAAATATTAATTTAACCTTATGGTAGAAAATATCCTTGAATACATAAAGTTTCACATTTTTGGAAATAGTTACTCAAGAATGATTGTTGCTGCAATTATCGTAGTTGTAACCATTTTTGTTCGAATGTTAATTGTTAAGTTGTTCAACGCTTATATTAATAAATCTTCTGCGGAGGTTAAGAATGATCCCACAAACTATAAATTTCTAAAACATGCTATTTCCGCTATAATCTATATTGTTGGATTGAGCATTGCCATATATTCCATTCCGTCTCTAAGATCTTTAGCTAACTCTATGCTTGCTGGAGCGGGAATATTAGCCGTTGCTATTGGTTTCGCTTCTCAACAAGCCTTTTCAAATATTATATCTGGTGTATTTATTATTATTTTTAAACCATTTCGTGTAAACGATCGATTAAAAATGAGAGATGACATTTATGGAATTGTAGAAGATATCACGCTGAGGCATACCATTATTCGAAACTATGAGAACAAAAGATTTGTTATCCCCAACGCCATAATTAGTGAAGAGACATTGATTAACTCTGATATTATAGAAGAAAAAACATGTAAAATTCTTGACCTGGGAATAGCCTACTCTGCAAATATCGATAAAGCTAGATCAATTATTCAAGAAGAAGCTATGAACCACCCGCTTTATATTGATAACAGAGATGCTTTACAAATAAAAGAAGGAGAAGATGCCGTTGTTGTGAGAGTAACTGCATGGGGAGATTTTTCCATTAATTTGCGTGTTTGGGTATGGAGCAGTAATTCTCAATCTGCATATACCATGGGATGTGACCTTCGTGAAAGTATTAAAAATCGATTCGATAAAGAAAACATAGAAATACCTTTCCCTTATCGTACTATCGTGTATAAAAATGATTTGGATAAGGAGAATAAATAATTGATTATGGATAAAGAAACCATTAAATCATCTAAAAAGGCAGGGTTACCTCCTGGTACATTAATTCATGTTGGCAAAAAAAAATCTGAGCATTCAAAAATCACTATTTACCATTATAATGAAAAAACATTTAGTGAACTTGAGTTTAATGAAGCTGAAAAAATTAAAACCCCTAATGATAATTCTCTTGTCACATGGTTAAATTTAGATGGTATCCATAAAATAGAATTAATAGAAGCTATTGGAAAGCAATATAATTTACATGCACTATCATTAGAAGATGTGCTAAATACCAATCATCGCCCAAAAGCAGAGTTTTACCAAAAATACGTCCTCTTCACACTCAAAATGCTAGGGATTCATCGATCCGGTAATAAGTTAGTACTAGAACAGGTGAGCTTTATCTTAGGGCAAGATTATTTGATTTCTTTCCAAGAACAAGAAGGAGACGTTTTTGATGGTGTTAGAGATCGAATAAAGTTATCAAAAGGGAAAATAAGAGAGAAAAAAGCAGATTACCTACTCTACGCACTAATTGATTCAGTAATTGACAATTATTATATAATTATTGAACATTTTTCTGATACCATTGAAAAATTAGAAGAACAAGTATTAGAAAATCCTGACGAAAACACATTAACTGAAATCCAGCACATTAAACGCCAGTTCATTACATTAAGACGTTCCGTTTATCCACTTAGAGAAGCCATTTCCTCTTTACTGAAAGATGATTCTGACCTAATTGAGGAAGATAACCAGAAATACCTCAGAGATTTATACGACCATACCATACACATTATTGAAAGTATAGAGTCTCAACGTGATGTTATTTCAGGGTTAAAAGACCTCTATATTTCAGAATTGAGTAATAGGATGAACAACACCATGAAGGTCTTAACTATTATTGCTACCATATTTATTCCACTCACATTTATTGCTGGAATTTACGGGATGAATTTCGAATTTATGCCAGAATTAAAATGGAAATGGAGCTATCCTATTGTTTGGATTATAATGGTTATAATTTCAATAGGAATGTTAATCTATTTTAAAAGAAGGAAGTGGTTATAAAACCATTTTCTACAAAACAGCTTTTTATAAATTGATGTAAGTAGAACTTTTAATCTCTTCCAACACTATTTGACTATCTATATCACTTATATTTTCTACCGTAGCAATATGGTCTACTAAAAAATCTCGATACTCTTTTACATTGGCAAATCTTACCTTTGCTAAAAAATCGTACGAACCAGATGTATGATATAACTCAGCAACATCTTTAAATTCAGATAATTTATCAATAAACACTTTACGGCTTTTATGACTATGCTCTTTGATAGTAATATTCATAAATACAATAAACCCCTTATTGACTATGTCTGCGTCTAAAATGGCCACATAATCTTTTATTACTCCTAATTTTTCGAGTTTTTTTATCCTTTCGTAGATAGGAGTTTGGCTAAGAGATAAACTATTAGATAATTCTTTAGCCGTTAATTTTGCATTTTTCTGGAGAAAATCAAGGATTTTCTTATCAAATTCATCCATAGCAGCTAAATTAACTATAATTGATTTAATCAGTAGATAATATTGCTTTTTTTTTATTACGCCTATTTTTTTTTCATTCACCTAGTTAATATTGCAGTAAATTTATTTGCAAAAACTAGCTTATGCCTAAAAAATTTACTCGTTTCTCTAAACTCTCGAAAGAGAGAAGAAATTACGTCACTGAACTTCTTGAGGAAGGTGAAATTTCGATGATTACTGTTAACTCTGAAAAAGGGATTATTATCGAGTTTGATGAGGAAGAATATTTAGTGATTCTAGACAATATTGTTCGTAAAAGCGTAGTGAGTGATGATGATGATGATGATGACGATGACGATGACGAAATTGATGATGAAGGAGCTGACATAAGTGACAATGAATTAGAAAGCGGTGATGATGACGATGATGATGACCGTAAAGGAAAAAGAAAAAGTAAGAGTGATGATGACGATGACTACGATGACGATGACGATGACGATGATAACGATTAATTAACACCTCAACGATTATGTTCCATTTAGCTTTTCCTGTTCAAAACCTTAATGAAACCATTGATTTTTACACCCTTATTTTAGGTGCTAAAATTGGTCGATCATCTTCTAATTGGGTTGATTTTGATTTATATAACAATCAAATTACAGTGCACCAAGATGTTAATTTTAAAAAACTTATTCCTGTTTTTGGAGCAGAAGATATCCCTGTCAACCACTTTGGAATAATTTTAACTTTTTCAGATTGGCAAAAATTAAAAGAAGGTATCACTAAAAAAAATATTCCTTTTTTGATTGCTCCTAAAATAGTTTTTGAAGGAAAAACAGGAGAACAATATTCTTTTTTTGTGGAAGACCCTAATGGGTATGCGATTGAATTTAAAGGATTTGCAGATCTTAAAAAAGTTTTTGCTCCAAATGAAAGCTAGTCATATCATACTATGAAATAGCATGGATATGTCTACTGCCTAATAAAGCAAACTTCATTTTATCCCAAATTACATCAATAAAAAATTAAAAAAAATTAGAATGAAAATATGCTTTATAATGTACCCATGGGAAAGGGTTAACCCCAAGCAGGATTCCACTCTCCGAATAATCCATGAAAGTGTTAAACGTGGCCATGATGTCGCAATTACACATCCTCAAAACCTTACTATCAGAGATAGCATCACGCTAAGTTTTTGTAAAACAGTTCAACCCACAACAAAAAAATTAACTAGCAGTATTACTGGTTTTTATAAATCTCTCAAATTTAAAGGCAGCATGCGCTCTATGAGTGATTTTGATGTTATTTTCATGAGAGATAATCCTCCTATTGATCCTCTTGTATTTAACTTTTTGGACTCTATTAAAGACGATGTTTTCATAATTAATGCAATAGATGGATTAAGAGAGGCCAATAATAAAATATATACTGCGGCTTATCATGATCCCCATAGAGAAATTATTCCAGCAACGCATGTTTCTAAAAACATAGAGTATTTAATGCGAATAATTGAAGAATCTGAAAATGATAAAATGATTATGAAACCACTTGATGGCTATGGAGGAAGTGGTGTAATTGTTATCGAAAAATCTGCCATGCACAACATCAAATCATTACTCGATTTTTACATCAACAAAGGAGATGGAAAATCAAATTATGTTATTCTTCAAGACTATGTTGAAGGTGCCGAGAACGGTGATGTTAGAGTGTTAATGCTAAACGGAAAGCCCATAGGGGCACTTCGCAGAAGACCCGCAAAAGGAGATGCAAGGTCAAATATTTCTGCAGGTGGAACTGTAGAAAAATACAAACTGACAAAAGCAGACAAAATGTTATGCTCAAAAATTGGAGAAAAACTAGTTAGAGATGGTATCTACTACGCTGGACTTGATTTGATTGGAGGTAAGTTAATAGAGGTAAATGTTTTAAGCCCAGGCACAATAACTGATATCAATAAATTAAACAACACTAAAATTCAAGAAAAAATATTGAACTACTTGGAAGATGTCGTCTTATTAAGGGATCAATTAAAAGAAAATTTTAGACCTGAAAATATAGTTACCCATGCAACGACTTGAAATCAAAGAGATTATTCGATTAATACAGTCTCAAAAAACATTTGAAGCAATTGCTACAGACGGATCATTTCAGATAAAAATTAATAGATACCTCCCTTATTGCTGCACTGCTATACATGATGGAAGTAATTTAAGGAATACTGTTAAAGATAAAATTGCTTTAGATGATTACAGTCGATGGCACGAAGAAGACCCCTTTACTGGCGCCTTCATTACTTCTATGCCCATTACCTTAATTGGCAGAGACTCTCGATATGAATATGACCTTAACCGATCTCCAGAAGAGTGTATTCACGAAGTTGCTTGGGGAAAAAAAGTTTGGAAAAAGAAACTTACCACAAAAGAAAAAGAGCTCAGCCTAAAAAAGCACACCAACTACTACAAAGTTACTTATGCCTTAATCGCAAAGCTAGAAGAACTATTTGGCGGCTGTGTTGTTTATGACTTTCATTCCTATAATTATGAACGATGGGACAGAACGGTTCCTCTATTTAACATCGGAATAGAAAATTTAGATAAAAAAAAGTACAAAAACTATATTGACCATTGGCAAACTGAACTTAGTAAAATTAAACTAGCTAACATTACGAATGAAACAGCTATTAATGACGTGTTTTACGGCAGAGGTTACAACTTACAATTTATAACCAAAAATTTCCCCAATACACTCGTTTTAGCTACTGAAGTAAAAAAAATATATTGCAATGAATTAACCGGAGAATCTTACCCTAAACGAATAAAGGATTTACAACACCAACTTAAAAATGCGATTCTTAATAATGCCAGTTATTTCAGTCAAAAAATGACCAACTGGAAACATGATAATGTTTCTAAACTATTAGATAAAAAAAATGACCCTGCAATAACGAAGGTAGATAAAGAGTTATTTCGTTTAATCAGGAACTTTGAGTTGCTCGCCTATATTAACCCAATCAATAGTTCTGCCGAAAAAAATAAATTCATAAAAAACAAATTTTCAGAACTACCTAAATTTAAATACAATCCCATAAAAATTAATCCTTATGAGCTAAAAAAGGAATTGAGCAGCTTACCCACTAGTGATATCTCTGATGTTTCTATTAGGCATTTGTATGAATCTGTTATTAATAGCTATTTTGATAAAACAGACCTATTATCGTCTTTAAACTCTCCGAAATTTTTATTTAATTCGTTAAGGTATTTTGGGAGACCCTCTAAAAAAGACATTGAAAATGCCAACTATTTATTGCACCTTCCTCTCATTGCTTCAGAGCCAAAAAAAGCTCCTTCCTTAGGCACCAATGAAGCCATTGTTGCTTTTAGAGAAAGTTTGAATGAGTATGGCTTTGATGGAAAAATAGAATTAAGCAAAAGAGTAATATCACAAGTGATGGTGCTCAACTCTAAAAAAACCATTTTATTTAATCCAGAAGCAAAATTTACAAGAACAGAAATTAATGCGCTGGTTGCTCACGAAATTGGAGTGCACATGGTAACCACTATGAATTCCAATAGTCAAAAACTAAAACTATTTAATATTGGATTACCTGTTAACACAGAAACACAAGAAGGATTGGCTATTTTATCGGAATATTTAAGTGGTAATATTTCCATGAAACGATTAAAAAAAATCGCTCTACGAGTAATTGTTGTTGACATGATGTGTAGTGGAGCTAATTTTATAGAATGTTTCCATTTCATCAAAAACAATCATATCAATAACCCTCATGAAGCATTTAGCTTAGTTACAAGAATTTTTAGAGGTGGTGGTTTTACTAAAGATTATCTTTATTTAAGTGGTTTTGTAAAAATATTGCGTTTTTGGAATGAAGATAACAATCTCAATCCCTTGTTAATAGGAAAAACCTCTCTTAATTTTTACAATACAATTAATGAAATGATTGAACGTGAAATGATTAGTTCTCCGTCATACATTACCAAAAGCTTTGCTAATCCTAGAGTAGAAAACAACAGCGATATCTACGATTACATTTTAAGTGGGTTAAAATAATAACTATTTAACTAAAAATAGCTTTTAACTCCGAAGCATCTCCTGGCTGCATCTTTCCTGCTAAAATTAAGCTTAATTGTCTTCTTCTTAAGGCTCCATCAAACTGTCGTTGCTCCTCTTCAGTTTCTGGAACTACATCAGGAACTTCTATAGGTGTGCCTATTTGGTCAACCGCAACAAATGTATAGTAGGCATTATTGCTCAATGTTTTTTCTCCAGTTCGATGGTCTTCCACAAAAACTTCAATAAATACTTCCATGGAAGAATTAAAGGTACGTGTTACTTTAGCTTCAACAGTAATAATGTCTCCTAATTTAATTGGCGAAGAGAATGACACATTGTTTACAGATGCCGTTACAACTGTTCTGTTTGAACAGCGATGAGCAGATATAGCGGAACAAATATCCATTAAATGAAGTAATCGTCCACCCATTAAATTACCCAATGTGTTGGTATCATTAGGCAACACAATCTCTGTCATTATGGCTTTGGTGGATGCTGCTGTTTTTGTTTTCATACGCCTTTCTGTTTATTTAATTAAGTCACATAGAATCCGAAAAAATACCTTATCAGATAACATTGTTACTCTCTTCATGATACAAAAGTACTTACAATTCATCTACAAAATCACGAATCAAACGAAAACAATCCTCAAACTCATTTAAGGGAAGCGTTTTAGCTACATCATCCACATCGTGATACGCTGCAATACCTCCTAAGGCATAAATAAAAAAAGCAGGAATCCCTTTTTCGCTAAACCAATAATGATCACTATTGGCTGCTTTTCCTCTTTTCTTTACAGCAGCTACGTAATTGTTTTTTGTGTTAATTGTTTGAAGTCGTTGAAACTCCTTTTCGTGTATTGCTCCATTTACTACCATTATTCCTTCATCTCCTGTTCCAATTACATCTAAATTAATTTCAAATTTTATTTTTTTTAACTCAATTGTTGGGTGTTCAACAAAATATTTAGACCCTACCAATCCTGATTCTTCTGCTCCAAAAGCAATAAAAACCATTGTTTTTTTTGGAGGTTCTTTTCTGGCATAATAAGTTGCTAAATCCAATAACATAGCAACTCCACTAGCATTATCATTCGCCCCCGGAAAATAAACATCGTCTCCCATTTTACCCAAATGATCATAATGAGCAGAAAAAACAATAAAAGAATCTGGATATAAAGTTCCTGGAACAAGTCCTATCACATTTTGAGATTGATAGTTCTGAATAAATTTTTGATTAATCTCCAAAGTAATACTTCTAGTATTTCTATCCATTCTTTCTTTAGAAATATGTAATACCGCGTAATCTTGATAGGATTGAGATAAATGTTTGGTCAGCTTTTTTTCTAAAAAAATAAGTCCAGCAGCTCCATAAAAATTCAACTTTAATCGCTGGAACAATTCATTATCCTTATCCACCCCTTCATCATCTATTACAATAAATTTATTCATGAAAAAATTTCGTTCCACCAGTTTTTTCAATTGTTTATTGGTGGGTAAATTCGTTTTATTGTACCATACTAACTCAAATTTTCCAGCAATAGCACTAGAGTTTGCTCCTACGATGTAATCTTTTCCTGCAACAAGGATAACATCATCTATCTGTACAGAAAGCCTCCCTGTGATGGTATTTATAGGGTAATTAAACTCTTGAAAATAGGTGGAATCAATCGGGTTTATCCCCAAGCGGTTAAATTCTTTTGCGATGTAAGTGGCTGCTTTCTTTTCTCCTTGATTTTCAACGCCTCTTCCTTCAAAGTAAGAAGAAGTAAGTGTATCAACTATATGGCGAGCATAAGTTATATTTTGCGACAAAAGAATTGTGACAAGAAATTGTCCCCCTATGCACAACAACCATTTCTTCATATTGTTAAGAAAACTTTCTTTCTATCAAATCAACCATTTCTTGCACTCGTTCATTTTCGTCATCCCAATTATACACTTGTTTTGTTTCCGCAACCAATAATTGTGCTTCCGATAATGTTGACACATTGTCGATTGAAGTTATCAATCCATTAAAAGCGTTCATGTCTTTATTAAATAATTCATTGGCATAAAGATAACGGTCGTTTAAATTAAATGAATCAGCTAGTTTCCTAGTGGTCTTTTTTTCCAATTGATTCACAACAGAAGGCTGTTCAGGTTTTTTAAGTACAGTAGTAGGCTTAACCACTTCCTCTTCAGTTATTTCTTGAGTTAAAGGATCCTGCTCTATTTTTTCATTATTTTTCACCTGTTTAACCGCCTCCTCCGTTTGCAACATATACCTTAGCACTACCAGTTTTTCTTGCATCTTATTGACCTTAGACAAAACTACATCTATCTCCAATGGAGAAATTTTACGCTCACCAGATAATTTATCAGACCGTTCAACAATACTTTCTAATAAATGATTTAACTCTTGCCTTAATTGTTCAATTTCCATAACTTCGAAACTTATTCAGTAAAAAACTAAAAATAAGAAAATTTAATCGTTTTTGTAAATCCTCTAACAAAAATAAACCTTTCAATAACTACCCAAATTAATGATGCAAAAAGAATTAGTTTTTGACACTACACTCGAAATTAACATGAATAATTTGGTTGCTAACTTGAATTATTTTAGGTCATTAATTCAACCCAAAACCAAAATAATGGCAATGGTTAAAGCTTTTTCTTATGGTTTAGGAACCTATGAAATAGCCCGATTATTAGAACAAAATGGTGTTGATTATTTGGGTGTTGCCAATACCTACGAGGGAATAGAATTAAGAAAAGAAGGAATTCAATTACCTATTATGGTAATGAAACCTGAGGTAGAAAGTTTTGATTTAGTAATAGAAAACAACCTAACGCCAGCTATTTTTTCTTTATATGCACTCCATAAATTAATTGAAGCGCTAAAAATAAATGCGTCCTTTAACATCTACCATCCATTTTTGATTAGTATTAAAATAGACACTGGGATGCATCGATTAGGATTTGATGAAAAAGACATTGCTGAATTAATTAACAACATTAAAAAATATCCTTTTTTAAAAATTGAAAGTATTTTTTCTCATTTGGCGGCCACTGATGAAGCTGAACACGATAATTTTACCATTCAACAAATTAAAAGTTTTAACCATTTTGCCTCCTTTTTTGAAAATGAATTTGAATATCATATTGATAAACACATTTTAAACTCTAATGGTATTATACGATTCAATGACGCTCAAATGGACATGGTACGTTTGGGTATTGGGTTATATGGAGTAGCCTCTGATCTGGCCGTTCAACAACAACTACTACCTGTGAGTACTCTAAAATCTAAAATTGCTCAAATAAAGGAAATTCCTTCAGGGGAAACTATCGGTTATAACCGAAAAGGAGTTGCCTCCAAAAATATAAAAATAGCAACCATTCCGGTAGGTTATGCTGATGGGCTAAGTAGAAGATTAGGGAATGGTAATTGGTCTATGCTCGTAAATGGACAAAAAGCTCCCATTATTGGTAATGTTTGTATGGATATGGTAATGATTGATGTCACCAATATCGAATGTAAAGAAAATGATGAAGCTTTTATTTTTAGTGATGAAAACCCTATTACTAAAATGGCCAAGCAAATTGGTACCATCCCTTATGAAATACTAACTTCTTACTCGCCACGAGTGCGAAGGGTTTTTAAACATTAATACCCTAGCTTTTCTCTTACCCTTCTCAACACAGGATGAGCAACGGTTCTTGCTTTTTTCGCTCCAATTTGTAATTGTTCTTCCAACTCATTTAAGTTTTCCATGTAGTAATTAAATTGAGTTCGTTCTTTCTTGAATTTTTTGCAAATCAAATCAAATAATTCCTGCTTAGCATGTCCATACCCGTAATTACCTCCAGCATAATTTTTTCGCATAACCTCTACTTCATCAGCAGTAGCCAATAACTGGTACAGAGCAAATACATTACAAGTTTCGGTATCTTTTGGAGATTCCATGGGAGTACTATCTGTCTCTATCGACATTACTTGTTTTCTTAATTGCTTATCATTTAAAAAAATATTAATAATGTTATTTTTTGACTTACTCATTTTTTGTCCATCAGTACCAGGAATCAGCATGGTATCTTCTTGTAACTTTGCTTCAGGCAACACAAAAGTTTCTCCCATTTGGTGGTTAAAACGACCTGCAACATCTCTTGTCATCTCTATGTGTTGTAATTGGTCTTTTCCTACAGGAACAATTTCAGCATCATACAACAATATGTCGGCAGCCATTAACATAGGATAAACAAATAAACCTGAATTAACATCTTCTAACCTATCCGCTTTATCTTTAAAAGAATGCGCCAACGTTAACCGTTGATAAGGGAAAAAACAACTCAAGTACCAAGTTAATTCAGTAACTTCTGGCACATCAGACTGCCGATAAAAAACAGTTGATTCAGGGTTTAATCCACACGCTAACCATGCTGCTGCCGTAGCATAAGTATTCTCTTTTAACTGTTTAGCATCCTTAATTTGTGTTAGCGAATGCATATCAGCGATAAAGAAAAACGATTCATTTTCCGATTGGTTAGCCATCTTCACTGCAGGTAAAATTGCTCCTAATAAATTACCTAAATGAGGTGTCCCTGTACTTTGTATCCCTGTTAATATTCTTGACATAGAACAAAAATAATATTTCTTTTTGATAAGAACTTACCTAACTTTGAGACTTCAATGAAAAAGGCAAAAGAAATACTCGGTGGATTATGGAAAATCTATGTTTTTATATGGTTTACTATCATCTTATTATTACTCTATCCTTTTTATCTTTTCTTTTTACTCAATGAGAAACATTTTAATAAGGGTTTTAAGTTGTTACTAGTACACACTGGCGTGTTAATGTATCTTGTAGGCATTTTTATGCAAGTGAAAAACAAACACTACATTAAAAAAGGACAAGCATATGTGATTACACCCAACCATACCTCCTATTTAGACATTGTTATTTTATACCAAACCTTTACCCAATACTTTGTTTTTATGGGGAAGAACGAATTGGCAAGCGTTCCTGTGTTTAACATCTTTTTTAAAAAGATGAATATTCCTGTCAATCGTGCTAGTGCTTCATCTGGAAAAAGAGCTATGGATAGATGTGGGCAAGAATTAGACAAAGGACATAGTGTGGTATTATTTCCTGAGGGAACTATTCCCAAAGATGTCCCCAATATGTTAAAATTCAAAAATGGAGCTTTTAAACTCGCTATTGAAAAACAAGTGCCTGTGCTTCCTATCACTTTTTTCACCAATTACAAACGCTTAGAAATGGCTGGGTTATTTTCTGGAAAAGCTGGTCCTGGAATAGCAAAAGCAGTGATTCATGAACCTATCCCAACTAAAGGAATGACACAAGAAGATCTAGTTTCATTACGGGAAAAAGTATTTTCCATCATTAATAATGAATTATCGGCATATAGTCTTAATAATTAAGTTGCAGAATTGGAGCTCAAAAATATCAACCCCATGTAATCCTACTCATATTTTTGCTATCTTCGTTGAGATGAAACACTTAACATATATCCTATTCCCCTTAATACTACTTTCTTGTTCCCCAAACAAACCTAGTAGAGAAACGTTGATTTTATCCGAAGGCGCCTGGATTTTTAATTTCCACCTCACAATGGAAAACGATATTCCTGTCGATGCCCAAATCACAAAAAGCAACAACTCTTACGAGATTATATTTACAAACGCCAGCGAAAAAATTAAATGTAAAAGCATTAATGTTATAATTAAAAACAATACCATTAAAATCAATGACCCTTTTTTTAATACTTGGTTTGAAGCAAAAATTGTTTCTTCAACCAAAATGGAAGGCTTCTGGTACAAAGAAAATAAAGAGTATAAAATTCCTTTTACTGCCACCAACGATGATACAGAGAGATTTCCAAAACCTAAACCAACAGAAAAACCTTCTCTTAACATCACAGGAAAATGGGCAGTTGATTTTAGCAAAAATGATCCTGAAAATCATTACAAATCAGTTGGGTTGTTTCAACAAGATGGAGATCACTTAACAGGGACTTTTTTAACTGAAACTGGTGATTATCGTTATTTAGAAGGAAACATGTATGGTGAAAACTTTTATCTTTCCTGTTATGATGGCTCTCATTTATTTTTATTTAAAGCGACACTTAAAAATGATACCTTAAAGGGTTGGTTTTGGTCCGGAAAACATTGGGAAGAACCATGGGAAGCTTATAGAAACGATGGCTTCGAACTAACTCACCCTGACTCATTAACTTATCTTAAAGAAGGATATGATCAATTAGATTTCACTTTTCCTAACTTACAAGGAGAACAAGTTTCTTTAAGTGACAAAAAATACGAAAACAAAGTAGTTATCGTAAACGTTATGGGACCTTGGTGTCCAAATTGCAAAGATGAAACTGCCTATTTAACAGAACTGTACAATAAAAATCATGCTTTAGGATTAGAAATTATTGCGCTGTCTTTTGATCGTTCAGATGATTTTGAAACAGCTAAAAACAATATCCTAAAATTAAAGAACTACTTTAATTCTGATTATGATTTCTTAATTGCAGGAAAAGCCAGTAAAATTGAATCTGCTAAATCACTACCTATGTTAAATCATGTGATGTCTTACCCCACATCAATATTTATTGACCGTAAAGGAAGTATTCGTAAAATAAGAACTGGATTTTATGGTCCTGGTACTGGTGATTATTACCTTCGGTATGTAGAGCAAACCAATGATTTTATTGCAAAATTACTTGCTGAAGGAGAATAGTAATTAAAAATTAATAGTAAGTGCTAACGCTTCCAGTTCTCTAATAAATTCTCTTTTATCAAACTTAGGAGCATAAACGTACCCATCTATTGTGATCACTCTGTTTAACTGTGTATCTACCATCGTGTAACTAATAAATGGCCCTCCCATAAAATCACCTTTCATGTGCCATAACCCTCTTAATTCTTTCACATAAATTCCTTTCCAATTAATCTCTTTTTCTCTAGGTACATATTCCAAATAAGTTTGCATATACGAGTTTTCAACTCCTCCTATAACATTTACTTTTGTTATTTCATTCCTTTTTTTCACTAAACTATTTATCTCAAAAGTACTATCACTAGTATATGGATAAGTATAAATTAGTATCCCCTGACTGACTTCGTGTTCTCCTACCTTTTTATCTTTTCTTAACCATATAAAATTGTTGGTTTCTTTAGCGGTGGTATATAAATCATCAATGCTAATTTTTAGTTTATACTTTTTTTCTAGCTTTTTTGCATTATTACTATTTGCATTCAACTGATATTTAGCTTGCAGTCGATTTATTTCTTGGTGATTGAAATAATCCAATAATGCTACTCCATTTTTTTGAATGGTTTCTGCAGCAATTTTATCATTAGGAGCAGTAATGGTAATCAGTATTTGCGTTTTAGCCCAAACATTTTCCCTAACCTCAATTTTAATTTTTTCTTCAGGATCAATTTTTACCATAATGATGTTTCTCATAGTATGGAAAATTCGAGCAAATGCGTAATGAGGTATCTTGATAATATTAAACAATGCTTCTCGCTGCGGTAAACCCTCTTGTTCTTTTGAAAAAACAGCCTGTATTTCTTTGCCAGTTTGATTGTTCCAATAGACGGAATCTACTACCACCAATAAATCTCCTGACTTTCCAGAAATACTGGGGAGTACTCGTTCGTTCAAATCATCACATGAAACAAATCCACCAACAATAAGCAATAAATATATGAGTCGCTGTATTTTTTTCATCTATTCCATTAACCTATAGATTTGATTTTAATTTTAGTTCCTAACTTTAGATTTTTAAAATCAACGTCTTTATTTAGTTCCTGCAATTGTTCAACGCTAACTCCTTCATATTTATTGGCAATATCCCATAAATTATCTCCTTGCTGGATGGTATAATAAATGTGTTTCCCATCCGTAGCATTTTTATCCTGTACTTTTTCTCTCTCTACTTCTGCCTTCTTTTTGTTTTGAACTGCATAACTCGGTTTTGCATATAGGTATAACTTCTGTCCTATGCTTAATCGGTCACTATGTAAATTATTCCAATCTTTGATTTGACTAACTCGACAATGGTATCTATTGGCTATTTTTCCTAATACATCTCCACTTTTTACAGTATAAACAATAGCATCTCCATGATTTGAAGGAGCTATCACTTTATTTTGTGCAACTGCTATACTATCTTTAATATCTTGAGTGGTTTTACGCGCATAAATAGCTTCCTCATTAGCTAAAAAATCTCCTATTTTTTCAACTGGCAAGCACAGTGTATTCGCTTTTCCTGAATTGGGTATAAAGTTTTGCTTATAAGTAGGATTGAGGTATTCAATGTATTCTAAAGGAATATCTAATGCCTCGGAAATCTGAGCAAAAGAGATATGGTCTGCCACACCAACGGTATCCGTCTTAAAACAAGCAACATCTGGTACAACAGGGTAAATGTTATGCTCTGCAGCATAATTCATGATATAATTCACAGCCATAAATGCAGGAACATACCCTCTTGTTTCACGAGGTAAAAAAGCGCGTATTTCCCAATAAGACGTTTTACCTCCAGCACGTCTAATTGCTTTATTCACATTTCCTGGTCCACAATTGTATGCAGCTAAAGCTAAATCCCAATCGTTGTACATGGAGTGCAGTTTTTTCAAATATTGACAAGCTGCATCCGTTGATTTATAAATATCACTTCGCTCATCATAGTAGGAGGTCACTTCTAGCCCATACATTTTACCTGTTCTGTACATAAACTGCCATAGTCCTGTCGCTCCTACTCGTGATTTTGCTTTAGGATTCAACGCTGACTCAACTATTGGTAAATATTTTAACTCTAAGGGAAGGTTGTATTTATCTAAATTTTCTTCAAATAAAGGGAAATAAATTGGTGCTAACCCCAGCATTTTTGCTGTAGTCTTTTTTCTCCTTTTAGCATATAAATTAATATATCCTGTTATGTGGTTATTATACACCAAACTAAAAGGTGAATTCACATTTAGTTCTTTAAATCGAGTAGCATAAGTAGCACTATCAAATGATGGAACAGAATCTTTGTGGTAATTATATACGTTTAATTCGTTCACATTATCATTAAATCCTAAACTTTCAAAATAGCCTGTAGCCATCATACTATCAATCATCGCTAACACAGGATCATCATCTACTATTGTTTGTATAGAAGTGTCCACATCTTGTTGTGCGGAAAGGAGCTTTGAAAAAAGTAGAACTAAAAATAAAAATCTGATTTTCATGCTATTATAACGCAAATTGATTGTTTAGTATTATCCTTTAAGAAAATGAAACTCTTAAGTTCTTTTTTAAAGAACTTTTTTGAAATTGATTCTAAAAAACCCTTGTTTTTTCAGAAAAACAAATCAATACTTATTTTAATTTTTCTTGGTCTTTATCCTCAGCCGTTTTTTCCCCTTCTTTCATTCCATCTTTAAATTCCTTAATTCCAGAACCCATTCCTCTCATTAATTGAGGAATTTTTTTTGCCCCAAACAATAATACAATAATCAAAACAATGATAATTATTTCTGTTTGCCCTAAAAACAATAATGCTGTATCCATCTTTTTTAATTTGATAAGTTGCTGGTAAAGTTACAAAAGATTTTGTGCTACTTTACCTCTATCTTATTATTTATTTCATGGGAAAGATGAATTTCTGTATTCACTTTTTTAATCAGGTAAAAAAGACCAACTGACAGCAACCCACTTAGTATATAGTAAAATACTTTATGCTCATCATCACCAAAAACAGCCACCTCCGCATCTTTCATCATCTCAGGATAGAGGTAACTCAAAACAACTACACTCCCATTATTAATGAAATGACCGAGAATGGGCAACCATAATGATTTTGACCATACCAACAAATAACCAAAAATTAAACCTAACAGCATCCTGGGAAAAAACCCATAAAACTGCATGTGCAAAGCACTAAACAAGATAGCCGTAATCCAAATTCCCCAATGGATATTTTTTGTCCACTGCACAAATATTTTTTGCAACACTCCTCTAAACAACAGTTCTTCTCCAATAGCTGGAACTACGGCAACAATTAATAAAACATAAAACAAACTTCCTAATCCATCAAAAGTTAAAAAGGCTTTGGTTAATGCTGCTGCATTTTCCTCTGATTGCTTCATCCATAATTCTAACCCATTCAAAAATTCTGGTAAAGCTAGATTAGAATTTAACTCTATCAACCACGACATAAAAGGAGTAGAAACAAACATCAACAGCACCAATAACAAGTAGTTAATTGGCGTTGTTATTCTTTTTAAACTCAGTTGTTGAATAGGGTGTTTACTCACGATAAACGAATAGACTATTGGCGGCACTAAAAACAAACCTATTGTACTCAACAATTGAAAAAACTTTAAGCCTGCTATCATGTTCGGGTCATTATAATCGTAGAAGCTATGTAAATCAATCCCATAAAAAACAATCGTTAAAACAATTCCTACAATAGAAAAAAGTATTACTGAACCCAAACATAAGCTTATAATAAGAAGAAGCTGTAAAAACGGTTTGTTTGCAATTTCTGCTCTAGATGCCATATTATTGTACTAATTTTACATTTTAAATGGTAAAGATAGGAAATATCGAGTTGGGAGAATTCCCTTTGTTACTTGCTCCAATGGAAGATGTAAGTGACCCTCCTTTTCGTGCTTTATGCAAAGAAAACGGAGCAGATTTGATGTACACCGAATTTATTTCTTCAGAAGGATTAATTAGAGATGCTGCTAAAAGTGTGCAAAAACTCGACATCTTTGAGTATGAACGCCCCATTGGGATTCAAATTTTTGGAAGCGATATCGAGTCCATGAAAAAAGCTACCGAAGTCACCGCTCAAGCCAACCCAGACATTATTGATATCAATTATGGCTGCCCTGTAAAAAAAGTAGCCTGCAAAGGCGCTGGTGCCGGAATTTTACAAGATATTCCAAAAATGGTGGAGATGACTGAAGCCATTGTAAAATCTACTAATTTACCTGTTACTGTTAAAACGCGTTTGGGCTGGAATGACGATACCAAATACATTGTAGAAGTTGCTGAACGCTTACAAGATGTGGGGATTAAAGCGATATCCATACACGGAAGAACCCGAAAACAAATGTATAAAGGAGCCGCTGATTGGACGTTAATTGGAGAAGTGAAGAACAATCCTCGCATGCACATTCCTGTGTTTGGAAATGGAGATATTGATACTCCTGAAAAAGCATTGGCTATGAAAAATACCTATGGAGTAGATGGCGTAATGATTGGAAGAGCAAGTATTGGTTATCCATGGATATTTAATGAGATAAAACATTTTTTAAACACAGGAGAGCATTTAGCTCCTCCAACTATACAGGATCGAATAAATGCTGCTCAAAGACATTTAGAAATGTCTGTAAAATGGAAAGGAGAAACATTAGGAGTACTAGAAATGCGAAGACATTATGCTAATTATTTTAGAGACATCCCTCATTTTAAAGATCACCGCATGAAACTGGTTACCGAAAATAAAGCGGAAGCCGTTTTTGAAACTTTGGATGAAATTAGAACTGTTTTTGTTTGATTTTCTATATTAAATTATACCGTTATTTAATGGTTATTGTTTTAGTATCAATAATTTTTCGGTATGTACTACTTGTTCATCTACTATTACCTTGTATAGGTATATTCCATTTTCATAATCAATTAAATTAAGCTTCAACATATTATTCGTCCCAGAAGTTAGCGGAAATGAAGCTTTTAATTTTCCGGTTACATCTACTATTTGCAACACGCCTTTTTCATCAACCCCCAAACTGTATTCGAAGAACATGTTGCCATTACTAGGATTAGGGTAAACTTTAATTTTATTCTCATTTCTTCTTTCGGCAATGCCTACAACACTATCTATTAATGTAACTGAAACATCGTCTACAAAATAATATGAAAATGAACTCCATCCACCATTAAGATTTACTTTTGAAGTAGCACTATCATTGTTAAAATTACCAATGGTTATAAATTGCTCCCCACCTTTAGCTACCAATGTGTCTTGTATTTTGATCCAGTTTAACGTATCACTTATTATCCCATTCTTGTTGATGATTTGTGGGGAATGAGGTAATACATAATAGTCATTTCTTAATACGCTATCAGCAGAAAAATATACCCCAATGGCATCTATAGCAAAACCCGAAACCTCTGCTAAATTCACATAAAAACTGACCAAATACCTGTAATTCAGTTTTAATGAATCGGTTAATTTAATTTCAAGATACTCCCGAAATTCAGGATTTAAACTTCCAAATAAAATAATTCCTCCGTATGCTCCACCGGTTCTGGCATCCTGATAACCGTCTTGGTTTACAGGAACTCCCACAATCGAAGTCGCACATTGGTTAAAATAATCCGTAGTACTAGTCATGTTTTGCTCAGGTTGAAACCAGGGAACTGCTTTAATAATTTGACCACCACCGTTAGGACAAACAGAGTAGTTCTCAAAGCTCCAATTGGGAATAAGGTTTTGCGAAGTAGCACAAAAAACCATCAATAACAAACTAACAATTATGAAAAAACCATCAATAACAAACTAACAATTATGAAGATACGATGTAACATAAAATCAAGATACGAAAAAGCATCGACAAAGTTTTATTATCAAAACCTTTGATTTAATGAGATATAATCAACTTCCCCGAAGAAACCACTTCTTGTTTAATTTTAAAGTGATAAAAATAGACACCCGCAGGTTGTTGAAGTATTAGTTGGGTGTTTATTCCTCGAATGGGAATATTTTCCACTTGTTCACCCAGAACGTTATAAATAATCAATGCACTTGCTTCATGGGGTGCTTTACTCAATGACATAGTGATAGCGCCTTTTGTAGGATTGGGGTATATGATAGTTGTATTTTCATTTCTTTTTTCCGCAATGCCCACAATACTATCTATTAAAGTAACCGAAACGTCATCTATAAAATAATAACCTCCTCCTAAGCTTCCTCCTACATCAATTACAGAAGTTTGGTTATCAGAAGAAAAATTACCAATAATGAGATATTTTTCTCCTCCGTTAGCGATTAGGGTATCTGAAATTTTTTGCCAACTTGTATCTGTAACAAAGTTTGAACCACTACTTACTTGAGGAGAAAGGGATAAATACTCTAATGATGCACTTATAACACTATCATTAGAAAAATAAATACCTAAAGAATCTATTGCATATTTTGAACTTTTAGTCAGAGCCACATATAAACTAACATAATACTTGCTATTTGCAATAAGAGAATCTTTTAATGAAACTTGAAGGTATTCTCTTTGATCGACTTGTAAATAAGTATAT
>JAGFIT010000067.1 GCA_024103385.1 Vicingus serpentipes
AACTATGGAAGAATTATTATCAAAAAAAACCTATACTTGTAAACGAGTTTTAGGATTAGTTTTAAACTGTAAACTTATATCAGGATTATCTAACTAAACTGTAAACTTTTTTCAGGACGAGACAAAAAAATGCAAAAGAGCTACCAAGCCAACGCACCGCAACACCCGACAGACGACCAACGAACGGACGAAAGAAGGGCAGCTGATAACAGCGGTTTGGCGTAATGGGGGCAGACGTGGTAAATTGAACAGTTGTACATCTAATAAACATTTGTGCTTGGTTGACAGTTTTATGCTCCGAAAGCCCCCAATACGACAAGCCGCAAACCGTTGCCACACATTAAAAAAAATGAAATTCAGACTATTAACCATATTTCTTCTTGGACTGACAATTAGCTGTTCGACAACTAAAACTTCAATGATTGTTGCAGACAGCTACGACCAAACCAAAAATGTTACGACCTTAACTCTTCTGCCCTACGGAAATATTGAAATTCCAGGACAATGGACTAAAACCAAGTACAATGAAGTAAGTCGACAACATTTCTTCGTTGACAAAGACTCGACTTCTATTGCCGTGACTAAAAATCCACAGGAAAAATATCCTTTCTACAGCGAGACAATCACAGACAAAGAGTTTGCAAAGAAATTTTACGAATGGGAAAAAGACCACTACGAAAAACAAGGATTTGAAATAAAAGAGAAGTCTTCGGGCGACAACTTTGTTATTTGGACTGCGAATGGAAATAATGCAAATACAATCTTTCTTTATGGAGCCAAGAACAAGTACGCATACAACTTCGCAGTCTTCACAGACAATTGGACAGAAGAAAAAAGAGCTGAATTTTTGAAAAAACTATTTGAAGCAAATTAAAAAAACGTGTGGCAACAAAACCTATACGCAATGCGGGCTGAAGGAAATACCGAAAGGTCGGTGCTTCTATTCCGCCAAAGCTCCGCTTTGACGTTTTTGTTGTATAAATTTAAAAACACAAAACACAGCTTTGGCTACCGTTCGTGCTCGATTGAAAACTATTGCTTTTCAATCCCGCACTGCGCATAGCCGGGTCGTTAAAAAAAAACCAAATGAAAACAAAACTAACCCTATTCTCCCTAATTGTTTCTATACATTCCTTTGGGCAATTGGATACTGCTTTTTTTCCTACTTATACCCCTTACTCCATCACAAGCCCTTTAATTCAATATGGAGATTTTTTGCATGGAGCAGCTTGGAACGATCCATGTGTCATTAAAGATAATGGTCAATATGTAATGTATGCCTCAGCAAGCACTGGAGGGTTACAAAACATCCACGTAAAGATATATCGATTAACTTCCAACGATGGTTACAACTGGACATTAAACCCAACTACTCCCGTTTTAGGACCAGTGCCAAGCACTTATTATGAAGGAGGTACAGAAACTCCTTCTGTGGTTTATTATAATGGAATGTATCATCTCTGCACTACCTCTTACCAACAAAATGTTGCCCAAGACTTTGTAATTGCTCATGCTACTTCTGCTGATGGCATCAACTGGACAATGGACACAACACCCTTTGTTGAATCGGATGGAGGAGCACATTGGATGGGAGAGATTGTGGGAGAGCCTGGAGCAATGGTAAAAGATGACACCTTGTATGTCTTTTTTACTGCCGCTGGGCCAGTAAACAGTATTGTTGAGCAATCGATTGGGCTACTCCGAACAATTGATGGAAGTACCATTTTGGATACCATGCCTATTGTTAAAATACCTACAGATGTATATCCTTCTTCAGGCGATTGGTGGGGACTTTCCACTCCTTCTGCAACAATGGTAGGTGATACCATCTATTTGTTTACCGATGTAGCAAAAAGTGTTAGTGGCAAATGGTATCAAGCGGCATTGCATCAGTTTAAAAGTTATGGTGATTTAACTAAATGGTACCATGATGACCAACCCATCCACACCATGTACGATTTTGATTGGACAAATGGACAAGGAGAATACCTTTCTGAGTTAAGGTCTATTAGTCCACTGGTAGATGGAAACAAACTCAGAATTTATTATGCAGGCAACCGATTGGCTGAAATAAGTGGGACAGACACCACGTACCACGTTCATTTTGAAGGACCAGAAATGCATGCTGATTCGAATTATTGGGGGATGAGTACTTCTGAGTATATTTTCCCTACACCTACTTCTGTTAACAACTATCAAGAAAAAGATATTCAAATGGTATTCAACGGAAAAGAAGGAAGTGTGTTTACGAACAATAATGGTAGCAATTTGTTGAACATTTATTCTGCTACCGGGCAATTATTGATTCAAAAACGATTTCATTCCGCTACACAATTCACATTAAACTACAAGGGTGTGATATTAATTCAAGTAATTAATGACAGGCAATTTTTTACACAAAAAAGGGTCGCTTACTAGCTTATCCTCCTACCGCTTTTTTTATCTCATTCAATTTCATTAACGCTTCAACAGGAGTTAGCGTATTGATGTCAATATTGATGAGTTCTTCTTTAATTTGTTCCAATACCGGGTCATCCAATTGAAAAAAGCTCAATTGCATGTCATCCAGATCTACTGGAGTTTGTACTTTCTTTTTATTTCCTTTGGCTCCTACATGAGAGCTTTCTAATTGTTTCAATACCTCGTTAGCTCTATCCAACATCTTTTTAGGCATCCCAGCCATTTTTGCCACATGAATACCAAAACTATGGTTACTTCCGCCCTCAACTAGCTTTCTTAAAAAGATGATTTTGTTATTGATTTCTTTTACCGATACATTGTAATTTTTAATTCGTTTGAACGAATTGGTCATGTCATTCAACTCATGATAATGTGTAGCGAACAACGTTTTGGCTTTAGCTGATGGTTGTTCATGTAAATATTCGGCAATACTCCAAGCAATAGATATCCCATCATAGGTACTTGTTCCTCTTCCAATCTCATCCAGCAAAATCAAACTTCTGTCTGATAAGTTATTTAAAATACTAGCTGTCTCATTCATTTCTACCATAAAGGTAGATTCTCCTTGAGAGATATTGTCTGAAGCACCCACTCTGGTAAATATTTTATCTACTACTCCTATTTTAGCGTGTTTTGCAGGAACAAAAGAGCCTATTTGAGCCATTAAGGTAATCAATGCTGTTTGTCGTAATAAAGCAGATTTACCACTCATGTTGGGCCCCGTAATCATCATGATTTGTTGCGTAGTATCATCTAAGTAAATATCATTGGCTATGTATTCTTCGCCAATTGGTAATTGTTGTTCAATAACGGGATGCCTTCCATCCTTAATGTCAATTATTTTATCATCAGCTAAAACAGGTTTTGTATAATGATTGGCTTCAGCCAATACTGAAAAAGAAAGTAAACAATCTAGCTGTGCAATTAATACCGCATTGAGTTGTATCGGAACAATGTAATCCGACAATTCCAATACTAAATTGTTAAACAATTGTGTTTCTAGATTCAGTATTTTTTCGTCTGCTCCTAATATTTTGGATTCGTATTCTTTTAATTCTTCGGTAATGTATCGCTCTGCTTGTGTGAGGGTTTGCTTACGGTGCCAACTCTCCGGCACTTTATCTTTGTGTGTGTTTCGCACCTCAATGTAATATCCAAACACATTGTTAAACGCAATTTTTAAACTTGGTATGCCTGTTTTTTCACTCTCTCTTTCTTGAATCTCTACCAATGCATCTTTACCAGAGTTTAAAATCTGACGTAACTCATCCAGCTCTTCAGAAACACCTGCTGCAATTACATTTCCTTTTTGTACTGCCACAGGAGGGTCCTCCTGGAGCTGTTCTCCTATTTTATTTTTAATGATTTCGCAAGGGTTTAGTCGCTCTGCAATTTTCATTAACGATTTATTCTTAGAACTAGCACAGAGCTGTTTAATCGGCTCTATAACTCCCAAAGCACGCTTTAATTGCACTACTTCTCTTGGGTTGATTCGAGCAGTAGCTACTTTAGATATTAGCCGTTCTAAATCTCCTATTTCATTAATGTAGGCCGCCACCTCTTCTTGAATGGTAGTATTTTTCACAAAATAATCCACCACATCTAATCGCTCATTAATAGGGTGTACATCTTTTAACGGTAATGCCACCCACCTTTTTAATAAACGAGCTCCCATTGGTGAAATGGTTTTGTCTAAGACATCAATTAGTGTTTTAGCATTTTCGTTAGGCGAATAAATCAATTCTAAATTTCGGATAGTAAATCGATCTAACCACACATACCTATCTTCTTCTATTCTTGATACACTAGTGATGTGATTGATTTTATTGTGTTGTGTGTCCGATAAATAATGCAAAACAGCTCCCGCTGCTGCAATACTATAAGGCATTTCTTCTATTCCAAACCCTTTTAAAGAATTGGTTTGAAAATGCTTTTGCAAGGTTTCATTTCCAAAATCTTCTGTAAATGCCCAATCATCTAAGCAAAACGTATAAAACTGGTCTCCAAATTTTTCAACGAATTGTTTTTTATAATTCCGTTGAAACAACACTTCATTAGGGCTAAACCCATGTAACAATTTATCGATGTATTCTGCACTACCCTGAGCCACCAAAAACTCTCCAGTAGAAACATCCAAAAAAGCAACTCCTATTTCTTTTTTATCAAAATGAATTGCTGCCAAAAAATTATTGGATTTGTGATCTAAAATTTGATCGTTGAGTGTTACTCCTGGCGTAACCAGCTCAGTCACTCCTCTTTTTACAATTTTTTTCTCTTTACTTGGTGCTTCCAGTTGATCACAAATTGCTACGCGCATTCCAGCTCTTACCAATTTAGGCAAATAAGTGTTTAAAGAATGGTGAGGAAATCCTGCTAATTCTAATTTTGAACTTCCGTTATTTCTTGCAGTTAATACTATTCCTAAAACATTTGCCGCTTTAATGGCGTCTTCTCCAAAAGTTTCGTAAAAATCTCCCACCCTAAATAACAGCATAGCATCAGGATACTTTGCTTTAATCGCATTGTACTGCTTCATTAATGGGGTTACAGTATCCTTTGTCTTTGCCAAATCTTAATAAAATTACACGATACACAAACTTAATTGAATGACTAAAATTTCCCTTAAATTTGTCTAACAATTAATAATTATTTATGAACAGAAAGCTTAGTAACGATGAACTCCATAGAATTTCTCCAGAAGAATTTAAATCTTCCGAAAAAACACCTATCGTTATTGTGCTTGACAACATCCGAAGTTTAAACAATATTGGCTCTACTTTTAGGACTGCTGATGCGTTTATCATTGAAGCCATTTATCTATGTGGTATTACTGCACAGCCACCACACCGAGAAATTCAAAAAACAGCTTTAGGAGCTACCGAAACAGTAGTTTGGAAATACTTTAAAGAAACTTCTGAAGCAATAAAGGAGTTAAAAACAAAAGGCTACCAAATAGCTGCTATAGAACAAGCTGAAAATAGCGTAATGTTAAATGAGTTAGAAATTAACCTCAACAACAAAATAGCTGTTGTTTTTGGCAATGAGGTTAAAGGAGTGGAGCAACAAGTAATTAATGAAAGTGATTTAGTAATAGAAATACCTCAATTTGGCACTAAGCATTCATTAAACATTGCTGTAAGTGTAGGAATAGTGATATGGGATTTGTTTCAGAAAATAAAAAATTAACTTTTATTTTTCAAACACAGCTTCGAGCTCGTCTAATTTCACAAACTCCCCAGCCCATCTCTTTTTCAATATCCCATTTTCTAAATAAATAAAAGCAGGTATCTTTCCTCCTGTATATTGGAGAAATGAATCATTATCTACCCATATAAAAGGGAGTAATAATCCTGTTTCATCAAAAAATGGTTGTATGTATTGTTCTTCCAAAGCAGCTAATACCAAAATAACATTAGATGGATGCCTTGCTTTAACCACATATGCTAAACGATAAGCAACACTAGTACAATGCTTGCAATGGGCACTTAAAAATATTACCAATTTTTTCCCTTCCTGAAATGGTACTTTTTCCTGTTTTTTATATAAGCCAGGAAGAGCTGATAAATCAATGGGTTCATCAATTGATTTTCCTTGAACATTTTGCAATCCTACTTTGTTGACTAAAAAAACACTTACAAACGAACTTATCAAAAACACCAATGGAAACACCCATTTTAATCCACTACTATAGTGTTGCTTTTTAATTAAAAACAAGAAAACCATTAACAACACATTTTTTAATAATGATTGAAGTGGAGAAAGTGTCAACCACTTCCCAAAACAACCACAATCAGCACTATTCCCTTGAGTAATCAATATAAATATTAAATAGCCCGTAAAAAGGAATAAAGCGGTTTGGGCTAAATAATAAATGATGTTGTTGAACCATGTATTAAACAGGATGCACAATCCTAGGAACAACTCCATGGCAATAATAGTACGGGAGAGAAAGGGAACCAATAGCCAATTGGAAATTCCTAATTCTATAAAAATGAGTTCAAAGGGTTCTATTGGAAACAGTTTCGCCACAGCTGAAGCAATAAATACCAAGCCAACAACTATTCTCAAACTGTTACTTAATAGTCTCATCCTATAAAATATCCCTCACTATATTGATTAGTAGTTTTTATGTCGAAACATTATATCATCTTACAAGAACCTGTTCCTGCCGATTTATTCAACTTGTCTGAATCATCACAAGCTTCTTCTACAGTTGACCCATTAGAAATATCATCCTCAGTAAATGTTTGTGTTTGACCATTAACAGTACATTCACACTGTTCTTTAGCGCATGATGTTGTTAAGGTAATAACACTTACAACAAGGATAAATACTATTTTTTTCATAATTTTTTAAATATTAAAAACAATAAAGCAAGATAATTATTAATTCCAAAAAAAGCCCCCCGATATAAATCGGAGGGCTTTCTAAAAATCAAAATAGTATAATTAGTTTACTGCAGCTTGAAATTCAGCATCATCTCTAAACTTAATAAACTCAGCATCATTTTTCCCTTTTGCTTTTAAAGCAGCATCTTTAGATGTAGCTGTTTTTAAGTTGTTTACTAACATGTTTTTATCTCCAGCTCTAGCAGCAGCAACCGCTTTTAAATAATAAGATAAAGCCTCATCTTTATCAGAAGAACCATCAATTATTCCAGCAATATCATTGTTACCGTTTAACACATTAGCTAAAGCAGCATTAAATGAATTAACTCCAGAATAACTAGAAGTAGCTGATGCGTAATCTCCTTTAATGATGTAAATGATTCCTTTGTTTTCACTTACTTCACTTCCAGCACCAGACGCTTTATCATAATATTCCATTGCAGCATCTAAATTTCCATTTAAACGCTCAATAACACCTAAGTTATTATTTACAATTGGGTTATCAGCAGATAAACCATTTGCTTTTTCAAACTCAGCTTTAGCATCAGCTAATTTGTTTTGAGTTAAATAGATGTAACCCAAGTTATTTGGTCCTCTCCAATCAGCAGCGTGAACTGAAGAAACACTTTTGTAAATAGATTCTTTTTTGGCATCATCATTATACAAAGTAGCTGCATATAACATTTGCTCTACATCTAATGAATCAATTTTAGTATCCACTAAAACTTTAATTTCTTCATCAGTTAAGTTATGGTGCTTCATAATTAAGTTGATCTGAGATCTTCTTAATTCTGGCAATACTTTCTTAGCAACTTCTGTATAAGTAGCAGCTAAGTTTTTAATTTCTTGCTCTCTTTTCTCTAAATCAGAGTATGTTTCTAAAACTCTAATAATTAATTCTTTATCTGCAATGTCAGATTCAGTCATTAATTTTCTAAATCCATCCCAATCTTCCCCTTTTCCATTCAAAGAAGCAAAACCTTCAGCAGTTTCTACTTTAGCACCTTTTAAAATACCAGTAATTGCTTTAGCTCCTGAAGCAGCTCTCTCATTAGCTAGGTTATCGTTTTTACTTAACTCCCCTTCTGGTGAAGCATAAGCATCAACAACCATACTGTTGAACTCCATCTTTACATTTTTTTGCCACTCCTTAATGTTAGCTTTTAATGCTTTAATATCATCATCAGATAATTCACTAGCCCTAACAACAGAATTGTTCACTAAATAATTAATAACAACATTATTATCTTCTAACGTAAACTTCACAAACTTATCAAGCCCCATAATTCCTTTGTCTGAAGACATTACTAATTTTGGAGTGATAATCGTTCCGTCAGCTACTTTTCTAGGATCTAAATCTTTCGTTTTTCCTTTGTATTCTCCTGTAGCTCTTAACTCAACAGTAGCTACTTCCATCCCATCTTTATACGGAATTTTTGCAGTATGAGAGAAACTTCCTCCTTTTTCGTAGTTAATCGTTGTTCCTTCTGCTTCAGAAACTTCTCCTTTTAATTGTAATGGAGCAAAAGATTCTGAGTTTTCTCCGTAAACCAAAACAGGAGTAATAGTTGCAGACACTTTTTTGTTAAAATATTTTTCCGGGAAACTTCCGTTAATAGCAATTTCAATGCTATCCGCATGCATTTCTACAGGATTAGGAGTTAATTCATAATTAACTTCAGCTTGTCTCTTTATCATTTTAGACAAAGGGTTACAAGCAACAAAAGCGGTAGCTGCTACTGCAACTAGAGCCAATAATTTTACATTTTGATTTTTCATCTTATTATTCAATTATTCTTAAATTGTTCAAATTTCAACTGCAATTATAGTGAATACTTTTAACTTATGAAAAACTATTCACTATTAATCTTTTAAATTTTATCTTTTAGTAATGTAACCATTTGTCGGTCTTTTGCTTGATTCTTCATCTCTAATGCCGTTTTTCCTAGTACTGGGTGTTTAAAATTGGGTAAAATTTCTGCTAATGGATACAATACAAAATTTCTTTCATGAATATGACTATGTGGCAATTTTAAAGAAAAAGTATCTATAATTTCGTTTTCATAAAATAACACATCGATATCAATCATTCGCTCCGTCCATTTTTTTTTACCTAACCTATCTCTTCCTATTTTTTTTTCTATAGATAAGCACGTTTCTAAAACTTCATGGGGCAATAATGTTGTTTCAATAGCTATCACCGCATTAATAAAATCAGGCTGATTCTCAACTCCCCACGCTTTTGTTTGGTATAAACTTGATTTTAATTTTACTGCCCCTATTTCCTCATTAATTAGATGGATAGCTTGGGATAAAATCTTCTTCGTGTCTCCAATATTTCCACCTAACCCTAATACTACTTGTTTCATCAATTCCGTTTATCCTTCAATTAAGACCTTTAATGTATATAATTACTCAAAATTAAATTCTTAGTTCTACTTTTACAAAAGTAAAATAACTCAAAATTAAAAGAAATGAAACAGTTTTTTAAATACATGTTGGCTACCATTGTTGGTTTATTAGTCACATTTACATTAATGTTCTTCATCTTTATAGGTGTTATTGGAGCGTTAGTTTCTTCTGCTTCTGGAGGGGAAAACAAAGTGCCCTTTGTAGCCAACAATAGTGTTTTACACTTAAAATTTGATTCTCCAATAAATGATAGAGCCTCTGATAATCCTTTTGAAAGTTTCAACTTTGAAACATTTGAGGCCAACGAAAATTTGAGTTTGAGTAAAATCATTGAAAGTATTGAAAAAGCTAAAAAAGATGATCGAATTGAAGGAATTTACCTTGATTTATCCGTAATTAATACAGGACTAGCTTCTATCGAAGAAATCCGTAAAGCATTAAATGACTTTAAATCTTCAGGTAAATGGATCATTAGTTATTCAGAAGTGTATACACAAACTTCTTATTACTTGGCTTCCGTTGCTGATGAAATTTATTTAAATCCTGCTGGAATAATGGAACTAAGAGGTTTGGCTACTGAGTTAATGTTCTTTAAAAAAATGTTAGAGAAAATGGATGTTGAAATGCAAATTATTCGTCATGGAAAATTTAAAAGTGCTGTTGAACCTTATATGCTAGAAAAAATGAGCCCTTCTAACCGAGAACAACTAGAAAAAATACTAAACACCGTTTGGGGAAGCATCACCAATAAAATTGCTGGGAGTAGAAATATTGAGGTAAGTGAGATAAATGCATTAGCAGACGAGATAAAAATTCAAAATGCAGAAGATGCTGTAAAATATAAATTTGTAGATGAATTGGTATACAAAGATGAATTGTTAGCTCAACTTCACAAACGTTTGAAACTCAAAAAAGAGGAAGAAATTAAATTCATCAGGCTAGGTAAATACGCTAAAGCAAAATTACCAGGAGAAAAAACAAAATTCTCTAAAAACAAAATAGCTATTGTTTATGCTTCAGGAGCAATAGTTAGTGGAAAAAGCACACAAGGGAACATGGGATCAGAAACAATCTCTAATGCCATTCGTGAAGCTCGTTTGGATGAAAAAGTAAAAGCCATTGTATTGAGAGTTAATTCCCCTGGAGGAAGCGCTTTAGCTTCTGACGTAATTTGGAGAGAGGTTACGCTTGCCAAGCAAGTAAAACCAGTAGTAGTTTCTATGGGGGATGTTGCTGCTTCTGGTGGGTATTATATTGCTTGCGCAGCTGATAAAATTGTTGCCAGTGAAAAAACAATAACTGGTTCTATCGGTGTTTTTGGTGTTATTCCTAATGCTCAAGGATTCTTCAACAACAAGCTGGGAATTACTTTTGATGGTGTTAAAACCAACAAACATGCCGACATGCTAACTATCTTTAAACCACTAACTGGAGAAGAAAAAGACATCATACAAATAGGTGTAGAAAGAATTTATGATGATTTCATCACAAAAGTGGCTAAAGGAAGAAGCATTTCGAAAGAAACTGTGGATTCTATTGGTCAAGGAAGAGTGTGGGTAGGATTAGATGCCAAAGAAATTGGATTGGTAGATGAAATTGGAGGGTTAGAGGAAGCGTTAGCGATTGCAAAAAAAATGGCAAAATTAAAAGATTACCGAACAGAAGATTATCCTAAAAGAAAAGATCCTTTTGAGCAAATTATTTTAGAATTATCCGGGGAAGCAAAAGCAAGATTACTTCAAATGTATTTAGGTGATAACTATAAATATTACCAAAAGGCTAACGAATTAAAAACTCAATCTGGAATTATGGCTCGCATGCCTTATGAGATAGAGGTTCATTAATTTTTTAGTTCAACTTAAAATTTATAATAAACTAAAAGGAGTTGCTTTTCAACTCCTTTTTTTATCGATAAATAATGAGGTAATTTGTAGTTATGCATTTGTTTTATCAACCAAACATCAATAAAGATACTTTTCAATTTTTAGATGAGATTGAATCTAAGCATGCTATTCGTGTTTTACGTTTAAAAGAAAACGATCTTATTCTACTGGTGGATGGAAAAGGAACTTTTTATGAAGCAAAAATCACCAATGCACATCCCAAAAAATGTGGGTTTGAAATTCAACAAAAAAGAATTGAAGAATCAAAATTGCCGTATCTCCATATCGCTATTGCTCCTACAAAAAACAACGAACGCACAGAATGGTTCATCGAAAAATGTACTGAAATAGGGATTCATGAAATAACCCCTATACTTACACAGCATTCTGAAAGAAAAAACCTCAAAGAAGAACGATTGGTTAAAACCGCTGTTTCTGCTATGAAACAATCCTTAAAAGCAACCTTACCACAAATAAATCCAGTAACTCCTCTTAAAAATATAGTTATTACTCCTTTTGATGGAAAAAAATACATCGCCCATTGCCATGAAGGCAATAAAAAACTACTTAAAACTGATTATCCAATCGGAGAAAATGCATTAGTTTTGATTGGTCCTGAGGGAGATTTCTCCGGGGAAGAAGTAGAATTAGCAAAAAAAAATGGTTTTATCCCGATATCTTTAGGAAAGAGTAGACTAAGAACTGAAACAGCAGGAATTGTTGCATGTCATACCATAAATTTATTAAATGAATAAACTTTTAAGCATACTCCTACTTCTAGGGTTCTCTGTTTCTTCAGCTCAGAACAGCAGTTACCAAATGGCATTGTTAAAATACAATGGTGGAGGCGACTGGTATGCTAACCTAGAAACTTCTTTGCCCAACTTAATTGAATTCTGTAACCAAAACCTCAACACAAACATCAACCCTGAACAAGCATTAATAGAAGTAGGGAGCTCAGAAATTTTCAATTACCCTTTTGTTCACCTTACTGGTCACGGAAACATTATTTTTAATGATGATGAAATTCAAAATTTAAGAAGCTATTTAATTGGTGGAGGTTTTTTACACATTTCTGACAACTATGGAATGGATAAATTCTTACGCCCACAACTTAAAAAAGTATTTCCAGAATTGGAATTGGTAGAAATTCCATACTCCCATCCTATTTATCATCAGAAATATAACTTTAATAATGGTCTACCCAAAATACATGAACATGATGAAAAGCCCCCTCAAGGTTTTGGGTTGATTTATGAAGGACGACTCATTTGTTTTTACGATTTTGAATGTGATTTAGGTGATGGATGGGAAGATGAAGAGGTACACAATGACTCTCCTGCTAACCGAACGAAAGCACTACAAATGGGAGCGAATATTATTCAGTATGCTTTTACGCAATGATTAATGCTATAATGTGTGAATGATTTAATGCATGAATTAATGTCTATATAAAGATATAACCAAAACAATTTGACCATTCAAGCATTCAAGCATTCAATCACTCAATAATGACCAACCAAGAATTCATCCAACAACACAAAAACAAAACTTCTTCCGAAGTTGCTTTGCTATTGAGTAAAAAATCTGAATTGGATAAAGAGTTCATCATCAACCAAATCAATGGCATCCAAAAAGCCAAAAAGAAATTACCTGAACTTTACAATAACCCTGATTTTATATACCCCTCTGCTCTTTCTATGGAACAATGTTCTTCAGAACAAACTGCTATTTACAAAAGCACATTGGTAAAAGGGAAAAGCTTAATCGATTTGACAGGGGGGCTAGGAATTGACAGTTATTACTTCTCCAAACAAATTGATGACATTACCTATCTCGAACAAAACACCAAATTATTTGAAACAGCCAATACCAATTTCAAATTACTTGGTGCTACAAACATAAAAACAATCAATACTACTTGTGAAAACTTTTTAAAAACGAACACTACCCAATATGATGTAGCTTACATTGATCCAAGTAGAAGAAATGAAACCCAACGTGTATTTTTTTTAAATGAATGCATGCCTAACATTATTGAATTGAGTGATGACATCTTTAAAATTACTCATCAAATTTTGGTTAAAACTGCTCCATTATTAGATATCAAACAAAGTATAAAAGATTTAAAATATGTAAGTAAGGTATTTGTTATTGCTGTAAACAATGAATGTAAAGAAGTGTTGTATTTACTAGACAAAGGAACTTCTAAAACAATTAAAATCGAAACCATTAATTTAGGAAGCCCACCTCAACACTTTAGTTTTCGGCTAACTGATGAAATCATGAACACTCCAACTTTCAGCGAACCTCAAACATATTTGTACGAACCCAATGTTGCAATATTAAAAGCTGGAGCTTTTAATACAATTGCTACTTCTCTTAACATTCAGAAACTAGCCCCTAACAGCCACTTATACACTAGCAAAGAAATGATTCCTGATTTTCCAGGAAGAATTTTTCATATTCAGCAAGTATTGAATTACAATTTAAAAGAATTTAAACCGCTAAACATTAAGCAAGCCAATATTACTTGCAGAAACTTTAATGAAAAACCTGAATCGGTAAAGAAAAAGTTAAAACTAAAAGATGGCGGAAACACCTATCTATTTGCTACTACCAATCAACACAATAAACCTATTTTGGTTTGTTGCTCTAAAATTAAATAGTTTTAAGTTGATAAGGTTAGGAATTATTTAGCTCAATTACTTCATCACCTCCTAAAACTACTCCGGAGTGTATTTGACATTTCTTTTTTCCTTAAAATCACCATCTTGCCATGCCTTGATAAATTTGCTCCAAGCAATTGGATCTAGTAATTTAAGAGACGGGTAACCTCCTGCTTGATACAATTGAGTATAGCGATTTTGTAACGCGTACTTATATGTTGTAGAGCCATCAATAGGTACTTTTCCTGCAACAGCCATCATGCTCTCTCTTGATAAGTTTTTCTTAGCACGTTCTAAGTCATCATCTGGTATCTCTACTGTTAAAAAAGCCTGTTTAAACTGTTCTCGCGTTGGCCAAGGAAAAACGGTAAATTCTTTTAACAACATCGTATCTTTTACCATCATGTGGATAATGGAATAACTTTTCTCCTCTAATGAATCAGGAATTACAAACTTATTTCTTTCATAACCCACACTTGAAAAAAGAATCGTATCATTTGTATGTGCTACAAATGAGAAAAAGCCATAATAATCAGAAATGGTCCCCATTCTAGAATTTTTTATGGTAATGTGTGTAAAAGGCATAGGTTTTAAACTGTCCCCTTCAACTACTACCCCTGTAAATTGAACTACATGCTCATCTTGTTTTTCTTGTCCTTTCACTATAAAAGCACTTAATACTAATGCTATCAATAAAATTGGTTTCATACTTCATTATTTAGATCGTAAAATTGCTATAAATATGTTGAATAAACAGCAATACAATGTTAAAAAATGAGAAAGCAACTATAAAATGATATTACTCATAAAAAAAGAATGCTAATTGTGTTGCCATTTAAACCCTGTATTATTGAATAAATCTTAATTTCGTTTTATGAAATTATTTCTTTTAATAACAGGGCTGTTGGCTTTAGGTGTTTTTGGAATGGCTGTGAAGATCATTTTCAAAAAAGGAGGGACCTTTGATAAAACTTGTGCTAGCTCTAGTAGAGTATTAAATGAAGAAGGAGAACCTTGCGGTTTTTGTGGGGCTTTGCCCGATGAAAAATGTAAAAATGAAGAAACAGAGAGTTTAAAGTAGCAAGTTTATAAAGTTAAAAGTGAATGAGGTATGAACAACTTTTTAACTTTCTACTTTACAAACTTTTCACTAATTACTCTAATAAGTCTGGTCGTCTCTTTTTAGTTCGTTCTATTGCTTGTTCTTCTCGCCAAGCATCAATTTTTTTATGATTCCCTTCCAATAATATTTCAGGCACTTTATGCCCTTTGTAATTTTCAGGACGAGTATAAACTGGTGGTGCTAATAAATTATCCTGAAAGGAATCAGTTAAAGCAGAAGTTTCATCACTAATTACACCTGGTATTAAACGTATAATTGCATCGCTTAAAATAGCAGCTGGCAACTCCCCTCCCGTTAAAACAAAATCTCCAATAGAAATTTCTTTCGTAATGAATAATTCCCTTACCCTTTCATCAACCCCTTTATAGTGTCCTGCCAAAATAATAAGATTTTGTTTTAATGATAAGGTGTTCACCATTCCTTGATTCATCGTTTCTCCATCAGGAGTCATATAAATTACCTCATCATAAGATCGTTCTGCTTGTAATTTTTCAATACAATCAGCAATAGGTTGAATTTGCATCACCATTCCAGCTCCACCTCCAAAGGCATAGTCATCAATGCTTTTTTGTTTGTTGGTTGAATAATTTCTAAGGTTATGCACATTAATCTCCACTAGTCCTTTTTCTTGAGCTCTTTTTAATATGGAAGTGTTTAATGGGCTCTCCAATAAATCGGGTAAAACGGTGATAATGTCTATTCGCATTCTTCGTGTTTGAAAGTTACAAGACTGTAAAGTTATTAAAGTTTAAGTTACAAACTTAATATAGTAATTAAGTGATTGGGGAAAAAAGCTTACCTTAATTACTTCATCACTTCAAACTATTTACTAAAAACATTACTTTTACATTTCAAAAGAGATTTATGACAGACAATACAACAACTTGGACTAAAGAAGCAATTCTTGACGTATACAACCAACCACTAATGGAGCTGATATTTAAAGCTGCACAGGTGCATAGAGAATACCATGACCCTTTAAAAATTCAAGTAAGTAAATTAATCTCCATAAAAACAGGAGGATGTCCTGAAGACTGTGGTTATTGCCCACAAGCAGCTCGTTACCATACTGGTATAGAGAAAAACGATTTAATGCCTGTTGAAGAAGTATTATCTACTGCAAAAGCAGCTAAAGAAAATGGTTCTTCAAGAGTTTGTATGGGAGCGGCTTGGAGAAATGTGCAAGATGGTGAAGATTTTGAGCAAGTGCTCAAAATGGTTTCTGGTTTACGTGATTTAGAAATGGAGGTTTGTTGTACTTTGGGAATGGTTACTGAAAGTCAAGCAACACGTTTAGCAGAAGCGGGGTTACATTATTATAACCACAACATTGATACATCAGAAGAATATTACAAAGACATTATCTCTACCAGAGGTTTTAACGATAGAATTAAAACTTTAGAAAATGTCAGAAAAAGTGCTTTAAAAGTATGTTCTGGAGGGATTATTGGAATGGGGGAGAGCGTTGATGATAGAATAGGAATGTTAATGGGATTATTAAAATTAAGTAATCCTCCTGAATCTATTCCTATTAATGCGTTGGTTCCTGTAGAAGGAACTCCTTTAGAAGAGCAAGAAATAGTTCCCGTATGGGATGTAGTAAGAATGATTGCTACTACCCGAATTGTCTTTCCAAAATCAACAGTTCGTTTATCTGCCGGAAGAACACAAATGACTAAAGAGGGACAAGCCTTATGCTTTATGGCGGGAGCAAGTTCTATTTTTGCTGGAGACAAGTTACTGACCACTCCCAATCCAGGAGAAAATGAAGACATGCAAATGTTTAACCTTTTAGGTTTAACACCTTCTGAAAAAGAGAAAGACAATACAGGGAAAGTGAAAATTAGAAAAGCTGCTTCAACTCAAAAAGAAGATGCGAAATGGAGCAGACCAGGACATACCATTGAACGAAATGTTGCAGCTACCGAAAAAGGAAAAGCAATTAGAAGAGAGTTAAAGGAAGAAGCTAAATAACTACGCCATTGCGAATGTAGTGGAACGAAATGAAGCAATCTGATATAGAGATTGCTTCGTACCTCGCAATGACGGATTAAAAAAATGTCATGCTGAGCCTGTCGAAGCATCTATTTTATGAATAATTTAGAAGCTATAGGAATTAATTCTTAAATAGAAGAGTTAACCTCTCTAACGTAGAAATTGAAAAAGCATAACATTCATATCCAAGAAAAACTTGATCAACGAAAAGCAGAAAACGCCTTTCGTGAACTAAAAACGAATCCTACTTTAATTGATTTTTGCTCCAATGATTATTTAGGATTGGCTAAAGAATCGACTATTCATAGTTTCCATGAAGAATTCAATACCTATGGAGCTACTGGTTCTCGACTAATTAGTGGAAACCACACCATAACTGAAGAATTAGAAAAAGAATTAGCAGTATTTTATAATGCTCCTGCTGGATTAGTATTTAATTCAGGATACAATGCCAATGTAGGTTTGTTTTCGTGTGTTCCTCAAAGAGGAGATACTATTATCTATGATGAATTAATTCACGCCTCCATTAGAGATGGTATTCGATTAAGCCTTGCTAATTCTTTTGCTTTTAAACACAACAACATAACTGCTTTAGAGGAAAAGCTAAAACAAGCAAAAGGGAATATTTATATTGCTGTAGAAAGCATCTACTCTATGGATGGAGATCAAGCTCCACTAAAAGAGTTAGTACAAATTAGCAAACAATACCATGCAGCATTAATTGTTGATGAAGCTCATGCTATTGGCGTTTTTGGATCTAAAGGTGAAGGTTTAGTGAGTCAACTAGGATTGGATCAGGAAGTATTTGCTAAAGTAATTACTTTCGGTAAAGCACTCGGAACTCATGGCGCAATTGTATTGGGAAGCAATTTATTAAGAGGTTATTTAATCAATTTTTCAAGAGCATTTATTTACACAACAGCATTGCCTTTAACAAGTATTGTTACTATTAAAAATGCACATCAATTTTTAACTCAGCACACAAATCGAATAACAACTCTTCATGAACTTATTCAATATTTTAAAGCTCAATTTAACAACAGCAACATAGAATTAATTAAAAGTGACAGTGCCATACAATGCATTATTATCCCAGAAAACAATCAAGTAAAATCAATTGCCGAAGAAATTCAGCAAGCAGGTTTTGATGTACGACCAATACTCTCTCCTACTGTTCCTAAAGGGAAAGAACGATTACGTATTTGTTTACATAGTTTTAACACTAAAGAGCAAATCAATCAATTAACAAAACTGATTATCAATGCTTAAACGAATTATATTTATTTTGTTAATTATTGGTTGTTATGGAACTTCTCTAGCTATAAAGAGAGATTCTTTAAAAATATACAACCGAAACGCTCCACAAGAATTTGAAATACGGGGAGCTACTTATTCCTATAACCGCCCAAAACCATTTACCTTCTACAAAAACATCCCCAAAGATTTAGTGGGTTTGGGAAAATCTACCTGGAAAAAAGAAAGTATCCTTCCTATTAGTACTATGCTTGCAGCTACAGCCATCACTTTTTATTATGATGAGGAGTTAATTAACGAAAGTCAAATTTCTGCTAGAAGGATTGGGTTAAATAATGAAAATGATTTCGTCAACGTATCTCGTATGTCTATTTTTAAAGGGGAAGACAATTTACCCCTCCCCCTTCCTCTCCCTGAAGATTTTCCTACTGCTATGTACTTTTTAGGTGATGGAATAACTTCCTTATTTTTAAGTGCTGGATTTTATAGCTTTGGATTACTTACAAAAGATAATAGGGCTTTAACCACTTCTAATGAAATTACTGGAGTATTAATTTCCATGGGAATTGTTACTCAAAGTATTAAACGAATTACAGGAAGGACAAGTCCTGTGGTATCTACTTCACCAAGAGGAGGTCATTGGAAATTTCTCCCTTCTTTTGCTAAGTACAACAAAAATACATCTCAATATGATGCCATGCCTTCTGGACATATGGCTACAGCAATGGCTACCCTAACCGTAATAGCTGACAATTATAACGAATACCGTTTTATTCGACCTGTTGGTTATACTCTTATGGGGTTAATGGGTTACCAAATGGCACAAACGAAAGTGCATTGGGTAAGCGACTATCCTTTAGCTATTTTACTAGGATACGTAATGGGTAAAAATGCTGTAAAAAGAGGACGTACAGAAATCAAAAAAGAAGCAAATAGCATCAATCAACAACCCAATCCTTTTTGGAAAAAAATACAAATAAACCCCCTTTTGTATGATAACACCAAAGGAATAAGCTTATCGTATCAGTTTTAAAATTAACCTACTACTACCACTAAGTACTTAGATGCCCCCCAGAAATCTTCTGATTTTAAAATAACCAGTTTTTTTGCTTCCTTTTCTCCTCCTTCTATTTTATAAGATGAAGTAGGATGATTGGTTACTACTTTTACTTTCTCACTCATCAACGGAATCTCTGTTACTGTTGAAATATCTACTTGAGTAAAGTATTCTTTATTAAAATCTGCGGACAATTTTTCTGTTTTTCCAATACCAATAAAACCACCTTGTTTGGTTATAATTCCGTTTTCTATCAATTCTTTAGAAGAACCATAACAATAAAATGCAGTGTTCAATTTATCTTCTTTATCTCCCAATTCTTCCAAACGATTGTTATACTCTTCAAACAATACTTTTAGTTGTTGGTTCGCTGCAGCCAATTGATTTTGCAAACTTGCAATTTCAGCATCTTTCTCTTGAATTCTTTTGGCTAATCCCTCAATCATTTTTTCCAATTGAGCAATCTTCACATTTGAACTTTTTAGTTTTTTATTCAAAGCTGCCATTTTATTTTTATTGTCTTGTAACAAATCATTAATCAAATTAATATCATTAATAATTTGATCTTTCATGTTATCGTCCATCTCCACATTTCCTTCATCAAAACGAGTAGTTACCACATTCTCTTTTTCTTTAATTGAGGATAAATTAGCTTCAATTTCATTCATGGAATTGATAAAATCAACTATCAATTCCTCTTTACCTTCCAAATTACTATTCGCTTCTAGTTTTTCTTTTTCTAATTGTGCTATTTTCTCTTCCAACTCTGCTGTACAGGAAAACAATAGTAAAGTTAACATGAAAAGAAACGTTGGTTTTAAAATTCTTAATTTCATCATCAATTTATTTAGTTTACACAAAATTACTAATTTACAAATCACTATTTTTACGAACTTGAAAATATAAGTTAACATTCTCATAATAAAATAGTTATGTTTTAATGGAAAATTTACTCAACCTATACAATCAATTCAATCATTTTGGTGCTGACCATAATTTTCAATTAACCGTTGTTTCTCCCGGAGAAATTGTATATACCATGAAAATTATGAAAAAACATCTGGCTACACCTACTTCTGCTCACGGAGGAGCTATTGCTGCTATGATGGATGGAGTAATTGGAGTAGCCGCATTAAGTGCTGTTGCTTCGGATAACAAAGTAGTAAGCACCATAGAATTTAAAATCAGTTATTTTAAACCTGCACTGCTAGGAGATACTTTAACAGGAACAGGAACAGTAGAATATCAAGGAAAAAGAATTATTTATTCTTCAGGAGAAATTAAAAATCAAAAAGGAGAGATAATTGCTAAAGCAATGGGCACATTAAACGCTTATCCTGTTGATAAAAGTGATTTAAAAGATAAACGCATTTAGCATTCCTTCAATTTAAAAATAAATAGTCCCCTTTTAATCAGATTGTAATGTGTGATGTATACATTTGCATGCTTTTAAAATGAAGTAATTTATGGATCCATTAAGTATTTTTGACATTTACAAAATTGGTGTAGGGCCATCTAGCTCACACACGCTTGGTCCATGGAAAGCTGCCAACCGATTTGCAAAGCAATTGAAAGGTAAAACCATCACAACAGTAAAAGTTCACTTGTATGGTTCTCTTTCTAAAACAGGTAAGGGGCACGGCACAGATGTAGCTGTAACTTTAGGATTAGAAGGACACCTCCCAGAAACAATTGACACAAAAAAGATTAATGAATACATACAGGAAATTAAGAATACAGAGCTGATAAACATTAACAATACTCCTATTCCGTTTATCGCTAATGTAGCTATCGAATTTAGTAAAGAAAAAATTACTACCCACCCTAACACACTTACATTTAAAGCGTTTAACGAAACTGAAATTGTACTTGAAGAAACTTATTACTCCATAGGTGGTGGATTTATTGAAAAAGAAGGCGAAAAAAACAATGAAGAAAAAGAAATAAAATTGCCTTACCCCATTGAAAAGGCGCAAGACCTTACTGACCATTTTATGTCCAAAAATTCTAGTATTTCTGATATCGTCTATCAAAATGAATTGGTTTTTAGAACAGAAAAAGAAATTAAAGATCAAATGCACCTAATATATAACACTATGATAGAGTGTGTTTATAATGGGTGTACGACAGAGGGCACTTTACCAGGGGGACTTAATGTAAAACGAAAAGCAAACGCATTGTCTCAAAACCTATTACAGGGAGCCACTTTTAATAGCAAGGAGGAATTCTTAAAAGCAGCCAAAGCATCTCCTACCGATTTTAGTTCTATTAACCGATGGGTAAGTTGTTTTGCTTTAGCAGTAAATGAAGAAAATGCTGATTTAGGAAGAATTGTTACTTCTCCTACCAATGGCGCTGCTGGAGTGATTCCTGCTGTAATATTATACTATATCCTTTTTTGTAAGAATGAAGGTATTAATGATGTTGAAAAATTTTTATTGACTTCAGGAGAAATAGGCTCTATGTTTAAAAAGGGAGCTACCATTTCTGCAGCCATGGGTGGTTGTCAAGCCGAAATAGGTGTTTCTTCGGCAATGGCAGCAGGAGGCTTAACCGAAGTAATGGGAGGTACTCCTGCACAAGTATTAATGGCAGCAGAAATAGCCATGGAACATCATTTAGGATTAACTTGTGACCCTATTGGTGGCTTGGTACAAATACCTTGTATAGAAAGAAATGCTATGGGTGCAATGAAAGCCATTACCGCTGCAAACTTAGCCTTATGTGGTAATCCAGAAGATGCTCGTGTAAAATTTGATACCGTAGTAAAAACCATGTGGGAAACGGCATTAGATATGCATGAAAAATACAGAGAAACTTCAGAAGGAGGTTTAGCTACGAATAACCCTGTATTGCCTGAATGTTAATATTCTTTTATTTAGAATATAAACAAAATACTTTTTATCGTAAAATTTAAGCCACCTTCAAACTACTCATCTTCGCCTTCTTAAATTTATCTTTAGCATAGCTTAATGTCACTTTATACTCTTTTTGCTTTTTATCAGACGGTATTTCATACATCGCATCTAACATAATCGCTTCACATATAGAGCGTAATCCTCTAGCACCTAGTTTATATTCCATTGCTTTATCTACAATAAAATCTAATACTGCTTTATCAAAAGATAATTTAATATCGTCCATCTCAAACAATTTTATATACTGCTTGATAATTGAATTTTTAGGTTCTGTTAATATTCTTCTTAAGGCATTTTTTGATAGCGGATTTAAATGAGATAAAACTGGTAATCTTCCAATTAATTCCGGAATCAACCCAAACGCTTTTACATCTTGTGGTGAGATGTATTGTAATAAATTATCTTCATCCAACTCTTCTTTTTCAACCGTTTTATATCCTATCACTTGAGTCTGCAAACGATTAGCAATTTTTCGCGTAATGCCATCAAAGGCTCCTCCACAAACAAATAAGATATTTTTAGTTTCTATAGCAATTAACTTTTGTTCAGGGTGTTTTCTTCCTCCTTGTGGTGGAACATTAACAACAGAACCCTCTAATAGTTTTAATAATGCTTGTTGTACGCCCTCTCCACTCACATCTCTGGTAATAGAAGCATTATCACTTTTACGTGCAATTTTATCGATCTCGTCAATAAAAACAATTCCTCTTTCTGCTGCTTCTACCTTATAATCAGCCGCCTGTAATAATCGCGACAAAATACTTTCTACATCTTCTCCTACATATCCTGCTTCTGTTAAAATCGTTGCATCTGCTATACAAAATGGCACATGTAATATTTTAGCTATTGTTTTAGCCAATAATGTTTTTCCTGTTCCTGTTTCTCCAATTAAAAGAATGTTAGACTTTTCTATCTCTACATCATCATCTCCTGTTTTTTTTTGAGTTAACCTTTTATAATGATTATACACTGCTACAGAAAGCACCTTCTTTGCATCATCCTGACCAATTACGTACTCATCTAAATGTGCTTTAATCTCTTTAGGTTTTAACAATTGAAGTTGGGTTTCAATAGCTTTATTCACTTCACCTGTTGTTTCCTCTGTAACTATGTTTTGTGCTTGTGCAATACAATGGTTACAGATATGTCCCGTAACACCAGCAATCATTACGTCCACTTCATTTTTCGAACGCCCACAAAAAGAGCATTTTACTTGTTTATTTTCCATAGTATAAAATTACTAAAAAGGGATTAAATAGAAATCATCTAGCGTTATTGAACTATCTCATCATAAGTTCAACAAATTATAAGTGAGTTAAGTTTTGAGAACCTTTTACACAGAAACAGTCACCTTACTTTTCACAATATTTTCTATGAAGTTATCAAATAAATACCTGGAATCATGTGGGCCTGGGGATGCTTCCGGATGATATTGTACAGAAAAAATAGCACGATCATTGAACCTAAAACCTGCTAATGTTTTATCGTTTAGATGTTGGTGTGTTACTGTAATATTTGCATCTTTTTCAGCAGATGCTTTATCTACAACGAAGCCATGGTTTTGTGAAGTAACCTCTCCTTTTTTTGTTTCTAAGTTAATTACAGGGTGATTACATCCTCTATGTCCATTAAACATTTTGGATGTTGTTAATCCACACGATAATGCCAATATTTGGTGCCCTAAACAGATTCCAAATACAGGTTTTCCAGCAGCTGTGATTTGCTTCACTGTTTCAATCTGATCTTTCATAACCGAGGGGTCTCCTGGTCCATTAGACAACATAAATCCATCAGGATTCCATGCGTTCATTTCTTCAAAAGAAGTATCCATAGGAAACACTTGTAAGTAACAATCTCTTTCTGCTAAACACCTCAAAATATTTTTCTTTACCCCTAAATCCAAAACAGCAACTCTATGTGTGGCATTTTCATTACCAAAGAAAAAAGGTGTTTTAGTGCTTACTTTAGAAGATAATTCTAATCCTGCCATTGAAGGCACTTTACTCAATTGACTTTTTAATTTTGAAACATCAAACTCTACAGAAGAGATAATTGCATTCATAGCTCCTTTATCTCTTATATGACGAACTAATGCTCTAGTATCCACATCAGAAATTGCTACTACTTTTTGATTTTCAAAATATTCTTGTAATGAGCCATCCGCAAATTCTCTAGAAAAAACATCTGAAAACTTTTTACAAACCAAACCAGCAATATTTACATTATCAGATTCTACTTCTTCTTTAGAAACGCCATAGTTGCCAATATGAGACGTAGTGGCCACCATAATTTGTCCATAATAAGAGGGGTCGGTAAATATCTCTTGATATCCCGTCATACCCGTATTAAAACAAATTTCTCCTGTGGTAGTACCTATTAACCCTGCAGCATTACCATGAAAAATAGTTCCGTCTTCTAGTAATAAAATTGCTTTGCTTTCTGAGTTTGCCATAATGTGATGCTATAAAAAAAGGATAAAGTAAAATTACTTTATCCTTTTCTATTTTTCTAAAAAATTCAATTTTAATCTTCTTTTTTCTCTTCTTCAGAATTATCTTCTTCACTTGTATCCTCTGTCTTTGCTTCAGGAGCTTCTTCTTTTGTTTCCTCTACTACTTCAGCAGCAGCTTCCACTTTAACTTCCTCTTCAGCTTTTGGAGTCTCAACAGTTTCTTCTACAGGAGCTTCTACAACTGCCTCTGCTTTAGTTTCTTCAACCACTTCTGCTGCTACAACTGTTTCTTCAGTACTAGCTACATTTGCATCTTCTTTTTTCGATCCACCTCTTCTTCTTCTTGAAGATGATTTTTTAGATTTAGTTTCTTTTAACATGTTATCGTTATAATCAACTAACTCAATAAAGCACATTTGTGCATTATCTCCTAATCTAAATCCTGTTTTTAATATTCTAGTGTAACCTCCTGGTCGATCAGCTACTTTAGTAGATACATCTCTGAACAATTCTGTTACAGCTTCTTTACTTTTTAAGTAACTAAAAACAACTCTACGAGAATGAGTGGAATCCGTTTTAGACTTAGTAATTAATGGTTCAACATACTTTTGTAATGCTTTCGCTTTGGCTACAGTAGTGCTCACTTTTTTATGCTCAATTAGAGAACAAGCCATATTAGCTAACATTGCTTCTCTATGAGGCTTTTGCCTACCTAAATGGTTAAATTTCTTTCCGTGTCTCATCGCTATTTACTCTTTATCTAATTTATAAATCGCAACATTCATTCCAAATGTTAAACCTTTATTTTCAACTAATTCATCTAGTTCAGTTAACGATTTTTTACCAAAATTTCTAAACTTCAACAAATCGTTCTTATTGAATGTCACTAAATCACCTAGTGTATCAACATCTGCAGCTTTCAAGCAGTTAAGAGCTCTAACTGATAAATCCATATCTACCAATTTAGTTTTCAATAACTGTCTCATGTGTAAAGAATCCTCATCGAATTCTTCTACTGCTGATTTCTCTTCTGCTTCTAATGTAATTCTTTCATCAGAAAACAACATAAAGTGGTGTATTAATATTTTAGCAGCTTCTGTTAAGGCATCTTTAGGTGAAATTGAACCATCAGTGGTAATATCAAAAACCAATTTTTCGTAATCTGTTTTTTGTCCAACCCTGAAATTTTCTATTCCATACTTTACATTTTTAATTGGTGTATGAATAGAATCAATTGCTATTACGCCTATATTAGATTCACTTACAGTATTTTCTTCTGATGGCACATATCCCCTACCTTTTCCAATTGTTAATTCTAATTGAAGTTTTACAGAAGGTTCCATATTACAAATAACAAAATCAGTATTTAACACTTGAAAAGCAGAGGTGAATTTACCAATATCTCCTGCTGTTAAAGTTTCTTGACCACCAATAGTAACAATTAACTTTTCATTATTGGTTTCCTCAATTTGTTGTTTAAGTCGAACCTGTTTTAAATTTAATATAATTTGTGTAACATCTTCTACCACTCCCTTAATTGCTGAGAACTCATGATCTACTCCTTCTATCTTCACTGATGTAATAGCAAACCCTTCTAAAGAATTTAATAAAACTCTTCTTAATGCGTTACCCACTGTAATACCATATCCAGGTTCTAATGGACGAAATTCGAATGTACCAGAATAATCGTCTGAATTAATCATGATTACTTTATCTGGTTTTTGGAAATCTAAAATTGCCATAGTTTTATTTTTTTTAAAATTATTTAGAATAAAGTTCTACTATTAATTGTTCTTTAATGCTTTCTGGAATTTGAGTTCTCTCTGGAACAGCTACTACTGTACCTGTCATTTGAGAACTATTCCATTGTAACCAATCAAAATTACAAGGATTAGCAGCTAAAGACGCTGTAATTGCCTCTAATGATTTTGATTTTTCTCTAACACCAACTACATCTCCTGCTGAAACAATGTATGATGGTATATTTACTAATTTACCGTTAACAGTAATGTGTTTGTGTCCTACCAATTGTCTTGCACCACTTCTTGTTGGAGCTATTCCTAGTCGATATACTAAATTATCTAACCTCGATTCGCAAAGTTGCAACAATACTTCCCCTGTAATTCCTCTTTTTCTGGAAGCAGTCTTAAATAGATTGGAAAATTGCTTCTCCAAAATACCATATGTATATTTTGCTTTTTGCTTTTCTGCTAATTGAACAGAATATTCTGATTGCTTACCTCTTCTCTTGTTAGGGCCATGTTGCCCTGGAGGGTAATTCTTTTTTTCTAATACTTTGTCAGGACCGAAAATTGGCTCTCTGAACTTTCTTGCAATCTTTGTTTTTGGACCTATATATCTTGCCATTATTTAAAATTTATGAAAGGAAATTATGAATTAAGGTCATTATCCTTCGATAATTAAACTCCTCTCGTTGGTTAATAATTATACTCTTCTTCTTTTAGGTGGACGGCATCCATTGTGTGGTAATGGAGTAATGTCTACAATTTCTGTAACAGTAATTCCACTATTATGTAATGATCTCATTGCGGATTCTCTACCATTACCTGGTCCTTTTACAAAAACTTTTACTTTACGTAATCCGTATTCAAAAGCTTCTTTAGCACAATCTTCAGCAGCTAACTGTGCTGCATAAGGAGTATTCTTTTTAGAACCTCTAAATCCCATTTTACCAGCTGAAGACCAAGAAATCACTTGTCCTGTGTTATTAGTTAAACTAATAATAATGTTATTGAAAGAGGCATGGATATGAGCTTCTCCGTAAGCTTCTACTTTTACCTTCTTTTTCTTTTTTGCATTTGTTTTTGCCATGTCTATCTATTATTAGGTTTAAGTGATATTACCACCTAAATCTTTAACATTTATTTAGTAGCTACTTTTTTATTAGCAACAGTTTTTCTTCTTCCTTTTCTAGTTCTAGAGTTGTTCTTCGTACGTTGTCCTCTAAGTGGCAATCCTGCTCTATGCCTAATACCTCTATAACACCCTATATCCATTAATCGCTTAATGTTTAATTGAGTCTCTGATCTTAAAGCTCCTTCAATTTTATAATCATCAGTCAAAATCTTCCTGATTTTAGCTAAATCATTATCATCCCAATCTTGAACTTTTTTATTTTCATCAATACTTGCTTGATTCAAAATACTTTTAGCTGAAGATCGACCGATACCAAAAATATAGGTTAAGCCTATTACTCCTCTCTTTTGTTTTGGTAAATCTATACCTGCAATTCTTGCCATAATAAATCTATTATAAAATTATCCTTGTCTTTGTTTAAACCTAGGGTTCTTTTTGTTAATCACGTACAAACGTCCTTTTCTACGAACTATTTTACAGTCCGCGCTTCTCTTTTTTACTGATGCTCTTACTTTCATGAGTCCTAATTATTTTATTTTTTGTCTCATGGAACTCGCCAATTTGGCTCGTTTCATCTCTTTTTATTATTTATATCTAAAGGTTATTCTTCCCTTTGTTAAATCATAGGGAGACATTTCTAATTTCACTTTATCTCCTGGTAAAATTCTTATATAGTGCATTCTCATCTTTCCAGAAATATGAGCTGTAATAACATGCCCATTCTCTAACTCCACCCTAAACATTGCATTCGACAATGCTTCGATAATCGTCCCGTCCTGCTCTATAGATGCCTGTTTTGCCATTCTATTTTTTAACTTTTTTTATTTTTTAATACTTCTTCAACAAATTCATGTGTTGATAAAACTTCTGCTTTCCCTTTTCTAATTGCTACATCATGCTCAAAATGTGCAGATGGTAATCCGTCAGTTGTAACTATTGTAGAACCATCTTCATGCTGCTTAACACTTTTCTTTCCCATATTAATCATTGGTTCAATTGCTATCACCATTCCTTCTTTTAATTGTATCCCTTGTCCTCTCTTTCCATAATTAGGAACTTGAGGCTCCTCATGTAAATCTCTTCCCAAACCATGTCCTACTAATTCTCTAACAACACCGTAACCATTTTTCTCTGCATGCTCTTGAACTGCATAACCAATATCTCCAATTCTATTTCCTGTAACAGCCACATCAATCGCTTTTGATAAACACTCTTTGGTTACTTGCAATAGTCTCTTTATTTCTGGTTTTACTTCTCCTACTTCAAAAGTATAAGCAACATCACCATAAAAACCATTCATCAAGACACCACAATCTACCGAAATAATATCTCCATTTACTAACGGTTTATTATTAGGTATTCCGTGTACAACAGCACTATTAATTGAGGTACAAAGCGTATTAGGAAACCCATACATCCCCTTAAATCCAGGAATGGCATTGTTATCCAGAATATATTCTTCTGCTACTTTATCTAACTCTAGAGATGTAACTCCAGGTTTAATAATTTTAGCAACTTCAGCTAAAGTTTTTCCAACAAGCAAAGAACTTAATCTCATTAACTCAATCTCCTCGTCCGTCTTATATATAATCTTTCCCATTCTCACACACAAATTATCCAGCCATTCCCATCCCTGTACTTGACCTTCCTTTGATCTTTCCAGACTTCATTAACCCATCATAATGACGCATTAATAAATGACTTTCTATTTGTTGTAACGTATCCAATATAACTCCTACCATAATTAACAATGACGTTCCTCCAAAAAAGTAAGAAAACGCTTGATTAACCCCTGCGATCATTGCAAAAGCAGGTAAGATAGCTACTAATCCCAAAAACACAGATCCTGGCAATGTAATTCTAGACATTATGTCGTCTATAAATTCTGCAGTCTTTTTCCCTGGTTTAATTCCTGGAATAAATCCACCATTCCTTTTCATTTCATCAGCCATTTGATTAGGATTAATCGTTACAGCTGTATAGAAATAAGTAAATGCAATAATCATTAAGAAAAAAGTAAGGTTGTATGCAAAACTACTAGGATTACTAAATGTAGTAATTATCCAAGATGATGCTCCTGAATCTCCAAAACCAGCTAATGTCATTGGCACAAACATAATTGCTTGTGCAAAAATGATAGGCATTACCCCAGCTGCGTTTACTTTTAACGGGATGTATTGTCTTACTCCTCCATATTGTTTATTTCCTACAATACGTTTCGCATATTGTACAGGTATTCTTCTTGTTCCTTGAACCAACAAAATAGATAACACGATTACTATTAATAACATCGCAACTTCAACCAACAATATAATTGGTCCACCAACACCACCAACACCAAATCTAGAACCAATTTCGAAAACAAAGGCTGAAGGCAAGTTTGCTACAATTCCTATCATAATCAGTAAAGAAATTCCATTTCCAATACCTTTTTCTGTTATACGCTCTCCAACCCACATTACAAACACGGTTCCTGTAATTAAGAGTAATACTGTAGAAAACCACCATAGTGGACCTGAATCAGGAACAACACCTGGACTACTTGTAATTTGAGACGCTATATATCCTGGCGCTTGAAAACCAGTAATACCAATAGTTAAAACTCTAGTAATCTGATTGATTTTTCTTCTGCCACTTTCTCCTTCTTTTTGTAATCGTTGGAAATATGGAATAGCCATACCCAATAACTGAATTACAATAGAAGCAGAAATGTAAGGCATAATTCCTAAAGCAAAAATAGATGCTCTAGAAAAAGCTCCTCCTGCAAAAATATTAATCAAATCCATAATCCCTCCACCTGATTTAGCTGCATTTACTTCAGCTAAAATAGTCGAATCAACTCCTGGAAGAATCACAAAAGAACCTAAACGATACACTAACAATAAACTTAATGTAGTGATAATCCTCGCTCTAAGGTCTTCAATACTCCAAATGTTCTTTATGGTTGTTATAAATTGTTTCATTCTATTTTGTTATCCTTCAGTTGATTGATCTCCTTCAGGCTTCGTATTCTCTTTTTTAGTTTCCTCCTTAGCAGCTTTTGGGGCTACAGTAGTTTTAGGCTTAACTTCTTTTTTGGTCGAATCAGATTTCGGTTGAACTAAAGCAGTAGCTTTACCTCCAGCTTTTTCTATAGCTGCTTGAGCAGATGCTGAAAAAGCATCAGCTGTAACGTCTATTTTTGCTGTTAATTCTCCTCTTCCTAATACCTTCACTAAGTCTTTTTTAGCTACTATTCCATTTTCAACTAACACTTCCTTAGTAATTGCTTTCACCTTTTTAGTATCAACTAAAAACTGTAAAGTATCAAGGTTCACACCTTTAAATTCTTTTCTGTTAATATTAGTAAATCCGAACTTAGGAACTCGTCTTTGTAGTGGCATTTGACCACCTTCAAATCCGATTTTACGTGAATATCCAGATCTTGATTTAGCTCCTTTATGCCCTCTTGTTGAGGTTCCGCCTCTTCCTGACCCTTGACCACGTCCTACTCGCTTACGCTGTTTTGTTGAGCCTTCCGCAGGTGTTAAATTTGATAAGTCCATTTTTTTCTTTTAACTATTATTACTTAATTTCTTCTACTGCAAGTAAATGTTTCACTTTAGCAATCATTCCCATAATTTGTGGGGTTGCTTCGTGTTCTACTTCCTGATGCATTTTTCGAATCCCTAACGCTGTTAAAGTTTTCTTTTGACGAGCAGGTCGTTTAATTTTACTTTTAATTTGTTTTATCTTAACTTTTCCCATTTTGTTTAGGTTTCTCTATCCGTTAAAAACTTTATCTAAATCAACTCCTCTTTGATCAGCAACTGTATAAGCATCTCTTAATTGAGCTAATGCATCTAATGTTGCTTTAACCACATTATGAGGATTTGAAGAACCTTTTGATTTTGCCAATACATCTGTAATTCCAACACTTTCAAATACAGCACGCATTGCACCTCCTGCAATTACTCCTGTACCATGGGCAGCTGGTCTAATAAAAGCTCTAGCTCCTCCAAATTTTCCATTTTGCTCATGTGGAACTGTCCCATTAATTACCGGAATTTTAATACAATTTTTCTTAGCAACCTCAATCCCTTTAGTAATTGCTTCAGTTACCTCATTAGCCTTACCTAATCCGTGACCGATAACACCGTTCTCATCTCCAACAACAACAATCGCTGAAAAACTAAAATTTCTACCTCCTTTAGTAACCTTCGTTACTCTATTAATAGCTACTAACTTATCTTTTAGTTCCGTCTCTGTAGCTCTTACTCTTTTTGGATTTGATTTTCCCATATCTTCTCTAATGTGTCAAATTAAAATTTAAGTCCTGCTTCACGTGCAGCATCAGCTAAAGCTTTAACTCTTCCGTGATATAAGTATCCATTTCTATCAAATGCAACCTTACTCACTCCTGCTTTAACGGCCTTCTCAGCAATTGCTTTACCAACTAAAGCTGCAACTTCTGATTTATTTCCTTTAGCCTTCACCCCTTTTTGTGTTGATCCAGCAGCAGCAATAGTTACTCCTTCTACATCATTAATCAACTGAGCATAAATCTCTTTATTGCTTCTATAAACAGACAATCTTGGTTGTTCTGCAGTTCCCGAAACAGTTTTTCTGATTCTTCGTTTTATTCTTAATCTTCTATTACTTCTACTAAGTGCCATAATATAGTTTTATTATGATATGATTATTTAGCAGCTGATTTACCAGCTTTTCTTCTAATGTGTTCGCCAACGTATTTTACCCCTTTACCTTTATATGGTTCTGGTTTTCTTAATGATCTGATTTTTGCTGCAACATGACCAATTAACTGTTTGTCATGAGACTCCAATGTTATTACTGGATTCTTCCCTCTTTCAGATTCTGTTGTTACTTTAATTTCTGAAGGTAATTCTATAACAATGTTATGAGAGTAACCCAATAACAAATCTAATTTTTGTCCTTGATTACTTGCTCTGTATCCAACGCCAACTAATTCCTGTTGTGTTTTGTAACCTTTAGACACTCCTTCAACCATGTTATTAACTAAAGACCTGTATAAACCATGTTTTGCTTTATGGTCCTTTTGTTCAGTATGTCTTTTAACATTTATTACATTACCATCTACTTCAACAGTAATAGCAGTATCAATATCTTGCGTTAATTCTCCTTTAGGACCTTTAACAGTAACCAACCCCTTCTCAACTTGAACTTCAACTCCTTGAGGGATTTCTATAGGTGCATTTCCAATTCTTGACATAACTTAATACTTTCTTAATTCTTCATTAATAAATGTAACATAACAATTCTCCACCAACATTTTCTCTTCTAGCTTCTTTATCAGTCATTACACCTTTAGAAGTAGAAACAATAGCAACACCTAAACCATTTATTACTCTAGGCATACGCTCTACACCAGTATACTTTCTCAATCCAGGTTTACTCACTCTAGTTAATTCAGTAATTGCTGGTATTTTTGATTGTGGATGATATTTTAGAGCAATTTTAATATTACCCTGAACACCTTTATCTTCAAACTTATAGTTCAAAATATATCCTTTATCAAATAAGATTTTGGTAATCTCTTTTTTTAAATTAGAAGCAGGAATGTCAACCACTCTATGCTTAGCACTTACTGCATTTCTAATTCTCGTTAAATAATCTGCTACTGGATCTGTCATTTTTAATCCTTTTTAAATAATATTTTTTACCAACTTGCTTTTGTAATTCCAGGAATCAACCCAGCTGAAGCCATTTCTCTAAATGTTACCCTTGAAATTCCAAATTGTCTCATATAACCTCTTGGTCTTCCTGTTAATTTACATCTATTATGTAATCTAACTTTAGAAGAGTTTTTAGGTAACTTTTGTAAAGCATCCCAATCTCCAGCAGCTTTTAATTCTGCTCTTTTTTCTGCGTATTGAGCTACTAATCTTTCTCTTTTTCGCTCTCTAGCTTTCATTGATTCTTTAGCCATGTCTTCTATTTTTTCTTAAATGGTAAACCAAACTCTGTTAATAATGCGATTCCTTCATCATCAGTTTTTGCTGATGTAACTAATGTAATATCCATCCCACTAACCGACTTAATTTTATCAATATCAATTTCAGGAAAAATAATTTGCTCTTTTATTCCTAGTGTATAGTTTCCGCTCCCATCAAATCCTTTTCTTTCAATACCTCTAAAATCTCTAGTTCTCGGCAGTGCAACAGCAACTAATCTATCTAAGAACTCATACATTTGATCACCTCGCAATGTAACTCTTGCTCCTATAGGCATTCCTTTTCTTAGTTTAAAATTAGAAATATCCTTTTTAGAATAAGTAACATTTGCTTTTTGACCTGAAATCATTGTCATTTCTTCAATCGCAGCATCTACCAATCGTTTGTCAGAAACAGCATCTCCAACACCTTGATTTAAGCATATTTTTTGCAATTTTGGCACCTGCATTACAGAAGTATAGCCAAATTTATCTTTTAAAGAAGATACTATTTCTTCTTTATATTGTTTTTTTAATCTAGGTGTATAACTCATGATATAACCTCCCCTGACTTTTTAGCATAACGAACTTTCTTTCCTTCTTCATTCAATTTTCTTCCTACTCTTGTTGCTTTTCCAGTTTTTGGATCAACCAACATTAAGTTAGAAATATGAATTGGCGCTTCCTCCTTAATGATACCACCATCAGGATTAGCTGCATTAGGCTTCGTGTGTCTTGATAATTTTTTAATATCATTCCCTTCTACGATAGCTCTTTGTTTCTCTGGAAATACTTTTCTGATAACGCCTTCAGCTCCTTTGGATTCTCCGGCAATTACCTTAACGGTATCTCCTTTTTTTATGTGTAATTTAGCCATAACTAAAATTTATTCTTTTTATAGTACTTCTGGTGCTAATGATACGATTTTCATAAACTCTTTTTCTCTTAATTCCCTTGCAACAGGACCGAAAATACGAGTTCCTTTCATTTCTCCAGCTTCATTTAAAATTACCGCAGCATTATCATCAAATCTGATGTATGAACCATCGGGTCTTCTAATCTCTTTTTTCGTTCTAACAACCACCGCTTTTGCAACACTTCCTTTTTTCATGTTACCAGAAGGTAATGCGTGTTTTACAGTAACAACAATAGTATCTCCTATAGAGGCATATCTTTTTTTAGAACCTCCTAAAACTTTTATACAAAGTACTTCTTTGGCTCCGCTGTTGTCTGCAACTTTTAATCTTGATTCTTGCTGTATCATAATTATTTAGCTCTTTCAATAATTTCAACTAATCTCCAACGTTTGTTTTTACTTGTTGGTTTTGTTTCCATAATTCTAACTGTATCACCTTCGTTACAGTCATTTTTTTCATCATGGGCCATAAATTTAGATGTCTTCTTCACAAACTTTCCGTAGATCGCATGCTTTTCCTTTCTCTCCACAGCAATAACAATAGACTTATCCATTTTATTACTTACTACTAAACCTATTCTTTCTTTTCTTAAATTTCTATTTTCCATTCCAAGTATATATTATTTAGCTTGAAGTTGCCTTTTTCTTAACTCTGTATTTAATCTTGCTACAGTTTTTCTAACTGTTTTAATTTGCATAGGATTTTCCAACGGAGAAACGGAATGACTTAATTTTAATTTAGTCAACACCTCTTTTTGCTCTGCAAATTTTTCAGTTAAATCTTCAACTGAAAGATCTTTTATATCTATCTGTTTCATTTTTTTCTACTTGTTACTTTTCAACGTAATCCCTTCTAACAACAAATTTTGTTGTTATAGGTAATTTTTGTGCTGCTAACCTCAAAGCTTCTTTAGCTATTTCTAAAGGAACACCATCTGCTTCGAAAATAATTTTTCCTGGTTTTACAGTTGCAACCCATAATTCTGGAGCTCCTTTACCCTTACCCATTCTAACCTCTGCAGGTTTTTTCGTTACAGGCTTGTCTGGAAAAACACGAATCCATATTTGACCTTCCCTTTTCATATATCTTGTTACTGCAATCCTTGCTGCTTCAATTTGTCTTGCCGTCATCCAACATTCTTCCAAAGCTTTTATTGCAAACGATCCAAATGCAATTTGATTTCCTCTCTGAGCGTTACCTTTCATACGCCCCTTTTGCATTTTTCTAAACTTCGTTCTTTTCGGTTGTAACATCTTATCTTAAATTTAAATCTTAGATCTTCTTAATTATTTCTTTCTTCTTTTACCTTCTCTATTTTTTCTTCCTTCCGCTTTTCCCATTCCAATATTTGGAGATAAATCCCTTTTTCCGTAAACTTCTCCTTTACATACCCATACTTTAACCCCTATTCTACCGTACTGTGTATGTGCTTCAGTTAAAGCGTAATCAATATCCGCTCTAAAGGTATGTAATGGAATTCTTCCTTCTTTGTAGAACTCCGTTCTAGCCATCTCTGCTCCACCCAGTCTTCCTGCTACCTGTACTTTAACTCCTTCAGCTCCCATTCTCATAGATGATGCTACTGCCATTTTTGCTGCTCTTCTAAAAGAAATTCTTCCCTCTATTTGCTTAGCAACACTATCAGCTACCAATTTAGCATCCAACTCTGGTCTTTTTATTTCAAAGATGTTAATTTGAACATCCTTCTTTGTAATCTTTTTTAACTCTTCTCTCAACTTATCAACTTCTTGCCCTCCTTTACCTATAATAATTCCAGGTCGAGAGCTATTAATAGTTATAGTAATTAATTTTAACGTTCTTTCTATTATAATTTTAGAAACACTGGCTTTATGTAAACGAGCCATTAAATATTTTCTAATTCTATAATCTTCAACAATCTTATCTGAATAATCTCTACCACCAAACCAGTTAGAATCCCATCCTCTGATGATTCCTAAACGAAGTGAAATTGGATTTACTTTTTGTCCCATTCTTTATTAATTTAAGCTATCTACTATTAATGTAACGTGATTTGATCTTTTTCTAACTCTATGCGCACGACCTTGTGGTGCAGGCTGAATTCTTTTTAACATTCTAGCGCTATCTACCATAACCTCTTTAACTACTAAATTGTTATCTTCTGGTCTTTCTCCTTCATTTTTCGCTTCCCAATTTGCTATTGCAGAACGAAGTAACTTTTCCAATCTTTTTGCCGCATCTTGTGGGCTATATTGTAAAACACTCAAGGCTTTAAATACTCCTTCCCCTCTAATCATATCTGATACCTTCCTCATCTTTCTCGGTGAAGTAGGACAGTTATTCAGCTTTGCAATGCTTACTGTCTTTTTAGCCTCTTTTGATTGTTCAGCTCTATTTCTTTTTCTAGCACCCATTTTTTTAATTTTAAATGTTAAATGTTAAATGTTGAATATTTTAAGTTTACCTTATTGAATAACTCAACACTTAAAATTCAAAATTTCATTTATCTTTTACCTTTATTTTTTTTATCGCTACCATGACCTCTATAAGTTCTTGTTGGCGCAAATTCTCCTAATTTGTGTCCTACCATATTTTCAGTAACATACACAGGGATAAATTTATTCCCATTGTGAACAGCAACTGTTAAACCTACAAATTCAGGTGAAATCATTGATGCTCTAGACCATGTTTTAATTACCGTTTTCTTTCCTGACTGTTGAGCATCTTCTACTCTAGCCTGCAACTTGTAATGTATAAATGGTGGTTTTTTTAATGAACGACTCATATCTTAATTATTTCTTTCTTCCTTCAATTATATATTTACTTGAGCCTTTCTTTTTAGCTCTTGTCTTAAATCCTTTAGCAGGAATTCCATTTCTAGATCTTGGGTGTCCTCCAGAGTTTTTACCTTCACCACCTCCCATTGGGTGATCAACTGGATTCATTACTACACCTCTAACTCTAGGTCTTCTTCCTAACCATCTACTTTTACCAGCTTTTCCAGATCTTTCCAACATGTGTTCAGAATTAGAAACGGTTCCAATAGTGGCTTTACAAGTTCCTAAAATCAATCTTGTCTCTCCTGAAGGTAATTTGATAACAACAAATTTTCCGTCTTTCGCTGTTAATTGAGCGTAAGCACCCGCACTTCTTGCCATTTTAGCACCTTGTTTTGGTCTTAACTCTATATTGTGAATAACTGTCCCTAAAGGAATATCTGATAAAAACAACGTATTCCCTACTTCCGGTTGAACATCTTTTCCAGACACAATTTCTTGTCCTACTTGTAAACCGTTAGGAGCAACTATGTATCTCTTTTCTCCATCTTTATAATAGATTAAAGCAAGTCTGGCTGTCCTTCCTGGATCATATTCGATAGACTTAACTACTCCAGGAATTCCATCTTTATCTCTTTTGAAATCAACAGTACGGCTTTTTTGTTTATGACCACCACCAATGTAGCGCATAGTCATTTTACCAGTATTGTTTCTACCACCTGATTTAGTGCGCCCTTTTACCAAACTTTTTTCTGGTTTTGAAACGGTTACAGCTTCAAAGTCGCTAACAATCTTATGTCTTTGCCCAGGTGTTGTGGGTTTTAGTTTTCTAACTGCCATTTTTGTTTATATCTTAAGAGGGTTGGAGCCCCCGTATAGTGATTAAAAAAATTATTTCTTATATGTTACTGTAAAAATCAATTACATCTCCATCTGTAACAGTAACAATTGCTTTTTTATATTTATTTGTTTTTCCTGAAATCAATCCTGCTTTGGTAAATTTAGATTTAGATTTTCCAGCGTAGTTCATTGTGTTAACAGTTTCAACAGAAACTCCGTACATTTTCTCTACAGCATTCTTAATTTGAATCTTGTTTGCTGTATGATCAACAATAAAACCATAACGATGTAACTTCTCGCTTTGGTCAGTCATTTTTTCTGTAACAACAGGTTTTATTAAAATCTCCATCTTATTTACTTAAAATATTTTCAATTGTTTCAATTGAGCTTTCAGCTAAAATTACACTTCCTGCATTCATTAAATCATAAGTATTTATATCCGAAGCAGTTACAACTTTAGCCCCCTTTAAATTTCGGGACGACAAATATACATTTTTATTTGACTCAGAAAGCACTAAAAGTGATTTTTTATTTGCAACCCCTAAATTATTTAATAACTCGGTGTACTTTTTAGTTTCTGGAGCATCGAATGAAAAATCCTCTAAAACAATGATAGCCTTATCTTTAGCCTTGTATGTTAAAGCTGATTTACGAGCTAATCTTTTTTGTTTTACATTCAGTTTAAATTCATAATCTCTTGGTCTTGGCCCAAACACTCTACCACCACCCTTAAATAATGGATTTTTAATATCTCCTGCTCTTGCTGTTCCTGTCCCTTTTTGCTTTTTAATCTTTCGAGTACTCCCTTTAACTTCTCCTCTTTCTTTTGCTTTGTGAGTACCTTGTCTTTGATTAGCTAAATATTGTTTAACATCCAAATAAATAGCGTGATCATTTGGTTCTATAGCGAAAACATTCTTATTTAAAGACACTTTCTTCGTGGTATCTTTTCCGCTAATATTTTTTACAACTAATTCCATAATATCTATTCCTCCCTATTTATTTTTCAATTAATACAAAAGAACCTTTAGCGCCAGGAACTGATCCTTTAACCACAATTAAATTCTTATCAGAATATACTTTAATTACCTGAAGATTTTGTTGCATTACTCTATCTCCACCCGTTCTTCCTGCCATCTTCATTCCTTTCATTACTTTAGAAGGTGTGGATCCAGCACCCAAAGACCCTGGAGCTCTTAGCCTGTTATGTTGACCGTGTGTTGCATCTCCAACACCTCTAAATCCATGTCTCTTAACAACTCCCTGAAAACCTTTTCCTTTAGATGTTCCAACAACATCAACCCATTCTCCTTCCTCAAATAAGTCAACAGTAATTGCGTCACCTAAATTTTTATCTTCAAATCCTTTAAACTCCACTAATTTTCTTTTTGGAGTAATCTTTGCTTTTTTGAAGTGTCCTTGCATTGCTTTTGGAGTATGTTTTTCTTTCTTTTCCCCATAAGCAAGTTGAACAGCCTCATAGCCATCGGTATCATTCTTTTTGACCTGTGTTACTACACAAGGACCAGCTTCTATCACTGTGCATGGAATATTCTTTCCCTCGGCACTGTAGACGCTAGTCATACCTATTTTTTTCCCTATCAATCCTGGCATTTTGCTTTGTTTTTATTAATAATTTAACTTTTTATCTTTTTTAAAATCCCGAAACAACCTTTCGATAAACTCAGGATGCCATTTTTCGGAATTCGTTCGATTAAGGTTTCCAAATAAATTAGAAACAAAATCTCATTACACTTTTATTTCTACATCAACACCACTTGGCAACTCCAATTTCATTAAAGCGTCAACTGTTTTAGAAGAAGAACTGTAAATATCAATTAGCCTCTTGTAAGCTGATAATTGAAATTGCTCTCTTGCTTTCTTATTAACGTGTGGCGATTTTAAAACTGTAAAAATTCTTTTATGAGTTGGCAATGGAATTGGTCCACTAACAATAGCTCCTGTAGTTTTTACTGTTTTAACGATTTTTTCAGCTGATCGATCAACTAAGTTGAAATCGTAAGACTTTAATTTTATTCTAATTTTTTGGCTCATTTCGTTTTATATATTAAGCTTCTACTTTTCCTTTTGCTTTTGCAATTACTTCATCAGCGATATTTTTTGGGCAAGCATCAAAATGTGAAAATTCCATTGATGATGATGCTCTACCTGAAGACATGGTTCTTAAATCAGTAACATATCCAAACATTTCTGATAAAGGCACCTTTGCTTTTATCACTTTCGCTCCTGCTCTATCATCCATACCTTCTACTTGACCTCTTCTTCTGTTCAAGTCTCCAACAATATCACCCATACTCTCTTCAGGAGTAACAACTTCTAACTTCATAATCGGCTCTAATAATACTGGATTAGCTAAAGGCATAGCGTTTCTATAAGCCATTTTTGCTGCAATTTCAAAAGACAATTGATCAGAGTCGACAGCATGGAATGAACCATCTTTTAAGGTCACTTTTAAACTATCCACTGGATAACCAGCTAACACACCCGCTTTCATTGCTTCTTTAAAACCTTTTTCAACAGAAGGAATAAACTCTCTAGGAATGTTCCCTCCTTTTACTTCATTAACAAACTCTAAGCCTTCTTTCTCTTTATCTTCAACAGGCTCTAATGTAAATACAATATCTGCGAATTTACCACGACCACCAGATTGTTTCTTATATACTTCTCTATGATCAACAGTACCATTAATTGTTTCTTTGTAAGCAACCTGAGGCGCTCCTTGATTACATTCTACTTTAAACTCTCTTTTTAAACGATCTAAAATAATATCCAAATGTAATTCTCCCATACCACTTAATACTGTTTGACCAGAATCTTCATCTGTATGAATAGTTAGCGTAGGATCTTCTTCCGATAATTTACCTAAAGCAACACCCAATTTATCAACATCAGCTTGAGTTTTAGGCTCAATTGCAATACCAATTACTGGATCTGGGAAATCCATAGACTCCAACACTATTGGATGTTTTTCGTCACATAATGTATCTCCTGTTTTAATATCCTTAAATCCTACTAAAGCAGCAATATCTCCACATGCTAATTGAGAAATTTGATTTTGCTTATTGGCATGCATTTGGAAAATTCTAGAAATACGTTCTTTATTACCTGTACGAGTATTCAACACATAAGAACCAGCATCTAATTTTCCAGAATAAGCTCTTGTAAAACATAATCTTCCAACAAAAGGGTCGGTAGCAATTTTAAATGCTAAAGCAGCAAACGGCTCACTAAAAGATGGTTTTCTGCTCTCTTTTTCTTCTGTCTTAGGATTAATTCCTTCAATAGCTTCTGTATCTAGTGGTGAAGGTAAAATTTCCATTACCATATCCAACATTGCCTGAACTCCTTTGTTTTTAAATGCAGAACCACACATCATTGGAACAACTTTTCCCGCAATAGTAGCTTCCCTTAATGCATTTAAAATTTCTCTTTCTGTTAAAGATTCAGAATCTTCAAAATATTTTTCCATTAAAGATTCATCAAATTCAGCAACCGCTTCCAATAATTCTTCTCTTAATGCTCTTGCTTCACCAACAATGTCTGCAGGAATTTCAATTTCTTGAAAAGTCATTCCTTGATCTTCTTCATTCCATGTGATTCCTCGAAAGTTAATCAAATCAACCACCCCTTTAAAATCATCCTCTGCACCAATATTTAATTGTAATGGTAAAGCATGGCTTCCTAACATTTGTTTTACCTGACGACAAACATTTAAGAAATCTGCACCAGAACGATCCATTTTATTTACAAATCCTATTCTAGGAACATTATAATTATTAGCTAATCTCCAGTTAGTTTCTGACTGTGGCTCAACACCATCAACAGCACTAAATAAGAATACTAATCCATCTAAAACTCTTAATGACCTATTTACCTCAACCGTAAAATCAACGTGACCAGGAGTATCAATAATATTTACGTGATAATCTTGCCCTCTGTAAGGCCAAGTTAAAGTTGTAGCAGCTGAAGTAATAGTAATACCTCTTTCTTGCTCTTGCTCCATCCAGTCCATTGTTGCAGCACCATCATGTACCTCTCCAATTTTGTGGCTTACTCCACCATAATACAAAATTCTTTCAGTCGTTGTAGTTTTTCCCGCATCAATATGTGCAGCAATCCCTATATTTCTTGTGTATTTTAAATCTCTTGCCATTTTCTTTAGGATTATCTTGTTTAGAATCTAAAATGAGAGAATGCTTTATTTGCATCTGCCATTCTATGGGTATCTTCTTTCTTTTTAAATGCTGCTCCTTCCTCTTTGAATCCGGCAATAATTTCTCCTGCCAACTTTTGATCCATTGATTTTTCATTTCTCTTTCTAGCATATCCTATTAACCATTTCATCCCCATAGAAACTTTTCTTTCTTCTCTAATAGGTTGTGGAATCTGAAATGTTGCTCCACCAATCCTTCTACTTCTTACCTCTACTCCAGGAGTTATATTAATTAAAGCTTTCTTGAACACCTCTAAAGCGTCTTCTTCTTTAATTTTTTCACTAACAATATCCAGCGCGTTGTAAAAAACATTAAATGCAACACTCTTCTTACCATCCAACATCAAATTGTTAACAAACTGTGTTACCAGTTTATCGTTAAACTTTGGGTCGGGAAGTAATACTCTCTTTTTTGCTCTTGACTTTCTCATTTTTTTATATCAATACTTAGAATTATATCTCTTTTAAGATTATTTGCTCTTTGGTCGTTTTGTACCATACTTTGATCTTCTTTGTGTTCTACCATCAACTCCGGCAGTATCCAAAGCACCTCTTACCACATGGTATCTAACCCCTGGCAAATCTTTCACTCTTCCACCTCTTACTAAAACAATAGAGTGTTCTTGCAAGTTATGACCTTCTCCACCTATATAGGCATTTACTTCATTGCCGTTTGTCAATCTTACCCTAGCAACTTTTCTCATTGCTGAATTCGGTTTCTTTGGTGTTGTTGTATAAACTCTAACACAAACACCTCTTCTTTGTGGACAAGAATCTAAAGCTGCAGACTTACTCGTTTTAACAAGTTTAGTTCTTCCTTTTCTTACTAATTGTTGTATAGTTGGCATAAATAATTATTTATAAATACATACTCCCCCTAAAAAAAAGGGAGTGCAAAAATACAATTAATTTTCACAATACCAATACCTGCATTATTTTTTTCATAAAAAATTACTTCTTCCTGTTTTAGCAATTTTATACCTATTTATATAGAAGGAATAATAAATAAAAAAAATGCCACTCCTGTTTAGTCATTTTTCTTATCTCTAAGAATTCATTTTTAAGTGCTTTTATTTATTAACACCATAAGTAATCTAAAGGCATTTTGCTATTTTTGAATTATGGATTACCTATCAGAACTAAACGATTCTCAACGCAAAGCAGTAGAAGCAACAGAAGGACCAGTTATGGTTATTGCTGGTGCTGGGTCAGGAAAAACACGAGTACTTACATACAGAATTGCTCATCTTATTAACAAAGGAGTAGACCCTTTTAATATTTTATCCCTCACATTTACCAATAAGGCTGCTCAGGAAATGAAAGAGCGAATTGGAAAAATAGTAGGATACTCTGAAGCTCGTAATATATGGATGGGAACATTTCACTCTGTTTTTGCGCGAATTTTAAGAACGGAAGCTGAAAAAATAGGTTATCCAAAAAACTTTACTATTTACGACACCCAGGACGCTAAAAACTTAATTAAAACCATCTTAAAAGAACAAGGGTTAGATGAGAAAATTTACAAACCGAACTTAGTCTATAGCCGAATTTCAGCAGCAAAAAACAACTTATTATCTGCTACTGCATACTTAAACAACACCAACATCCAAGCAGAAGACAGACAAGCTGCCAAACCTAAAATTGGAGAAGTATATAAAATTTACGAAAGCAGGTGTTTTAAGGCTGGAGCTATGGACTTTGATGATTTGTTATTTAAAACCAACGTTTTACTTCGTGATTTCCCAGATGTTTTAAATGAGTACCAACATCGCTTTAAATATATTTTAGTAGATGAGTATCAAGACACCAACTTCTCTCAGTATATTATTGTAAAAAAATTAGCTGCAGCTTTTGAAAATGTTTGTGTAGTAGGAGATGATGCCCAAAGTATTTACGCCTTTAGGGGGGCCAACATTCAAAACATCTTAAATTTTAAATCTGATTACCCAGATGTTAAAACTTATAAACTAGAAGAGAATTATCGTTCTACTAAAAACATTGTTAACGCAGCCAATAGTATCATTAAACACAACAAAGATCAAATTCAAAAGAACGTTTTTACTTCCAATGGAGAAGGAAACAAAATAAAATTACACCGAGCTGCAACAGACAATGAAGAAGGTAAGGTAGTTGCCAATTTAATTTTTGACACCCAGCTATCTGCTCAAGCACACAATAAAGATTTTGCTATTTTATACCGAACCAATGCGCAATCAAGAGCAATGGAAGAAGCCTTAAGGAGAAAAAATATTCCTTACAAAATTTATGGAGGACTGTCCTTTTACCAACGTAAAGAAATCAAAGACTTACTGTCCTACTTTCGATTACTGATTAACCCTAACGATGAAGAAGCGCTTAAAAGAGTAATTAATTATCCTGCTCGTGGAATAGGAAAAACAAGTATAGATAAACTGGCTATAGCAGCTAACAACCATCAAAAAAGTATTTGGGAGATTGCAACACACCTCAATCAATATAACGTTGGACTAAATGCTGGAACTCAAAATAAAATTGGTGAATTTATTAACATGATACAAAGTTTTGCCACTCAGCTCAACAGTAAAAATGCTTATGATTTAGGAAACGAGATAGCTTCAACAACTGGTATATTAAAAGAATTATATGCTGACAGAACTCCTGAGGGGATTAGTCGTTATGAAAACATACAAGAATTGTTAAACGGCTTAAAAGAGTTTACTGAAACTGAAAACGATCCCGATAGCCATCGGGAAGAAGATGTTACCACTAAAGGATTACCTGAGTTTTTACAAGATGTAGCTTTATTGACAAATGCGGATAACGAAAAAGACGAAGATAAAGACAAGGTTACGTTAATGACTATCCACTCTGCCAAAGGATTAGAGTTTCCTTATGTTTTTGTTGTAGGCTTAGAAGAAAACTTATTTCCTTCACAAATGTCGCTCACTTCTCGTGCTGATTTAGAAGAAGAAAGAAGACTGTTTTATGTTGCCTTAACAAGAGCTGAAAAAGAAGTGCACCTTTCTTTTGCATCTTCAAGGTACCGATGGGGAAGTTTGATTTTTTGTGAACCTAGCCGATTTATTGAAGAAATTGATGATTCCTTGTTAGAGTATACTTTTCAAAAAGGGGCTACTTTTCAAGATACACCTACTACTAATTATGACAATGATTATTCCTCTCCAAAAAGTTATCCTAAAAAAAATACCCTACCGAAAAAGAAAAATCAACCTCCAAAAGTGATACATACCACTCCTAAAAATTTAACTAAAATTTCTCATGCAACTTCTATCTCAACTCAGGGTAGCGCAAACGATTTAGACCTTCAAAAGGGAATGATGGTTAATCATCAAAAATTTGGCAACGGTGTTATTGAAGCAATAGATAATGGTAAGGCCACCATTAATTTTCAAAACATCGGCAACAAACAATTGCTACTTAAATTTGCAAAACTTAGCATCATAAAATAAATAATTACTTTTGCGGGTATCAAAACCGAATGAAATAAGATAAATGGAACAGACTGAAAAAGATTACAACACGAGAAGACCTCAAATGATTATTCCTGAATATGGAAGGAACATTCAAAAAATGGTGGCGCATACTAAAACTCTTAAAGATAAAGAGGAAAGAAATAAAATTGCGAATGCCATTATTAGTGTGATGGGACAATTAAATCCTCACCTTAGAGATATTGCCGATTTTAAGCATAAATTATGGGATCACTTGTTCATCATATCCAACTTTGAATTAGATGTAGATTCTCCATACCCTATTCCTGACAAAGAAACCATTTTCGAGAAACCTGAAAAAATGGATTATCCTACAAAAAAAATAAAATTTAAACACTACGGAAAATCTGTTGAAGACTTGATTAATGTTGCAATAACTTTTGAGGAAGGTGATGAGAAAAAAGCATTAATTGAAACGATTGTCAATTTGATGAAAAAGTCTTACTTGACTTTTAATAGAGATTCTGTTGATGATGATTTAATTATTGCTGATTTAAAAACGTTATCCAATAACCAACTAAACATCAATGATAGCTTCTCTTTGGTTTCCACTAATGAAGTTTTGGCAATGTCTAAAAAGAAAAGAAGCAACTCTTCTAATTCTAAACACCAGAAAAACAACAATCGTCCTAAACAAAATAACTACAAAAAAAAGAGGTATTAAATGGCAACATTTCAAATTAAAGGAGGCAACCAATTAAAAGGAGAATTAACTCCACAAGGGGCAAAAAATGAAGCATTGCAAGTGGTTTGTGCTGTTGTTTTGACCAACGAAAAAGTAACCCTTAAAAACCTTCCTGATATTAGAGATGTTAACTTTTTAATTGATTTATTAGAAGAATTAGGTGTAAAAGTAGAACGTGCTGGAAATGGTACCGTCCATTTTCAAGCCAACAACATTAATTTAGATTACCTTCAAAGTGAAGCTTTTAGAAAAAGAGCTGCTTCTTTGAGAGGTTCCGTGATGATAATGGGACCGCTTTTATCTCGCTTTAAAAAAGCATTCATGCCAAAACCTGGTGGAGATAAAATTGGAGCAAGACCACTTGATACCCATTTTTTAGGTTTCTCTAAGTTAGGAGCAACTTACACTTACGACCATAAAACGAGCATCTATAGCTTAGAGGGGAAAAACCTAGAAGGAAAATACATTTTATTAGATGAACCTTCTGTAACTGGTACAGCCAATATCTTAATGACTGCCGTAATGGCTAAAGGAGAAACTACCATTTACAATGCTGCTTGCGAGCCTTATTTACAACAACTTTGTGACATGCTAAACAGCATGGGGGCAAAAATTACGGGGGTAGGTTCCAATTTATTAAAAATTGAAGGAGTTAATGAACTTGGTGGTTGTACTCACCGTTTATTACCTGATTTTATTGAAGTAGGTTCTTTTATTGGATTAGCTGCTACCACACAATCTGAAATTACCATCAAAAACTGTAGAGTAGATATGTTGGGAAGAATTCCTGACACCTTTAGAAGACTAGGTATTCAATTAGAGATAAAAGATGACGATATTTATATTCCTGCTCAATCTCATTATGAAATACAACGGATGATTGATGGCTCTATATCAACGATATATGATGCTCCATGGCCAGGCTTTACACCCGATTTATTAAGTATTGTATTGGTAACTGCCATACAAGCAAAAGGAACCGTATTGATTCACCAAAAAATGTTTGATAGTCGATTATTTTTTATTGACCGACTAAAAGACATGGGAGCACAAATTATATTGTGTGATCCACACCGAGCAACTGTAATCGGTATCAATAGAGATTACAACTTAAGATCAACGTCCATGTCTTCTCCAGATATTCGTGCTGGTGTTTCTTTATTAATTGCTGCGCTTTCTGCGGAAGGAACGAGCACCATTCATAACATTGAACAAATTGACAGAGGATACCAATACATTGATACTCGATTAAACGCCTTGGGTGCTGAGATTAAGCGTATAGATTAAGCAGTGTCTTTTGGTTTACATTTTGTGCCCTCTATTTTTAATAACTTTACGATAACCAAGAAAAGAATAAATGAAAACACTAATGAAATTTAAGTCACTCCTATATTTGATCATCATCATTTTAATTACTGCTGGCTTTATTTACAAGCAAAATACAACATTAGCGATTGGAACCAAAGCTCCCGAGTTGGCATACAATTCCCCTGCAGGAAAAGAAATAAAACTATCTTCCTTAAAAGGAAAAGTGGTATTAATTGATTTTTGGGCATCATGGTGTGGACCATGCAGAAGAGAAAACCCCTCTTTAGTAAAGGCTTACAACAACTATAAGGACAAAAAATTTGTAAATGGAAATGGATTTACTATTTACAGCTATTCTTTGGATCAAGATAAAAATAGATGGGTAGCTGCTATTGCTCAAGACCAACTAATTTGGCCCTATCACACCAGTGATTTAAAAGGCTGGGGAGCTGAAGGAGGTAAATTGTATAGAGTTGCTTCTATTCCAACCAATTACTTAGTTGATGGTAAAGGAACCATTATTGCCAAGAATTTACGTGGATATATGCTTGAACAAGAGTTAGAAAAGCATCTTAAGAAGTAAGCGTATTTCATCCCCCCTCAATTCCATTCCTGACGAAATGCAATGAAGATCAGGAATCCAGAAACAAATAAACAATCTATATTGTGGATCTCTTATGTCCGCTATCGCTGCCTAAGGGATGAAGCATGGAAAGAGATGTAAATAAGTAAGAAAATGATTTTCCTAATCATTCTATTTTGTCATGCTGAATAAAATTTATAGAATTCGCTCAAAGCGGATTCGTAATAAATGCAATGAAGCATCTAAATTGGATACTCCATTTTGTTTTATACCCATACTAACGTATGGATAAAACTTCATTAAGTATGACATTAAATAATACAATTCTTAGAATCCTTCATGTATTTTTTATTCAATTGCACATCTCCTTTTTCCTCTATGTGGTAAGCAATTAAATCACCTACTGTAGAACAAGGAGAAGGATTTCCTTTATTGATATCCTCAGTTACAACACGCTCTGTTAAAGCCCAATTAACTGCATCTCTAATTGCTTTTGCTTCTTTATGCAACTCAAAATAATCATACATCATCGCTACAGAAAGTATCGTAGCCATAGGGTTAGCAATATCTTTGCCTGCTGCTTGAGGATAAGAACCATGACAAGGTTCAAACATTCCCACTTTTTTTCCAATAGAAGAGGAAGGCAACATCCCTAAAGAACCTGTTAAGACACTTGCTAAATCAGAAATAATATCTCCAAACATGTTTTCTGTTAATACCACATCAAAACTAGCAGGATTAATTACCATCTGCATTGCTGCATTATCTACATACATATATTCAACAGTTACTTCTGGGTATTTTTTTGCCATATCTTGCACCACCTTTCTCCATAACCTAGATGTTTCTAACACATTTGCTTTATCTACTAAAGTGAGTTTTTTTCTTCTCAATTTAGCAGCTTCAAAAGCCAACTTAGCAATTCTTGTTATTTCTTCCTTTGAGTAACTACATAAATCAGAAGCGGTATTTCCGTCAGCAGAAAGTTGTTTCTCTCCAAAATAAATTCCTCCTGTTAATTCTCTATAAATTACCAGATCAACGCCTTTTAACTTTTCATTTTTTAATGGAGAAACATCCTTTAAAATATCGTAAGTATTAATCGGTCTTATGTTAGAATACAACGCTAATGCTTTTCTTAATTTTAATAAGCCTTGCTCTGGCCTTACCTTCTTAGTAGGGTCATTGTCATATTTAGGATCGCCTATCGCCCCTAATAAAACAGCATCCGAACTTTTACATTTTGCAATTACTTCATCAGTCAATGGTTCTCCCGTAGCATCAATACTTGCTGCACCTATCAATCCATTTGCTAATTCAAATTTATGGTTATACGTTTCATCTATTGCTTTAATCACTTTTTCTGCTTGAGCAATAACTTCTGGTCCAATTCCGTCCCCTGAAAGCACAAAAATCTTCTTGTTCATAATTCGGTTTTTAATAATTAGCTACTTCAAATGCTGCAATTTCATCGCGCATATTAATTAAATATTGTATCTCATCTACCCCTTCCATCAAACATTTTTTCTTAAATGGTGGAACATCAAACGTGGTATTGAAATCAATTACTTCTACTTTTACTGTTTGACTTTCTAAGTCAATTGTAATTTCTCCAGATGGATTTTCTAAAAAGTAATCCATTAACACCCTTAATTCTTCTGCTGAAACTTCAATAGGTAACACTCCATTATTGTACAAGTTTCCTTTATGAATATCTGCAAACTGAGAGGAAATAACGGATTGAATTCCGTAATCAGCAATGCCCCAAGCAGCATGTTCTCTTGACGAACCACATCCAAAATTATTTCCTCCAATAATTACTTTTGCTCCTTCTCTTGCTGGATTATTCAATTCAAAACTAGGATTAGGTGTATATCCTTCTACATACCTCCAATTGTACAATAAATTTTTTCCATACCCTTCTTTGGTTGTTAACTTTAGAAACTGAGCAGGCATTAACTGATCAGTATCTATGTTCTCAATATCAATAGGGATTACTTTACTTTGTATTTTCATCTTAATTTAAAAATTTAGTGGGATCCGTAACTACCCCTTCAATTGCCGAAGCTGCTGCAGTGATTGGGCTAGCTAACAACGTTCTTGCTCCAGTTCCTTGTCTTCCTTCAAAGTTTCGATTAGAGGTAGATACGCAAATTGCTCCCGCAGGAATTTTATCTTCATTCATTGCTAAACAAGCTGAACACCCTGGTTCTCTAAACTCAAAACCAGCATCTATAAAAATTTTATCTAACCCTTCTTTAATCGCATCTTCTCTTACTTTCATTGAGCCAGGAACTACCCACACATTTACATGATCCGCTTTTTTACGGCCTTTAGCAATGGAAGCTACAGCTCTCAAATCTTCAATTCGTCCATTGGTACAACTACCAATAAAAACATAATCCACTTTCTGTTCATTAATAGCATCAGTTCCATTAAAGCCCATGTACTTTTTTGCTTTATCTGTAATAAATTGGGCATCGGCTATTTTCCCACTAATCTTAATTCCTGTATCTGGTGCTGTACCAACAGTCACCATCGGGTAAATATTCGCTGCATCAAATATGACTTCTTTGTCATATTTTGCCCCCTTATCAGTATTCAAGGCCTTCCATTCTGCAATTTTTTCAGGAGAAATAGCTACTCTAGATGTGACATAGTTAATCGTAGTATCATCTATTCCAACCAGTCCTCCTCTTGCTCCCATTTCAATACTCATGTTACATACCGTCATTCTTCCTTCCATTGACATTTCTGAAAAAACTTCTCCGCAATATTCCACAAAATAACCTGTTCCACCCTCGGTACCTAATTGAGATATAATGTATAAAGTAACGTCTTTGGGAGTTACTCCTTTATTTAGCTTTCCATTTACCTCCACCTTCATTGTTTTTGGTCGGTTCAACACCAAGCATTGCGAGGCCAATACTTGCTCCACTTGAGAAGTCCCTATTCCAAAAGCAATTGTTCCAAAAGCACCATGTGTTGATGTGTGGCTATCTCCACAAACAATAGTCATCCCTGGTTGCGTTTTCCCTAAATCTGGACCGATAACATGTACAATTCCTTGGTTTTTATGTCCGATACCAAATAACTCCACCCCAAACTCTTCACAATTTTTTGTCAACTCTTTTACTTGATGAGCAGACTCCTGATCTTTTATTGGTAAATGCTGATTAATAGTAGGCACATTATGGTCTGCTGTTGCCATTGTCCTATCAGGACGAAATACACTAACACCTCTACTTTTCAAACCATTAAAGGCTTGAGGACTGGTTACTTCATGAATAAACTGTTGATCAATAAAAAGAATATCTACTTCATCCGTAATACTTTTTACCACATGTTTATCCCAAATTTTATCAAATAATGTCTTCATATTTTATGCCTCTACTTTTTCAAACAATTCAATCAAATGCGCATCTTCAATGTTTCTAACCTTATCAGCAACCTCTAAAAATCGTTCATAAGATTCATTCAACTCTTCAACGGATAAATTATATCCTAACTTTTTAGCATGAAAATTTAAAGCTGCTCTACCACTCCTTGCTGTCAATACAATTTCAGATCCCAAAGCTCCAACATCAGCAGGGTCTATAATTTCATACGTTTCTCTATTTTTCAGTACTCCATCTTGGTGTATTCCTGAAGAATGGGCAAAAGCATTAGATCCAACTATTGCTTTGTTCGGTTGCACTGGCATTCTCATTTTTTCTTCAATCAATTTACTCATTGAAGTCAACATTTTAGAATCTATTCGATGTGTTAGTGCTATCTCCTTATGTTGTTTTAAAATCATCGCAACTTCTTCCAAAGAAGTATTCCCTGCCCTTTCACCTATGCCATTAATCGTACATTCTACCTGACGTGCACCTGCAATAACACCTGCAATACTATTTGCTGTTGCTAACCCCAAATCATTATGGCAATGAGTAGATAAAATGGCTTTATCGATATTCGGAACATTATTCATTAAATATTCAATTTTTGCTGCATATTGATGTGGCAAACAATAACCTGTTGTGTCAGGAATATTAATTATCGTTGCTCCTGCATTAATCATTGCCTCAGTAACTCTTGCTAAATACTCATTTTCGGTTCTTCCTGCATCTTCCGCATAAAATTCTACTTCTGGGACTAAATTTCTTGCAAACTTAACAGCCTTTACTCCTCGTTCAATAACATCTTCACGTGTTGTTTTCAACTTGTCTTTTACATGGCTATCAGAAGTTCCTATTCCTGTATGAATTCTTCCATGAACAGCATCTTTTAATGCCTGAGCAGCAACAGTAATATCATTCTCTACAGCTCTTGTTAAGCCACAGACTGTTGCATTTTTAATTGATTTTGCTATCAATTCCACTGCCTTAAAATCTCCCGGACTAGAAACTGGAAATCCCGCTTCAATAATATCTACTCCTAATAACTCTAGCTCTTTAGCAATTAATAATTTTTCAGGAATATCCAATTGGCACCCTGGAACTTGTTCTCCATCTCTAAGTGTGGTATCGAAAAAATGTAATTTATCAGCCATAACTATTTCTACGTTTTGTTATTTATGATTCAAAATTCCTATAAATACTTTCAAAATTGAAATAATTATGTTTAACTTCACTTTTCTCTAATTAATATTATCAATACATAACACATTAATAATAAACCTTATATATAATTTTTAATTCACGTGTCCAACCAACTATCATATCAGCTTTTTGAGCTAATAAAGACCCTTTCTAAATCAGAAAAGCGATATTTTAAGTTATACGCTAAAAGGAATCTCACTGAAAAAGAACTCGTTTTTATTCAATTATTTGATGTGATTGATAAGATGGATCAATATGAGGAGAAAAAAATCACTCAAAAATTTCCAACTCTTCAAGGAAGTTTAATATCCAATCACAAAGCTAACCTGTACGAGAAATTATTAATGAGTTTAAGACTACTGAAGCACAGCACACCAGGAATCAGAGTAAAAGAACTCATCAGTTTTTCTGATGTATTGCTACAAAAAGGATTGCACTTTCAAAGCTTAAATCAACTACAAAAAGCCAAAAAACTTGCAGGAACTTATCATCTTAACATCTTAAAATTAGAAATTATCGAGTTTGAAAAACAAATCGAAGCCAGCTACATTACAAGAAGTCACCAGCAAAGAGCAAAAGAGTTAAGTGATGAATCCAACCAAATTCGAGAGCTAATTAAAACGGAAGGGAAATGGTCTAATCTTGCCTTAAAAATGTATGATTATTACCTTAAGTTTGGTCACATCAAAAACAAAAATGACTTATCACAGATAACTGCATTCTTCGAATCAAGACTTCCCGGAGAAACTGTTTATGAACTCTCTTTTTATGGGAAAATTTACAAATCCCAAAGCTACGTTTGGTTCCATTACATTACTCAGAATTTTGTAGAGTGTTATAAGCACTCCCTCAACTGGATCAACACTTTTAATGATGTTCCAGCAATGAAAATCAACGAAGTAGACTTATACATGAAGGGGCTCCACAATTGTCTCTCTGCTTTGTTTTATTGTGATGATGCTATTCGTTTTAAAAGAAACCTAGAGTTATTAGAAAAATTCATCGCTAACAATCAATCCTCTTTTAATAACAACCAAAAAATTTTAGCTTTTATTTATTTTGAAACCGCAAAGCTTAATCTCTTTTTCTTAGAGGGGAAATTTACTGAAGGAGCAAAATATACGATTGAATTGGCTGAAAAATTAAAAATTTACGAAAAACACATCGATATATCTCGTGTACTTACTTTCAATTATAAAATTGCATGCTTAAAATTTGGTAGCGATGATTATAAAGGAGCCATCAAACATTTAAATTTCATCATCAATCACCCTGAATTAAGTCTAAGAGAAGACATCCAATCTTTTGCTAGAATACTTAATTTAATTGCACACTATGAGCTAGGCAATGATGAATTGCTAGAATATCAAGTAAAAAGCACTTATAAATTCTTGCTCAAGTTAGAAGATATGGGAAAAGTACAAACTGCTGTATTTGAGTTTTTAAAAAAATCGGTTGATGTCAATGAAGAACAACTTACCCCTTCCTTTATTGAATTAAAAAACAAATTAGATAGCATCCTAGAAGATGAACATGAAAGAAGACCTACCCTTTATTTGGATATTATTTCCTGGTTAGAAAGTAAAATCAACAATTGTTCTGTCGAACAGGTTATACGGCAAAAAAAACTGGCCAACATGAACAAATAATCTAGTATGGAATAAAGGCCTGCAACAAAACAATAGCTACGGTGTGATGGGATGTGCACGAAATGTGCGAAATATAAAATAATTAAGACTAGGAAATGCGTAAGCCTTGCGCGAAAAAAATTATTTTATATTTGGATTTCGTGCTTGACTTTTTCGTTCTTTGGAGTTTATACTGAGCTAAGCCGAAGTATCAAGAAAAAAGAACAAAGAAAATATTGAGAACCCCAAGAAATAATAACCTAAAACTTAGATTTTTAAAACACAACCTCTGCTATTTTTTCCGCCTTTTTTAACGCTCAAAATAATTTACTGTCATTATGACCTAAATACAATCATTGGTTGTATTTTTGCCAACTGAATTTTCAAAATCATAAACTGATATCGTATGAGTAAGAAAGAAGAAAAACAAGAAGAAGAAATTAATACAGAAGAGCAACAAGAACAAGTTGAAACTTCATCAGAAAATGATCAACAGGAATTAACTCCAGAGGAAGATTTAGAAGCTAAAGTAAAAGAAGCAACTGACAAGTATTTACGCCTGTATTCTGAATTTGACAACTTTAGGAAACGTACTCAAAAAGAAAAAATAGAACTCTACAAAACTGCTGGAGAAGACGTTATATCTGCTATTCTACCAGTAATGGATGATTTTGAACGTGCTCAAAAAGCAATGGAAGAATCTGACGATATTCAAGGAGTAAAAGATGGAATTAAATTAATCCATGATAAACTCGTTAACATCTTAAAACAAAAAGGATTAGAAGCTGTTGAATCTGCCATTGGAAAAGATTTTGATGTAGAAAATCATGAAGCCATCACACAAATACCTGCACCTACAGAAAAGGAAAAAGGAAAAGTATTAGATGAAGTAGAAAGAGGATACCAATTAAACGGGAAAATTATCCGATATGCTAAAGTGGTAGTTGGGCAGTAAAACAATTTGATAATGTATTAATTTGATGATTTGTCAATTAATCACTATCAACTAACCACTAAAAACTATTAACTAAACGATGAGCAAAAGAGATTATTACGAAATATTAGGAGTATCAAAAGGAGCAAGTGAAGCTGAAATAAAAAAGGCTTACCGAAAGATGGCCATTAAATACCACCCTGACAAGAATCCTGATGATAAAACTGCTGAAGAAAAATTTAAGGAAGCTGCTGAGGCTTATGAGGTGTTGAGTAACCCTGAAAAAAAACAACGGTATGATCAATTTGGACATGCAGGAATGGGCGGTGCTGCCGGGGGTGGTTTCGGTGGTGATGGAATGAATATGGATGACATTTTCTCTCAGTTTGGTGATATTTTCGGAGGTGGTTTTAGTGGCGGAGGATTTGGCGGTGGCTTCGGAGGAGGAGGAAGAGGACGAAGGGTTCGTAAAGGAAGCAACCTAAGAGTAAGAGTAAAATTAACACTCGAAGATATTGTTAAAGGAGTAGAGAAAAAAATTAAGGTCAACAAATTAGTTAATGCCGAAGGAGTTACTACTAAAACTTGTTCTCAATGTCAAGGTTCTGGACAAGTTACTAGAATTGCGAACACCATATTGGGACAAATGCAAACTTCATCTCCTTGTCCTTCTTGTGGTGGTGATGGAAAAACCATTGATAAAAAACCTGCTGGTGCAGATGCAGATGGCTTAATTAAAAAAGAAGAATTAATTACCATTGATATTCCTGCTGGAGTAGAAGATGGCATGCAGCTTTCTGTTACTGGAAAAGGTAATGCTGGACCAAAAGATGGAATTCCAGGTGATTTAATTGTATTGGTGGAAGAAATTCCTCACGATACGATTAAAAGAGATGGTGTTAACTTATTGTATGACTTATACCTCAATTTTGTAGATGCTACTTTAGGAACATCTGTTGAAATTGCAACTATAGGCGGTAAAGTGAAAATTAAAATTGATCCTGGAACCCAAAGTGGAAAAGTACTTCGATTAAAAGGAAAAGGAATTCCTAATATCCAAGGATATGGAACCGGAGATTTCTTGATTTATGTTAATGTTTGGACTCCTCAACAAGTAAGTAAAGAGGAAAAAGCAGCTTTAGAAAAATTGAAAAAGTCCGAAAACTTTAAACCCAACCCTACCAGTAAAGACAAAGGTTTTTTTGATCGCATGAAAGATTATTTTAATTGATCTTGATTTCCTTCGTCATCCTGAACTCGTTTCAGGATCTAGTTACTTTAGACTAAAGATGCTGAACCTGCCTGTCGGCAGACAGGATAAATTCAGCATGACGATAATCCCTTGGTTTTATTACCTTTAACCCGTGAAATACAAAAGCACCATAGATTGCATTAACGACCTCGAAAAACATGGTCATTTAATTCGCATTAAGGAAGAAGTCGACCCGAATTTAGAAATGGCTGCTATTCATTTACGCGTTTTTGAAAAAGGTGGCCCTGCTCTTTTATTTGAAAACATTAAAGGATGTGAGTTCAAAGCAGTATCTAATTTATTCGGAACGCTTGAACGTAGTCAGTTTATTTTTCGAGATAATTTCGAAAAAGTACAACAACTCATAGCACTTAAAAATAATCCTATTGAGGCAATCAAATCTCCTATTAAAAACTTTTCTTTAGGATTACTAGCTCAAAAGGCATTACCTAAAAAGAGGGGTAATATATCTGATTTCAAGGAAATTTCTATTGACCGACTGCCTTTAATAAAATGTTGGCCCGATGACGGTGGTGCTTTTATTACCTTACCACAAGTCTATTCTGAAGACCCCAACAACCCTGGTGTAATGAACTCTAACTTGGGCATGTATCGCATTCAGTTAAATGGCAACGATTATGAAATCAATAAAGAAGTTGGATTGCATTACCAAATCCACAGAGGGATAGGCGTACATCAGCAAAAAGCCAACCAACTCGGCAAACCTTTAAAAGTTTCTATTTTTATAGGCGGTCATCCAGCTCATACGCTTGCTGCAGTGATGCCTTTACCTGAAGGAATTTCAGAACTTACTTTTGGAGGGGCATTAGCAGGAAAACGATTCCATTATTTTTACGAAGAAGGCTATTTTATTTCAGCTGATGCTGATTTTGTAATTGCAGGAGAAATTCATCCTAACGATACCAAACCTGAAGGTCCTTTTGGTGATCATTTAGGCTACTATAGTCTAATACACGATTTTCCTGTAATGAAAATCCATAAAGTGTACGCAAAAAAAGATGCTATTTGGCCATTTACCGTGGTGGGAAGACCTCCTCAGGAAGACACTCAATTTGGTGCTTTAATACATAAATTGGCAGGAAGTGCCTTACGAAAAGAGATACCTGGACTACACGAACTTAACGCAGTAGACGCTGCGGGTGTACATCCACTTTTACTGGCTATTGGTAGCGAACGCTACACACCTTATCAAAAAATCAAACAACCTCAAGAGTTGCTCACCATTGCCAATCACATTTTAGGCTCAGGGCAATTAAGTTTGGCCAAGTATCTTTTTATTACCAACAAAGAAGACAACACCAACTTAAGTTGCGATAATATTGAAGTATTCTTTACACACGTTCTTGAAAGAGTGGATTGGAACAGAGACCTCCATTTTCATACGAATACGACTATTGATACACTCGATTATAGTGGAACAGGAATCAATCAGGGTTCTAAAGTGGTAATTGCTGCTGTTGGAGAAAAAAAACAAAACCTAATTGAAAATTGTCGAATTGAAAATGGAAAATTAGTACTACCTGGAATCATTGCATTAAATATGGAAGCATTTACTACTTATGAAAATGCTGCAAAAGAAATTAACGCGTTAACTGAAAAACTATCAACTGAAAAACTAAGTGGAACAATGCTAATTGTTTTAACTGATGATGCTGATTTTACTGCTAAGAACCTCAACAATTTCTTATGGACTACTTTTACTCGAAGCAATCCGGCTAAGGACATTTACGGTGTAGATAGTTTTACCGAACACAAACATTGGGGTTGTAACGGCCCACTAATTATTGATGCGCGTAGTAAACCGCATCATGCACCGGCATTAATTAAAGATTGGGAGATTGAAAAACGAGTAGACCAACTATTTAAAAATGGATCCCTATCTCATCTGTCATACTGATATGTCATAGTAAGCCTGTCGAACTATTGTCGAAGTATATACAAAATGAAGTGAAGTATCTAAAAAACAGATTCTTCGTTACATTTTTCAATTCCACTAAAGTGGAAGAAAAATATTACTCTGAATGACGTAGAAATAAAACGATTTATCTAACCCCAATTCAACGGACACGACTTACAACACCCTTTGCCTTTTTTCTTGAATTTTTCGCAGCAAGATTTTTTCTTTTTCTTTTTGAACTCAATGTCTCGTCCTGAAAAAAGTTTACAGTTTAGTTAGATAATCCTGATATAAGTTTACAGTTTAAAACTAATCCTAAAACTCGTTTACAAGTATAGGTTTTTTTTGATAATAATTCTTCCATAGTTTT
>JAGFIT010000079.1 GCA_024103385.1 Vicingus serpentipes
AACGTATCTATCATGATTTGGTTTGTGCCCTTTTTGGTAAACATGGCGATTAAGTCGGTTAAATCAAGAGGAGATATGGACGAGGAATATCATTTAGAGTACATCAGCACGGGAATTATGGCTACTCCAGACATGTCTATTTTAGAGGCCCAAAAAGAAGTGGCTAAGTTTGGAAAGTTGGTACAGCGGATGAATGGATTTTTGAAAGATTTAATCACAACAACTGACGCTAAAGAAATAAGCAAAACATTGGCAAGAGTTAAAAAATACGAAGACATAACAGACCGTATAGAATCAGATGTAGCAGATTATTTAGCAAAAATTTCTCAAGAAGAAATGAGTGAAGAGTCAAGTGTTCGAATAAGAGGAATGTTAAGAATTATTGGAAATTTAGAAAGAATGGGAGACATCTATTATCAAATGTCTAAAGGAATAGAAAGGAAAAATGAGCAAAAAGTATACTTTACTCCAGAACAAAGAGAAAAAGTATTAAGCATGTTTGACTTGGTGGATGATGCGCTGAAAAACATGAATAAAAACCTTGATGGAGAATATGAAGAGATATCTATTTCTAAAGCAATAGAGCTGGAAAATGTAATTAACAAGTATAGAAAAACATTAAGAAAAGAACATTTTGAAAGTGTGGAAAAAGGAGAATACAACTTTAAAAGCGCTACAATTTATAGCGACCTGTTTAATTCATTAGAAAAAATAGGTGATCACGCTATTAATGTTGCAGAAGGAATTAAAGGAGTGGTTTAACTTTAAGTTAATATTTCTTAACTATCTAATAACATAAGCATAAAGCTATTTTTACCCGAAAGCTAAATTTTGGTCGTTTCTTTGAAGAAAAATTAAAAACTTTAAAAAAAGATGAGAATATTAGTTTTAGTTATCGCTTTATTTAGCATTGTCAATCTTAGCGCAAACAACAATGAAGACAAGCTAAAAAGTTTTTCAATTAGCGGAAAAGTGCTAGATAATAAAGAAAGTTTAACGGGTGTTAAAGTGATGTTAGACAACAAAGAGGTGATTGTTTATACTGATTTTGAAGGAAACTTCACTCTTCAAAATGTGATAGAAGGAGAACATACCCTGTCTTTTAGTTTAATCGCTTATGACGACAAACAAATAACTTTTAACACAAAAGAAGCTTCTACATTAGAAGTAGAGTTAAAAGAAAAATAAAAAGATTTTTAATAAATCAAAATCCCCTGTAACCGCAGGGGATTTTTTTTGAAATTGTTTGAACCAATGAAAACAAGACTTGTAGTTATAGCGCTTTTTACCTTCTTAAGTTTTTCAACAACATACGGGCAACAGATCACCAAAAAGGGAGAGGTGTATATTGATGAAAAAGGAGAAAATTATTCAGGTGTATATATTTCATATTATCCAGATGGGGAAAAACAAACCGTTTACACGATTAAAAAAGGGAAAGAGAATGGCTCTGTGGAATTTTATTATCCAGAGGGAACAATAATGGAACAAGGCATTTTTAAAGACGGTAAAAAAGATGGTAAATGGGTACGTTGGTCTACCGATGGAAATAAGTTAGCAGAAGCAAACTACAAAGAAGGAAAAAAAGAGGGGCAATGGATTATTTGGGACGAGAGAGGTGTTAAACGTTACGAAATGTTTTATGCTAATGGAGCAAAAACAGGAACATGGTTAATGTGGGATGAACGAGGCCAAATTTCAAACCAAAAAGAGTACTAGCACCATTTTTTCCTGACAAAATGTAATGGAAACCAGGAAAGGTAAGTTCAGCGAAGCTAATCCAGAAAAATGAAACAGGAATAAATAACGCCTTTCCCTATTCATAATAGACGCTTAACATTAAATTAACTACTGAACAAGGGTGTTCTACTAATTTTAAATACTAGAATGACCCCAATAATTAACATATTGAGCAGTAATACTTCGGAACTGGAAGCCTTTAAAAGGTTTTTTGAAACAGAAGGCTTTGAGGTGTTTGTGTCTTCTGTTGTTGATGAGAAAAGCATTAATGAAATTTACAAAAACCACCCGGATGTTATTTTATTGGACTTAAACATTGAAAATTCTGACGGCATTGAGTTGTGCTACCAATTAAAAACAGAAAATGTGTTGAACTCTTACATTGTTTTATTTACTGACCATCAAGAGGAATACATACAAATAGAAGCCTTTAAAGCGGGGGCAGATGATTATATTGTTAAGCCTATTAACTCACGTGTTTTATTAAAAAGAATAAACGCCCTATTAAAAAGAAAACGGCTTAATCCAAAAAAAGAAAAACCAAAAATTGTTTCTTATAACAATTTAAAAATTGATAGAGAGAGTTATTTGGTGTATAACGATGGAGAAAAAATATCTTTACCCAGAAAAGAATTTGAAATGCTTTTTTTATTAATTGATAAACCCCAAAAAGTGTTTTCTAGAGAAGAAATTTTTCAGAAAGTGTGGAAAGAAAATAAGGGCACTAACCTTCGTATTATAGATGTACACATTCGAAAAATTAGAGAGCAGATAGGAGAGAATATCATTAAAACAATAAAGGGCGTAGGTTATCAGCTAGCCTAACATCTTCTTTTTTTGTCATACTGAGCCTGCCGAAGTACCCCCTCCCACCCATTTTTCATTATTTTTACGATAGCATAATGTGGATAAATAACATATGTTGTTTATTCGATTGTTACCCCACCAAATACTTAACCCCTAAACTAAAGGTGCTTCCGCTTTTGTAGGAGTTAAAAATATATTCTTGGTCTTTGTAGGTATATGTTTGTTTTATCAGAGGGTTGAGAATGTTTTGTGCTTTAAAAGTTAGGCTAAAGTGTTTTCCTAGTTTTTTATTGATATTAAAATCCAATTGGTGCACAGGTTTTTGATACACATTTGGTGTGGCACCAACAATTACAACTGCAATTTTTTCTCCAGACACATTGTAACTTAAGTTAACAGAAAGCCCTAAAGAATCGTTGTTATATCCCGCAAACACATTAATAATGTAAGGAGATTGTCCAAATAAACTTCTGGTATCAGCTGCATTAGGGTCAAGAGCTCTGATTAACTCTAATTCTTGGGCATCTATGCCTACTTCAGAGAAAACATACGTAAAGTTACCTCCAATGCTAAAGGTATTAACAGAGCCAGAAATAAAGTCTAATGCTTTTTTAATCTCAAACTCGGCACCATAAACGGTAGCGTTATCAATGTTTCTCCAAGTTAACTCTGAGTTTTGAGCTTGTGTGTTAAATACCAATTCAATGGGGTTAGAAAACGCTTTGTAAAAACCTCCTACAGAAATTATTTCCCCATAGTTAGGAAAGACTTCATAGCGTAAATCAAAGTTGTTTACCAATGTCCTTTCTAAATCAGGATTTCCTACAATAATCCAGTTGGTAGAAAAATCGTAAGTAGCAAAAGGGGCAATCTCTCTAAATGTGGGGCGCGCCAATGTTCTAGAAAAAGTAGCTCTTAGGTTGGTTTTTTCGTTTAATGCATAAGAAGTATTGATTGCAGGTAAAATATCGATTTCACTTAATGTCCCTACTTTTTCCTTTTGGTCAAAGCTTCTAGCGGTAATATCAGTAGTTTCTAACCGGGCACCAGTTACTAGACGAAGCTTATCTGTAGCCCAAATGTCACCCATTAAATATGTCGCAGCAATAGTTTGGTCAGCAGAGTAACTGTTTCTTCTTTCAGTAGCATCTTCAATGTATAGATAGCTAGAAACAGGGTTTCCTGGGCCTGGTAACACCATGTTGGTGTCGTTAAGGTACTCAGCAACGCTTCCGTTATAGTTTAAGAAGCCTTGAGAACGGTAATTATATCTGTTTTCTGTTAGTAGTCTTTCTTGCCATAAATAAGCTCCTCCAAACTTTATTTTGGATGTTTTACCCTCTTTTTCTTTTATAGCGAATTCGAAGTTCAATTTTGCGTCAGCGGTAGCTTGTTCTAGTTCTCTGTAAAAACGTGTTGGAACAGGGTAGATGGCAGCTTGTATGCTGTAGTTGGTGTCACCAGTTATTTCATCTAATGTATAATCATTAGAGAAATAACGCAAATCGGGTTGATTTTGATTGGACTGAGAAAAAGCATACATCCAGTCCACTTTTAATTTTTTTAATCCTTCAAAATAGTGTTCTCCTTTAGTTTGATAGCTACTTAATTTATTCTCTTGGTATTCTAAGGCACGTGTTTGAAAGTACAACCCTTCTTGGTCACTTGGTATTTCTCCTTCTTGAAAAGAAGTGGTGGTAATGCCGTTTTGATTTCTTAAATAAGTAAACCCTAATTTATGGTTGCTAGAAATTTTATAAGAAAGGTTGGCAAAAGCACCCCACAATACATTTTCTGAAGAGCGCACATCCTTTAGCGTACGAGTTGGATTTAATTCGTCAACATCAGCTACTTTTCCGGTTAGTTCGTACCTTCCTGTCTCTGCGTCTTTATCTCTATGTTCAAACTTTTTAGAATAAGAAAGACCCGTAATAAAACCTAAATCTTTTCCGAAAAGACGAACCAAATTTCCTACAGACCCTGAATAACGTTGGTTAAGGAATGATTGTTTCTCAACTCCTTCCATCTCTTTATTAAAAGCGTTTCCTATTTTTTCTAATCGAGCATTGTCAACAAACAAGGCTGGAATTCTGTTGCTGGCTGTTGGCCGCTCTCTTGTTCCATCATCAAAACCCAAATAATCAGTGCCACCACCTTCATAGGTTAAAAAATCATCTTTTAAGCTAGATGCTGTATTATATCCTAAAGAACTGGAAAACTGAAAAGTAAACTGTTCTGGAAAATCTTTGGTTTCTATATCTACCAATCCTCCAGTAAAACTTCCAGGCAAATCAGGAGTAAACGCTTTAATTACTTTCATGTTTTCTATCATGTTGGTGGGGAATAGATCTAGTTGTACCGCATTTCTATTGGGGTCTAATCCTGGAATTTCTGCTTTGTTTAAAGTGGTTTTACTGTATCGGTCACTTAGCCCTCTTACATAAACATACTTCCCTCCCTCTATGGTTAAACCAGTCACTCTTTTAGCCGCAGAAGCAGCATCATTATCCCCTCTTTTTGCTATTTCTTTTGCGCCAATAGCTTCCATTACGGTAGCTGATTTTCTTTTTACCTGTAATAAATATTCTTCATTTTTTCTGTCTGCTTTTGCTTCAACAGTAAACATGGCTATTGCCATAGCAGATGTGGCTAATGAGAAGTTATGACTGCTTATCTCCCCATCTTTTACGGTAACATTAATGGTGTCCGACCGAAAGGAAATGTAAGAACAAATGACCTGATGTTCTCCTGCAGCAATATTCGGAATGCGATAATTTCCATCAATATCAGCCATACACCCAGTTGTTGTTCCTTTTAGCAAAACTGTTGCACCAATCAGCTCTTCTCCCGTTTCTGCGCTGGTTACTTTTCCCTGTATAGTCCCCTGAGAAAATGTTGTGTTTACAATAAAAGAAAACAATGCAGCATAAAGTATTTTTTTCATGGATTTTAGTCTAATTTATATTCTGCAAAGAAAAATATCAGCCGTAATTAGGCCGTTAAACAAATGTTAAGCATCTGTTATGAGTGAGGTAGTATAAATAAAAAGAAATGGACAACTTAAAAAAAGAAAATAGTTGCTCAAGCAAGGAATAATAAGGGTTATACAAAAATAAAAAGCCTCCCAAAAATCAGGAGGCTTTTACTTTATATCAACTTAATATTAAGGGAATGTTAATGTCCACCCTTGTGCCCAGTTTGTTCCGTTAGCATCAAATGCTCCTAAATAAGTTACATTGTCATACCAAGAATCTGCTGCCGCAACACCTGTTCCTAAGCTTGTAGAAGGAATTGGGTTGCTTGCTGAAATAGATGCGGCTGTTGTGCTTACATTTGAAACACTAGCATGTCCAGATAAATCGGCACCAGCATTAGTAACAGCGGAAACAATGTTGTCAGCACCAATATTTGAAAGAACAATTCCGGCTAACTTTAATTGACCAGCATCTAATCTTGCTTTAGAGTCTTCTCCTGAAGCTAAGTCTTCAATGTCTATTCCTTTTCCAAAATTATGGAATACAGAGTTGTGGTATTCTCCACCAGCGTTATCTCTAAATGTTATTGCTCTACTTGTTCCGTTACCAATATAAGTGGAGTTGTAAATTACAGGTGTCGCATATGGTGTTCCATCTTCAGGAGATGTTCCCCCATCATGCTCCCCTCCTCTATCAGAGTTGGCATTTTCGATAGCTACCCAAAACTGTCCTTTTCCTCTGTATCCTTGGTCATAATCATAAGAATCGTCACCAACGTTAGAAACTAAGATGTGTTTTAGGTTAGGTGTCCCACCAAAAAATTCAACACCATCATCAGCATTGGCAACTACTTCTATGTGGTGAATGGTTGTTCCTGAACCTACACCACCAAGTGTTAACCCGTTAATTTCGTTTCCAGCCCCAATATCTGTTCCTCCATGACGAATAGAAACATAACATAAAGAACCAGAGTTATCAGCATCATTAGAGCCACCATAAGAACCTCTTGGCTCAGAAGTAGGTATTCCTTCAATGTTTTGTGAGCCAGGAACGGTGTTTAATGTCGCGTCACCTAAAAGAATTAAACCGCCCCATTGTCCAGTAGTGCTTAAACCAACAGAGCCATCTAATGGATCTGCTTCGAAAGTAAAAATAATAGGTTCTGAAGCTGTTCCACAAGCGTTAATCATTCCTCCTTTAGCAACAATTAATGCAGAAGCAGAAGCTCCAGTTCCAGGCTTTCCTTTTATTACTGTTCCTGGTTGTATGGTTAAAGTTTGTCCTGAATTAACAAAAACAAAACCGTCTAATAGGTATACTTTGTCTTTTGTCCAAGTGGTTGTACCTGTTCCTGAACCATTGTCTGTCACTGTTACAACATTATTTCCTGTCGGTGTTGGAGTTGGCTCTATCGCATAAACACAAGATCCATCATCTTTGTCTGCATCAGCGTTATAATTTGTTGCTGTTGCATCGGTACAACCCTCTTTTTTAGAACAGGAAGTAAACAGACTTCCTATCCCGAAGGAGATAGCCGTAATTAGTAGTAAATTTTTTGTTTTCATTTTCTTAATTTTAGTTTTAAATAAGGTTTATTATTATTTTCTGAGGCAAAGGAAGGCAGTGTTTATTACTAGACCATAAAAACAACCTTATACTTATTTTATGTTCGTGTTAAGCAAACATTACCTAGATAAAGTCTTCTTTAAGAAATGAAGTAAAAAGCCTGTTATAATAAGGAGAATACAATTAATTAATGTTAAATTAACATCCTAAAAGAAATAGGAGAGTAACTTAGTATCAAAATTAAAAGACTATGAGTAACGAAAAAATATTATTAGTTGATGATGAGTTAGATATTATTGAGTTTTTGGGTTATAATCTAACAAAGGAAGGATATGATGTAACTACTACTACTAATGGCAGGGAAGCTATAGAGTTGGCTCAAAAAATTAAGCCAGACTTAATTGTTTTGGATGTGATGATGCCAGAAATGGATGGAATTGAAACCTGTCATGAAATCAGAAACATAGAGGGGTTAAAAGATACGTTGATAGCCTTTTTAAGTGCTAGGGGTGAAGACTATTCCCAAGTAGCAGGGTTTGATGCAGGAGCAGATGATTATATTACGAAACCCATCAAGCCTCGATTACTAGTAAGCAGAGTAAAGGCAATTTTGAGAAGAAAGTCGGGAGGAGAAGAAATTACCATAAATGAGCAAGAAGGAAACATAAAAATAGATAGAGAAAAGTATTTGGTATATAAAGATGGGAAAGAGTTCTCTTTTCCTAAGAAAGAATTTGAATTGTTGGCTTTATTAATTTCTAAACCCGGGAAAGTGTTTACGAGAGATGTTATTTTAGAAGCAGTTTGGGGAGGAGAAGTAATTGTGGGAGATAGAACAATTGATGTGCATATTCGAAAATTAAGGGAAAAACTAGGAGATCACTACATTAAGACTATAAAAGGGGTGGGTTATAAGTTTGAATCATAAGAGCTTTTAAAAGCCGAAAGTTTATCTTTGGAAGATAATAAAGAGTAATTATTAAACTTTTATCTTTACAAACGTTTTAACCTTACGAACCAATTCATGAAAGATTTAACGCCTAATGATATAGCCTTACGAATTTCCTTTTTGGTAGCCATAGTGGTTACGCTCTTGGTCTTTTTTTTAGAGCGCCTTGATTTGAGAGCAACAGTTATTGTTGTGGCAGCATTTCCAATTGTTTTTTTAGCTTCTTATGTTGGTTTTAAGATAGCTGTAGAGAAATTTATTTACAAAAAAATAAAGTTAATTTATAAAACTATACATAGCCTTAAGCGCACAACGGGAGGAAAAGCAAAAGAATTGGACTTAAATACAGATGTATTAAGTCAGGTAAAATCAGAGGTGGAGGCATGGGACAAAACCAATAGACAAGAAATAAAACGGTTAACAGGCTTAGAAGCCTATCGGAGAGAATTTATAGGAAATGTATCTCATGAATTAAAAACTCCGATTTTTAATATTCAAGGTTATTTATTAACTCTTTTAGAGGGTGGATTAGAAGATCCGAAGATTAATGTTAATTATTTAGAAAAAGCGAATAAGAGCGTGGATAGAATGATTACACTAATAGAAGATTTAGACGAAATAACCAAATTGGAATCGGGAATTATTGAAATGAATGTAGCTAAAATTGATTTAGTAGAATTGATAAAAGAGGTAATTAGCTCTTTAGAAATGCAAGCTAAAAATAGTCAGGTTACCTTAACCTTTGTGGATAAACCGAACAAACCATTATGGGTAATGGCAGATTATGACCGCATCTGCCAAGTAGTAACGAACTTAGTGGTAAACTCCATTAAATACGGAAAAGAAGGAGGGAAAACATTGATTAAGCTTTTTGATATGGATGAAAACATATTGGTTGAGGTGGCAGATAATGGAACGGGTATAGCTTCAGAACATTTACCGCGATTATTTGAGCGATTTTACAGAACAGACAAAGGAAGAGCTAGGGAGAGCGGAGGGACTGGGCTTGGATTGTCTATTGTTAAACACATTATTGAGGCACACGACCAAACGATTAATGTGAGAAGTACCGTTGATGTGGGATCGACTTTTTCGTTTACTCTTAAAAAGGCATAACTTTTTTCCTTAATTTATTGTTTCTTTGTGATATGCAAGTCCAACTATCAGTTGTTATAATAACTTTTAACGAAGAAAAAAACATTAAAAGATGTTTGGATTCGGTAGTAGGTATTGCTGATGATATTGTGGTGGTCGATTCTTTTTCTACAGACAACACTAAACAAATTTGTGAAAGCTACCCTCAGATGAACTTTATTCAAACAGAGTGGAAAGGTTATTCTGCTACAAAAAACTATGCGAATCAACAAGCGAAACACATTTACATTTTATCACTAGACGCTGACGAAGTAGTATCCTCCAAGTTAAAAGAATCTGTTCAGCAACTTTCTGCTTTAGAAGGAGTTTATGAGTTTAACCGATTGACCAACTATTGTGGGAAATGGATAAAACATTGTGGATGGTATCCAGATAAAAAAGTTAGAATATTTCCTAAAGACAAGGTGAGTTGGAAGGGAGATTATGTGCATGAAACATTAAATATTCCTAAAACGATGAGCACCAACTTTTTAAAGGGAGACTTAATGCACTATTCTTTTTATACTGTTGAAGAGCATCTGCAACAGATAGAAAAATACGCTACGTTGAAAGCGCAACAAATGTTTGATAAAGGCAAGCGACCTAACTTTATAGACGTATTCGTCAGTCCTATGTTTAAGTTTCTTAAAACGTTTCTATTTAAATTGGGGGTTTTAGATGGTCGTTACGGCTACATCATTTGTAAAAACTCTGCTTATGCTCAGCGCTTGAAATATGAAAAACTGAAAGCATTATACCTAAAAAAATAAAATAGATTGTCAACACCACAAAACATATGTTTTTTTAATACTACCCAATTTTGGGGAGGAGGGGAGAAGTGGCATTTTGAAGCGGCTGAATTGATGTCAAAAACAGATAATAATACTTTTTTTGTTTGCGATGGAAAGGGAGAATTAGCTAAAAAATTAAAAGGGAAAGACATTTCTCAATTTCATATCAGGGTAAACAACAGAAGTTTTTTAAACCCATTAAAAGTTAATCAGCTGATAAAATTTTATAAAGAAAATAAAATTGATGTAGTTATTTTTAATAGTCCAAAAGATTTAAAATTAGGAGGAAAGGCAGCGAAAAAAGCAGGTGTTCCAAAAATTGTTTACCGAAGAGGAATTGCTGTGGAGGTAAAAAAGAGTAAACGAAATGAAAATTTATTTAAGCATCTGGTTACTCATTTTATTTTCAATTCGGAAGCAACAAAGTCATTATTGACAAAGAACTTTAATGGGGTTTTAGAAGGGAAAAAATCAGCAGTAATTTACAATGCCATTGAATTTAAGGGGATTCAGCAACAACAGATTGTTAACGAGCGAATTGTTATTGGAAATGCAGGTCGTTTGGTGGAGCAAAAAGGGCAACATTATTTAATTGAAATAGCAAAAGGGCTGAATGAAAAAGGAGTAGACTTTGAGATTTTAATTGCAGGGGATGGGCCTTTGCATGATAGTTTGAAGCAAGAAATAGCCAGGAACAACCTAGCTGACCAGATTAAATTACTGGGGTTTATTAGTGATATGACTCCTTTTATGAATCAGGTAGACATTTTTGTTTCAACAGCTTTATGGGAAGGGTTTGGTTTTGTTTTGGCTGAAGCAATGGCGGCAAGAAAACCAGTGCTGGGTTTCGATTTAAGCAGTAACCCAGAGTTAATAAAAGACGGGGAAAACGGGTTTTTAATACCACCAAAATCAATTGCTGTTTTCGTAGAAAAGTTAATATTGTTGATGAATGATGAGAAACTAAGGAAACAAATGGGCGAGAACGCTTTTCTTTTTGCAAAAGAAAACTTTGAAAAACAGCAACAATTTAAGAAGCTGCAAGCCTTTGTTGGATAATACTCTTACCTTATTTTGCTACAGCACAAAAAAACAAGCTGAATATTGAAAAAATATCCGAAATTTATGTGCTTGTTAAACAAGTTTTTAGCGCTTATTACGTTTTTGTAAACAATGAACAATAATTACCAAATATTAATAGAAAAGCTAGATGCGTTCATTCGTAAATACTATAAAAATAAGCTCTTACAAGGAGGAATTTATAGCTTAGGAGTGTTTTTGGCATCCTTTATTGTTTTTACTTCTGTAGAGTATTTTGGACAGTTTAATGTTGTTGGAAGAACGGTTTTGTTCTACACTTTTTTAGCTATAACCCTGTATTTGTTAACCAACTTTGTGGTCATTCCATTAGCTAAATTATATAAATTAGGAAAAGTAATTGATCACAACCAGGCAGCTCAAATAATAGGGAATCACTTTGATGAGGTAAAAGACAAATTGTTGAATGTCTTACAACTAGAGCATTTAGCTACTCAAAAATCAGATCAGCTGTTAATGGCGAGTATTGACCAAAAATCATTGGAGCTTAAACCTGTTCCATTTTCTAATGCGGTTAATTTAACAGAAAATAAAAAGCACCTTAAGTATGTGATTATCCCGTTGTTGTTGTTATTAGGAATTTCAGTAGTTTCTCCCAATATTTTTACAGAAGGGACACATCGGTTGGTTAATCACAGTACCTACATAGCTCCTTTAGCTCCATTTCAGATGAATATCAAAAATCATGAATTAAAAGTTTTAAAAAATGATGATTTTATTTTGGAGGTGGAGGTTGGTGGAAATCAACTGCCCAATAAACTTTATATTGAAAGAAAAGGGAATAAGTATCCACTAAATAAAACAGGGAAAAGGGCATATGTCTATACGTTTAAAAATGTACAGCAACCACAAGAGTTTAAGCTCTATGCTGCGGGGTTTTATTCTCAAGAGCATGAATTATCAGTAATACCTAACCCTATTCTGTCTGATTTCTCGATTCATATCCAATACCCTAAATACCTTCAAAAAGAAGCAGAAACAATTCAAAACATTGGAGATTTAATTTTACCAGAAGGAGCTAAAATTAAATGGAATATTTCTGCAGAAGATGCTGATTTTGTTTATTTTATATTAGTCGATAGTACCTATCAATTAAAGAGCAATAATTCAACATTTAATTTTTCTAAAACAGCAAAACTCAATCAAGGGTATGCTATTATTCCTTCTAATAGTTATGTGGAGTACGGAGACACTATTCAATATTCTTTACAGGTAGTTCCTGATAAATACCCAACAATAACAGTGGTAGAGAAAAGAGATTCCATTAGTCCTAATAAGGTTTATTTTAAAGGAGAAATATCAGATGATTATGGATTTACCGGGTTGAGGTTTGTTTATCAAATAGAAACAATAATAGATTCTTTACCCAACAGAAATCAAGTTCAAAAAGTGGCACTTCCTTACAACTCAGTAACTAATTTGGATGAGTTTTTTCATTATTTCGATTTATCAACACTAAACATGCTTCCTGGAGATGAAATAACGTATTATTTTGAGGTTTCTGATAATGACGGGGTAAATGGAAGGAAAACGACAAAAACTTCTTTAAAAACAATTAAATCGAAAACCTTAAAAGAGCGTAATGCGGATACAGAGGCAAACAACAAAGACATTAAAAAAGATTTATCAGAAAGTATTTCGGAAGCAAAGCAAATACAAGATGATTTAGAAAAACTAAAAAAGAAATTGTCTGAAAAGAAACAGATAGGTTGGGAGGAAAAGCAAAAAATAAAAGACCTCTTAGAAAAACAAAAAGAGCTGGAGAAAAAAGTAAATGACATTCAAAAACAAAACAACTTAAATAATACGCAGCAAAACGAATACAAAAAATACAATGAAGAGATATTGAAAAAACAAGAATTGTTGGAGAAGTTGTTTGATGAATTGATGACGGATGAATTAAAAGAAATGATGGAAAAACTCCAAGAAATGATGGAAAAGCTAGATAAAAATTTATTGGAAGAAGAACTGGATAAAATGGAGATGAGCAATAAAGATTTAGAGAAAGAACTAGATCGATCTTTAGAGCTATTTAAACAAATGGAATTTGAACAAAAGCTGGATGAGGTAAAAAACAAACTGGATGAGTTGACAGAAAAACAAAACGAATTGTCTGAAAAAACAAAAGAGAAGGAAGAATCAAATGAATCGCTGAAGAATAAACAAGACGAACTCAATAAAGAATTTGAAGAGGTTAAAAAAGAGTTAGATGCGTTAGAAAAGATGGATGCAGCACTAGAAAGACCTAATGGGATGGAGGAAACAAAAGAACATCAGGAAGAAATTAGTAATGAAATGAAAAACAGCTCTGAACAACTAGAAAACAATAAGAATAAAAAGTCTTCAGAGTCCCAAAAGAAAGCAGCTCAAAAGATGGGAGAAATGGCTCAAAAGATGGCCGCATTGCAACAACAATCACAAAACCAAGGAGAAGATATGGATGCACTCCGGCAGTTGTTAGATAATTTGCTACATCTTTCTTTTGAACAAGAAGATTTGATGGAAAAGTTTAAAAAAATTCAACAGGATAATCCAGATTATGTGAAAATGACCCAGCAGCAAAAGAAGCTAAAAGATGACGCAAAAATGATTGAAGACTCCTTGTTTGCATTGAGCAAAAGAGTGGTTCAGCTGGAGTCAACTATTAATAAAGAGATAGGGTTAATCAACAATAACATGGAAAAAACTTTAGCATATTTACAAGAACGACAAACTCCAATGGTAGTTGCTCGTCAACAATACGTAATGACATCAATTAACAATTTAGCCTTACTTTTTGATGAAGCGCTACAACAAATGCAACAACAAGCACAACAAAAACCGGGAGAAGGAAGTTGTAATAAGCCGGGCGGAAATGGACAGCCGAAGCCGGGAATGGGAGCAATTAAAAAAATGCAACAACAATTGAGCGAGCAAATTAAAGCCATGGAAAAAGCAATGAAGGAAGGTCAAAAACCAGGTGGGAAAAAGCCTGGAGAAAAGGAAGGTGCTGGGATGCCAGGAGAAGGAATGGGGACTAGTGAATCTTTAGCAAAGATGGCAGCCCAACAAGCTAAAATTAGGAGTGAATTGAATAAATTAAAAGGTAAGAATGGAGGGGAAGGATTGAATGGAATATCAAAAATGATGGAAGAAAATGAAACCGATATTGTAAATAAGCGTATTACTCAACAGACGATAAACAGGCAGAAAGAAATTTTAACACGATTATTAGAGTCCGAAAAAGCAGAAAGGGAAAGGGAGTGGGATGAAAAAAGGGAGTCTAAAGAAGGAAAAGAAACAGAAAAAGGTAACCCTGAGTTATTTTTTGAGTATAATGAGGAGAAAGAAAAAGAGGCCGACTTAATTAAAACAACTCCGCCTAGTTTAAATGTATTTTATAAGAAAAAAGTAACGCAATATTTCCAAAACGTTAACCAATGATTGAAGAGAACATTATTCAACACATAGAACTTCCCTCTAGAATGGATAGTCTTTTAGAAATCGAAACATTTATTGACTCTATTTGTGATAAATATTCCATAGGAGAAGACCATTACGGAAACATTTTAATCGCATTAACAGAAGCTATAAACAACGCAATAACTCACGGCAATAAATTGGACCCGGATAAAAAAGTGAAGCTTAACATGTGCTCTAAAGATAGTGGGTTGAGCTTTGTTATTCAAGATGAAGGGGAAGGCTTTGATTTTAATAATATCCCTGACCCCACTCTACCAGAAAATTTGACCAAATTAAATGGGAGAGGAGTCTTTTTAATGAAAAGCTTGGCTGATGAAGTTACTTTTGAAGATAACGGAAAGAGTATAACGCTAACATTCACTATATCAGCTAATTAGGTATATTTTGTCTTCTATTGCCTTTTTCTCAGAAAACATTTCTTTTTCCTTGCCCAATGAGCAGGTTATTTCTCAGTGGATATGTAATGCTATTGCTGAGGAAAAAAAAACAGCGACAGAAATAACCTATGTTTTTTGTGCTGATGACTATCTTCACAATATTAACTTGACTTATTTAAATCACGACACCTATACAGATATAATTACCTTTGATTATACGGAGAACAATTCAATTAGTGGAGATATTTTCATTAGCATAGATCGGGTCGAAGAAAATGCAGCGACTTATAATAAAACATTTGAAAATGAATTGCATCGAGTAATTATTCATGGGGTCTTACACTTACTTGGCTACAAGGATAAGACAGATGAAGAAGCTGATACCATGCGTGCTAAGGAAGATTTTTACTTATCTTTGCTTTCTATTTAATATTGTTCCACGTGAAACACATGCTTGTTTGTTATGAATAAAGAATATGATGTAATAGTTGTAGGAGGAGGCCATGCGGGTTGTGAAGCAGCAGCAGCAGCAGCCAATTTAGGCTCTAAAACATTGTTGATTACGATGAACATGGATGCTATTGCCCAGATGTCATGCAACCCTGCTATGGGTGGAGTAGCAAAAGGGCAAATAGTTAGAGAGATAGATGCCTTAGGCGGTTATTCGGGAATTGTTAGTGATAAAAGTGCTATTCAATTTAAAATGCTGAACAGATCTAAAGGTCCAGCGATGTGGAGTCCACGTACTCAAAACGACAGAATGTTGTTTTCTAAGGAGTGGAGATTAATGTTAGAGCAAACCAAGAATCTTGATTTTTGGCAAGACATGGTGGTTGAGCTATTAATTGAAAAAGGGAATTGTGTAGGAGTAAAAACACAAATAGGAGTTGATTTTAAAGCAAAATCAGTTATTTTAACCAATGGAACTTTCCTTAATGGGTTAATTCATATAGGTGAAAAACAGTTTGGTGGTGGTCGTGCTGGTGCCCGTTCGTCAATAGGATTAACTGCTCAATTAGTTGCTTTAGGATTTGAAGCAGGAAGAATGAAGACAGGAACTCCTCCTCGAGTGGACGGGAGGTCTTTGGATTATTCCAAAATGGAAGAGCAACCAGGTGATGATAATCCATATAAGTTTTCTTATGCGGATGAAACATCCTCTTTAACCAAACAAAGAAGCTGTTATATTACTTACACTAATTCTGCGGTTCATGATATATTGCAAACGGGGTTTGAAAAATCACCAATGTTTGCTGGGCGAATTCAAGGGTTAGGACCAAGATATTGTCCCTCCATTGAAGATAAAATTGTTCGCTTTTCTGAGCGTGAAAGACATCAATTATTTGTTGAGCCAGAAGGATGGGATACGGTAGAAATTTATCTGAACGGCTTTTCTACTTCTTTGCCAGAAGACGTTCAACAGAAAGCCTTAAATACTATTCCTGGTTTTGAATCTGCTAGAATGTTTCGTCCAGGATATGCAATTGAGTATGATTTTTTTCAACCTACTCAATTAAAAATCACACTGGAAACTAAAAATATTACGAACCTTTATTTTGCAGGACAAATTAATGGAACAACGGGCTATGAAGAGGCTGCAGGGCAAGGGTTGATGGCGGGAATAAATGCGCATTTAAAAATCAATAATAAAGACCCTTTTGTATTAAAAAGAGATGAAGCTTACATAGGTGTTTTGCTGGATGATTTGGTAACCAAAGGTACTACTGAGCCTTATAGAATGTTTACTTCTAGAGCAGAATACCGCATATTGTTAAGACAAGATAATGCGGATATTCGATTAACTGAAAAAGCGTATAACTTAGGGTTAGCCTCTAATGCTAGAATGAAAAAGGTTTCTTCAAAGAAAAATAGTATCAGCCAAATTATTAAAGTTTTTGATAACACGAGTCTAATTCCGGAAGAGGTAAACTCCTATTTAGAAGAAAAAAAATCTTCCCTTCTCAAGCAAAAAGTGAAAGCTTCTTCAGTGATTACTCGACCTAATATTTCTGTTGCTGAATTAAAGCTACATAGCGAAAAAATTAAAAATTTATTAGACTCCTTTTCTGAAGAGGAATTGGAGAGTGCTGAAATATTAATGAAATATGAAGGCTATATCAAAAGAGAGAAAGAGGTGGCAGATAAATTAATGCGTTTAGAAAACATTAAAATATATAAAGACATTGATTACTCTAAATTAGATTCTTTATCTGCCGAAGCAGTTGAAAAATTAACAAAAGTTAATCCATCAACCGTTGGACAGGCTTCTCGAATTAGTGGCGTTTCTCCATCAGATGTTTCTGTTCTAATGGTGTATATGGGAAGATAAAATCTTTTTTGTTCCACGTGAAACATTTATTTAGGGAAATTTTTTAAAGAACTATTTTCTCGAATTTATTAAAGAACAGAATAAGTCTTGTTTGTCTGAATGAAATAAATCAAAAGAGGCCATTTTTAAGCGATTTAAGAAACAAAACCCTCTCGCTAGTATATTTACCCTAAAATTTAGAGAAGTCTTGCTAAACAAAAATATTTTATATCCCTGTAAATCAGGAAATTAGGATGTTTTGTGTCAAATTGATTAAAAAAATAGCGTTTAACGGATTCTTCCTCTTCTTTGAATTATATTTATGCTTTTATTTTATGAGTGTAAAAAACAAAGCAAATCTTTTTTTTGGATTATTGGTGCTGGCCATTTTTCCTTATTGCTATTTAAGTTTTTTTGCTCAACCCATTGCAGAAGATTTTGGTTTTGCCCATTATTATCAAAAGAGTGAATTTTTAGCATTATTGAAAAACTCCTATTTAAAAATGAATGGGAGATATATTGCTAATGTTTTAATGTATTTAAATCCGCTTTCGTTCAATTGTTTTTTAGGTTACCAATTCATTCCTCTTTTATTGATTTTTTTTACTGTTGTAGGGAATTTATTTTTAGTTAATCAAACCTTCCCTTTTTTGTCTTTAATAAAAAGAATAATTATTGCTTTCGCGGTTACGTTACTTTTTCTCTGCAATTTGCCTATTATTTCTGAAGGGATATATTGGTACACGGCAGCTGTAATCTATCAAGGAGGAATAATCTGCGCCCTATTTTATATGGCTACTTTTATTAAAACAATAGGAAAAAACCAGCTTTTAGGAAAAGTTATTTTGACTATGCTTTTGTTTTTACTTTGCGGATTTAACGAAGTGCTTACCCTGCTGGTTGTTTTCTTTTTGTTGGCAATAACAGTGCTTGCTTTTTTGAATAAAAAATATGAACGAAAAGCAATTCTTTGGCAATGCATTTTTGCGATATTGTTTGCTTCTATTTTAATATTCTCTCCAGGAAATAGTGTAAGAGAAGGGATGTATGAAAATAATAATAAGTGGATGTATTCGTTGGTGTATTCTACTCTTCAAGTGGTTCGGTTTTCTTTTTCTTGGATTTTTTCTTTGGGTTTAGTTACAACTTCTTTTCTTTATTTACTAGTTCACGAAGAATGGAAAAAACACTCAGAAGTAGTTAGAAATTCTTTTTATTTGAACAGGTGGACGGCTTTAGCTTTGCTTTTGTGTACTATTTTTATTTGTGTTTTTCCCGCTTATTGGGCAACAGGAATTTTAGGTCAGCACCGAACGTTAAATGTGGCTTATTTTTTCTTTTTAATCATGTGGTTTCTTAATCTTTCTGTTTGGATGAACTCTTTTAAAAATAAAATCAAGTTAAAAAGAGTTCATCAACAAAAACATAAAATAGCGGTGATGTTTTTGTTGGGTATTTTATTGACAGGAAATGGATATGATGCTATGGTAGATATTTTTTCTGGTGATGCGCACCGGTTTAATAAAGAATTGAATGAACGACATGCCATTCTCCAAGAAGCCACAAAAAACCACCCATCAGCAGTTGTTTTAAAACCTCTTACCGCACGACCAAAAACGTTATTCGTAACAGAAATTTCTACAGAAGCTAAATTTTGGACAAATCAAGGGTACAACACTTACTTCAATTTAAACCCTGATTCTACAGCGATTTATATTGCTGAAGAATAAACTTATAAAGCGCCTTTTTTAATATCTTCAACTACAGTAGGGTCTAACAAGGTGCTAATGTCTCCCAAATTAGAAGCGTCACCCTCAGCAATTTTTCTTAAAATTCTTCGCATAATTTTTCCCGATCTGGTTTTAGGCAAACCTGTTACTATTTGTATTTTGTCAGGCTTGGCAATAGGCCCTATTTCATGTGTAATTTGTTCTAACAATTCTTTTCTTAATTCTTCGGGGTTCACTTCTTTTGCACAAATGGTATAAGCATAAATGCCTTGCCCTTTTATGCTATGAGGAAATCCGACTACGGCAGATTCTACTACATTTTTATGCGTGTTTAAGGCGTTTTCTACTTCTGCGGTACCAATTCTATGTCCAGATACATTAATCACATCATCTACTCGACCTGTAATTCTGTACATTCCATTTGTGTCTCTCTTACACCCATCTCCTGTAAAGTACTTGTTCGGATAAGCAGAAAAGTAAGTTTGTTTACAACGATCATGATCTCCGTAAGTTGTTCTTAAAATAGATGGCCAAGGGAACTTAATACATAAATTTCCTTCAACACCATTACCCTCTATTTCTTTCCCCTCAGCATCCACTAAACAAGGCTGAATTCCTGGTAAGGGGAAGGTGGCGTAAGTTGGTTTTAATGGAGTGATTCCTGCCAAAGGAGAAATCATAATTCCTCCTGTTTCTGTTTGCCACCAGGTATCTACAATTGGGCATTTCTTTTTACCAATGTTTTCATGGTACCACTCCCAGGCCTCCACATTGATAGGTTCTCCTACGCTTCCTAATACTTTTAAAGAACTTAGTTTATATTTATTGACAAACTCAATATCACAAGCCTGTAAAGCACGAATAGCTGTTGGAGCGGTGTAAAAAATATTAACTTGATGCTTGTCTACTACTTCCCAAAAACGTCCAGCATCTGGCCAGGTAGGAACGCCTTCAAACATTAAAGTTGTAGCTCCTGCTAGTAATGGACCATACACAATATAGGAATGCCCTGTTATCCATCCAATGTCGGCAGTACACCAATAAACATCTCCTTCTTTATATTGAAAAACATTCTGGAAACTATAATTGGTATAAACCATATATCCACCAGTAGTATGAACCACACCTTTAGGCTGACCTGTAGATCCAGAGGTATATAAAACAAATAATTTATCTTCAGCATCCATTTCTTCTGCGGGACAATTGTTGTTTACTTTTTTGAGCTCTTCATTCCACCAAACATCTCGTCCTTCTACCATATTTACAGCTGCTCCAGTTCTTTTGAGCACAATATTTTTTACAATAGAAGGGCAGCTGTTTAATGCTTCATCAACCACTTGTTTGATAGGAATTGTTTTGCCTCCCCGGTAAGCTTCATCAGAACATAAAACGATATTACAAGTTGCATCATTAATTCTATCCGCCAATGCTTTGGCAGAAAAACCAGCAAAAACAACAGAGTGAATAGCACCAATTCGAGCACATGCCAATACAGCAATTGCTAGCTCAGGAACCATGGGCATATACAAGCATATTCGGTCTCCTTTTTTTGCGCCATTCGCTTTTAATACATTGGCAAAAGCGCTTACTTTTTGATGGAGTTCAGCATACGTTAATTTTATGGTTTCGTCAGAAGGATTGTTAGGCTCCCAAATAATTGCAGTTTGATTTCCCCGAGTAGCTAAATGTCTATCCAAACAGTTTTCCGTAATGTTTAATTTTCCGTTGCAAAACCATTTAACGTTAGGCTCATCAAAATTCCAATCCAATACTTTATCCCACTTTTTTTTCCATGTGAATGTATTGGCAATATCTTCCCAAAACTGCTCTGGGGTTTCTATACTTTTTTGATATAGTTGTTGATACTCTTCGAAAGAATTAATTATAAATGACATAGTTCTCTTTTTGTTTTAAAAGTACTAGATTTTTTGAAAAAAGCAGAAGTTTAAAGAAAGCTTGAAATTAATTTCCTTTATTGTACAACTATTTCTTATTTTCACACGTCCTTATTAGCGCACAACTAAAAATAAAGTAGGGTTTGAATATTTATTCCAAGAAACAACGATGGAAACTTTTTTTAGCAGGTATAGCAATGTTAATTGTTATGGCATCCTTATGGTACACCAATGCGTTGGTAAAAAAGATAGCTCAAGAAGAACGAAAAAAGGTGCAATTATGGGCAGAAGCCATTCAAAATAAAGCGGCTTTAGTTAATTATACAGGAGAACTTTTCGGTAAAATCTCTGATGAAGAGCGAAATAGGATTGAATTGTGGGCAGAAGCGAATAAGCGGGCTGCAACTTCCGACAATCATGATGATTTAACCTTTTATCTAAATATTCTTTCTCGCAACAAAACCATTCCGGTAATTGTGGTTGATACTGAAGATAAGATTGTGAATTGGCGAAATTTTGATTTAACACCAGAAACAGATACCGCTCAGTTTTTAAAAGATCAACTGGTGTTGATGAAACAAAATAACGAACCTATTGACTTGGTGTATCATATTCCAGGATATACATTTAGGCAGAAACTGTATTACAGTGATTCTAAAATATTTTCAGAATTAAAAGTGGTACTGGATGATTTGATACAATCCTTTATTTCAGAAATAGTAATTAATTCTGCTTCGGTTCCAGTTATTTATACGGATAGCACCCAGCAAAATGTGATTGAACATGGTAATTTAGATCCAGAAAAGATAAAAGGTGAACTGTATTTCTCCTCAACAATTTCAGAGATGAGGGCGCAAAATGAACCTATTGCGATTACTATTAATGACCAAACAGTTAACTATATCTTTTATAAAGATTCCGATTTATTACAGCAATTAAAGTATTATCCCTTTTTCCAGTTTTTTATTATAGGCTTGTTTTTATTGATTTCCTATTACTTGTTTAGTACTTCTCGAAAAGTAGAACAAAACCAAGTTTGGGTAGGGATGGCAAAAGAAACGGCACACCAATTAGGAACTCCTTTATCGTCTTTAATGGCCTGGGTAGAATATCTCAAAACGAAAGATATAGATGAGAATACAATTAGTGAACTATCTAAAGACATTACACGATTAGAAACGATAACAGAGCGGTTTTCAAAAATAGGGTCTACCCCTAAATTGGAAGAGGAAAATATTCATACAGTGATTAGTGATACGCTTGAATATTTAAGGTCGCGAATTTCTAAGAAAGTAACCATAACATTATCTCCAGCAAAAAATGAAACACTTTCGGCAAAGGTCAACCCTTCATTGTTTAGTTGGGTGCTGGAAAACTTAATTAAAAATGCAGTTGACGCCATGAAAGGCGAAGGAAGTATTAAGATTCACTTAACCAACCAAACACAGTTTATTTATATTGATATTTCAGATACTGGTACAGGAATTCCTAGATCAAAGCAGAAAACTATTTTTGAACCAGGGTTTACTACCAAAAAAAGAGGGTGGGGCTTAGGTTTATCTTTGGTAAAACGAATAATTGAAAATTACCACGCGGGAAAAGTTTTTGTGAAACAATCTGATGCCAACGGGACTATCTTTAGAATTGTGCTAAATAAATAATGCTAAAATGATAGAGTGCTTTAATAATTGAATTCATTTAACTTATTCTCTCATTCAACCATTATAGCATTAAGTAATTACAACAATGGCAGGATTATACATTCATATTCCTTTTTGTAAACAAAAGTGTAGTTACTGTGATTTTCATTTTTCTACTTCTTTAAAATACAAGACGGATTTAATACAAGCCCTACTTAAAGAAATAGAAATTAAGCAGGATCAAATAAAAGAGCCCATACAAACAATTTATTTTGGAGGAGGGACACCTTCCATACTCCATCAAAAAGAATTGTCTTCAATTGTTGAACGTATTTATACAAACTATAAGGTAGCTGAAGTGGTGGAGTTTACCTTAGAATGTAACCCAGATGATATCGATTCACAAAAGCTAAAAGAATTAAAAAGCATTGGAGTTAATCGGTTGAGTATGGGAGTGCAATCTTTTTTTGATGATGACCTCCAATTTTTTAATAGAGCTCATAATGCAAATGAGGCAGAAAGAAGCATTTTAAAGAGTCAGGATGAAGGGTTTGAAAACATAACTATCGACTTGATTTATGGAACACCCTTATTAACGGATAAAAAGTGGAAGCAAAACTTAGAAAAAATTAGAGACTTAAATGTATCTCATTTATCAGCCTACACCTTAACTGTTGAGCCAAAAACGGCATTGCACCATCAAGTAAAAACAGGACAAATTACTCCGTTGAGCGATGAGAAAGTAGTAAGGCAATTGGAGATGCTAATTGAGCAGACAAAAAAATATGGGCTAACACAATATGAGGTGTCTAACTTTGGGAAAGAAGGTTTTTATTCGTTACACAACAGCAATTATTGGAAAGGAGTAGAGTATTTAGGGTTTGGACCTTCAGCGCATTCCTATATTGGGGAAAAACGGTATTGGAACATTTCAAATAATGCGAAATACATAGATGCAATTAATGCGAACACTAACTACTTTGAAGAAGAGGTAATTGATGAAAAGACAGCTTATAATGAATATGTGTTAACACGATTACGCACCATTTGGGGCGTTGATTTAACCCACTTAAAAACAAACTTCCGAGAAGAAGTAAATACTCATTTTGAAAAAGAAGCAGCAGCATATCTCAAGTCTGCACATTTACTTCAAGAAAAAGAGGTAATTACGTTAACTCACAAAGGCTTATTTATTGCGGATAAGATAACATCTGATTTGTTTTTTGTGTAACGGTTTGGCTATGGTTTCGTTGCGTGAAAATTCGCGAGGAAAGTCAGAAGCAATGAACTATATCCAGTGTTGTAAGTAGTATTTTATTCAGAGCTTTATTGTTTTAATTTCCGTCTTTTCCGTTTCTCCGCTCATAGAATATTTCGTATCGGTTTTTCTTATTTGGCATTTATCCAAATCAAATTCAGATTCCACAACAAATATACATTCTACATAATCTTCGTGCTGAATCAGAATAGAGTCAGTTTCAGTTTCTTTTTCAATCAGTAACCATAAGTTTTGCTCAAACGCACTAATTTCAAAAACTGTTCTGTAATTATTAATTCCGATTTTCTTTTTCTCTATTTCTATTAAAGTATCTCCATTTATTTCAGCGTACTTTTTCAGTTCATTTTTATAATCCGTTGTCTTTTTTAATTCCGATAAAGCACATTCAATTTCCTTTTCGGGTTTTGTCGATTCGTGAATTTCAATTTCGTTTGAGTTTACTCTTAATTCGACAGGTTTTTTTGGTTCGGATTTACACGAAATTAAAGTTAGAATTATTAAAAGAAGTCTGTATTTCATATTACTTACAACGATAAATTTAAAATCAGCTTTAGCGTTGTTTTATCGCTATGAAACTCTTTATTTATTTTAATAAGGACTGTGCGTATAATATGTTTGCTGAGTGAATATTGTTTAAAAGTAAAACATACAAAATTAACGGTACAATTAAACGTTTAATCTGCCTTTAATAATTGTTTATAAAGCAAAAGCAATTTGCTTTTGTTTTGCAGGTAGGTTTTTTACTTTTGTTTTTTTAATTGTCATTCCGACCCTAGTGGAGGAATCTTGTTACTTATTATTATTAGGTATAATGTTAGAAGATTTCTCGATTTCGTTTCACTTCACTCGAAATGACATAAAACAATAAAAATGAACGTACTTATTTTAGGATCAGGAGGTAGAGAGCATGCTTTTGCCTGGAAAATTGCTCAAAGTTCAAAACTAGACAGCTTATTTATCGCTCCAGGTAATGCAGGTACTGCTGAGGTTGGAACCAATGTAAATATTGAGGTAAACGATTTTGAAGCGATTAAAACATTTGTTATAGAAAACAAGGTAAATATGGTTGTGGTTGGGCCAGAAGATCCTTTAGTAAACGGAGTACATGATTTCTTTTTGGCAGATGAAAAATTAAAAAATATTCCAGTAATTGGACCTAAAAAAGATGGTGCTGAGTTAGAGGGAAGTAAAGAATTTTCAAAAAAATTCATGCAAAAACATGGGGTGCCAACAGCACGCTATCAAAGCTTTACTAAAGAGAATTTAGAAGAGGGTTATGCCTTTTTAGAAACGCTAAAACCACCATATGTGCTTAAAGCAGATGGTTTGGCGGCAGGTAAAGGAGTGTTGATTTTAGAAGATTTGCAGGAAGCCAAAACTGAATTAAAAAACATGGTGGCTGACGCCAAGTTTGGAGCTGCATCTACAACGGTGGTAATTGAAGAATTTTTGCATGGAATAGAACTTTCGGTTTTTGTGTTAACTGATGGGGAGAATTACAAAATTTTACCTTCAGCAAAAGATTATAAACGAATTAGCGAAGGTGATACAGGGTTAAATACGGGTGGTATGGGAGCCATTTCTCCAGTTCCATTTGCAGATGAAGCATTCTTAAATAAAGTAGAAGAACAAATTGTGAAACCTACCATTAATGGCTTAAAAGCTGATGGAATAGATTACAAAGGGTTTATTTTTATTGGACTAATGAATGATAAAGGTAGCCCTTCGGTGGTAGAATACAATGTAAGAATGGGAGATCCAGAAACGGAAGTTGTAATACCAAGAATTAAATCGGATCTGTTGGATTTATTTGAAGGAGTTGCCAACAGAACTTTAGGAGAGAAGACCTTTGAAGTAGATGACAGAACTGCTACTACGGTAATGTTGGTAAGCGGTGGTTATCCCGAGGCATATGAAAAAGGGAAAATAATGACTGGCTTTGGTGCAATTGAAAACAGCATCGCTTTTCACGCAGGCACCAAACAGGAGGGAAACAACATTGTAACCAGTGGCGGCAGGGTGTTAGCCTTGACCTCTTTTGGAACTGACATTAAAGATGCTTTAAGCAAAAGTTTTGCGAATGCAGAAAAGATAAACTTTGATAAAAAGTATTATCGCACCGATATTGGTTTTGATTTGGTTTAATCAGATCTCCTAAAATCGGTATTAAACGTTAAAGCAAATTGTAAATACCACTTCCCACCACCATTGGTTTCTTGGTGGAGCATACCTGCCTGTACTCCAATATTGCTTTTAAATTGATAGCCCAATGCGCCATAAAGTCGGTTTCTATCAAAGTAGGTTTGTCGGGTATTCAAAAATATTTCATCATACAAACCAATAAATACTGTTCCTTGTTCAATAGTTTTTTTATTGAGTGGTAAAAAAACCATTAACCTATACCGTAATCGGTTTTTATAAAGATCATTAACCCAACGTTGCTCAACTCTATACCTATGCTCTAATTTTAATCTACCAATTTTGTTCATGGTAATTAATTGTTGCCAAATACGGTGTTCAACAACTTCTGGGGTAGCCTGATCAGACAAGTAAATATGAGAACCTATATAACCATACCCTCCAGTTATAATGGCGGTTTCTAAATGATAATTAAAACCTGTTCTTAGAAGTAATTGTTCCGTATTGTTGGGGGTAATAGTATGATTTCGGTATTGAGCTTCTGAATGAATACTCCATTGATCGTTCAATCTATTTTGCCCAAAATACATGATCCAATTACCTAGATCGACCGCTGTTTTTTGGGCAAATAGATTTGAACTAACTAGTGTTAGTAATATTAAAAAGTGCTTCCACCTCATACTCGATACTCAAATCGATGAGTAGCTAAATCTTCATTTGCTTTAGCAATTTTCGTTTTCAAGTTTTCCTTATAAGATACAGTCTTAGCATACACCTCTTCGTTACCACTAGCAATAATTTGAGCTGCTAAAATTCCGGCATTTAATGCCCCGTCAATTGCCACGGTTGCAACAGGTATTCCTGGAGGCATTTGAGCAATTGCTAACAAAGCATCCATACCATCTAACGAAGCTTTAATAGGCACACCAATAACAGGAAGAGGAGTCATGGCAGCAATAACGCCAGGTAAATGCGCAGCCATACCGGCAGCGGCAATAATTACTTTAATACCATTACTTTTTGCATTTTTAGCAAACGCCTCTACTTTTTCAGGAGTACGGTGAGCACTCAATGCATTCACTTCAAAAGGGATTTTCATTTCATTTAAAAATTCAGCTGCTTTTTGCATTACAGGCCAGTCACTGGTGCTGCCCATTATTATACTTACTTGTGCTTTCATATATTTAATAATTAAAGATTAGAGAAGATTACTTCGCCTGAGTCAACATTATACATTCCGCCAACAATACCTATTTCTTTATTATCGAGCATTTCTTTTAAAACAGGACTTTGTTTTTTAATGTTTTCGATGGTCATTTCAACGTTAGTAGACGCGACTTTATCAACAAACTTCATATTTTTAGAGGTTCTATCTTCTGTTGGTTCTTTAACAGCGGCAACAGCAGGTTTTAGCTTACTAATTAAGCTTGTTAGGTTCCCCAATTTTGCATCATCACACGCCCCTTTTATTGCTCCACAGCTAGTGTGTCCTAATACAACAATTAGTTTAGATCCTGCAATCTTACAGGCAAATTCCATGCTTCCTAAAATATCTTCATTAACAAAGTTCCCAGCTATTCTAATGCTAAAAATATCTCCTAACCCTTGGTCAAAAACTAGCTCGGCAGAGACCCGAGAATCTATACAGCTTAATATAACAGCAAAAGGGAATTGCCCTTCACTTGTTTCATTTACCTGTTGCAAAAGGTTTCTATTGGCTTTTAAATTGTTTTGAAATCGAGTATTCCCTTCTTTCAAAAACTCCAACGCTTTTTCAGGGGTTATTGTATCTTGTGTTTCTTTTGTGTGTGTTCTCATTTTTTATCAAAATTTAGTTGAATATTTTTTTTCTAAGACTACTTTTTTAAATTGTTCATATGGATTGATAAGCTCATCTTCACTAATGTTAATAGTGTTAACAGTTATGTTTCTGCTCTTAGCGTTTTGTTTAAAATCCTCAATAATCTCAATTACATCTGGATGAATGTCTTTTGTCTTAGTTCCATCAATAGTTACTTCACTGTCATTAGGAAGGTGATTCAGTGTTTGAAGAATACTTCCTTTATTTAAGAAACTAACACTTTCTGCTAACTCAATTAAAATGGGATCTCCTTCTTTATAATTATCAAGATTAAAATAGTATGGAATTTTATAATTGTTATATAAGATGTAGAAAATGGCAACAGTTAATCCTAATCCAATACCTATTAATAAATCAGTAAATACAATACCTAAAATAGTAACTATAAATGGGATGAACTGAGCTTTACCTACTTTGTATATTTGTTTAAATAGAGAAGGTTTTGCTAATTTATACCCTACTATAAATAAAATTGCAGCTAAACTTGCTAGAGGGATTAAATTTAAAACAAGAGGGATTGTAATTACAGAGACTAATAATAGAATTCCGTGAAAAAATGCTGATGCTTTTGTTTTTCCTCCAGATTGAATGTTAGCAGAACTTCTTACAATTACTTGAGTAATTGGTAACCCTCCAATAAAACCCGAAATAATGTTTCCCGTACCTTGAGCAAATAGTTCTCTGTTGGTTGGAGTAACTCTTTTGTCAGGATCTAATTTATCGGTAGCTTCTACACAAAGTAAAGTTTCTAAGCTAGCTACAATGGCAAGGGTTGCACCAATTATATAGACTTTTGGATTGCTCCATTGGGAAAAATCTGGTGTGGTAAATTGTCCAAAAAATCCTTCTATAGATCCGGCTACAGGAATTTTAACCAAGTGATCTTTACTAATCATTAAAGAAGTTCCTTCAAAAATTAAGTTTAAAATTATACCTAAAGTTACCACCACAAGTGGGCCTTGAATAATATTAAATAAGCTTATTTTTTTCATAAAAGGGCGCTCCCAAAGAATAAGTATAGCTAAAGAAAGCACTGCAATTATAGTTGCCCCAGGACTTATATAATCTAACATGTTTATTAGCTCAGAAAAGGTGTTTTGTCCATCAGGTTGTATAAAGTCCATATCTCCTTCAGGGTCTTTATCGTACCCAAAAGCATGAGGTATTTGTTTTAAAATAATAATAATACCAATACCTGATAGCATCCCTTTAATTACGGAAGAAGGAAAATAATAACCGATAATTCCGGCTTTTACTAGGCCTAAAATAATTTGAATTACTCCGGCAACTATTACAGCGAGTAAAAATGTTTGGAAGCCGCCTAACTCTGGAATGGCAGTGATAACTATTGCCGCTAAACCTGCCGCAGGACCACTAACCCCAAGAGGAGAACCACTTAGTAGAGCCACAACGGTTCCTCCAACTATTCCAGCTATAACTCCTGAAAATAAAGGTGCACCTGATGCTAAAGCAATACCCAAACATAAAGGCATTGCTACTAAAAACACGACAATACTTGCCGGTAAATCATTTTTTAAGTTTGAAAAAAATCCATTTTTTGTTGAATTCATAGTACAATTTTTTTTTAAATCAATAGTAATTGATCCTGTTCGTAATTAGTTGGTTCGATTAAACTAAAATCGAAAAAGAATATCGCTAAAGAATAAACGAAGCGCATTGTATTATGATAGTTCAGGAGGAGGAGTAGAAACTTCTGTAATGATAGGCTCTAATATTGGCTCTTTTATTTTTACTGTTAAATACAGAATAACACTAGTGTTATTTACCAATACCTCAAGCAAATCTTGTTTGTGTTCTTCTTTCTCTTCTTCCTCTACAATTTCGGTTAAAGACAACCCAAAATTATTCCAGTTAATATATTGTATGCCAAAAGTAAAATGGATAAAGATTAACAATAAAATAGCTATTACTCCTTTTTTTAAAGAAGAAGATGAGTTGTTGGTATGTTGCTGTTTCTTATTGAACATTATCTATTGCTTGTAAAGTTAGTTGAGTATAGAACGCTGGAATAGCATCTTCTCCTTCAACTACATCAGTTAATCTGGGTAAATGATCTGAAAAAAAGTGTTGATGATGGCTTCCTTCTATTATAGTAGAAACTAGCATATGCGGATATTTATAAGTGGGGTTAATTTCTATTATTAGATCACTAATTCTTTGAACCAATTTTTTGTACCCTGAGAAAGCACCTATTTTATTTTCGTTGCCTACACTTTTGGTCATATATGCTTTGGCTGACTCAGAAATTAAAATGTTACTCAGTTTAATTTCATTGATATGTGGAATATTTCCATCTTGTTGAATTTTTTCAGTAACTAACTTTATACTTCTTAAGAGGCGTTCTCTAGGGCAGTCAATATTTGTTATGGCAAATACTAGCTTATATTCCATCCATGCCCAATACCATGAAGTTAGGTAAAGCAGCAATTTGTGTTTGTTTTCAAAATAGCGATATATGGAGGCTTCAGTTGACGATATAACAATTGCTAATTTTCGAAATGTAAATTCATCAAACCCAATATTATCAATCATATTAATACTTTCACTTAATATCTTTTTTCCTAAATCGCTAGATTCAGGATCTTTCAGATAGATTTTCTGATTGACATTAATGCTAATATTTCCTAAAATTTGATTCATTACTTGCAAATATAATAGTAACACTATCATTTTTGCAAGTAAAACAACAACAATTTACCTAAAAAACTTATAAATTACTAAAAAACAAGTAGTTATTGGGTTCTTAAAAAAGGACTATTATCGAATATAACTGAGAAGTTAATTCATTCTGAAATTTCAAATATATAATTAGCAGTTTTTCCACTACTTAATTTTTCTTGAATTTCTATTGTAAAGGGTTTTTCTACTTCTACTTTAAGTTCAAAGTTTTTGGAATTACTCCAACCGCCATTTTTAGCATTTTCTTTTGCAGGCCTATCTTTATAAACTCTTTTGTAAAGTTCTTTTCTTGAGTTATCTTTAGCAATAAGGGTATAGTTTTTTAAGTTAGCTGCATTAGCACTTTCACGGTTAATATAAAAAACAACAATACCCCCTTGAGCATAGTCTTTATGTTTCTTTATTTGTTTTTTTTTGGCGTCACCTCTTAATGATCCATCATTCACTTCATCAATCAGTTGTTTTAAATCGCGGTAGGTAATATTGGTAATAGTATGACCAGAGTTAGCCCCTTCAATTCTTTTAATTTTATTTTCCTTGAAGATTTTCACTTCTCCTACTTTCCAATCAGCATCTTTATCAATTGCATTTTGAGCAGTAATAGATAATGTAAAAAAAGACAATAAGAAGAGAACGGCTAAATGTTTCATTTTTTCTTTTAAAAATAAGAATAAAAATTTAAAAATAAAAAAGAGAGCGGTGAACTACTTCGCTCTCTTTTTATAAATACCCCAAAAAAGACCCTAATTATTTTATCGATGTATAATCTTTTGGGTAGTTATAATTTTTCCAGACAGCGAATTAACTACATTCAGGAAGTAAACACCTGAAGTAAGCCCTGAAGTGGTTAAAGTTATATCTTCGTTAGAAGAAGTGGTTCTGAAAATAGTCTGTCCTGTTACATTTATTAAACGTATGCTGATAGGCAGTTTGCTCTCATTCCTAATATTTATATTATCAGTAAAAGGGTTAGGGTAGGCTGAAAAAAGGTTTTTAAACTTAAATTCATTTATTGCCGTAGGACCTGCTCCGTTTGATTTAACAGCTAAAAATGTAGCGAGGTAAAGATTTCCATTAAAAAAATCTGCTCTTCCCATAAAAGAAACATCATTTGAAGTTAAATCTCCGGTAATATCAATCCAAGTGTAACCTGTATCTAAAGAGTAAAAAATACCATTATTAGCAGTATAAGAATATATAGTGTCATTTGCTCCTTGAATAAATCCACAAACCGTTGAAGATTTAATGGCTGTTGTAAGAGTGTCCCATGAAGCACCATTGTTGTCAGAATATTCCATACCAAAAGTGGTGTGGACTAGACGTCTACCACCAGAATGCTCAAACAGTCCGTTATACACTTTAGATCCGTTTGTTGAAACTACGGTCCAGTTTAATCCATCATCTGTTGACTCATAGATAGCAAAATTAGTACAAGCATAAAGATTGCTCCCAATTTTTGATAATTGATAGGTAGTTTGATTAGTTGCAATTCCTGTAGAAGAAGCACTCCAATTAACACCATCAGTAGAACGATAAATTCCGCCACCAGAAGAAACAGTAGCTTGATAAATACAGAAATAAGTACTACCAAACAGGTAAGTTGCAGCTACTGCTTTACTATTTGCTGCTCCTGTTGGTTGTAAACCAGTATTTACACTTGTCCAATTAGCACCGTCATCACTAGAGCGGTAAAGACCATTTTTACTGCCATAATATAAAAAACTTCCAACACTTGAAATTCCACCACCAAATAAACCAAACCCAGATAAGCCATTATTTACAGGATTCCATGAGGTACCATTAGCTGAAGAATATGGACCAGCAGACGAAGAAGATAAAAACAGAATGTTATTGTGGACAGTTAAATCCTTTCCTGTTCCTTGGGCTCCAGGAGTTACGGTAGTCCAAGTTTGTGCCAAAAGTATTGAGCTACTGACTGTAATAGCAATAAAAAATAGTAATGTTTTTTTCATAATAAATATATTAAAGGTTATGACCTCAAATATATTAGATAGCTAAAACATTCAAAATAAGGCAAATGCCCTATTTATAAAATTACTTCAGTCTTTTTCTGATATCAAATTTATCTCTGAAAATGGTTTCGAGTTGACTTACGTTTACTCGTTCTTGCTCCATGGAATCTCTGTCTCTAATGGTTACAGAGTTATCTTCTAAGGTCTGGTGATCTACCATTATACAGTAAGGTGTTCCGATAGCGTCTTGTCTTCTATAACGTTTTCCAGGAGAATCTTTTTCGTCATACTGACAATTATAATCAAACTTTAATACATCTAAAATTTCTCTAGCTTTTTCAGGTAATCCATCCTTACGAGTTAATGGCATAATAGCTATTTTTACAGGAGCTAAAAATCCTGGGATTTTTAAAACAGTTCTTTCCGAATCTCCTTCTAATTTTTCTTCTTGATAAGCTGCTGAAAGTATAGATAAGAATGTTCGATCTAACCCAACTGAAGTTTCCACGACAAAAGGAACATAGCTTTCATTCAACTCTGGATCGAAATACTGTAGTTTCTTGCCTGAATGTTTTTCATGTTGTTTTAAATCAAAATCTGTTCTAGAATGGATGCCTTCGAGCTCTTTAAATCCCATAGGAAAATTAAACTCAATATCACAAGCCGCATTGGCATAATGCGCTAATTTAATATGATCATGAAAACGATAGTTTTCTACTGCTATTCCTAATGATTGGTGCCATTTAATACGTTCTTTTTTCCAATATTCATACCATTTCATTTCTTCTCCTGGGCGCACAAAAAATTGCATTTCCATTTGTTCAAACTCTCGCATTCTAAAAATAAACTGGCGGGCAACAATTTCATTCCTAAAGGCTTTTCCTATTTGAGCTATTCCAAAAGGAATTTTCATTCTTCCTGTTTTTTGCACATTTAAGTAGTTTACAAAAATACCTTGAGCCGTTTCTGGTCTTAAATAAATAGTACTAGCAGCGTCTGCTACAGAACCTATTTCTGTAGAAAACATCAAATTAAATTGCTTTACATCTGTCCAGTTTTTAGAACCACTTAGCGGACAAGCAATTCCTAATTCTTCAATTAGTACTTTAATAGCAGGCATATCTTCTTCATCCATGGCTACCTTAAACCTTAAATGGATTTCGTCAATTTTTGCTTGATTTCTTAATACATTAGGATTGGTTGCTCTAAATTGTGTTTCATCAAAATCAGCTCCAAATCGTTGAATTCCTTTATCAACATCCTTTTGTATTTTTAACCTAATTTTTTCAATGTATTCTTCTATTAAAACATCTGCCCGATATCTTTTTTTAGAATCTTTATTATCAATGAGAGGATCATTAAAAGCATCTATATGCCCTGAGGCTTTCCATGTTTCTGGGTGCATAAAAATGGCAGCATCAAGGCCAACAATGTTTTCGTGCATTTGTACCATTGCCTTCCACCAATACTCCTTGATGTTTTTTTTGAGTTCACTTCCTAGTTGGCCATAATCATAAACAGCCGATAAACCATCGTAAATTTCACTTGATTGAAATACAAAACCGTACTCCTTAGAGTGGGCTATGATTTTTTTTAAATTATCTTCATTTGTTGCCATGATGCGGCAAAAATAATTCTTTTTGTGTGAAAAGAAACGAGCTGAGGTTATTAATACGAACTAGATGTGAAATTATAAGTTTAAAAGCACCTCTTCTGCACTTTTTCCGCCAAAGATAATAGTACTAGGATTTTCTAACATTTCTTTAACTGTTTTTAAAAAGCCAACAGATTCTTTACCATCAATTATTCTGTGATCATAAGATAAAGCTAAATACATGATAGGACGAACCTCTACTTTACCATTAATTGCTACAGGTCGCTCAACTATATTATGCATTCCTAATATTGCACTTTGAGGAGGATTAATAATAGGTGTACTCATCATAGAACCAAAAACACCACCATTAGTAATAGTGAAGGTTCCTCCTTCCATATCAGCAATATCAATTTTTCCATCACGTGCTTTAATGGCCAATCGTTTAATTTCAGCTTCTATTTCAGCTAAGCTTAGTTGTTCCGCATTTCTTACTACAGGCACCATTAATCCTTTTGGTGAACTTACGGCAATACCAATGTCCGCATAATCGTAAGAGATCATATAATCTCCGTCAATCATAGAGTTTACTGCTGGATATAGACGTAAAGCTTCTGTTACTGCTTTAGTAAAAAACGACATAAACCCTAAGTTTACCCCATGTTTTTCTTTAAAAGCTTCTTTATATTTTGAGCGAAGATCCATGATAGGCTTCATGTCCAATTCGTTAAAAGTAGTCAACATGGCCGTTTCGTTTTTAACTGCAACCAATCGTTTTGCCACATTTCTACGCAACATGCTCATTTTGTTTTTCTCTTCATCTCTTGTTCCTCCCCAACCTGCAGAAGCACTTGCATCAACGCCACTTGTTAGATAGGCTTCAATATCTCCTTTGGTAATTTTTCCTCTACTCCCCGTAGCTTTTATTTTACTAGGGTTAATTCCATTAGATGAAATCATTTCTTTAGCAACAGGAGTTGCTTTAATATTAGCAACAGAAGTTTTTCCCGGATTAGGATTTGGGGTGACATCAACTTTTTTTGTTTCTGCAACCACTTCTTCAACTATTTCTTTTTGTTCTGTTTTCGTTTTATGATTAGCGGGTTTTTTAGCTTTAGTATCAATTAAACAAACTACAGCTCCTACGGCAACAACATCACCTTCAGCTGCTTTTAAGGTAATAACACCAGCTTCTTCTGCAGGTAATTCCAATGTTGCTTTATCAGAATCCACCTCAGCAATGGCTTGGTCTTTTTCTACATAATCACCGTCCTCAACTAGCCATTGAGCAATTTCTACTTCTGTAATTGATTCTCCTGGAGAAGGAACTTTCATTTCTAAAGCCATATTCTTTTTATTTAGTAACTAATGCATATTTAAAAACACGCTCTATTATTTCATTATGTCGAGTAGCATGGGCTTTTGAAGACCCTGTTGCTGGAGCACCGCTTTCTGCTAGTGTAATGTGTTTTAGTTGAACAGTAGTAAAATGACGTAGCATATGAGTCCATGCTCCCATATTTTCAGGTTCTTCTTGAGACCAAATGTAATTTTTGGCATTTTTATATTTAGCAACAATTGCATCTAATTGTTTTTGTGGAAATGGATACAATTGCTCAACTCTAATAATAGAGATATTTTCTGGTTCGCCTATTTCCTCTTGTTTTGCTAATAAATCATAATAGAATTTACCTGTACAGAAAACAAGTGTATCGACAGATTTAACTTTTGCAGTAGCATCATCAATTACTTCTTGAAAACAGCCTTTAGCCATATCATCAATATTAGAAACACACTTTGGCAAACGCAATAAACTTTTTGGGGTGAATACAACTAAAGGCTTTCTAAAATTACGATGCATTTGCCTTCTTAATAGGTGAAAATAATTAGCAGGAGTTGTACAGTTGGCAACTTGAATATTGTTTTCTGCACATTGTTGTAAAAACCGCTCCATACGGCCACTAGAATGTTCTGCGCCTTGTCCTTCATAGCCATGAGGGAGTAACATTACCAATCCATTTTGTGTTTTCCATTTCTCTTCTGCGGCAGTTAAAAATTGATCAATTACGATTTGTGCTCCATTAAAGAAATCTCCGAATTGAGCTTCCCAAATGGTTAACCCATGAGGGGTAGCCATACCATAGCCGTACTCAAACCCTAAAACACCATACTCAGAAAGTAGGGAGTTATAGATATGAAAATCTGCTTGATTTTTAGAAATGTTTTTCAACGGAACGTACTCTTCTTCAGAATCTTCCACTTTAACAACAGCATGTCGGTGCGAGAAAGTACCTCTTTCCACATCTTGCCCAGAAATTCGAATAGGGAACCCTTCTTCTAGCAAAGTTGCATAGGCTAATAATTCTCCAGTCGCCCAATCTAGTTTCTCTCCTTCATTTATCATATTTAATCGGTCATTAAATAATCGATTAATTTTTTTGATAAAAGTTTTTTCGCTAGGTAGAGTGGCTATTTTTTGCCCAATTTCAATTAATTTCTTCTTGTTATAGCCCGTTTCGGGAGACTGATCAAGTTCCCCTTCTTTGCAATAAGAATATTTTTCCCAAGTACGTTTTAAAAAATGAGTAACAGATGCCTTTTCTATTTGCTTAGCATTATCCAAATGATTTTGTAAAGCATCATCAAAATTTTTCTCTACAACTTTAGCGTTTGCTTCAGTAATTAATCCTTCAGTGATTAATTTTTCTAAATAGATATCTCTTGGATTTTTATGCTTGCTAATGGCCTTGTATAATAAAGGTTGGGTAAAACGAGGCTCATCACCTTCATTGTGTCCGTACTTTCTATATCCTAGAATATCTATAAAAACATCTTTATGAAATTGTTGTCTGTATTCTATCGCAAAGTGTACCGCTTGAACTACTGCTTCTGCATCATCTCCGTTTACATGTAAAACAGGAGAAAGAGTTACTTTACCAACATCTGTACAATAAGTACTTGATCGGCCATCTAAATAATTGGTTGTGAAGCCTATTTGGTTGTTTACAACAATATGAACCGTTCCGCCTGTTCTATAACCATCCAATTGAGCCATTTGAATTACTTCATAAACAATGCCTTGTCCAGAAATAGCAGCATCTCCATGAATTAAAATGGGAACAATTTTCTTTTCATCTTTTAGGTAAGTATCAATTTTTGATCGTGTAATTCCCTGAACAACGGGATCAACAGTCTCCAAATGAGAAGGATTAGGGGCTAAGGTCATGTGAATGTCATGTCCATTATCTGTTTTAACATCGCACGAATAACCTAAATGATATTTTACATCACCATCAAAAATATTGTCTTCGTACTCTTTTCCTTCAAATTCGCTAAATATTGCTTGGTAGGTTTTATTAAAAATGTTTGCCAATACATTTAATCTGCCTCGATGAGCCATCCCAACAATAAACTCCTTAATTCCGATATCTGCTCCTCGCTCAACAAGGGCATCCAAAGCAGGGATCAAAGCCTCGTTTCCTTCTAGTGAAAATCGTTTTTGACCAACAAATTTTTTATGTAAAAATTGTTCAAAAACAACAGCTTGGTTTAATTTGTGGAGTATATGTTTTTTTTCTTCTGGATTAAATTGAGCTCTGTTTTTGAGCTCTATTTTATCTCTTATCCATTTAACTTCTTCAGGGTGTCGGATATAAGTATATTCAATACCTACAGATTGACAATAAGTTTCTTCTAAGTGAGAAATAATATCTTTCAGTTTTGCAGGACCAATTCCCACTTCAATTCCAGCTTGAAAAACAGTTTCCAAATCGGGTTGTTCTAAACCATAATTTTCTATAGCAAGAGTTGGAGAATATTGCCTTCTTGTACGAACAGGATTAGTTTTGGTAAAAAGATGCCCTCGAGATCGGTATCCGTTAATTAAATCAATGACTTTGAATTCCTTATCAAATCCTTCAGGTACATCTGTATCGTAGTTTTTACGTGCAAATTCAAATCCTTCGAAAAATTTTTTCCAACCTTCTCCTACCGATTCAGGGTTGTTTAGGTATTGCTGATAGTAGTCATCGATTACTTTTCCGTCAGCATTACTCAAATAGGAATGTTTATCCATGCCTTAGTTTTGATAATAAGTTACCACAAAGTAAATAAATATATGGGGATTTCATGATAATTTTAGACGATTATTTAATATACTAAGATTGGTTATCGTAAATTTGTCGTTTAATATTAAAAATAATGTCAAAAATAGTAGAAGAATTAAATGATGTTGTTATCAAGTTTGCTGGCGATTCGGGAGACGGGATGCAGCTTACAGGTACCCAGTTTAGTAATACTGCTGCATTTATTGGTAATGATTTAGCTACTTTTCCTGACTTTCCTGCAGAAATTAGAGCTCCTCAAGGCACTGTTGCTGGGGTGAGTGGATTTAAAATTCAGATAGGAAATCAACAAATATATTCTCCTGGCGATGAAGCAGATGTATTGATTGCAATGAATCCTGCGGCCTTAAAAGCGAACATGGACTGGATTAAGGATAGAGGGACAATTATTATTGATAGCGATAGTTTTAAAGCGAAAGATTTTGAAAAAGCAGGCTATAATAATAATCCTTTAGAAGATGGTTCTTTGCAGGGGTATAATTTAATAGAAGCTCCTATTACTAAATTAACCAAAGATAGTGTAGCAGAATTTGATATTGAAAACAAAAGCAGAACGCGTAGTAAAAATATGTTTGCTTTAGGAATTGTTTATTGGTTATTCAACAGACCTTTAGAAATTACTGAGAATTTTTTAGACAGCAAATTTAAGAAGCTTCCAGAATTGGCAAAAGCGAATAAGGCGGCTTTAAAAGCAGGTTATAACTTTGCATTAACGGTTGAGTTATTGCCCTCATCATATAAGGTGAAAGCCGCTCAATTACCAAAAGGAAAATACAGAAGTATCACGGGAAATGAAGCAACTGCCTGGGGAATATTGGCCGCTGCAGAAAAATCAGACTTAAAATTATTTTTAGGCTCTTATCCAATCACTCCTGCCTCAGATATTTTACACGAATTGTCTAAACACAAAAGTTTTGAGGTAGTGACCCTGCAAGCGGAAGATGAAATAGCGGGAATTTGTTCTGCAATAGGGGCAAGCTTTGCAGGAAGTTTAGCATTAACAACTACGTCTGGCCCAGGCTTGGCCTTAAAGGGCGAAGCGATTGGGCTAGCAATGATGACGGAATTGCCTTTGGTTATTATTGATGTTCAGCGAGGAGGGCCATCTACGGGCTTACCAACTAAAACAGAACAATCAGATTTGCTACAGGCAGTGTATGGTAGAAATGGAGAAAGTCCTGTAATTGTTATAGCGGCAAGCACACCTTCCAATTGTTTTGATTTTGCGTATCAGGCAGCCAAGTTAGCGGTAGAACATATGACTCCTGTTATTTTATTAACAGATGGATTTATTGCTAATGGGGCAGAACCATGGAGAATAAAGAGGATGTCTGAGATGCCCAAAATAACTCCAGCAATAGTAAAGGGAGAAAGAGGAGATTGGAATCCGTATACTAGAGATGAAAAAAAGCTAAATAGAACGTGGGCTGTCCCAGGAATTAAAGGCTATGAACACAGAATCGGAGGATTAGAAAAGCAGGATATTACGGGAAATGTTTCTTATGATCCCAATAACCATGAAGTGATGGTAAAAATTCGAGCTGAAAAAGTAGCTCGAGTGGCAAATTTTATCCCTGAATTAACAGTTGCAGGCGATGAAAAAGCAGACCTATTGGTTGTTGGCTGGGGAGGTACATACGGGGGATTGCATACGGCTACAAGCGCGATGATTGAACAAGGACAATCAATAGCACATGCTCATTTTAATTATATCAATCCACTGCCTAAAAATACAGCAGCAATATTTGCTAAGTTTAAAAAAATAGTAGTTTGTGAATTGAATAATGGACAGTTTGTGAAATTATTAAGAAGTGAATTACCTCAGTTTGACTATTTACAATATAATAAAATTCAAGGATTGCCTTTTTCTAAAGGACAATTGATAAATGAATTTGAAGGGTTATTAAACGGAAAATAGAATGGAACATTTAGTGAAAGAAGAATTAACAGCCAAAGATTTTGAAACAGATCAGGACGTTAGATGGTGTCCAGGATGTGGGGATTATGCTATTTTAAAAGCGGTTCAAAAAACGTTACCTGAAATAGGGAAAGAAAAAGAAGACATTGTTTTTATTTCCGGAATAGGATGTTCCTCCCGTTTTCCCTATTACATGAATACTTATGGATTTCACACCATACACGGAAGAGCACCAGCAATAGCTACGGGAGTGAAGTTGGCTAATCCAAACTTGAGTGTTTGGCAAGTTACAGGAGATGGAGATGCCTTAGCTATTGGAGGAAATCACTTTATTCATGCCTTGAGGAGGAATATTGACATCAATATTTTGTTGTTTAATAATGAAATTTATGGGTTAACAAAAGGGCAGTTTTCCCCTACATCTCAAACAGGAATAAAAACAAAATCATCACCGCAAGGAACAGTGGATAGAAGTTTTAATCCTGGAAATTTGGCATTAGGTGCCCAAGCTAACTTTTTTGCAAGAGTGATAGACATTGAACCTAAAAAGATGGTAGATGTGATGATAGCAGCAGAAAAACACAAAGGGACATCTTTGATAGAGATTTTACAGAACTGTATTATTTTTAACGATAAAGTTTTTGCTGGCGTTACTGCTAAAGATGTGAAGTTAGACAGACAATTGTGGTTGGAACATGGCAAACCAATGATTTTTGGAGCAGAAGAAAATAAGGGGTTGGTGTTGAATGGGCTAAAATTAGAGATAGTAACAATAGGTGAAAATGGGGTTACTGAAGCAGATATATTAGTGCATGATGCTTATGAACAAGACAAGACCTTACATAATTTATTAATTACGATGTCAGCTCCAGAGTTTCCTGTAGCTTTTGGTGTAATTAGAAGTGTAGAAGACAATTCTTTTGACGAAAATATTTGGAACCAAATCAAAGAAGAAAAAGCTAACGCTAAATATAGTTCTGTTGATGAGTTAATGAATAGCGGAGTAACTTGGGAGATTGAGTAGTTTAAAACAATCTTTTTCCATTCCTGAAGAAGCGAAGCGGATATCAGGAGAATCTAGGCGTTAATCAAACAAGCTGTTTATCTCATTCATTGCAATAGCATCTTCTATTTTAAAGCTACCTATTTTTGTTCTTCTAAGTTGAGAGAGGTGCCCTCCCGAATTCAATTTTTCACCAAAATCTCGAGCAATAGAACGAATGTAAGTTCCTTTACTGCAAACTATTCTAAACTTTACATGCACTCCTTTCTCATAAGGGTACTCCCTATTAATTTTAACATTATCTGTATCAAGAAGTATAAACTTAGGGACATCACATAATTCCACATCAAATGCTTTTATGTTAATGCTATTTGATTTGATAACCACTTCTTCTCCTTCACGAGCATATTCATAAGCTCTTTTACCATCAATTTTTTTAGCAGAATGGATAGGTGCAATTTGTTCTTGTTCTCCGATAAAAGTAGCAGCAATTTCCTTAACGAGTGTTTCGGTAATATGAGCAGTAGGAAACTCTTCGTCAATGGCTTTTTCTAAGTCATAAGTGGGAGTGGTAGCACCTAAGGTAATGATGCCTGTATATTCTTTTTCTTGCGCTTGAAGTTCCTCAATTTTTTTAGTGAACTTACCAGTGCAAAGAATTAATAGTCCGGTAGCTAATGGGTCTAATGTGCCAGCATGACCTACTTTAATCTTTTTTACGTCAATTTCATTTTTAATGAGCCATCGTACTTTGTTTACAACATCAAAAGAAGTCCACGTTAATGGCTTATCAATTAATATAATTTGTCCAGCAAGAAATTTTTCTCTGAGGGATTCCAATTTAAATGAAGGTATAGGTGATAGCAATAATTCCTAGAATAAAACAATAAAAGGCAAAGTATTTCAACTGACTTTTTTTAACCAATTGAATCATCCAGCGGCAAGCAAATATACCCGTAATAAAAGCCGCAATGAACCCAACAATATAAATTATAGTATCTCCTTGTATATTTTCAAAAGCACCATCTAAAACATCTTTAGCCATTTTTCCCATAATTAAAGGAACAACCATGAGAAATGAAAAACGGGCTGCTTTTTCTCTATCAATACCTAATAAAACAGAGGTGGAGATGGTTGCTCCAGACCTTGATATTCCTGGTAAAATAGCTATTGCTTGAGATATGCCAATAATAATTGCAGGAACAATCCCCACTTTTTTATCCGTGTTTTTAGCTTTATCTGCAAACAAGAGTAATATAGCAGTTACAATTAGCATGCTCCCCACTAGAAGAACTTGTCCTCCAAAAAATTGTTCGATTTCGTCATTAAATAAAAGACCCACAGCACCAGCAGGTATCATGGACAATACAATATTTAAAGAAAATTGGAATTCATCGTTGTTTTTAAATTGAAAGAGACCTTTAAATAAATCAAGAATATCTTTTCTAAAAACAACAACAGTGCTTAATGCTGTTGCACCATGTAGAACAACGGTCATTAATAAACTTTCTTCAGGAAGGGAAGTATCTCCTAAAATTACTTTGGCTAATTCTAGGTGCCCACTGCTACTTACAGGTAAAAATTCGGTAAGCCCTTGAATAATGGCTAAAATAATAGCGTCAAAAATGGTCATAGAGCGTTGGTTTTACGTCATTGCGAGGCACGAAGTAATCTCATCACTAAAACTAAAGATTACTTCCCTTTTCTGTGTTGCGTTCGCAATGATGGTTTATTAATCTGCTTTTTTCATTATTCCCCAACCTACAACAGCTAATCCAATTAAGATGATTATTGGAGCAACATATATTCTGGTTACAGAGAACAACTCTTCACTAAATTCTGCAGGATCTTCAGACCCTCCCCCAGAAATTAATACGTATCCGATTACCGCTAAGATGGTTCCGGCAATCAGAAGAATGTAGTTTTGTTTTCCAAAAGCAAAATCTTTATTTATTTCTTCACTCATAATGGTATAATTTAATAAAGGTCTCCAGACTCTATGCGTAAATATTTTCGAACAGCTAAATTAGTGGAAATCCAGGAGATAACAATTCCCAAGATGATGATAATCAAAAATAGAGCCCCATATAATTCAATGTTTTCAAAATCTATTAATTCAGGTAGTTGTTGTTGTAGGTAGTACAAAAAGGTAATGATTAATCCAATAGCAATAAATCCGGCAACAATTCCATTACCAATTCCTCTAACAACAAAAGGTTTTCGAATGAACGAATGACGAGCTCCAACTAATTGCATCGTTTTAATTAAAAAACGTTTGGAGTAGATGGAGAGGCGGATGGTATTATTAATAAGCCCCATCGCAATTAAGAGTAATAAACCACTAAACCCGAGTAAATAATAACTTATTTTTTTCATGTTTTGGTTAACCGCATCCACTAAATCGGGTTGGTAAAAAACCTCTTTAATTTTACTGTTTTCAAGCAATGAAGCTTTAATAATAGCCAAACTATCAGGGTTGGCATAAGCTGCGTTCAATTTAATATCGATAGAAGGCAGTAAAGGGTTTTCTCCAATAAATTGCACAAAATCTTCTCCTAATGTTTCTTGAAACTCTTTAGCAGCTTTATCAGGGTCAATAAACTCTGTTGATTTCACAAATGTTTCAGCATCCAATGATTTTTTAATTTGAGCTATATCTACCTCTTTAATTCCTTGTTTTAAGATAATAGAAAACCCGATGTTTTCTTTTACGTGGGTAGAAATTTGTTGTGCATTCAGGATGATTAAGCCCAACATTCCTAACATAAATAGCACTAAAGAAATACTAATGATGGTAGTAAGGTAGGAAGATTTTAGCCTTCTTCGTGCATGTTTGTTTTCTGTTTCAGACATCGTCTAAATTTAATTGACTGCAAGGTATTATTAAACTGCTTGACTAACAAGCTAATTCTTCAAAAATACTCCTAAATATTGTTAATTTAGTAGCTCCAATCAAGACTTATTAACGAAGCAATATCAATAAAATGAACAGTTCAGAAATTCGTAAAAATTGTAAAAAGTATTTGCCAGGTCAATACTCACAATCACCACAACAATATTTTCAAGAAATGGCAAAGTATGTAGATGCTGGTGTTGCAACAGATATCTACGGGCAAGGAAAATTCTTGAATGATTTTGAGGTTGAGGTAGCTCAAACTTTAGGAAAAGAAGCGGCTGTTTTTATGCCTAGTGGTGTAATGGCTCAACAAATTGCATTACGAATTTGGTCAGATCAAACAGGAATTAAAAATATAGCTTATCATCCAACAAGCCATTTAGAAAGAGAAGAGTTTAAGGCGCATCAAGTACTTCATGGTTTAAATGGAATTACTGTGGGCAACCAACATCAATTAATTACACCAGTTGATTTAGAAACAATTGCAGAACCGATAGCCGCATTATTGTTGGAGTTGCCACAACGTAGAATAGGAGGATTATTACCAGAATGGAAGGATTTATTAGCAATCAGAGAATGGGTTGATGAGCAGAGTGCTTTTATGCATTTGGATGGAGCTCGTTTGTGGGAAAGTCAACCATACTACAGCAAACCGTACAGTGAAATTTGTGATTTATTTGACTCCGTTTACATCTCTTTTTACAAAGGATTAGGAGGTATGTCTGGAGCAATGTTGGTTGGTGATGAGTCTTTTATTGAGGAAGCTAAAATTTGGCAACGCAGACATGGAGGCAATTTATATCAACAATTTCCTTTTGTGGTTTATGCGAAATATGTTTTTGAACACAGACTACCTAAAATGAAAGCTTACTATGAAAAAGCGAAGGACTTAGCTAGAGTTTTAGATGAGTTTGAAGGTATTACTTTAAAACCCAATCAGCCACAAATAAACATGTTCCACATTTTTCTGAATGGCGATTTAGATCAATTGCTTGCAGCAAGAAACAGAGTAGCTAAAGAGAAAGGATTGTGGTTGATCAATGCACTGGTTCCAACTCAGTTGCCAGGGTGTTATAATTCTGAAATTGCTATTGGAGATGCGGGATTAGATTTAACCACTGATGAATTGAGGGAAGCATTTGAGTTATTTTTTCAGTATTTACACACCCCTTAATCCCCTCTTTTTAGAGGGGAAATTCTCTCCTAAAAAGAGCCTGTGCCGTACTTGATACGGTAAGGGGGAGGGAGGTATAGTAATGTAGAATAAATATCTGGGAGCATGTGTTTAGTGTTTTAAACAAATAAACTTTCTTCTTTTTAACTCATTAACTATTATTAATTTCGCTCTTTTATGTCTCCTTGAGGGGACTTTAGAGGTGTTTAAATTTTAAAGATGCAATATCAATTTAACGAAATAGAAAAGAACTGGCAAAAGTATTGGGAAGAGAACAAGACGTTTAGAGCTGAAGACAATTCTGTAAAGCCAAAGTATTATGTGTTGGATATGTTTCCTTACCCATCAGGGGCAGGGTTACATGTGGGACATCCTTTAGGATATATTGCATCGGATGTATTTGCGCGTTACAAAAGATTACAAGGATTTAATGTATTGCACCCTATGGGATACGATTCTTTCGGACTACCTGCTGAACAGTATGCGATACAAACAGGACAACATCCAGCTACGACTACCAAAACGAACATTGAAGGAGGAGTAGATAAAGAAGGAAATGTTATTCCGGGTTACAGAAACCAAATGGATAAAATTGGTTTTTCTTTTGATTGGGACAGAGAAGTAAGAACTTCTGATCCGAAATACTACAAATGGACGCAGTGGATTTTTAAGCAAATTTTTAATTCGTGGTACAATAAGGCAAGTGATAAAGCAGAGAAAATTGATGACTTAATTGCAACATTTAAAGCAGAAGGAAACAGAAATGTAAATGCTGTAACCGATTATGAAGATATATTTTCTGCTGAAGACTGGAACAGTTGGAGTGAGGAGGAACAACGAAAAGTGTTGATGAGTTATCGTTTAACTTTTTTGTCGGATACTTGGGTCAACTGGTGTCCTGCATTGGGAACGGTATTGGCGAATGATGAAATTAAAGATGGCGTTTCGGAACGTGGTGGACATCCAGTAGAGCAAAAACTGATGCGTCAATGGAGCATGCGGATTACAGCTTATGCCGAGCGTTTACTTTCTGGTTTGGACGGATTGGATTGGACCGATTCGATAAAAGACATTCAACGCAATTGGATAGGAAAAAGTGAGGGAGCGAGTGTTACATTCAAAGTCCTCTCCCCAACCCTCTCCAAAGGAGAGGGAGACACTTCGCCAAAATACTTAACAGGAGATCCTGCTATTTCACACTTATTGTTGGAGAAAGCTAAAGAAATGAGAGCAAACCCAACACCTGCCGAATCTGCATTATGGCAACAGTTAAAAGGCAAGAAACTGGATGCTAAATTCAGACAACAACATCCTGTTGATACTTTTATTCCTGATTTTGTTTGCTTAGATAAAATGTTGATTGTTGAAGTGGATGGCGATATTCATGATATTCAGCAAGAACAGGATCAAGAACGAACTCACCGATTGAATGAATTAGGCTTTGAAGTTTTACGATTTAGAAATGAAGAAGTTCTAGCAGATATCGATACAGTTGTAAATAAAATAGTTGCAGTTTTAGCACAAAGATCATCAATAAAAGATGGCGATAAAGTCCTTCCCTCTGGGAAGGATTTAGGATGGGAAATAGAAGTTTTCACCACTCGTCCTGACACCATCTTTGGAGTTTCATTTATGGTGTTGGCACCAGAGCATGAATTGGTAGATAAAATTACAACAACAGAACAAAAAGAAAAGATAGAGGCGTACAAAAAAGCAGCATCGCTAAAATCGGAAAGAGACAGAATGAGTGACGTAAAAACCATTTCCGGGGAGTTTACGGGAGCTTATGCCTTGCATCCTTTTACGGGAGATAAAGTACCCGTATGGATAGGAGATTATGTATTGGCTACTTATGGCACAGGAGCAGTAATGGCAGTGCCATGTGGAGATCAGCGTGATTGGGATTTTGCAAAACACTTTGATATTCCTATTCTTAATATTTTTAAAGATCAGGATATTTCTGAGGCTGCTTATGCAGAAAAGGATGCTATCATTGCCAATTCTGACTTCTTGAATGACTTACCTGCTAAAAAAGCAATAAAAGCAGCCATTTACGAAATAGAGCAACGTGGTTTTGGAAAAGGAAAAACGCAATACAAATTAAGAGATGCGGTATTTTCTCGTCAGCGGTATTGGGGAGAACCCTTTCCGGTTTATTATAAGGGAGAGATTCCTTATTTACTAGAAAGTGATGAAGTAGTAGAGTTGCCTCCGGTAGACAAATATCTACCAACTGAAGATGGAGAACCTCCATTGGCAAGAGCTAACAAAGAAGATTGGAATGTAGATTGTCCGGGAGATAGAATGGAATATAACACCATGCCAGGTTGGGCAGGAAGTAGCTGGTACTTTTTACGTTACATGGATCCTACTAACGACAATGAATTTGTTGCCAAGGATAAAGTGGATTATTGGAAAAATGTGGACTTGTACATTGGTGGAGCGGAACATGCAACAGGGCATTTGTTGTACTCTCGTTTTTGGACCAAATTCTTGTACGATTTAGGATACATCCCTTTTGAAGAACCTTTCCAAAAAATGATTAACCAAGGAATGATTCAGGGGAATTCGGCTTTGATTTATAAATTATTTGTTAAATGTAATGTAACATATTCAAAATTTGATGAAAATAACATCGGTTGTGACACAGGATTTGGATCATTATCAACAAAACAAGACTTTTTTATTTCTGTCAATAAATTAAAAGAGATAAAAGAAAGTAAAGCTAATTTACTCGATTTAATCCCTCTAGACGTAAAAGAAGAATTAAAAGAAAGAACCTGGAATAATGCTAGTCACCAGAAAAACAATTTTGGATTAAAAAAGAATATAGGAAGCCCTTTAGATTTGAGTTACTTCAACTTTGAATTGAGTGGAGATCTTGTTAGTGGAAATATTGATATTAAATATCTTAATGGTGATAAATTAAATATCGAAGACGCTGCAAAAAATTCTCTCTTCCACTATTTAAATCTAGGTATTTTTATAATGGATGATGGGAGTCTCTTTTCATTAAGAGATTCTTCACCAGCAAATAAAACAGGAAACTTTATTGTAGGACGAGAAATCGATAAAATGTCGAAATCGAAGTACAACGTACAAACTCCAGATGAATTAGTTGCCAAATATGGAGCAGACACCTTACGTTGTTACGAAATGTTTTTAGGGCCATTAGAGCAACATAAACCATGGGATACACAAGGAATTACGGGGGTACACGGTTTCTTAAAAAAACTGTGGCGCTTGTTCCATGATGACAATGGATTTAACGTTTTTGATGAAGAACCAACCAAAGAGGAGTTAAAATCACTACACAAAACCATCAAAAAAATTAAAGAAGACATTGAACGTTTTTCATTTAACACGCCTGTTTCTGCTTTTATGATTTGTGTGAACGAGCTAACAGCACTCAAGTGTAATAAACGTGCTATTTTATCAGATTTGTGTATCATTCTTTCTCCTTATGCGCCACATATTGCAGAAGAGTTGTGGAAGAAGTTAGGAAATACAGAGAGTATTTCCAATGCCGTTTTTCCAAAACATAATGAGGAATATTTAACAGAAAGCAATCATAAATACCCAGTATCATTTAATGGTAAAATGCGTTTTATGCTAGAATTACCAGTAGAGATGGGGAAAGAAGACATTGAAAAAGAAGTGTTGGCGAATGAGCAAACTGCTAAGTATTTAGATGGAAAATCCCCTAAAAAAGTGATCGTAGTGCCTAAAAAAATAGTGAATGTTGTGGTTTAACATCATGTGATTAGCGATTTATTATACGGGTTTTTGGTTACGTAAAAACCGAAAAAACCATCTGTATAAATCTCTATTAGTAAGTAATTTAATCTCACTATATTTGCACCCTGTTAATAAACTTTTAGTATTGATAATTGTTTAAACACCCCTAAAGTCCCCTCAAGGGGACATAAAAGAGGTAATTATTAATAATAAGTAGTGTTTAAACCACCAACCATGAAAAAGAAAATATTATATTTTTTACTCCTTTTATTAGGAAATCATTTTATAGCTGCTCAAACCTTAAATGCAGGAGATATTGCATTTATTGGTTACAATACAGACTCAAATACCCCTACGCATAACGATGATTTTACATGGATAGCATTGAAAGACATTCCAGCAGGAGAAATCATTTATTTTACGGATGAAGGATGGACCAACCAAACAAACGATTGGGTAGGGTCTACAGAAGCACATCTTACTTGGACTTCTCCAATAGGAGGGATTGCTTGTGGAACAATTATTAATATCAGTGAGCCAAATAATGACAATGTGCTAGTCGTTACAGGCGGAGGTACAGTCAACAATCCAGCGTTATGGAATTTATCCTCAGGAGATCAAATACTAGCTTATTATAGTGCAAGTGGGCCAGCGCCATCAACTGTGCCTAGCTTTCTTGCTGGAATTCATGGGGATGATGGAGACAGCTCTCCTTCATCATTAGATACAATAACCAAATGGAATGATTTATCCTCCATTTCAGGAGGGACATCTCGTTCAGAACTTCCTCCAGGGTTAACTAATGGAGTAAATTGCGTTTCTTTAAACCCAGTTATTGGAACAGAAATAGATAACTATAAATACACAGGAACATTAACGGGCGCTGTTAGTACCATACGGGCAGCAATAAACGATAGAACAAACTGGTCTTCAGATGACACAACCCCTTTTGATATTCTTCCTTCAGCCTATTCTCCATCTGTATTTTGTGTGGCATCGTGTACTCCCCCAAGTGTACCTACTGTAACTTATGCTCCATCAACAGTATGTACAGGAAGTAATGCAACATTAACTATTACTGGAAATTTAAATGACGCTACAGCATGGCATATTTATGCAAGCTCATGTGGAGGAGCTGCATTAGGAACGACAACGGGCTCATCTTTTATTGTTACCCCTTCATTTCCAAGCACAAGTTATTATGTTCGTGGAGAAGGAGGCTGCATAGCGCCAGGAAGTTGTGGAAACGTAACGGTAAACGTGACTGCTGACAATGCTTCATTTAGTTATGGGTCTTCATCTTATTGTCTTAATGATGCTGATCCAACTCCAACAATAACAGGATTAACAGGAGGAGTATTTACGAGTTCTCCAGTAGGGTTATCAATAAACGGAGGTACAGGAGAAATAGATGTATCCACATCAACACTAAATACCTATAAAGTAACTTATACTACTGCGGGAACATGCCCAGATAGTTCTGACGTAAATGTTACCATTAGCTCGATGAAGGACTCAACATTAAATGTAAATGTATGCTACAACAGTACTTATACCTATGCTGATGGAACAACATCAACTAATATTACGGCTAATGAATCACATGTTTCTACTTTAGTAGGACAAGCAGCCAATGGTTGTGATTCTGTGGTAACAACTAATTTAACAGTAGAACCAACGATAGATATCACGGTAACAAATTCATCACCAACATTAACAGCAAATCAAACAGGAGCAACTTACCGTTGGTTAGATTGCGGCAATGGAGATACGATTATACCTTCTGAAACATCAGCCTCTTTCACTGCTTCAATTAATGGGAGCTACGCAGTAGAAATAATGGTTGGAAATTGTATAGATACATCAGCTTGTGAAGCAGTAACGGGTGTAGGAATAGAGGAAAAGAGCAATCAAGAAGTTTTAATTTATCCAAATCCGACTAGTGGTATAATTACTATTGATTTAGGAAGTAACACAGATTTAGTTAATTATTCGATTACGACAATTGATGGGAAAATAGTAATAAGTGGAAAAACTTTTCAGAACCTTATTAAAGTTGATTTGAGTAATGAAAGCAAAGGAGTGTATTTCTTGAATTGGAATGATATATCATCAAACAATAATTATAAAATCATCAAACAATAGATAGCTCGATTCATTTTAATAAAAAAGCCTCACCTCTTAAGTGAGGCTTTTTCTATTTGATGCTTACTAAGCCTAAAGGAACGGCTATATTTTAAGTGTTTTTTCCTCAAATTATTTCAATATATACGCAATTAAAATCAGTGTTTTTGCGGATTTGTTATGTCGTTTATTAGTCTACTTTCACCTTTAGTATTAACTATAAAATATAAATATGAAAAAAACCTTACTGATTGTATTTATTCTTTTTCTTGGAATGAATAATTATTTTGCTCAAACTGCAATTGATTTAGCTGGAACTGGAAATAAAGTGACATCAACTTATAATTTAGATGTTACTAACGGATTTACATTAGAGTATAAAATGTATATGCCTTCTTTAAAAAATTATAATGCAGGTGTTACTCAGGGATGCTCAAATGTAGGTAACCCATTAGATGTATATATTAATAGTGCAGGTACAATGATAATCTATTATGGTAACTGTAGTGCAGCAGGGGGAACTGTAGCTGGCTTTTCTGCCGGGCAATGGTACCATAGCTCATACTTATGATCCATCAACGGGAGAAGGAAAAACTTATGTAGATGGGGCTTTAATGAACACATTTACTGGATTACCGACTTTAACAGCACCTTCACAACCTCTTACGATCGGAGATAGAGCAGATGGAGCAACTAATTCCAATGCAAAATATGATAATGTAAGAGCATGGTCTGGAGTGAGAAGTGATGCTGAAATTTTAGCGAACAAAGATCTCTGTTTAACAGGTTCAGAACCCGGATTAGAGCTTTTATTTCAAATGGAAGAAGGGAGTGGAACTGTATTGAATGATTTAGCTACTACCGATGGTGCACAAAATGGAACTGTAGTAGGTAGTGCAACATGGAGTACTGGGTTTAGTTGTACGGTTTGTAGTATTGCAGACCAAACGGTGAGTTCAAATGTTACTACTTCCTGTGATTCTGCAAATGTAACTATTAGTTTAGGGTCATCAGAAAATGGTGTCAATTACTATTTAAGAAATGATGTTAATGATACTGTAATTGATGGACCGATTTCAGGGACAGGAGGAGCGACTTCATTTAATTCAGAAACAATTACGTCTACTACAACTTATAATGTACTAGCAACTTCAAGTGAAGATGGTTTTATTACTTCTCCTGGTCATTCAACCCTTTCAGGAACAGCATCAAATATACCAACAGGAGGAAATGAATATACCATTGAAGTTTGGGTTAATTCATCATCAATCTCGGGGGCAATGGGTTTAGTCGGTTGGGGGAATTATGGTTCGACCAATCAATGTAATGCCTTTAGGTTTAATGGTTCTTCACAATTAAGAAACTATTGGTGGGGAAATGATTTAGTAGCTACTACACCTGATTTAAATGACGGACAATGGCATCATTTAATTGCTACTTACGATGGAACAACAAATGCGATCTATGTAGACGGAGTATTAATGGGGTCACGAGTTATTGCAGCTCCTAATGTTGGTTCTGCAAATAACCTTGAGATAGGATCAACTTATAACGGTTTCGAACCAATTAATGGAAGTCTTGACAATATTAAAATATGGAACGTTGGTATTAGCAGTGCAGCAGAGGCTGTTACTTTGATGAATGGCTGCCCCGACCCATCTACGGAACCTAATTTAGTAGCGTATTATAAATTTAATGAAGGAACAGGAACATCTATTAATGATGTAACGGCAAATAGTAATGACATTGTAGCTCCTGGAGGAACATGGGGGACAGGTCATACACTGTGTGCAAGCTGCTCTAAAGAAATGTCGTCAACAGTGACTGTAACTATCAATTCTTCCGTATCAAATACACAAATATTAACAGAATGTGATGGGTTTAGTATCACAGTAAACGGGAATACATATAATTCAACTGGCACATATATTGACACTTTAATAGGTGGAGCGATTAATGGTTGTGACTCTATAGTAACAACTGATTTAACAATATTACCAGCTTTAGCAGGAAGCGTAACTAGCACTATTTGTAACGATGGTAGTGTTGATGTGAATGGAGTTACTTATGATGCTTCTAATCCAACAGGGACAGAGGTATTTACAAATGTAGGTCCTAACAACTGTGACTCAACAGTGACGGTTAACTTAAATGTGTTACCAGCCAAAACAGGTTCAGTAACTACTACTATTTGTAACGATGGTAGTGTTGATGTGAATGGAGTTACTTATGATGCTTCTAATCCAACAGGGACGGAAATATTCACCAATGTAGGATCAAACAACTGTGACAGTACAGTAACTGTTAACTTGAATGTTCTTGCTGCTAAAACAGGAACAATTACTCAAACCATTTGTTTTGGAGACAGTATCATAGTGAATGGAACTGTTTATAAAACTACAGTAACAGGAGCTACAGAAACATTCACTAATGTAGGTTCTAACAATTGTGACTCAGTGGTGACCATTAATTTAACAGTATCACCAACAATAGACATTACAGTAAGTAACTCCTCACCGACATTAACAGCAAACCAAGCAGGAGCGAGCTACCAATGGTTAGATTGTGACAATTCAAATGCAATTATACCATCAGAAACAGCCCAAATTTTTACAGCAAGTGTCAACGGAAACTACGCTGTAGAAATAGTGGTTGGAAGTTGTATAGACACTTCAGTTTGTGAGGCAGTAACAGGTGTAGGAATAGAGGAAAAGAGCAATCAAGAAGTTTTAATTTATCCAAATCCGACTAATGGTGTAGTTACTATTGATTTAGGAAGTAACACAGATTTAGTTAATTATTCGATTACGACAATTGATGGGAAAATAGTAATAAGCGGAAAAACTTCTCAGAACCTTATTAAAGTCGATTTAAGTAATGAAAGTAAAGGGGTGTATTTTTTACAAATAACCTATCAAAGAGGTAATAGGATGTATAAAATCTTGAAAGGTTAGTTTGTAGTTGTTATAGGTTTGAAAAGGCTTTCCAAATTTGGAAAGCCTTTTTTACAACAAAAATTAAAAATTAGCGTATTCATAGTTGGAGAACGATTATGGCATAAACTTTGCCTGTACCTTATTAACCATAAACTTAACAATATGAAAACGCTCAAAATTTTATTTGCAGTCATCTTGTTGTCCGCTTTTTTTGCATTTAACCAACAAGATGAAGTTCTTATCTCAGAAGAAAATTCACCTACTTTAAGGACCATTAAACATAACGCATTTCAAGCTGGAGAGAAATTAGAATACCGTTTGCACTATGGTGTAATTGGAGCAGGAACAGCAAAAATGGAGGTGCATAAAATGGATAAAAAAATTGCTGGTCGTGAGGTATATCACATGGTTGGCACGGGAAGGTCTAAAGGAGCTTTTGATTGGTTTTTTAAGGTGAGAGATACCTATGAAACGTATATGGATGTAGAAGGAGTATTTCCTTGGTTATTTGTTAGAAATGTGAATGAAGGAGGATATGAAATACATCAAACGTATAAGTTTGCGCAAAATAAAAATAAAGTAGACAACGGAAAAGGAAAAACATTTGAAATTCCTCTAGGAGTTCAAGACATGTTATCTTCTTTTTATTATGCAAGAACTATTGATTTTTCATCAGCTAAGAAAAACGAAATTTTCACCATATGGTCGTTTGTGGATGATGAATTGTGGCCATTGAAAATTAGATATATGGGACGATATACCATTAGAGTAAGTGGAAAAAAATATAAAGCAATGAAGTTTCACCCTGTGGTACAAGAAGGACGGTTATTTGAAAATGAAGAAGATGTTACGGTGTGGGTTTCTGATGATGGAAACAAAATCCCATTATTAGCAGAAGGGAAAGTATTAATAGGTTCTGTTAAAATGGAATTAACTAACTATTCAGGATTGGCTAATCCAATAGCAAAAGTGGAATAAACAATCTTGTGTTTAAAATTAAGCGAAAAATAAGGCGATGGAGGTATTCATCGCCTTATTTTTATGGGCAATTATGAAAAAATACTTCTTTTTACTTTTTGGCGGAGTAGGAATTGTTATTCTCCTTTTTTTGCTCAAAACAACATTTATAACAGGTACAGAACAGGATAATTTCGATTCAAGAGGAGTTGAAGATACAGCTTATGTCTCCACAGTTGAGTATGGTATTGAAACAGATTCATTTACTGTTTATCGAGATGTGATTCAGCCCAATGAGTTTTTAGCTAACATTTTATTAAAATATAAAATACCTTACCCTCAAATAGATGCTTTGGCAAAAGAATCACGAGAAATTTTTGATGTAAGAAAGATGGCTGCAGGGAAAAATTATACCATTTTGTGCAGTAAAGATTCGTTAGGGAAAGCGCAGTGTTTTATTTATGAGCCCAACGCTACAGATTATGTGGTGTTTGATATGCGAGATACACTGACTATTTATAAAGGGCAGAAAGAAGTAGAAACACGAATCAAAACAGCGTCAGGCATTATCCAATCTTCTTTGTATCAAACATTGGTAAATGCTAAGGTGAGCCCTATTTTAGCAATTGAAATGGCTAATGTATATGCTTGGACAATTGATTTTTATCGGATACAAAAAAACGATTGGTTTAAAGTGGTGTACGAAGAACGTTTTATAGATGGAGAATCAATAGGTGTTGGAAGAGTATTGTCGGCTAATTTCAACCATCAAGGCAAAGACTTTTTTGCTTGTTATTTTGTGCAAGATAGTATTGGAGATTATTTTGATACAGAAGCAAATAGCTTACGTAGAGCTTTTTTAAAATCTCCCTTAAAGTATGGAAGATTAACCTCAGGATTTACGATGCGAAGGTTTCACCCTGTTCAAAAAAGAAATAAACCGCATTTAGGAACCGACTATGCGGCACCTACAGGAACACCAATTTTAGCTACAGGAGATGGAGTGGTTATTGCTTCAGCTTACGCAAAATTTAACGGAAACTATGTGAAGATAAGACACAACAGTACTTATACCACTCAGTATTTGCATATGAGTAAAAGGAGGGCTAAAGTAGGACAACACGTTACACAAGGAGATGTAATAGGTTATGTAGGTAGTACCGGTTTAGCAACAGGACCTCATGTTTGTTACCGCTTTTGGAAAAATGGCAGCCAAACCAATCACTTAAGAGAAGACTTCCCTCCCTCCAAACCAGTTAACCCAGAAAATAAAGCAGCTTATCAAACAACTTTAGAACAATATAAGGCTCAATTAAGAAAGGTAAGATTAAAAGGTAAAGCACAACTAAAGAGTTAATCTAATTTCTCAATCAATATTCTTTTTAAAAGAGCACCCCCGTTAATTTGTTTCTTTCCTGATGAAATGCAGTGGAACTCAGGAATCCATCCATTGTTATGTGTTTTACTTGTATCGAACTCACGTTAAATAAAGAAGGTTGAATTTTTTTAAGGACAGGTTTATGGAATTTAATTAAAGGATACATCTAACTATCAAAATTTAATTATTCACTAAATCCAAGTATCATGAAAACAAATAAAATAATTACAAAAATGATCACCCTTTTTTTGGTGATACTTATGTTCAATTTAACTCAAGCTCAAAATGTGGGAGGAATCCTAAAAGGAAAAATAACAGACCAAGGAAATAATAGCCCGTTACCTTTTGCGAATGTTGTGTTGTTACAAGGAGGAAAACAAATTTCTGGAATGATGTCTGACTTTGATGGCAAGTATGCATTTAACAATATACAACCAGGCAAGTATGAATTGAATGTAAGTTTTACTGGGTACCAAACGCAACAAATCAAAAATATTGAAGTGGTGGCAGACAAAACCGCTTTCTTAGATGTGCAGCTACAATCAAGCGGTCAATCGTTAGACCAATTAGAAATAGTGGAGCATGAGCTTCCTTTAATTCAGCAAGATGTTGTTAGTAGTGGGACTATTATTAGGCCTGAAATAAAAGCCATGCTAGGAAGGAGTCATGGTGACTATAAAAAGAGTAAACATTTACCATACAACTATTCACCAGTTCCTCAAGAAAATTTTAATACTGAGGGTTATGCCTTTGTGAGAGAGAATGATTTTAAAAATACAAAAGCAACCCCGCTATCTACTTTTTCTATTGACGTGGATGCAGCTTCTTATGCTAATATAAGAAGGTTTATTACAAAAGGACAAAATCCACCAGTTGATGCCGTAAGAGTGGAGGAAATGATTAATTATTTTAATTATGATTATCCTGCTCCAAGAGGAGAAGATCCTTTTTCTATTACTACAGAGATGAGTGATTGTCCGTGGAATAAAAAACATAAGTTAATTCATATAGGATTGCAGGGAGAAAAAATAGCTACAGATAATTTGCCGGCTAGTAATTTGGTGTTTTTGTTGGATGTGTCAGGCTCTATGAATTCCCCTAACAAGTTGCCTTTATTAAAGAAATCGTTTGGGTTGTTAGTGAATAAATTAACGGAAAAAGACAGAGTAGCAATTGTAGTTTATGCAGGAGCAGCAGGATTAGTCTTAGAATCTACACCGGGAAATCAAAAAGAAAAAATTATGAATGCTTTAAATCAGCTCAGTGCTGGAGGGTCTACTGCGGGGGGACAAGGAATAAAATTAGCTTATAAAGTAGCATTAAATAATTTCATAAAAGAAGGGAACAACAGAGTAATATTAGCTACTGATGGAGATTTTAATGTTGGAGCAAGTAGTGATGGAGAAATGACTCGTTTAATAGAAGAGAAGAGAGAGTCAGGTGTTTTCTTAACTTGTTTAGGCTTTGGAATGGGGAACTACAAAGATTCAAAAATGGAAACGATAGCAGACAAAGGGAATGGGAACTACGCGTACATCGATAATATTTTAGAAGCGAAGAAAGTATTGGTTACCGAAATGGGAGGGACAATGCATACTATTGCTAAAGACGTAAAATTGCAATTGGAGTTTAATCCTGAAAAAATTGCTTCTTATAAGTTGATTGGATATGAAAACAGGTTGTTAAATGATGAAGATTTTAATGATGATACTAAGGATGCAGGAGAATTAGGATCAGGACACACCGTTACAGCATTGTATGAGGTAGTATTAAAAGGAGATGAAGACGCTCCTTCAGTAGATCCGCTGAGGTATCAAAAGAATGTTCCATCCGCTAAAGAGCAGTATGGTGATGAATTGTTAACGGTGAAGTTCAGATATAAAAATCCAAAAGAAAATAAGAGTAAATTAATTACGAAATACTTGATTAATCAATCAGTTTCATTAAATGAGTCATCTGACAACTTTCGGTTTTCTGCTGCAGTAGCTCAGTTTGGCTTGTTGTTAAAAAATTCGAAACATAAAGCAGACGCATCTTATGATAATGTTTTAAAATTAGCAAAGAGCAGTAAAGGAAAAGATGAGCACGGTTACAGGTCAGAGTTTATTCGTTTAGTAGAAATGAGCGAATTACAGGTAAGTGATTTGCGTTAAAAGTAGAATAAAATAGTTATCTAAAAAGCTTCGAGAAATCGGAGCTTTTTTAATTATAGGTGTCTTTTAGTTAAGACTCTGACAGGATACCAAGATGCAATTAATCCAATCACAAGCACTACTCCAGCAACATTAATGAAATCAGTTAATTCTAATGCCATAGGATAAAATTCTACAATACCTCCTTCTAACCGAAGCAGTCCAAAACGAATTTGTAACCAACACACAAAAGCACCTATTAACATACCAGAGAATGCGCCCACCAGATTGATTAACATTCCTTCTATAAAAAATAATTTTCGAATAGTAGAATGTGTTGTGCCCATGGTTTTTAATATCCATACATCTTTTTTCTTATCAATAATGAGCATCGTTAATGATCCAATAATGTTAAAAGAGGCGATAACCAAAATAAAAGATAAAATTAAAAAGGTGATCCATTTTTCGGTTTTATTGGTTTTAAAAACCAGTTCATTTAACTCGTAACGTGTTTTTACTTCATATTCAGTTCCTACAACCGATTCGATTTGTGTTTTTATGACATCCCAATTGGCTTCCTTTGTAAGTCCTAACTCAATAGCAGAAACTTGTTCGTTATGTTGGGTGAGTTGCTGTGCAAAAGGCAGAGAGGTTAATACATATTTAGTGTCAAAATCTGGGCTTACTGAGAAAATACCAGAAGGAACAGCCCATTTTCTATTAAACTCCGAATCAGGCATTAATCCTTTTTGATGCCCTTTTTTCGGAACAATTACACTTACTTTTTTAGCAAAACCATTAGATAAAAAGAGAGCCAATTGATCAGCAATTCCGTAACCAAGCACTATATAGTTATCGACTTGGGTTAGCTCTTTTTGATTGCCTTCAATTAGTAAGGTGTCTAATCCTGACATTTCATAAAAACTATTTTCAACCCCTTTTACTGTTGCCACGGTTTGTTTGTCTTCGTATTTCACTAACGCAATTTCTTCTAATGTTTCGCTGTAAAAAGCAACTTCGGGGATTTGAAGAATTTTTTCTTTTGGAAAGGTAGAAGCGTTAAATGTTTTTCCTTTTTTTATAGTGATTTTTATGTCAGGATCAAAAGAAGCATAAAGGTGTTCAACTAAATTTTCTAAACCATTGAATGCTGAAAGCACAATAATTAAAGCCATTGTGCCGACTCCCACCCCAATTACTGAAATCCAAGAAATAATGTTAATCACATTGTGAGATTTCTTTGAAACAAGGTAACGTTTTGCTATGTAAAAAGGGAAGTTCAAATTTAATTGTTGAATGTGGGAATGCTTGAATGTTTTTATTCTATCATTTTAGCATTCATTCCTTTAATAAATTGTCAATTTCTTCAGCATAATCTAGAGAATCATCAACGTGAAAGGCTAACTCAGGAGTAATTCTTAATTGTTTCCCAACTTTTCTTCCCAACTCCCCCCGTATTAGCTTACTGTGTACATTGGTTAAATTCACACACTCTTTAGGCTCCATTTTTCCAAAAACGCTTAAATATACTTTAGCAAAGCTAAAATCTGGTGCAGGGCGAACAACAGTAACACTTACCATTGTGTTTGGAAACCAGTCTGCACCTTTTTGTTGGAAAATAATGCTCAGTTCTTTCTGGAGCAATCGAGCTATTTTGTTTTGTCTGATAGAACTCATAGAACAAAGGTATTAATTATTTATACTGAATTTGTTAAATACAAAAATGATAACTCGATTGTTCATTGTTTTTAACAGTTGTTGTTAATAAAATAGTTGTGTAACAATGGTCATTTTAGTTAATTTTAGCTGACTTATGAGAAAAAACATATTTATACTTTTTGCCATTGGAACAAGTTTATGCGGGATGGCTCAAACCAATTTAGATTTTGAGTATTGGGTAAATAATTACAACGGAATAGATGAGGCTAAACATTGGCTGAATACATCTGATGCAAGTGAATACAATGCTCCTCAAACCATGTTTAAAGAACAACGATTATCAGACCAGGGAAATTATGCTATTCGTTTAACAACTGCTTATTGGAAAGAAGGAGCTCAATATGGGGTAGATACGTTGCCTGGATCAATAGTTCAGCAATTTGAATACCATCAGCAACCCGAAATATTTACATTTGATTATCAATCTTATCCTCAGCAAGGAGATGCTGTATTGATTGGTATTCAACTGAGTATGACGGTAAATGATTCAGACATTATTGTTGGAGAAGGATTTTTTACTTCGGCAGAAGTGCAGGAATCATGGAAAAACCAAGAAGTAGCTATTCATTATTATTCAGGATTTACTCCAGAGAAAGTAAGTATTATTGCTCTTTCTAGTGCGAATGCCGTATTGCGAGACAATAGTAGAGGGAATGTGAAAATAGGCTCAACATTGCTATTGGATAATATTGTTTTAGGAGTGAAAATACAGGAAAAGAAGCCAAAATATTACATGTATGTTTTTCCTAATCCAGTAAAATCATACATCAATATTGAAACCAATGATCCAAGAGCGAAATCAATCCAGATTTATAATTTAGAAGGGAAATTAGTTTTAAGCCACCCAGTATTTCAAAAAGAAAGATTAAAAATAGATCTCTCATCACTATCTAAAGGTACTTATGTTTATAAAGTGCTTGGGGAAGAAACCGTTATTACTTCCAATAAATTTAATATTGTTCGATAGTAGAGAGAATAGAGTTATTTTATTGTCTTAAGTTGTTGTCTTTTAATACAATAAAGTTTACTTTTGTGGGTAAACTTAAAAAATTAAACCATGAAAAAACTACTACTTTCATTAATTATACTTTTTGGTATAAATAGTTTTAATGCTCAAATTACAGTAAATAGTACTCATGTTGTTGATGCGGGTGTTGACGTTATTCAGGCACATGATACCATACCAACAGGAGTCACTATAGGCTCTTCTGGTGCTAATCAAACTTGGGACTTCTCTACTGTTTTAGATGATAATGGACAGGATACCCTGAAGTTCAGGAACGCTGTAGGATATCCTAAAGCTACTGATTTCCCTTTAGCTAATTTGGTTCTAATAGATACTCAAGAAGATAGCTCGTGGATATACTTAACAAAAAATGCTTTAGGATTGGCCGTATTGGGAATAGCACAAACTCAAGATGGAAATACCTCAAGCACACAGTTTAGTACAGTCATTCTCACGTTTCCATCAACAATGGGGACAAGTTTTGGAGGAACGCCTGTGGTAGCTTCTTTAGGACAATTTCCCCTTGGGTTTGACCCCGATGGTCCAGGACCTTCAGGCGTGATTGATTCGGCAAGAATTATTCGGTCTACTACAGTAACCAGTAATATTGATGCTTGGGGGAATGTGATTACCCCTTTTGGAACCTTTGCATCTCTTAGACAAATTGTTTCTGAAGAAACGATTGATTCTACTTTTGTATTAGAAGGAGGTACATGGTCTTTGGTTAGCCCAACATTAGCAGCGTTGTTGAACACTAGTCCTGTTGAATATGACACGACCAGAACAGCTAGATGGTGGACAGATGATGCTAATTCTAAACTTCCCTTGGTAGAAATGGATTATGAATCTAATGGAACAGTTAATAATGTTGATTGGCAAAAGTCTTCACCTACGTTAAATGTTACAGAAATGGCTACTGATGTAAAGGTAGAATTATACCCTAACCCAACAAAAAACAATGTATTGATATCTACATCTTATTTAGGAAATAAAGTTGTTTCGGTGGTAGATGCTACAGGCAAATTAATGTTTGAGCAAGCATATCGAGAGAATACCATTGATATTTCAACCCAACATTACTCTAATGGAATCTATTTTTATACCATTCAAGATTTGAAAGGAAACGTGCTCCATTCTAGTAAATTTATAGTAGCTAGGTAATTAAGTAGCATGCCAATTAAAAAGCCCCGAAGTATTTCGGGGCTTTTTAATTAGTATAACAATTGATTAGGGTAAATGTGCAGATGCGTATTCTTTATATTTTCATAAAGCACCTCTTTCAACTCTTCAATGTTTATTTTCTTTACAGCAGAAATGTATACGGTTGGATCTTCCACCTTAGACATCCACATTTTTTTTAAATCTTCTAACGAGTAATTTTCTTTAGTTTTAGGTAATAAATCATCTTCATCCATTTTCACATAAGTGAAAGCATCCACTTTATTAAAAACAATGATAGTTGGTTTATCTAAAGCGCCTATATCTTTTAATGTTTCATTAACTACATTAATATGATCTTCAAAATTAGGATGAGAAATATCAACAACATGAACCAGTACGTCAGCATCCCTTACTTCATCTAAAGTAGATTTAAACGATTCTACTAAGTGGTGAGGTAACTTCCGGATAAAACCTACGGTATCTGTAAGTAAGAAGGGAAGGTTTTTAATAACCACTTTTCGAATAGTGGTATCTAAAGTGGCAAATAATTTATTTTCAGCAAAAACTTCTGATTTACTGAGCATGTTCATAATGGTAGATTTGCCAACATTAGTATAACCAACTAGAGCAACTCTAACCAATTGCACTCTTTGCTGACGCTGAGTAGATTTTTGTTTATCAATCTTCTTGAGCTTTTCTTTTAGTAAGGTGATTTTTTGAAGAATAATTCTTTTATCTGTTTCTATTTGAGTCTCTCCAGGACCTCTCATTCCAGCTCCACCACCTTTTTGCCTGTCTAGGTGAGTCCATAATCGAGTTAAACGGGGTAAAAGGTATTGGTATTGTGCCAATTCCACTTGTGTCCGTGCATGTGCAGTTTGGGCTCTTGTAGCGAAGATGTCGAGAATAAGATTACTTCGGTCTAAAATTTTTACTTCTAAAACGCGTTCAATATTTCTCAGTTGTGCAGGAGATAATTCATCATCAAAAATGACCATGTCAATTTCGAGTTCTTTCACATAGGAAAGCACATCTTCTATCTTTCCTTTACCAATAAAAGTTTTTGGGTGAGGGGTATCTAATTTTTGAGTAAATCGTTTAACTGTTTTTATCCCTGCGGTTTCAGCTAAAAAAGCTAACTCATCTAAATATTCAATGGTAGTTCTTTCATCTTGGTCTTTGGTGGTAACACCAACTAAAATGGCCGTCTCTTTATAATCTGAGGTAGAATAACTCGTTTTTTTCAAGGAATCTCTTTTTTAAAACCAAGAATGTTTTAAGATGATAGGTTGGATAACACCTCCCCATAATATCATGATAAAAGCAATAGTGTAGAATATAGCTCCCGTTTTATGTTTAATGATATCGGTTGTAGCTTTTTTGGATTTAACCCTACCAACTGTAATTAGTACAATAGCAAACAACATCAACAAACCATGTTCCATTGACCAAAATCTAAAAAAGGCATCACTCATTGCTTCTTTCATGCTTTTCACATTAGGGCTAATAAAGTATAGCACAATACCTATTACTCCCATTAAATGAGTAAAGCTCAATAAAATGAGTGCTATAATGTTGTCTGCTTTTTGGTATTCTTTTTTACCTAACCAACCAGCAAAGGCTTTAATAATAGCAATAATTAAGAAAAGAAATAATAACCATCTTAGTCCTGAATGAGCATGTAGTAATCCGTTGTACATTTTTTATCTGTATTTATATGTTCAAACAAAAATAAGTAAAAGAAAGAGTTGCTGTTACTTTAAATCGGGTTAAATTATCTTTTTTCCGTTCGTCACTTTTCTAATAGTCAATTAATGATAAAGTACTATTTTTGAGTTCCTTATTAAAAGACAGGTTACATGAAAAAAATAATATTCTCCTTATTAGTTACTCTATACTCACTCTTGGGAAATTCTCAAGAAACATTCATGGTGAATGGACCTCATAATAAAAACCATAATTATTATGCATTTACAAATGCTACCATTTATGTAGACTATGCTACTAAAATGGAGAAAGGAACATTATTAATAAAAGATGGAAAAGTTATATCTGTAGGAAAAAAAGTTCAACTACCAGCAGATGTAGTGACTTATGATTTAAAAGGGAAATATATTTATCCCTCATTGATTGATCTCTACTCTAACTACGGATTACCAGAAGTTGCGAAGAAAAAAGAAAGAAGAGGACCTCCTCAATTAGAAAGTAATAAGAAAGGCGCGTTTAATTGGAACGAAGCCATTCATCCAGAAATTGATGCAGGTAGTTTATTTGTTGTAGATGATAAAAAAGCGGAAGAGCTAAGAAAATTGGGATTTGGAGTAGTATTAACACACCAAACAGATGGAATAATGAGAGGGAGTTCTGCTTTAGTTACGTTGGCGAACGAAAAAGAAAATGAAGTGATGATTGCAGATAAAGTGGCAAATCATTTGTCATTTAATAAAGGTTCTTCCACTCAAGATTACCCAGGGTCATTAATGGGAGCGATAGCATTAATATCTCAAACTTATTATGACATTGATTGGTTGGTGAACAACAATCAAGTAGATGAGCATAATATTTCCTTGAATGCTTTGGTAGAAAATTGGGATCTTCCACAAATTTTTGAAGCAAATGATAAGTTAAATATTTTAAGAGCAGATAAAGTAGGGGATGAATTTGAAAAGCAATATATTTTTAAAGGAGAAGGAGATGAATACCAGCGAATTAATGAAATTAAAGCTACAGAAGGACAACTAATTTTACCGGTTAACTTCCCTGATGTTTATGATGTTGTGGATGTTTATGATGCACTAAACATATCCTATTCTGATTTAAAGCATTGGGAGTTGGCGCCTTATAATTTAGGAATTGTAGCTAAAAATAATATCCCGTTTGCTATTACGGCTGCAGATTTAAAGGACAAGAAAGTATTTTTTAAAAACTTAAAGCAAGCTATAAAATCGGGATTGCTAGAAGAAGAAGCACTTAAAGCATTAACTTATTCTCCAGCGCAATTTATAAATCAGTACGATAAGATAGGGAGTTTGGAAAAAGGAAAACTAGCTAATTTTATTATTACTTCATATGATTTGTTTCATGAAAAAAATATTATTCATGAAAACTGGATACAAGGAAAACAGTATATCATCAATGATTATAATGTTATTGATGTAAGAGGGAAATACAGTTTAAATGTAAAAGGGAAAGTTTATGACTTGTTAGTAAAAGGAACTGCAACTGAACCAAAGGGGAATATTCAAATTATTTCGAATAAAGAAGGAAAATCAGATACTATTAATATCAAAGTAATGATAAAAGTAGAAGGGAATAACATTGCTCTAAACTTTAATCCTAATGACGACTTTCAAAAATCAACTATTCGTTTGAGTGGAAGCATTAATCATAATGCGGTTATTTGGGATGGGAATGGGCAGTTAGCAACAGGAGAGTGGGTGAAATGGGCAGCTATAAAAGGAAAAAATAATTCTTCAGAAAAAGAAGAAACAAGCCCTGAAGAATTAGATTCGTTGATTGTTCCAAAAATACAATACCCAAACTTAGCATATGGCTATGATTCGCTTCCTCAACCCGAAACGATGTTGATTAAAAATACTACTGTTTGGACCAATGAAGCAGAAGGAGTATTGAAAAATACAGATGTACTAATACAAGATGGGAAAATAACGGCTATAGGGAATGATTTAATTGCAGAGGGGGCAAAAATTATTGATGGAAAAGGAAAACACTTATCTGCAGGAATTATTGACGAGCATTCTCATATTGCAATTAATGGCGGAGTAAATGAATGCACGCAAGCTGTTACTGCTGAAGTAAGCATAGGAGATGTTATTAATTCGGATGATATTAATATATACCGGCAGTTGGCTGGTGGGGTGGTCGCTTCTCAATTATTACACGGATCTTGTAACCCAGTGGGAGGACAATCGGCATTAATAAAACTCAAATGGGGAAGTGCGCCAGAAGAAATGAAAATTAAAGATACAGATGGATTTATCAAATTTGCTTTAGGAGAAAATGTAAAGCAATCTAACTGGGGAGAGTTTAATACCATTCGTTTCCCACAAACAAGGATGGGGGTAGAACAGGTTTATTATGATGCTTTTATTCGCGCAAAAGAGTATGAAAAAAAATGGGATGAATATGTTGCCTTACCCGAAAAAGAACGGGTGAATGCTAATGCTCCCCGAATAGATTTAGAATTGGAAATCCTGATGGAAATCCTAAACAAGAAACGCTTTATTTCTTGCCATTCTTACCAACAATCTGAAATAAACATGTTAATGCATATTGGAGATTCGATGGGGTTTACGGTGAACACGTTTACACACATATTAGAAGGATATAAGGTGGCGGATAAAATGAAAAAACATGGAGCGGGAGGCTCTACATTCTCTGATTGGTGGGCTTATAAGTTTGAGGTAAATGATGCTATACCATACAATGGTGCAATTATGCACCAACAAGGTATTGTCACAGCTTTTAATTCTGATGATGCAGAAATGGGAAGAAGATTAAATCAAGAAGCAGCAAAAGCAGTTAAGTATGGAGGAGTTAGTGAAGAAGAAGCATTAAAATTTGTCACGCTCAACCCTGCAAAATTATTGCATTTAGAGGATAAAATGGGAAGCATTAAAGTGGGAAAAGATGCTTGTGTGGTTTTATGGACAGATAACCCTTTATCTATTTATGCTACAGTAGAAAAAACAATTATTGATGGGGCGGTATATTTTGATAGAGTTAAAGATGAGCAGAGGCAAAAAGAAAATGCAAAAGAAAAAGCACGAATAATTGAAAAAATGATCAACGCTAAAAAAGAAGGATCCAAAACACAGCCCGTAGAAGCTCAAAAACAGCAGCTATATCATTGCGATACAGTTGGAGAATAAAGAGATGAAATAAAATAAGAAGAGTTATGAAAAACAAAATCATATTATCGTTTTTATTGCTTAGCTCAGGAGCTTATGCTCAAGTAGAAACCCCAGCAAAAGAACAAACGAAATCTGTTTTAATATTAAATGGAACAGCTCATTTAGGTAATGGAGCAGTAATTAAAAATGCGGCTATTGCTTTTGATAAGGGTAAATTAACGCTAGTAGAGGATGCATCAAAAATTAAAATAGATTTTTCCGTTTATGATACTATAATTAGAGTAGAAGGGAAACATATTTACCCTGGATTTATTGCACCAAACTCTACATTAGGATTGGTAGAAATAGATGCGGTTAGAGCAACACGAGATAATGATGAGACAGGAGGTTTTAACCCTAATGTCCGGTCCATTATTGCCTATAATGCAGAATCAAAAATTACCACTACAGTTCGATCAAATGGGGTGTTGTTAGGACAAATTACTCCTCGTGGAGGAAGAGTCTCAGGAACATCCTCAATAGTTCAGTTTGATGCATGGAATTGGGAAGATGCTATTTATAAAGAAGATGACGGGGTTCATATCAACTGGGTAGATATGTTTGACAGGCGGACAGGGAAAGCGAATGAAAATTATACTCAACAAATGAACGAGCTAATCACTTTTTTTAATGCAGCACGTGCTTATTCTAAGACAACTCATCAGCAGGAAAAGAATTTAAGATTTGAAGCTATGAGAGGCGTTTTTGACGGAAATAAAACGTTGTATGTTCATGCGGATTTCATAAAAGAAATTACTGCTGCTATCCATTTTGCTAGAAAACAGGAAGTGAAAAAAATGGTAATAGTTGGGGGATATGATGCTTGGATGATTCCTGAAATGTTAAAAGAAAATAAGGTAGCAGTAATATTAAAAAGAGTACACAGTTTACCGGAAAGGCAAGAAGAAGATGTGTATTTACCATACAAATTACCACATTTATTATTTGATGCTGGAGTGTTGTTTTGTTTAGAAAATGCAGGAGACATGGAAACTATGGGGACGAGAAACCTCCCTTTTTATGCAGGAACAGCTGCCGCTTATGGTTTAGACAAAGAAGAAGCATTAAAATTAATTACATTAAATACAGCAATAATTTTAGGAATAGATAACAGTACAGGAAGTCTAGAAAAAGGAAAAGATGCTACACTATTTATATCAACAGGAGATGCTTTGGATATGAAGACCAATAATGTGGAAACGGCTTTTATCCAAGGAAGATTGATAGATGTAGATAATCACCAAAAGAAACTATACCGAAAGTATAGTAAGAAGTACGAAAACTGATTTAGCATTTACCAAATGTATGCTCAATCTTGTCAGCCAAAAAAGAAGAAAGTTTAATGTGCGATTCTTTAGTCCATCCGGCTACATGAGGACTTAGAATTACTTTTTCAGACTGAGCTAAATATTTAAAATCTTCTGGGAGTTTTTTTTCACTGATGGTTTCGAAAGATGAGGTTTCATATTCCAACACATCTAAACAGGCTCCAAGCACTTTTCCTGATTTCAACGCTTCAACTAGAGCCGGGATAGAAACATTACTACCTCTAGCTGTATTGATGAGGTAGATAGGTTTTGTAAATTGAGATAAAAAATGCTTGTCAACGTAATGATAAGTTTCATCAGAAAGAGGTAAGTGGATACTCAGAATATCAGTTTCTTTAAAGAGGGTTTCTAAATCAACTTGTTTTACATGTTTATAATGACTGTCATCCTGACCCCGATAGCTATCGGGGTGTCGAAGGATAGTCTTGTATTTATCGTAAGCAATTACATTGCAGCTCAATCCAGAAAGTGTTTTAGCAAAAGCGCTTCCCATATTTCCATAACCAATAATTCCTATTGTTTTTCCAGCAACTTCTATTCCTCTGTTTCCTTCTCTATCCCAAATACCTTTTCTAACTTCATCATCTCCTTTTTTCAATTGGTTAAAGAGCATTAGCAACATGCCTAAAGCATGCTCCCCAACAGCAGTCATGTTCCCTTCAGGAGAATTAAAAACGTTAATTTGTTTTTTTTCAGCATAAGAAACATCAATATTTTCTAACCCAGCTCCAGAACGGGCAATAAATTTTAGCGCAATTGCATGGTCTAAAAATGATTTATCGATGGGCATTCTACTTCTAATAACAATACCAAAATAGTCGGCTATTTTAGTTTCTACTTCTTTTTTAGAAGAGGTGAAGTCATGTTCACAAAGGTATCCTAAAGCCGATAAGCGTTCTTCTAAAATAGGATGAACAGTATCAAGGAAAAGTACTTTTTTTGTCATTAGAAGGCATACATTAAATAACCTATATATAGGTATAAAAACAGGCCAAACACATCATTTACAGTAGTTATAAAAGGACCTGTAGCTAAAGCAGGGTCAATTTTATATTTATCTAACATTAAAGGAACTAATGTTCCAAATATTGCAGCAAACACAATTACAGCTATAAGAGATACACTTACAATAATGCTTAAGGTTAACGAGTCGCTAAAAAAGAAATTGTAAGCAAAAATTAAAACACCAAGAACGATGCCGTTGATTAGTCCTACCAATAATTCTTTAAATAACCTTTTCCATAAACCATCTAATCCTAAAGAATTATTGGCTAATCCTTGAACGACTATAGCAGAGGACTGTACACCAACATTACCTGCCATAGCTGCAATTAAAGGGATAAAAAAAGCCATTTCTGGATGAATTTGAATTTCGCCCTCATAAGCTTCAATAACCCGAGCGCCTAATATTCCTCCAAGCAATCCAATTAAGAGCCATGGTAGTCTTGCTCTCGTTAAAATCCAAGCACTATCAGAAGACTCTACATTTTCAGAAATACCCGAAGCCATTTGATAATCTTTTTCGGCTTCTTCCTTCATTACGTCTACCACATCATCTATGGTAATTCGTCCTAACAACCGTCCTATTTCATCAACCACAGGAATAACTACTAAATCGTATTTTTCCATTATTTGAGCAACTTCATCACTTGGGGTATCTACCTTTACCAGTTTCAATTCTGCGTTGTAAATGTCCTTTACTTTTTTCTTGTCAGGAGCTAATAGTAAACGTTTTAACGACATTCTTCCTTGAAGGATATTGTTTTCATCTACTACGTAAACAGTGTACATTTTTTCGACTTCTTCCGCTTGAACACGAATTTCTTTAATACAAGTAGCGACATCCCAATCAATCATTACTTTTACGAGCTCCTTCGCCATTAACCCTCCGGCAGTGTCCTCATCATAATTAAGCAAGTCAATAATGTCGCTTGCTTGTTCTAAATCTTCGAGGTGACCAATTACTTCATCTTGTTTCTCTTCAGATAATTCCCCAATTAAATCTGCTGCATCATCAGAATCCAGTTGATTGATAATTTTTCCTGCGATATCTTGGGAAGATATTTCTTTTAAAAATCGTTCTCGAGTATCTTCATCCAACTCCATTAAAGCGTCAGCACCTAGTTCTTCGGGTAACAAAAAATAAAAAGCTTTTGCTTCTTCAGTAGATTGTTCTTCTAAAATTTCTGCAATATCAACCGGGTGGAGACCATTAATAAGCTCCATTACTTTAGCCTCAATGTTGTCTCTTACAGCAGTATTGAGTTCCTCTATGTAATCTTTGGTTAATTCAAATTGCATCTTTACTTGTGCTTTTGGTAATACAAAGCTACAAAATTAAACGGATGAGGTAATTCTGTTAAGAAAAAGATAAAGCATGTATTCTATTTTTTTTATATTTGTCCTCTCAAATGAAAAAAATAAGTACATACGATGATTCTCCGAAACAACATGTTGTTGTACGTGGTTGTATTTTGTGTGTACGAAGGTATAGACCCCTGTAGGGGCTATTTTTTTCGTGGGGCTATGTGCTCTGCATTTTTAACCATAATTTTATACTCTCAATCAAAAAAATAAAAGATTTAATCTTTGTATTATGAATATTGTTATAACTGTTGCTGATAAAAGCCACGAAGATTATGCGGAGACCATTTGTAAAATGATGGAGGATGCAGCAAAAATAAGAGGTACGGGTATTGCTAAGCGAAAACCTGAATATGTGAAAAAAAAGATGGAAGAAGGTAAATCCGTCATAGCTATAGATAAGGGAGAAGTGGTAGGCTTTTGTTACATTGAAAGCTGGGAAGGACAAAAATTTGTGGCTAACTCTGGATTAATAGTTCATCCAGATTACCGAAATACAGGATTAGCGAAGAAAATAAAAACGAGAATATTTGAATTGTCAAAAGAAAAATTTCCAAATGCTAAATTATTTGGGATAACTACTAGTTTGGCAGTAATGAAAATTAACTCTGATTTAGGATATAAACCAGTAACTTTTTCGGAACTAACCACAGACGAAACTTTTTGGGATGGCTGTAAAAGTTGTACCAATCATGATATTTTGATGAGAACAGAACGGAAGATGTGTTTGTGTACAGGAATGGTTTGTGATTTAAGTAAAATAGCGGTGGATAAAAAAGTGAGTAAAAGTGATCGTTGGGATAGCTTTAAGCAATTTATGAAAGAGCGAATTAAACGATTCCAACAAAAAGCAAAACAAGAACCTAAGTTAAATGAATATAAAGACTTAATAGATGGAAAATAATAAAGTAGTGCTGGCATTTAGTGGAGGATTGGATACCTCCTATTGTGTGAAATATTTAAAGCACGATAAAAATTTAGAAATACATTCAGCTATAGTAAATACTGGAGGGTTTTCTAAAGAAGAGTTAAAAAAAATAGAAGAAAAGGCATATAGTTTGGGGGTTGCTAGCCATGTAACTCTGGAGGAAACGATTCCTTATTATGAGAATATTATTAAATATTTAATTTTTGGGAATGTATTAAAAAATAACACTTACCCTTTGTCTGTTAGCGCAGAGCGTACCCACCAAGCAATGGCATTGGCAAAATATGCTAAAACAGTAGGAGCAAAATATATCGCACACGGAAGTACTGGTGCAGGTAATGATCAAGTGCGGTTTGATTTGGTATTTCAATTAATTGCTCCTGAAATGGAAATACTTACTCCTATTCGAGATCAGCAATTATCGAGAAAAGAAGAAATTGATTATTTGGCAAGCCATGGAGTGAATATTGCATGGGAAAAGGCAAAATACTCTATCAATAAAGGATTATGGGGGACAAGTGTTGGTGGTAGTGAAACATTGACCTCGCATCAAGCATTGCCCGAAGAAGCATACCCTAGTCCTTTAGTAGAAAAAACGCCAAAAACGATTACATTAACATTTAAACAAGGAGAAATTTGTGGTATTAATGGGCAATCCATGGATCCTGTTACAGCTATTCAAACATTAGAAGGGATTGCAAATAAATATGCCATTGGGCGAGATATTCATGTAGGGGATACTATTATTGGAATTAAAGGACGTGTTGGGTTTGAGGCAGCAGCAGCAACGATTATCATTAAGGCACATCATACGTTAGAAAAACATACTTTATCTAAATGGCAATTGCATTGGAAAGAGCAATTAGGAAGTTGGTATGGCATGTTTGTGCATGAGTCACAATACAATGAACCTGTAATGAGAAATATCGAAACTTTCTTAACTGATTCTCAAAAAACAGTAACAGGAGATGTTATTGTTGAACTGTTGCCTTACCGATTTATTGTGGTAGGAGTAGAATCTAAACATGATTTGATGCGTTCTGATTTTGGAGAATATGGAGAGGTTAATAAAGCTTGGTCAGGAGACGATGTAAAAGGATTTACTAAGATTTTAGCGAACCCGATGAAGATTTACGAAAACGTTAACAACAAAAAATAAAAAAGCTCCCCTCTTGAGAAAGATGTCATCCTGAGCTTGTCGAAGGATAGGAGAGTGTAAATAAAAAAGAGTTAAAAAATAAAACATGATAAAAGTAGGAATAGTTGGAGGAAGCGGTTATGTAGCTGGAGAATTATTGCGAAGTTTGGTTCACCATCCAGAGGTAGCAATTGATTTTATTTACAGTCATTCTCATGCAGGAAAACAAGCAGTAGAATTACACCAAGATTTATTTACCCATCCTGAATTGGTTTTTACGGATGAGATAAACTCGGAAGTAGATGTATTATTTTTGTGCTTAGGACACGGAAACTCCAATAAATTTTTGAGTAAACATCAGTTTTCGCATAATACGAAAGTAATAGATTTGAGTAACGATTTCCGCTTAAAAGCGGATGCTACTTTTGAAGGAAAGCATTTTGTGTATGGTTTGGTAGATTTAAATCGGGATGAGATTAAAAAAGCGAAATACATTGCGAACCCAGGGTGTTTTGCAACAGCTATTCAATTAGGATTGTTGCCTTTAGCTAAAAATAAATTGCTAAAAAATGAAGTGCACATTAATGCAATAACAGGTTCTACAGGAGCTGGGCAGGCATTAACGGAGACTTCTCATTTTAGTTGGAGAAACAACAATATTTCTACTTATAAAGAATTCTCTCATCAACATTTAGGCGAGATAGGAGAAAGCTTAACTTTCTTACAAAACGATTTTGATAAGGAATTAAATTTTATTCCTGTTCGAGGCGATTTTACACGTGGAATTTTAGCAACTATATATACGGAATCCTCTCTTTCTGAAAAGGAATTGGTGAAATTGTATCAAGATTTTTATGCAGAAGAAGCCTATACTCATGTGGTAGAAAGCACAATTAATTTAAAACAAGTAGTCAATACGAACCATTGTTTGATTCAAGTAAAAAAACATGGAAATAAAGTATTAATTACATCAGTAATAGATAATTTGGTAAAAGGCGCAGCAGGGCAAGCCATTCAAAATATGAATTTGATTTGTGGGTTAGAAGAAGAAACAGGATTGAATTTTAAGGCTAGTTATTTTTAACCTCCCCTCTTGAGCCATGCCTGCGGTAGGCAGGAGGGGAATGAGGGGTGTGTACCCCTTGTGTAAAAAAGAAAAAAAAATGAACGATACAAAAACAATAGAAAGCGGACTTTTTGATGTTTACCCTCGGTTTAAAATTACTCCTGAAAAAGCTGAAGGAGTTTATGTTTGGGATAGTAATGAGCAACAATATTTGGATTTATATGGAGGACATGGAGTGATCTCTATAGGGCATACTCATCCAAAATACAAAGAAGCAATAACTACTCAATTAGCTAAAATTGGATTTTATTCTAATTCTGTAGATATGCCTATTCAGGAAGAGTTGGCTCAAAAATTAGAGGCAGCGAGTGGTTACGCAGGGTATAAATTATTTTTGGCTAATTCTGGTGCAGAAGCCAATGAAAATGCATTGAAGTTAGCTTCATTTCATACAGGGAAAAAGAAAGTGATTGCCTTCAAAGGAAGTTTTCATGGACGAACAGCTGGCGCATTAAATGTTACAGATGATGCTAAACTGTCAGCACCTTTAAATAAAAATAATTTTCCTGTTCAATTTATTGAATTGAATAATGAGGATCAGTTAAAGGAAGCATTAAAAGACAATGATGTTTGTGCAGTGATTGTTGAAGGAATACAGGGTGTTGGAGGATTAGATGCTCCAACTGAATCGTATTTACAATTTCTCGCTACTAAATGTAAAAAGAGTGGAGTAGTATTAATTTTAGACGAAATTCAAAGTGGATATGGACGTTCAGGGAAATTTTTTGCTCATCAATATGCCAATATTCAGGCAGATATTGTATCAATGGCAAAAGGGATGGGAAATGGTTTCCCAATAGGAGGTGTACTAATTAGCCCTGAAATCAAAGCATCTTATGGGCTGCTAGGAACTACTTTTGGAGGAAACCATTTAGCATGTGCTGCTGGAATTGCTGTGTTAGATGTGCTGAAAGAAGAAAAGTTAATGGAAAATGCCACTGAGGTGAGTAATTATTTAGTAGAACAGTTACAAGCCATTAATCAAATTAAACGACTAAAAGGGAAAGGGTTGATGTTGGGGGTTGAGTTTGATTATCCAGTTAAGGATATTCGAACAGTTTTATTGAATAAATACCACATTTTTACTGGGGCTTCGGCAAACCCGAACTTGTTACGAATATTACCACCGCTTACCATAACAAAAGAACAAATAAAAGCTTTTTCAGAAGCATTAAAAGAAATTTTAGCATGAAAAAATTTACTTCAGTAAAAGATGTTGCAGATGTAAATGCTTTATTAAAAAAAGCATTAGCAATTAAAGCTGCACCACTAGCTGATCAACAATACGGAAAAGATAAAACACTAGGATTGTTATTTTTTAACCCTAGTTTAAGAACACGATTAAGTTCCCAAAAGGCAGCGATGAATTTGGGAATGAATGTGATGGTAATGAACTTGAATGGAGATGGTTGGTCAATTGAATTGGCTGATGGAACGGTAATGAATCAAGGAACCCAAGAGCATATTAAAGAGGCTGCAGGTGTAATTTCTCAGTATTGTGATATAATTGGTATTCGAACATTTGCTTCGTTAACAGATAAAGAAGAAGATTATCAAGAAACGATTTTGAATAAGTTTATTGCTCATGCAACAGTGCCTGTAATTTCATTAGAAAGCGCTACTTTACATCCATTACAATCGTTTGCTGATGTAATTACGATAGCCGAACACAAGAAGAAAGATACACCAAAAGTGGTGCTGACTTGGGCTCCACATCCACGAGCACTTCCACAAGCAGTTGCAAATTCTTTTGTGGAATGGATGAAAGAAGCAGATGTGGAATTAGTGATTACGCATCCTAAAGGATATGAGTTGTCTGCCCAATTTACCGAAGGAGTGACGATTACCAATAACCAAGATGAAGCATTTAAAGATGCAGATTTTATTTATGCTAAAAATTGGTCGTCTTTCGAAGATTACGGAGCAACACAATCAGGATTGAATGATTGGACAGTAACCAAAGAAAAAATGGCATTAACGAATAATGGAAAATTTATGCATTGTTTGCCTGTACGGAGAAATGTAGTGGTTTCAGATGAAGTAATAGATAGCGATAATTCTTTAGTTTTAGAGCAAGCAAATAATCGAACTTTTTCTGCTCAAACGGTGTTGTTGGAGATGTTAAAATCAATGGGTGATGAAAAGTAAATTGACCATCATAAAAATTGGAGGGAATGTCATTAATGATGAGGGTGCGCTTAGTCGGTTTTTAGTTGACTTTTCTAAAGTGGAAGGCAAGAAAATATTATTGCATGGCGGAGGTAAAATCGCTACAGAAGTGAGTAATAAGTTGGGAGTAGTAACTCAAATGCATGAAGGACGGAGAATTACATCAGCAGAAGATTTAGATGTTGTTGTTCAAATTTATGCAGGTTTAATCAATAAAAATATAGTTGCTAAATTGCAACAAGAAGGGTGTAATGCAATTGGGTTAACAGGAGCAGACGGGAACAGTGTTTTAGCGGTTAAACGGCCTGTAAAGGAGGTAGATTATGGTTTTGTAGGAGATGTTGTTGCGGTGAATTCAAAAAGTATCGTAGCATTATTAGAAAATGAAATGATTCCAGTTTTTTGTGCCATTACACACAACAAAGAAGGACAGTTATTAAATACTAATGCAGATACAATTGCTGCAGAATTAGCTATAGGAATGAGTGAATTGTATGAAACAGAGTTGATGTATTGTTTTGAAAAAAATGGGGTATTGATGGATGTAGAAGATGATAATTCAGTCATTCCAATAATTAATGCAGAGAAGTATCAAGAGTTAAAAAACGATCATATTATACATGAAGGAATGTTGCCTAAAATGGAAAACTGTTTTGCAGCGCTTCAAAAAAATGTGTCGAAAGTAATTATTGGAAATGCCAATGCACTGCAAGATAAAAGCATTCCATATACGACCTTAACTTTGTAGATGTAGCTTCCCCTCTTGAGAGGGGTTAGGGGTGTGTCTTTTAAGGGAAGTAAAATGAGCAAACGCAAAATTATACCATACAACCCTAAGTTGAAACAACTGGCTAGAGATTTGAGGAATAATAGTACAAAGGCAGAAATAAAATTATGGCAGGAAGTTAAAGGGAAACAAATATTGAATTATGATTTTCACAGACAAAAACCTCTGTTAGATTATATCGTTGATTTTTATTGTTATGAGTTGAATTTAGTGATAGAATTGGATGGTTATTCTCACCAATTTGAAGAGGTTTATGATAAAGACTTAACAAAAACTAAAAAATTAGAAGAGTTGGGACTAACGATATTACGATTTGATGATGATAAGGTGATGAAAGATATGCCAAATGTATTAAGAACGATTGAGCAATATATTATTAATTTTGAAAAACACACCCCTAACCCCTCTCAAGAGGGGAAGGAGGTTCTGTAAAAAATGAAAGAACTCCAACATAAAGCTATTTCTTTACTCAAGCAATTGATTGAGACACCTTCTCTATCTCGTGAAGAAGATAAAACAGCTGATTTGATTCATGATTTTTTGAAAGAAAATGAAGTGGTATGTTTTCGTTCGAATAATAACGTGTGGGCGAAAAACAAACATTTTGATGAATTAAAACCAACGATACTATTAAACTCTCACCATGACACGGTTAAGCCAGGTAGTGATTATACCTTGGATCCGTTTAAAGCAATAGAACAAGAAGGTAAATTACATGGCTTAGGAAGTAATGATGCAGGAGGTTGTTTGGTTTCATTAATAGCCACGTTTATTCATTTTTACGAAGCTGAAAATTTATCACATAATTTAGTGTTGGTGGCTTCTGCAGAAGAAGAAATATCTGGGCAAAATGGAATAGCATCGGTGTTGGGTAAAATCCCTGCCATTGATTTTGGAATAGTTGGAGAACCTACATTGATGGATATGGCCGTTGCTGAAAAAGGCTTAATGGTGTTGGATTGTGTAGCACATGGTAAGAGTGGTCATGCAGCACGCAATGAGGGAGAAAATGCCATTTACATTGCGCTAGAAGACATTAATACGTTGAACAACTTTAAGTTCGAAAAGACATCTAGTTATTTGGGAGAAATTAAGTTAAGCACAACAGTTATTCAAGCTGGCGAAAAGCACAATTCAGTTCCAGAAACGTGCAATTTTGTTGTGGATGTTCGAACAACAGATGCATACACTAATGATGAAGTATTGAAGATGATACAAGACCAATTGAAATCAGAGGTAAAAGCACGAAGTACACGTTTGCAGCCTTCATTTATGAAGTTGAATCATCCGTTATTACTAATAGCAAAAGAGTTGGGATACCAATTTTATGGCTCACCTACATTGTCGGATCAAGCTTTGCTGTCTTTTCCAACAATTAAGTTAGGGCCGGGAGATTCTGCTCGATCACACACAGCCGATGAATTTATTTACATCAAAGAAATTGAACAAGGAATTGAGAAATACATTGAATTAATTGAGCGAATGACCACTAGTAAAGAGGCAAAAGAGAGTAATTAAAAACAACACACTAATTTCTATTGGCTTTTGGCTAATAGCTAAATAAAAAAACATGAAACTTTGGGATAAAGGATACACAACAGACAATTTAGTAGAACGATTTACCGTGGGTAACGACCGTGAATTGGATTTAAAATTGGCCAAATTTGATGTGCAAGGAAATGTAGCACATGCTAAGATGTTGCAAAAAATAGGATTGTTATCGGCTCAAGAATTAACTGATATTTTAAAAGGGTTGGAAGAAATACAACAAACCATTGATGATGGAACATTTACTATTGAAGAGTCTTTTGAAGATGTACACAGTAAAATAGAACATGAGTTAACCAAAAAAATTGGAGAAGCAGGAAAAAAAATCCATACTGCCCGGTCTCGTAATGATCAGGTTTTGGTGGATTTACATTTGTATGTACGGGAAGAAATAGGACTAGTAAAAGGGTTAGTGAAAAAATTGTTTGATACTTTAATGCAATTGGCGGAACAACACAAAGAAGTATTAATTCCTGGTTACACACACATGCAAGTAGCGATGCCGTCCTCTTTTGGTATATGGTTTTCTGCTTATGCGGAGAGCTTGATTGACGATATTACGATGTTAAATGCAGCTTATAAGATTAGTAATCAAAACCCCTTAGGGTCTGCAGCAGGGTATGGCTCTTCTTTTGGGATAGATAGAACGATGACAACCGAACTATTGGGGTTTGAAACGATGAAGTATAATGTGGTAGCTGCTCAAATGAGTAGAGGAAAGCTGGAGAAAACAGTGGCATATGCGTTAGCTTCAGTAGCTGGGACTTTATCCAAAATGTCGGCAGATGTTTGTTTGTACATGAGTCAGAATTTTAATTTCTTAGGTTTTCCTAAAGAGTTAACAACGGGCTCTAGTATTATGCCACACAAACAAAACCCTGATGTGTTTGAGTTGATGCGTGCAAAATGCAATAAAATTCAAAATATGCCAACGGAAATTACAACGATTACCAATAATTTAACCAGTGGCTATCATCGTGATTTGCAGCTGTTAAAAGAAAACTTAATGGAATCGATAGATACCTTAAAAGACAATTTGGAGGTGTGTGATTTTATGATGAAGCATGTTCAAGTAAAAGAAAACATATTGGATAACGATATTTATGACTACCTGTATAGTGTAGAAGAAGTGAATCGAATGGTAATGGCTGGCATGACCTTTAGAGATGCTTACAAAACGTTAGGAAAGGAAATTTTAGAAGGCAACTTTAAACCGAATAAAGAATTGAAACATACCCATGAAGGGAGTATAGGAAATTTGTGTTTAAAGGAGATTAAAGCGAAATTTGAGCAAAACTACTAAGTTTAATGTCATTCAGAACGTAATTTTGTCCAAGCAAAGCTTGGTTACAAAATAAAGTGACGAATCTATTTCTTACCGATAATCTGAAAAACCCTACCGTTTAGAAAGAAAGAAGGCTAAATTTTGTTTTTAGTACAGCTTTTCATTATTCTTGTTTAACAAATAATGTTAAATGAATATCATGACCAAGCGCCTACAATTATTCTTATTACTACTTTTTCCTGTTACCTTATTATCACAGGTTAATATTTCTAACACCACACTAATTACATGCGGAGAAACCATTTATGATGATGGTGGGCCATCTGGAGATTATACAGATGGGAACTCTTATGTAATGACTTTATGTTCCAATAACGGAGGGACTCTTTATGGGGTTGTGAACTCTTTCGCTCTAGGGATGGACCCTTTTAGTAATACTGATGAACGTATTATTATTTATGATGGTAATACGACTTTTGGAACAGTATTGTTTGATAGTGACACTAATTTTTCAGGTGTTGTCTTAATTTCATCGGGAACATGCTTAACGATAGAATTTCAATCGGTCAAAAGTGTTTTATGCTCTTCAGGTTGTCCTGGATCTGGTTTTGAGTTTGAGGTAAGCTGTACACTGCCAGAAACCTGTAATGATGGAATTTTGAATAATGGGGAAGTAAAAATTGATTGTGGAGGTCCAAATTGTAACCCATGTTATGATTTTACAGCATGTGCCTCCGAGGTTGTTGCAAATGGAGGTTTTGAAGGAGTCACATCTGCTTGCGGGACAGGAACAACATCTTCAGGGAATGCTGTTTTATACACGGACTCTACTAGTGTAGCTGATTGGTATGGAACTATAGAATCTTCAGTGACTGTAGGAGGAACTCCAGATTATAATAATGATAATTGTTCAGGGAACCCTACTCAATCCTGTCTTAATGGTTTTGGTTCTTTAGGATTTTATACATCAAATGGAGCAGGAATAGCAGGAGGGCGAGAATATATACAGAGTGCTTTAAAAAACACACTAGAAGCAGGTGAAGAATATTGCCTTTCTGTTCTGGTAAGTAAAGGAATAGGAAAAGGTAGTGATGGGATAGGTTTTTGGTTTCATAATAAAGGAATTATTAACACTGACTCTAGTAATGGAGGTTCTTATTTTTTAGGTCCAGGGTCTATAATAAACGGACAGCCTCAGGTAGAAAACCCTAGGGGAAATATCTTCAATGCTTGTAGAGAATTAAAATTGGGGTTTTGTGCGAATGGAACAGAAACACATTTAACCATTGGGAACTTTCGTGACAACGCTAATACAAGCCCTTCAGGAATTTCTTATTTAATTATAGATGATTTGAGTGTAAAAAAATCTTGCCCATTAGATTTTGATTGTGGTATACTGGATAGTGGCACTCCAGATTGTGTGGGAAGTTGTTTTACGTTAACTGCCACTCCGAGTAATCAAAAAGGAGGCTGTGAAGTAACGAATGATTTTACGTATTTATGGTCAACAGGAGATACAACTGCTGCTATTAATGTTTGTCCTACTCAAAGAACAACTTACTCGGTTGATGTTACTTATAGTGCAGGTTGTAAAACGTTAACTAAAACATACGAATACACTACTTGTGGTTTATCTGTATCTATAGAAGACCAAAGTATATGTTTAGGTGACTCAGTTTCATTATCAGTCATCGCATCAGGGGGAGTGTTGAATTATGCTTTTGATTGGTCGGGAGGAGGTGTTACGGGTAATACTGGTAATGGAACCACTGAACCTTCAACAAACATACAAACAGACACTCCTATCAGCACTACCACTTATACTGTAATTGTAACAGATGGTAATGGTGATAAAGATACTGCTATGGTAGATGCTATTGTAAATCAACCTTCATTAATTACTGCTAAAAAAGATACTGTAATTTGTATAGGAGATACCGTAGAGATTAGCGCCTCAGGAATAGTTGATCATTTTGATTGGGACAATGGTCTTCCAGATGGAGATGGACCTCATACCGTATCTCCTAATATAACAACAATTTATACGGTGGTAGGCACCAATTTTTATGGTTGTAAAGATACGAGTGATGTAACTATTACTGTAAATCAAGGCCCAACTCTTAATATGACTAAGGACACAACTATATGTATAGGAGATACTACTGATATTTTTTGTGGACCTATAGGAAATGGACCATTTACTTTCTTTTGGGATAATGGGCTTCCTTCAAGCATTGGACCACATGGTGTGTTTCCATCTGATACTACTACCTATCACGTAACCGTAACAGATGCGAACGGGTGTATGGGAATTGATAGTGTTAAGGTAATGGTTGATATGGGTACTTGTGTTAGTGTTGGGGTTAATAAATTAAAAAAACAAACAACTGTAGCATTATATCCTAACCCTAATACCGGGATATTTACGCTCTCAATAGAGAACACTCAATCCAAAACAGCAGAGATTACAATTTTTGATGTAACGGGTAAAACAATATTGGAAAAGAGCATTAACTTACCATCAGGAAAACAAGAAATACCATTGGATTTAACTTCTTATGCTACACAAGGCCTTTACTTTTTAAACGTGAAAACTGCTGAAGGAAATTATAGGAAAAAGATAATTATTCAATAAATTAACCTATCAAATTCGTTAACTCCACAAATTCTTGAACACTCAATTGCTCTGGGCGCTGGGTTAATATTCCAACATCTTTATTGGTGTCGTTGAGGAGGCTTTTTAATGATTTACGTAGCATTTTTCTTCGTTGGTTAAACGCCATTTTCACAATGGTTTTGAACCGTTTTTCGTCACACTCTAATTGTTTTTTTTCGTTTCTGGTTAATCGAATTACGGCTGATTTTACTTTTGGTGGTGGATCAAAAACATCTTCGTTTACAGTAAACAAATATTCAATGTCATAAAATGCCTGGAGCAAAACACTCGTAATGCCATAGGTTTTGGAACCTGGTTGTGCCGCTACTCGTTCGGCTACTTCTTTTTGAAACATACCAACCACTTCTGGTATTTGATCTTTGTAATCGAGTACTTTAAATAAGATTTGGGAAGAGATGTTGTAAGGAAAGTTCCCAATAACAGCAAAAGGTTCATTTGTAATTAGCTCATTTAAATCTACTTTTAAAAAATCAGCATAAATAATATTTCCTTTTAAGCTAGGGTATTTTTCAGCTAAATAACCAATGGACTCTCTATCTATATCAACAGGAAAGGTTTCGTAATTCTTATTTTCGATGAGATATTGCGTGAGTACCCCCATACCAGGGCCTACTTCAATTACCTTTTTATATTGCGCAGTCAAAGAAAGACTATCCACTATTTTTTTAGCAATGTCTAAATCAATTAAAAAGTGCTGACCGAGGTGTTTTTTTGCTTTTACTTTTTGCAATATAAAGGGATTTTTAAAGTTGTGTGTATATTGCAAAAGTAAATATAATATCGCGACTGTCATGTCATCTTTTGTCACACTGAGCTTATCGAAGTGTTGTCTAAGGAGAAAAGAAGAAGGTATTATTTTTATCTATATTTCGACAGGCTCAATATGACAAAAATTTTAAATCAACTGGTATTTTTTATTCTTTTCTGTTGTGTTCATGGAGTATTAGCCCAATCTTTTAATGAGTTGGTTAATCAAACTCCACAAGTTGTAGATAAAGTTGAAGTTGATGAATTAAAAGAGAACCAGCTGTTTATTGCTACACCATTTGCTAAAGAGTTGATTATAAATCCTGAACAAAAACAATTATTTCAGGAAAAAGTGATTGTTAAATTGGAGTTGGTGTATACCCAATACAGAACAGTGCCTTCTTTTAATCAAAAACAATTGAACATTAACCGTTTAGAAGAGCTGAACAAATTGGTTCCTAACATCTTCAAGTTTCGTTTGTGGGGTTTTGATTTAGTAAGCCAAACCAACGGTAGTTCAAGAGAAGAGTGTGACAAGATGTTTCATGGGTTTATAGTTACTTTTCGTCCTAATTCAACTGCAAAGACACTTCGAGCGGAAGCGAACTATTTGGAAAACTTAGTGCAGTACATGGTTAAAAAGGACAATTTGGATAAGGATACGCTCGCCCCAAAGAAGCTAGTTTATGACATCAAAACGCATTATGATCAACGGGTAGGATATCTGCATGATACTATCTGGAGGAAAGACACATTAAGAACACTCCCTCCTCCTGATTTTTTCTATAATCAATCGTTGTATAATGATTCTACCGTATTAAATGCATTTCAGAGAAATAAAAATTGGGATAATTTTATTGTAGTAACAGATGTAACAGGTAGCATGTCTCCTTATAGCGCGCAAGTATTTGTTTGGTTAAAAGCACAAGCTGAAGACAAAAAAGCCAAATATTTTGTTTTTTTTAACGATGGAGATGATAAAAATTCTAGTCGAAAAAAGCCACTAGAAACGGGAGGGGTATATGTTACGGAAAATAAAGATTTACAAGCGGTAGTCAATACTGCGGTTAAGTGTATGAACAAAGGATCAGGAGGAGGAGAGAGCATGGAAAATGATGTGGAAGCAATATTGGAAGGAGCTAAACAATATCCTGAGGCACAAGGCATTATTTTGATAGCGGATAACTATGAAATTATGCGTGATTATGAATTTATTAAAAAGATAAAAAAGCCAGTTCATGTTATTTTGTGTGGTGCAGATAATAGGGTAAATATTCAATACTTAGATTTAGCCCGACAAACAAAAGGAACTGTGCACACTTCAAAAACAGATATTACCAATTTGCGAGAAATAAAGGAAGGAGAAAAGTTTTTAATTGAAGGGAAAGGATACCAATACAAAAATGGAAGATTCCATTCGGTGTATGATTTGCAAGAAATTTATAGGTGAAAAACCTCGTTGAGGGAAGATTTTCTTAAGTCTTCAACAGTATCAATATCGTTTAACTCTTCAAGCAACGAGTAGGGAATATTTTTTTCTTGAAGCTCGCTTAAAGTAGTTTCAAGTAGGTTAGGTTTACTCCACGGCTTATCTTCAAAAATGAAATGATGAGGTTGTGTTAAACCAATTAAATAGTACCCTCCATCTGTTGCAGGGCCAAATACTACTGAATTTTTGTTGAGAGCATTAAATCCTTGTTGAATAATTTGAGGAGAAATATCGGGTAAATCAGACCCAATTAATATAATTTTTTCAAAACCATCGTCAAGCCCTTTTTGGACAGAATTTTGCATTTTTTGACCTAAATCAGCTCCTTTTTGGACAAATTTTGCTGTTTTTGGCCATTTTTCTTCAATTATGACATCAGAAAAATAAATGCGTTTTTCGGTATTTATTTCCTCAGTAACTTTTTCTGTGATTTCAACGAGGTGTTTGTAAACTTGAAAAGCATTTTCATCTCCGATAGATTTTGCTAGTCTTGTTTTCACTTTCCCCAAGCGAATGTTTTTTATGAAGACAATAAGGAGATTTTTTTTGTCGTCATTGCGAGGTACGAAACAATCTTCTTCTTGATGAGATTGCTTTATTTCATTCCATTTCATTCGCAATGACGGAGAATCACTCATAAACCTTTTCACCTTTAGTTATCCATTTCCCCCATGATGCATTATAAGCATGCACTTTGTTGGTAGCATTTCCATTTTCATCCACTACGGGGTAACCTTCATTCACCCATTCGAAAATACCACCTTGTAAGTTGAGTACTTTGTTAAAACCGGCTCGTTTTAATTTTTCACCTATTTTTTCGCTGCGATAACCTACCGAACAGTAGACAACTATAGTACTTTCTTTGTCAATTGCTTTGAGAGATTTGATGTTAAAATGATCATAACCCACGTATTGGGCTTTTTTGATGTGACTTACGTTATATTCGTTCTTTTCTCTTGCATCTAAAATAACAAGTGGTTTTTTGGTGTTTTCTACTTTTTTTAAATTTTGCACACTAATGATAGGTATCGTTTTAGAAATGATCTTATTTTTCATTTCCTCAAAAGAAGCATAGTCTTGGGCAAAGGAGTTTAGTCCTAATCCTAAAAATAATAATATAATAAGTTGTTTTTTCATTAATCGTTTTTTTCTTAACACACCCCTAATTTTGTAATCAATTCGTAAAAAACGAATCGAAACAAAATTTTCCCCTCTCAAAAGGGGATTCATAACTTTCAAATTAAACAATTGTTAAATTAAGTAATGCTTCCTTGACAACTTGACCCTGCTCCAGCAGTACACCCATAACAATGCTGTCCTACAATAATGTTTCTATTTAATAACTGGTCATTATCAAATTGATTGATATGATTGTTTTTGCAGGCCACACCTAAATCTAACATTTGGTTAAAGTCGCAATCAAAAAGCCGCCCATCCCACCCAACAGATAATGTGTTTCTACACATTACTTGCTTAGCTGCTAAAGGGTTATAGGCTTCTATCAATGTATTCATGTATTTTTCGTATTTCTTTTCTTTTAAAAGAAAATCTAAAAAACGACTAATAGGCAAATTGGTAATGGTAAATAAATGATTGAATTCGATATTAAACAATTCTTTCAATTCTCGTTTGTAATCTAGTTCTAATGTTTCTTGAGATGGGGGTAAAGATGGTCCTCCAGGATTAAATACTAAGTTCAATTCCAATCTACTCTCCTCTTTTCCATATCCCAATTCGTTTAATTTTTGAAGTGCCTCAATAGATCTTTTGAACACACCATTGCCTCTTTGTTTATCTACATTTTCTGCAGTGTAGCAGGGTAAGGAGGATACTACAGTAACATTATACTCTTTAAAAAACTGAGGAAAATCGAGGTATTTCTTATAGGTTAAAATAGTTAGGTTACTGCGTACAATTATTTTTTTGCCGAGTTGGGATAATTCAGAAACAAACCATTTAAAGTGAGGGTTCATTTCTGGAGCACCTCCAGTTAAATCGATGGTATGGATGTTTGAATGTCGCGCAGCATTTAAACAAGATTGAAGAACTTCTTTGGTCATGATTTCTTTTCGGTCGGGGCCAGCATCTACATGGCAATGTTCACAAGTTTGATTGCACAATTTCCCTAAATTAATTTGAAGTATTTCAGTGGCGATTGGTTGTAGTGGGAAAAGTTTGTTTTTTTTGAGTTGTTCACTAAACCTAATTTGGGTAGTATTTTCTAAAATTTTTACCTGAAAATCAGTTTCACTAAGAAGATTATTTTGTTTTATAAGTGTTTGCATTAGGTAAAATTCGTTTTTATTTTAATGGGTTGCTATTTACTTATAATGAAATTTCTCATTTAGACAGAGGTCAAAACGTATTTTTTCTTCATTTATGTCAAAAAACATGTCTTTCTCATTGGTAAAATAGCTTACAATATATACATTTGTTGGCATCATATATTTTATAAAATTACCATTATGAGTAAAGGATTTTCAAACTCTTCGGTTGGAAGAAAAATATTAATGGCACTGTCAGGTTTTTTCTTGTTGATTTTTTTGGTTCAGCACCTTGTTATCAATTTGATTTCTGTGGTGAGTGCTGATGGGTTTAATGAAGTTTCTGAGTTCTTTGGAACAAATCCTGTTATTCAATATCTGTTACAGCCTGTTCTATTTTTTGGGATTATTTTCCATTTAATTATGGGAATGTATTTAGATGTTAAAAACAAAGCAGCTCGTCCAATAAAGTACGCAATGAATAAACCTAGCGAAAATGCTTCTTGGGTAAGCAGAAATATGATTATTACAGGAGTAATGGTGTTGTTATTTCTAGCGCTACATATGGTACATTTCTTTTTCCCAACAATTAATGCACATTATATTACTCATGAGCATTTAGATAGTTTTGAGATGGTGGCATCAAAAATGGCGAATCCAGTTTATATTGGAATTTATGTGGCGGCATTTGTGTTTCTTGGATTGCATTTAATGCATGGGTTTCAGTCGGCTTTCCAATCGGTTGGAGTTAACCATCCAAAGTACTCACCAATCATTAAAAAATTAGGTACAGCTTATGCGATTATTGTTCCTTTGGGATATATTTTCGTTGCAGTTTATCATTATGCATGTTCTTTTTGCTCATAATTAAATACAAGGTATGTCAAAATTAGATTCTAAAATACCAGAAGGTCCAATTAAAGATAAATGGACCAATCATAAAAACCACATTAATTTGGTTAATCCTGCCAACAAACGTCATATTGATGTTATTGTGGTTGGAACAGGTTTAGCAGGAGGTTCAGCTGCTGCGTCTTTAGCAGAAATGGGCTACAAAGTAAAGGCTTTCGCTTACCAAGATTCTCCTCGTAGAGCGCATTCAATTGCTGCACAAGGGGGAATTAATGCAGCTAAAAACTATCAAAACGATGGAGATTCTACTTATCGTTTATTTTATGATACAGTAAAAGGAGGGGATTACAGATCTAGAGAAGCGAATGTTTATCGTTTGGCGGAAGTTTCTGGAAATATAATAGATCAATGTGTGGCACAGGGAGTTCCCTTTGCGAGAGATTATGGAGGATTGTTAGACAACCGTTCTTTTGGAGGAGTGTTGGTTTCTCGTACATTTTACGCAAAAGGACAAACTGGACAACAATTGTTATTAGGGGCTTATTCAGCAATGAATAGACAAATTGGGAAAGGAAAAATTACAATGTATAATCGTCATGAAATGATGGATTTGGTGGTGATAGATGGAAAAGCACGAGGAATTATTGCGCGTAATATGATTACTGGAGAGATTGAAAAACATTCTGCTCATGCTGTAGTTATCGCTTCAGGAGGATATGGAAATGTATTCTTTTTATCTACTAATGCAATGGGCTCTAATGTAAGTGCGGCATGGAAGATTCATAAAAAAGGAGCTTTTTTTGCTAATCCGTGTTATACACAAATTCATCCTACTTGCATACCAAGATCAGGAGATCAGCAATCTAAATTAACTTTGATGTCGGAATCATTACGTAATGATGGCAGAATATGGGTTCCTAAAAGTATAGATGACGTTAAAGCGATTAGAGAGGGAAGAAAAAAACCAACCGATTTAAGTGAAGAAGAGAGAGATTATTATTTAGAAAGAAGATACCCTGCTTTTGGAAATTTAGTGCCAAGAGATGTTGCTTCTAGAGCAGCGAAGGAAAGATGTGATGCAGGTTTTGGTGTAAATGCAACAGGGGAAGCCGTTTATTTAGATTTTAAATCGGCTATTCAACGTTATGGGAAAGAAAGAGCATTAGTATCAGGTGTTGACAATCCATCTGCTGAAAAAATTATTGAGTTAGGAGAACAAGTGATAGAAGAAAAATATGGGAATCTTTTTCAGATGTATGAAAAGATTGTAGATCAAAACCCTTATAAAACACCAATGATGATTTATCCTGCAGTGCACTATACAATGGGCGGTATTTGGGTAGATTATAATTTAATGACAACTATTCCAGGGTGTTATGCAGCAGGAGAGGCTAACTTCTCTGATCATGGAGCAAATCGTTTAGGGGCATCTGCATTGATGCAAGGGTTAGCTGACGGGTATTTTGTATTGCCTTATACGATTGGGGATTACTTGGCTGATGAAATTAGAACAGGGCCAATACCAACAGATTCTCCAGAATTTAATGCAGCAGAGAAAGAAGTAAAAGATCGGTTAGAAAAATTAATTAGTATCAAAGGGACGAAGTCGGTAGATTATTTCCATAAACGTTTAGGAAAAATAATGTGGGATAATGTAGGGATGGCACGTAATGAGCAAGGGTTAAAGGAAGCGATGGTAGAGATTAAAAAAATTCGAGAAGAATTTTGGAAAGACGTCCGAATCCCCGGAGGATTAAATGAATTGAATCCTGAATTAGAAAAAGCAGGAAGAGTAGCAGATTTCTTAGAATTAGGAGAGTTGTTTGCTAAAGACGCTTTACACAGAAATGAATCTTGTGGAGGTCATTTTAGAGAAGAATCAGTAGAGTTGGATGGTGAACAAAAAGGAGAGGCAAAACGAAATGACAAAGATTATGCTTATGTAGCAGCATGGGAGTATAAAGGGGAGCCTGCAGATTCAGTATTGCACAAAGAAGAATTAACATTTAATGATATCGAGCTGAAACAAAGAAGTTATAAATAGCCACTAGCCAAAAAGGAAAGAGGCAAGAGCAGAAAAAGGAAGTTTTGATAGAAACAACAAGTAAAATAACATCTTACAAAGACCTTTTGGTGTGGAAAAAATCCATAGCAATGGTAAAAGAAGTTTATTTGTTAACTAAAATGCTCCCTGAAGACGAAAGGTATGGGCTAACTAGTCAAATGAGAAGAAGTGCAGTTTCCATCGCCTCAAATATAGCAGAAGGATGGGGTAGAAACTCTACTAAAAATTATGTTCAATTTCTTAGAATAGCTAGAGGTTCTTTGTTGGAACTAGAAACACAGATAATAATTTGTAGGGAACTTTCTTACATTGAAAACGAAAATTACAATACAATAAATAATCTAATAGTGGAGGAGAGCAAAATGTTGAATGCTCTTATTAAAGCTATTAATAAATAAAACATTAGAGCCCTTTCCCTTTTGGCTAGTGGCTCTTTCTTAATGACTAAAAAATGAATCTTACATTAAAAGTTTGGCGTCAAAAAGATGCAAAAGCAAAAGGGGGATTAGAAACCTACCAAATTAAAAATGTTTCGGAGCATTCTTCTTTTTTAGAGATGCTTGATTTGTTAAACGAAGACTTGATTAATAAAGGAGAAGAACCTGTAGCATTTGACCACGATTGTAGAGAAGGAATTTGTGGAATGTGTTCGTTATACATTAATGGAGAAGCACATGGGCCGGACAGGAAAGTAACAACGTGTCAGTTACACATGCGTATGTTTAAGGATGGGGAAACGGTTTATATTGAGCCGTGGAGAAGTAAAGCAATGCCTGTAATTAAAGATTTAATTGTAGATAGAACTTCATTAGAAAGAATACAACAAGCGGGAGGATTTATTTCAGTAAACACTTCAGGAAATACTCAAGATGCAAATGCGTTGCCGATTCCCAAACCAATGGCTGATAAGGCAATGGATGCAGCTACTTGTATTGGTTGTGGAGCTTGTGTAGCTACTTGTAAAAATAGCTCAGCAATGTTGTTTGTAGCGGCTAAGGTGGCACAATACTCTTACTTACCACAAGGTCAGATTGAACGTAAAGAACGCGCATTAAACATGGTAGAGCAGATGGATAAAGAAGGTTTTGGAAATTGTACCAACACAGGAGCGTGTGAAGTGGAATGTCCTAAAGGAATCTCTTTAGAATTTATTGCTAGACTGAATAGTGAGTACTTAGGAGCATCAGTTACTTCTGGGCAGTAAGTTCGTTTTTATAATTACGCGGTTTCCTTAGAAAGCTTACTTTAATAAGTGTATAAGGAGGTTGTGTGCTCATAAATCACTTGTTTTTTGGGGAAAAGTAATATTGAGAGTCGGTAATTTAATAAAAAAGGTCTCTTAGAGACCAAATCTTTTCAAAAAATAAGATTGTGTGAAAAAGAGAACAAAAGTAAATTCGTAACTACAATAAGTATTATTACTGGTTTAAATAGTAAAAATACTCACTTTAGTAGACGAATATACGATGAAAATTAAGTTATTAATATTTCTCATAGCAATTTTTTCTAGCCCATTACTTAAAGCTCAGTGTGCAGCATGTTCTGCTTGTGATAGCACATTAACAGGAACCTATAATGGAAACGTAACATGGTCTGGTAGTGGCTACTATTGTATAGCTGTTGGAGCAGTTATTAATGGGAATGTCACTAAAACTGGATCAGGTGGTCTTTGTAACAATGGAACAATAAACGGAAATGTTGATTTTGATGGAAATCTCTTTACGAATACGGCTACAGGTTATATTTATGGTGATTTTGATGTTGCTGGAGATGTTTGTAATGAGGGATATATACAAACGGGAGCATTAATTCAAACGGGAGGTAATCCGATTATTAACTATGGAATCATGGATTTAACAGGAAACGTTACTTCGACTGGTTCCGGAGGAATTACTAGTTATTGCGGATTTGAAATATCAGGCAACTATACAACTAGTGGTTCTGGTGATAAGATTATGACAGGACAAGTTACTATTGGAGGGGATTTAATTAAGAGTGGTTCAGGGAAGTTAGAGATGACGGGAAATTTAATTGTTGAAAATGATCTGATTGTTACAGGTAGTGGAGGGATAGAAATTATTGATGGAGGCCTTTATGTTACTAGAGATCTTGTATGTGAAGACCTTACAGCTTCTGGTGGAGATGGAGTATACGTTGGTAGACATTTTACGGGAACTGGTACTGTCAATGTGAGTGAAATATTTGATGTTGGAGGGAATGTTGACTTATCGGGTAAAGGGACAGGAACAGTTACGGTTTCTGGATATGGATTTATTGTTGGAGGAAATATGACTACAGGCGGTTCGGGAATGGTGACTGTTGATACACTGCTTGATGTGGGAGGAGATTTGAATACAGCTAGTCCGATGACGGTTAATGGATATGTTACTGTTGGAGGCGATTTTAACCCCGATGATGATTTTGATCTTGATGGGAGTATGGTAGTAATAGGGAATACAGATGTCGATGGGTTACTTACGTTAGATAATGGGGCTTATTTTGAGACAAATAATTTGATTGTAAGTGCTAAAGATCTTGACGGGCCAACGTCCGGAACCAAAGCAGAAGTACAAATTAACGGTACAGGAAGTACTCCTGGGACCAAAGATTTTCAAAATAGGTTGGATGTTTGTGGTTCTTGTCCAGGATGTACTTCTAATGGAGCTGTAGTCTTTACTACGAATTGCCCTAATACTAATCTTACTGTTCTTACTCCTACGGCTCCCTCTTTTGTCCCAGCACCAGAAAATAATTGTACACCAGGAATTAGTTTGCCTATAGAATTACTTGCTTTTGAAGCAAAACCGATTAATCAGGATGTTGGACTATACTGGATTACAGCTACAGAAATTAATAATGATTACTTTACTATCGAACGTTCTCAGGATGCAATTAATTGGGAAAAAGTGTTAAATGTAAATGGAGCAGGAAATTCTAATCAAACCATTACATATAATGGGTTAGACAAGAATCCTTATTCAGGCACTTCATATTATCGCTTAAAACAAACCGATTTTGATGGCAAATTTGCTTATTCTCATATAGTAGCTGTTAATTTTACAGTTGCTAAAGGGGGAATATCTATTTATCCTAATCCAGCAAAAAATTCCTTTGAGTTTGTTTATTCAGAAAATGCTAACGAGTTAATACTCGAAATAAGAGATGTGCAAGGAAGAATTGTTCTTGAAGAATCCTACATTAATTTAGAAAAAAATATTTCTGTTAAAGTTGATGCGTCACAACTAGCTACAGGAGTATATAATGTGCTTTTTCGTTCTGAAAAAGATATTGTGAATCAAAAATTAATTTTAAAGTAGAAGTAGGTAATTATTTTTCTGTAATTGAGTTCCTAGCTCTTAGGAACCTGGTATTTTCTTTAAAACGAGGGAATAAAAGGGGATTGACGTTTTTTATAAAACCAGTTGGAATTCACTAAAATAGACCATAGAAAAGTAATATTTTTTTAAATTAAGTTTGAAAAAAACAATAAGTAAGATTAACTTTAAAGGATGTCATTGTATGCTTTTACTTTCTATGTGTTGGGTAAAACTACCTAAGAGGTAACAAGATGGGCTAAATGTACGTACAAAACTCAAGGTAATATGAATAAACAATGAAGACTAAATTATGCATATTTTTTATCATTATTCTTTCTAGCTTTATTGCTAAAGGGCAGTATTGCGATAATTGTGGTGCTTGTACAACAACAATTACTGGAACTAATACTCAAGATTATACATGGAGCTCTTCAGGAACATATTGTATAGCTGTAGGAGCAGTTATTAATGGAAATGTTACTGTTACAGGGACTTCCGTGAATGTTTGTAATAGAGGAACTATCAACGGAAATGTAAGTTACTCAACAACAGCAGGCACTTTTTTTAATACGGAAACAGGTGTGGTGAATGGAGATTTTACATTTGGAGGGACTTCCTCTTTAGGATTATGTAATGCGGGGTACATACAAACAGGAGAGTTAATTATAACAGGAACGGCTGGACTCAAAAACTATGGTATTCTTGATTTAACAGGAGATGTTGATATGACTGGAACGGGGACTATTTCTAGTTATTGTGGGTTCAAAATTGCGGATTCCCTAATCATGTCTGGTACTGGCACAAAAACAATGACAGGTTTAATTGAGGTTGGTTCTACGATGTATATTTCGACAGGAACTTTTACTTTAAATATTGACGGAAATTTAGTTATAGGGGAAGACTTTGTTATCAATGGGACTAGTACAGTAACGGTAAATGGAATGATTGATGTGACAAGAGATGCCGTAATAAACAAAACATTGGTGGTTTCGGGTTATGGCATGGAAGTGGGGAGAGACCTTACAATGGACGAAGATGTTACCATTGATTCGCTGCTTACAGTAGGAAGAAATTTAATCAAAACTTCAAGTGTTCTTGATGTAACAGGTACTATGAGCGTAGGAGGAAATACGTCTCTTTCTGGGTCAGGAGACAATAGAGTGGAAATTAACGGTCATTCGACTATAGGTGGAAATCTTGATATCTTGAGTACGTACGCTGATTATAATGTTAATGGAAGTTTAATAGTAACGGGAGATACCTATCTTCAAGGAGGTTTTAATGATATTAATTTAACAGCGGGCTCTTATTTCGAAACAAATAATCTAGACTTAGATGGCGGAGATATACAAGGACCAACAACTGGGACTTATCCAGATGTGAAAATTAATGGCACAGGGCAAACGTCTGGTAGTGGGCGGTTTGACGATAGAGTAAATGTATGTGGTTCGTGTGTAGGCTGTAATGCAGATGCAACTGTAACTTTTAGTGCTTGCGGTGCCGCTCCGGCTGTTCCCTTAATTCCAGCCGTTCCGGCAGCACCTGAAGATTCATGTAGCTCAGGAATTACACTCCCAATAGAGCTTGCTAGTTTTGAAGTGAATTGTATTAGTGGAAGAGTTGATCTAAATTGGACAACATTAACTGAAATTAATAACAACTATTTTACTGTAGAACGTTCTCAAGATGGAATTAACTGGCAAGAGGTAACACGTGTTAATGGAGCAGGAAATTCTAATCAACTACTTTCATATAAAGCTACGGATAACAATGCGTTAATAGGAACATCTTATTATCGTTTAAAGCAGACAGATTTTGACGGTGTATTTAAATATTTTCCATTGGAATCTGCTTCTTGTGTAGATATTAATACTGAAAAAGTTTTAATATACCCTAACCCATCAGAAAACTATTTTGGATTTATTTACTCTGAAAATGTTAATGAATTAAAGTTGAGAATTACGGATGTGAGAGGCAGAGAAGTCCTTTTAAAGGATTACAGAAATATTGAGGGAGATGTAGCAATAATAGTAGATGTTGCTGACCTTGCTTCAGGGGTTTATAATGTTTCATTTGTTACAGAAATAGATTTCATTCATAAAAAGTTAGTATTAAAATAAGGCAGTCTTTTCGTAATTTGGTTGTTTAGCAAGTAATGATGAAAAGAACTTTAATACTCGGAGCCAGTCCTAATCCAGATAGATACGCATATAAGGCTACGTTACGCTTAGTTGAAAAAGGCCACCCTGTTTTTCCTGTAGGTTTAAGAAAAGGAAAGATAGATAAACATGAAATACTAATAAACACTCCATTAATCGAAAACATTCATACGGTTACCTTATACGTTGGACCTCAAAATCAACCTCCTTATTACGATTACATTTTAAATCAAATAGCTCCTCAACGAATCATTTTTAATCCTGGAACAGAAAACGAAGATTTGATAAAACTGGCTCAAGAAAAAGGAATAACCACAGAAATAGCCTGTACCTTAGTATTACTTTCTCTTGGGAATTATTAATCGTTTAACTTTAGTACTGCTAAAAAAGCTTTGGGCGGAATTTCCACAGACCCAATTTGTTTCATCTTCTTTTTTCCTTCTTTTTGTTTCTCTAATAACTTTCTTTTTCGAGAAATATCACCACCGTAGCACTTAGCAGTTACATCTTTACGCAATGCGGATAATGATTCTCTAGCAATGATTTTGGCTCCAATAGCAGCTTGTATGGCTATTGCAAACTGTTGACGCGGAATTAACTCTCTTAGTTTTTTACATATTTTTTTACCCAAGTCATAAGCATTGTCTTTGTGTACTAATGCTGAAAGCGCATCTACTTGATCTCCATTAAGTAGAATATCCATTTTTACTAATTGGGAAGTCCTAAATCCTATTGGATGGTAATCAAAGGAAGCATATCCTCTAGAAATGGATTTTAACCGATCATAAAAATCAAAAACAATTTCGGCTAAAGGAACATTAAAACTTAATTCCACTCGATCAGTAGTTAAATAAACCTGATTGGTTAACTCCCCTCTTTTTTCAATACATAAAGACATGATTTGTCCTACGTAATCAGCTTTGGTAATAACGGTTGCTTTAATATACGGTTCTTCTACACGATCTAATTTACTTGGATCTGGGAAATCTGTTGGATTATTTACTACAAGTGGAGTTACTTTATCTTTTGTTAAAAATGCTCGGTAAGATACGTTGGGAACAGTAGTAATAACAGACATATCAAATTCTCGTTCCAATCGTTCTTGAATAATTTCCATGTGCAACATTCCTAAAAACCCACAACGGAAACCAAAACCTAAAGCAGCTGAAGATTCAGGTTCAAAAGTCAAGGAAGCATCATTTAATTGTAGCTTTTCCATTGCGTCCCTCAATTCTTCATACTCGTCAGTATCTATAGGATAAATACCAGCGAAAACCATTGGCTTAACATCTTCAAACCCATGAATGGGCTCAGCGGGGTTGCTGACAGTAGTAATTGTATCTCCTACTTTTACTTCTTTAGCTATTTTAATTCCAGAAATAATATAACCCACATCGCCTGTTTTTATAACATTTTTGGGTTGCTGTTTCATTCTTAAAGTACCAATTTCATCCGCATAATATTCTTTTCCAGTGGCAATAAATTTTACTTTTTCCCCTTTTTTTATTTCTCCATTCATCACTTTGAAATAAGCATTAATCCCTCGATATGAATCAAAAACAGAATCAAAAATTAATGCTTGAAAAGGAGCGTTTGGGTCACCTACTGGAGCAGGAATTCTTTCAATAACAGCTTTCAATACATCATCAACACCCAAACCTGTTTTTCCGCTGGCGGAAATAATTTCTTCCCTATCACAGCCAATTAAATCTACGATTTGATCTTTTACCTCTTCCGGCATAGCACTTTGCAAATCCATTTTATTAAGTATCGGAATAATTTCTAAATCATTTTCAATGGCTAAATAAAGATTGGAAATGGTTTGTGCTTGAATTCCTTGAGTAGCGTCAACAATTAACAAAGCACCTTCACAAGAAGCAATAGAACGAGAAACTTCGTAAGAAAAATCAACATGGCCAGGAGTATCAATTAAATTTAACACATAATCTTCTCCTTCATATTTATAATCCATTTGAATAGCATGGCTCTTAATAGTAATTCCTCTTTCTCTCTCAATATCCATATCATCGAGCGTCTGTTCCTGTAAATCTCTGTCAGAAACGGTGCCTGTCGTTTGTAATAACCGGTCAGCCAAGGTACTTTTACCATGGTCAATGTGGGCGATAATACAAAAATTTCTAATGTTTTTCATTGATGTAAATAAGGTTACGAAATTACTTTTTTAAGTGTTCTGTTCCTATAACAATTTTAAGTATTCCTCTTGTTTTTTTTTAAAGGGGAATCAGTTACATTTGTGCAATTAAAATTAAGAATAGATTCTATTCTTAATTAATTATTGATTCCAAGAAACTATGAAAGTAATAGACCATATAAATCAAGCAAAAAAACCACTTTTCTCTTTTGAATTGCTGCCACCATTAAAAGGGAAAGGTATTCAAGCGATTTATGAAGGAATAGATCCATTGGTAGAATTTAACCCTTCATTTATTAATGTGACTTATCATAGAGAAGAATATGCATATAAAAAGAGAGAAAAAGGGTATTTAGAAAAAATATCTATAAAAAAGAGGCCGGGAACGGTTGGTATTTGTGCTGCCATTATGAATAAATACAATGTTGATTCAGTTCCTCATATTATCTGTGGAGGCTTTACAAAAGAAGAAACAGAAAATGCATTAATTGATTTATCCTTTTTGGGGATTGATAATGTGTTATTATTGAGAGGAGATCCAATTAAAACAGAACCATCATTTGTTCCCGAAGAAGACGGACACCATTATGCTGCTGATCTAGTAAAACAAGTGGTAGGGTTGAACAATGGGGATTATATGGATGAAGATTTACAAAATGCTAACCCTACTGATTTTTGTATTGGAGTTGCGGGTTATCCTGAAAAACATTTTGAATCTCCTAATTTAAAATCGGATTTAAAATATTTAAAACAAAAAGTGGATGCTGGAGCAGATTACATTGTTACTCAATTGTTTTACGACAACCAAAAGTTTAAAGACTTTGTAACCACTTGTCGTAATGCAGGAATTAATGTTCCTATTATTCCAGGAATAAAACCGATTTCCAATAAAAAGCAATTACTTTCTTTACCTAAGTTTTTTCATATTGATTTACCAGATGATTTGGTGGATGCAGTTGACAATTGCAAATCAGATGAAGCAGTAAAAAAAGTAGGAATAGAGTGGGCTATAGAGCAATCAAAAGACTTAATTGCGTTTGGTGCTCCTTGTCTTCATTATTATACGATGGGTAAATCGGTGGCTGTTAAGGAAATTGTTAAGGCAGTTTTTTAAGAGGACTGCAATAATTTTGCTACGTACTTTCCAATAATATCAAACTCTAAATTTACAGTATTACCTATTGATAGGTCATTGAAAGTAGTATGTTCTTTTGTATAGGGAATAATACAAACCGAAAATTGATTATTCTGTGAATTTACAACAGTTAAACTAACACCATTCACGGTGATAGAACCTTTTTCTACAGTGATATTTCCTTTTGTGTCATATTCAAAAGTATACATCCAGCTACCATCTTCTTCTTTAATATCAATACATTTAGCAGTTTGGTCAACATGCCCTTGAACTACGTGTCCATCAAACCTGCCATTAGCTAACATCGCTCTTTCAAGGTTAACAGCATCACCGATAGACAAATGCCCTAAACTTGATTTACCCAATGTTTCCTTGATAGCGGTAACAGTGTATATATCTTCATTAATATCAATAATGGTTAGGCAAACTCCATTGTGGGCTAGGCTTTGGTCTATTTTTAATTCATGAGTAAAAGGACATTTAACGGAAAAAAGAACATTCTCTTCTTCTTTTTTAATCGCAACTATTTCCCCTAACCCTTCTATAATCCCTGTAAACATATATTAACTTATTTATTATTAATTAACGTAATAAAGCCTTTTTCTATTCTAGGCGAAACGCCTGTTAGACATAACTCATTAATTGTGCATACGTAATAATAAGTCCCATCACTACACGGTTGTTTTGTTGATGAGTTAGTTCCATCCCACAAAATGTTGGGGTTATTTGTTTCGAACATTAATTGCCCCCAACGATTAAAAATTTCAATGTGGAAGGAGGAAACAAACTCATAAGGAAAAGGAATAAATAAATCATTGTGTCCGTCTTCTCCTGGAGTAAAAACATTTGGTAGGCGGTATTCAAAACATTTAGTGATAATCTCTTCATCATTATTGTAAATACAGCCATGATTACCCTCACATGCTCCATTAGGATTATCTACACACACAGAATCACTAAAAACACTTTCATTCCCTACAGAATCAATACTTGTTATTGCATAGCAACCAACAATAGAGGAGAGATTATCGTGGATATACGTAGAGTCGATCCCATTATTAATAGAGGTAATTAACACATACAATCCATTTAAAGAGTCTTTTCTATAAATGTTAAATTGAATAGCGTCATCAGCACATCCACCAGGTTGCTTATTCCAATGTAGGGTGTTCTGTTGTTGTTCGCAATTTATTTCTACACATAAGATTGGAGGACAAGGGATGATATTATCGATAGGTTCAGCACAAATTTCTTGAGAAAAATTTAAAATAGGGTCAATAAAACCAGGTGAAGAGTAAGCACCAATACTTTTAACTTTATAACAATAGGTAGTATCATTTGCCAATCCAATATCAATATAAGTTGTGTTTGAGGTAATATCAATTGAATCGTAGTTGAGCGTTATGGTGTTTAATCGATAAATAACGTGTTGAGAGTTGGTCCAAGGAACATTTTCATTCCAATTTAATGTTATTTGATTATCGGATGGGATAAGGTTTAGATAGATGGAAGAAGCGACAGTGGATTGCCCAACTAAATCTCTAAAGCCAGAAGGAACACTATACATATCTACTCGATAAAAATATTGATGATCTTTAGTATTAAGCAAAGTGTCGGTGTATGTTGTATCGTTAATGGATAGTGTAGAATCTATTAGTATAAGGTTGTTGGAGCTTTGCTCTCCTCTATAGATTAAATAACGATAAGGAGAGGGATATTGTATCGTATCATGTTCTGTTGGTTTTGACCATGCAACATAAATGCTTCCTGTAGTTGTTGAGGTAGTATTTACGCTCACATTAGTAATAATTGGCACGTCTTTTTTTAATTGAGCACAAACTTCTTCGGATGCTTTACTTTCTGAACCATCTGGGTAGCAAGCAATTACTCGGTAACAATAATCTTCTCCATTAATTAAACCTAACCCATTGTTGTTATCCGAATAAGAGGTATCGTTAATAGATGATGTGGTAGCTATTAATTGAAAGCCCGTGTATGGGGGAACCCCTGTTTCACATCTTGCAGGAGTCCAACCAGAAGGGCCTTTTCGTCTGTATATTTTATAGCCTATTACTTGAGCACATTCCGTTTTATTCCAATTTAGGTTAATGGTATTTGATTGTACAATTGCATTAAAATTATTTGGAGGAGGACCAATAATATTAATGGTAGAGGTGTGAAAATCTACTAAATTAAAACCGCCAGAATCAACAGCTTTAAAAGAAACAAAATAAGGACTTTTTCTTACATGATTACATTGTGTTTCCCAATAGAAATTACCAGTAGTTGATGTCGCTGGAGCAGTTATTTGCTGAAAAACAGCAGGAGAGCTGATTGAAAAAGGGATACCTGTTGCAGTAAGAGTAACAGGACTACTTCCCGTTGCATTGATATTAAAACTCAATGTATCTCCGGCTATCACACATGTATCAGTAAGGCTCGTTATATTTGGAGGAGGAGGACAGTTGGGGATTACTGTGATTTGCATGTCTCTTAAAATACTTCCTATTTTGACTCCATTTCGAAACTCCTCGATAAGGATAGCAACGTTATACTCTCCTTGATTGATAGGAGAATCCCATATTAAATCACCCGTAAAATTATTGATAGAGAGAGAGTTAGATGCTAATGGAAATTGGTAATTAGGGATAGGCAACCCTCCTATTCCTCTGCTTTCTTGTAATGTGTAATATAAACTATCTCCATCTAAATCAATAGCACCTGGGTTGTGAACGTATATTCTACCTACACATGCATTGTCAATTGGAGGGTTAAGCAATATAGGAGAATTATTTATTCCTGCAAAAGGATTAATTAATAGTTCCGTTTGTATGTAAAAAACAATTTGGTCAGATAAACTTCCTGAAAGGTTAATAATTCCAGCATTTCTATTAGGGTCTTCAATACTTACAATATATGGAGAAGGGTTAGGTCCTGGATAGGTGTGTCTATCTATATAAATGTTTTTTCGAATATCATTACCTAAGAGAATGGTATTTGTTCTAGCTATTGAATCTAAAGAGGTTCCATCTCCCCAAAAAATTTCTAGATTTGGTCTGTCTGCAGGACTGGAGTCTTTGGTGTAAGTAGTAATGGTTATTTCGTAAGTTAATCCCGAAATGTGTTTAAAAGTAATTTCTCCTGCTCTGTTATGCGTAGCAACAGCATTTGAAGAAGTGAGGATAAATAATATATAGACTAATCTTTTTAGCATAGTTGAGCGCTAAAATTACGTCTTTTTGACTAATAAATAATGGAGATTAGCTTATCTTTTGAGGGCTAGCAGGAACGCGTAATAATTTAGTGAGTTTTAAGGAAACATCTAAAAATAATATTTTTGGGTTTGCATTTCTTTCTATATGGTAAATAGCATCATTAAAAACGGTAATTATTTCAAGACAATTAGCACCATGTATGTATGGGGCAAATTTGATTAAAAACGAGGAAGCATCCTCTCCACTTCTTTCAAGGGAAGAATCTCCATAATTACGTATTAAGCTTTCTCTAAAAAGGAGTAACCCATAATTTAAGAATTGTTTTTGTTTTTCTCTTCCAAAAGATAATGATGAAATTTCATCAGTCCACTCAATTAACCCTAAAACATTTCCTTTAAAAGCAGAACGCATCCATGAAACAAACAAATCATGAAAAATAGCTTCTGATTCAGAATGATGAATAAGCTTTTTAGCTGTAATGTAATTTCCATCTGAACGAAGCGCAATTTCTCGGGCACTTTTTATATCTAATTGAAATTCTTGAACGATAGCGGCCTCTAATTCTTCTTCTTCAATTCTTCCAACTTTTACTAATTGTGTTCTAGATGTAATGGTTGAAATAATTTGTTCGGCATCTTCAGCAACTAACAGAAATAATGTTTTTGGAGGAGGCTCTTCTATTGCTTTTAATAATTTGTTAGCAGAAGCGATGTTAAATTTTTCAGGAAACCAAATAATTACTGTTTTGTATTCGGCTTCATAGGTTTTTAAATTTAATACTTTTAAAATTTCAATACTTTCATCTTTCGAAATTAATAATTGCTTATTACCAGTTTCAATTTTTTCTTGCCACATCGCTAATGAAAAATAGGGGCTTTCTTTAAATAACTCCCGCCATGAGGTTAAAAAGTTAGCACTTACGGGATTTTTTTTATATCAGCATTAGAGGCAACTGGAAAAATAAAATGTAAATCAGGGTGAGCGAGGTTTTTAAATTTAATACATGAAGGACAAACATTACAAGAATCATCCGTTTGCTTATTTTCACAGGAAATATATTGAGCATAAGCTACAGCCATTGCTAAATTACCACTCCCTTCTTTCCCTAAAAACAATTGAGCATGACTAATTCTACCCTCATGCACAGTATTGATTAATTGTTTTTTTACTTTATGATGCCCTATAACTTCTTTAAATTGCATAGTTTCAAAGGTAACTAATATTGATAATCACTACTTAGTTTTAATTCAAAATTTTACTTTTGCGTTTTATATATAATTTGAAGGGGTATGCAAAAAATAGCTAATTATAATTTTTCGGGAAAAAGAGCTTTAGTTAGGGTAGATTTTAATGTGCCCTTAAATGAAAAAATGGAGATTACTGATGACACAAGAATTCAAGCAGCAATCCCAACTATAAAAAAAATATTGTCTGAGGGGGGATCTGTAATTTTAATGTCACACTTAGGTCGACCAAAAAATGGGCCGGAAGAAAAGTTTTCTCTCAAACATATTGTAAAAAAGATTGAAGAAGTTCTTGGTCAAACGATTCTATTTTCAGACGATTGTGTCGGGGATGATGCCTATAAAAAGTCAAGCCGACTAAAAGCAGGAGAAGTTTTATTGTTAGAAAATTTAAGATTTCATCAAGAAGAAAAAAAGGGAGAACTCAACTTTGCAAAAGCACTTGCTGAACATGGTGATGTATATGTTAATGATGCATTTGGAACAGCTCATCGGGCACACGCTTCTACAGCTATTATTGCCCAATTTTTTCCTAATGATAAAATGTTTGGTTATTTGATAGAAAAAGAAATTGAAAGTGTTTCTAAAGTATTAAATAATAGCGTTCACCCTGTTACGGCAATCGTTGGTGGAGCAAAAGTGTCTAGTAAAATCATTATTATAGAAAACTTATTGGACAAAGTGAATAACTTGATTATTGGAGGAGGGATGGCATATACATTTGCAAAAGCACAGGGAGGCTGTGTAGGAAACTCCTTAATTGAAAACGATTATTTGGATACAGCTAAAGAGATATTAAATAAGGCAATTGCTAAAAATGTAAAAATATTTATCCCAACAGATAGTGTCGTAGCTGACGCTTTTAGCAATGATGCAAACACACAGTTATGTCCAACCAATAATATTCCTGAGGGGTTTATGGGGTTAGATATTGGAGAACACGCAATAGCTAAAAATGTGGAGTGTATTTTAAATTCAAAAACAATTCTATGGAATGGTCCTATGGGGGTTTTTGAAATGAGTAAATTTCAAAAAGGAACAGAGATGATTGCGAAGGCCGTTGCTGAAGCAACTCAAAAAGGCGCATTTTCATTGGTAGGTGGAGGAGATTCTGTAGCAGCAGTCAACAAGTTTCATTTAGCAGACAAGGTAAGTCATGTTAGTACGGGAGGAGGAGCTATGTTGGAATACTTAGAAGGAAAAGAGTTGCCAGGAATTGCAGCGATATTAAGTTGATTTTTGCTGTTGAAAATGTCTTTTAAAAAGATAGAGGACAATTAAGAAATAACTAAGGACACTGATAATAAAAGCATATTTTGTTCTAGGAGATTCATAGATAAATTGGACTTTTCCATTTGATTGACCAGGAATTTCTACTCCTATAATCATTTCATTTACTTTCTGAATAGGAAGTAATTGATTATTATAATAAGCTTTCCATAAGTGGTGATAATTTTGATTAAGTAATAACCATTGCTTTTTTGAAGCATTATTTTCTATTTGGGCATCAAAGGAATTATAACCTATTCTAATCGAATTAATTTTTGTACTTCCTTTAATGATATTAATAGGCGTTGCGGTACCCCATACCAATCCTTTTTGTAAAGTATCCCCATTTAGGTATTCTTTTTCAGGGAAGAATAAAATGTTGTTTTCAATATTTCGTTGTAGAGCTCCATTTTCATGCCCTTCCTCAAAAGATTTAAAAATAGTTGGGTTTTTGCCAACAAAAGATAAAGCTTTATTAAATGTTGAAAGGTTTTCCCATATTCCGTTTACCGCAATTAACCCTTGTTTTTCGTCTAAGTACTTGAGTGGGGTAAGGTTATTTTTTTGGTTAATAGTGTCAGGTAAATTATCAAAATATGGAGCAACACTTTTATAAGTAAAATTATAATAGATGGTTGTTGGGGCAGTTAATCTTGTCTGTATACCTAAATCTAAACATACAAAAATAACTATAGCTACAAATACGGAAAACTTAAATACTTTTTTCAGTATAAACACAATGATAGTTAATAGTAAAATAAGAGAAGAATTAATGAACAAGTGTGTGTAAAATGTAGCTGTAGAAATTTCTTGGTGATGAAGGACGTTAGAGAGTAACTCAATTATCTTCACTATAGAAGTGTAGAAAAAAGAAAAGGCCATTACAATAAAAAAGAAAACGATTAAAGTAACAACTAACCAGATTTCTTTTTTTGAAATATGATTATTGATAATTACTTTATTTAAAGAAAAACCTCCAACTAATAAAGCTAAAAAAATACTATATGTTCTGAAAAACGAAGGATGTCTGAAAACGCCAAAACCGGGTAATTGATATATCAACTGGTAAACGAATGTACTGCTTCCTGCAGCAAAAATTAGAGAAACAACTAAAAGTATAATAAAGGGAAGATTGATGTAATTATATTTTTTAATAGTTAATAGGGTGGATAAAAAAAAGAAAAAACAAATAATTCCAAAATAACCATTTCTTAATGTGATATCAGTGGGGTTAAAAATATCTGTAGCAGAAATAACCGTATAGGGGAAAATAAAGGAGATATAGTGTATAATAGTGAAAGGGTTAGATAATAGAAATTCTCCATAAGAAAGCTTTGAAATACGATTAAAATAAGGAGCAAACTCAATAAATGAATTAATATAAGGGAGTAACATCAAGATAGAACTACATATAATAATTATTCCTCCTAGTATAATTTTTTGAATGCTGGAGGAATCTTTTCTGTTTTTCCATAGATAAAATAAAAATAAAAAGAGGAAGATATAGGCTAATATGATAGTATATGCGGGGCTTGCCGCAGAAGTATTTATAGAAATACAAAGAGCAGTAAGCAGCGCATACTTTAAGTCGAAGGTTTTGAAATAGTTTAATATTCCGTAAATACACCAAGGCAAACATGCTACACCAATTATAAAAACCATTAATTGTGTGGAGCCTACCATAAACCCAGATAGTGTATAACTTAATGCTATAATAAAACTGGTTTTTTGATTCGAATAAAAGAAATTACTTAATTGAAACATTCCAAGTCCAGCAATGATATAGTAGCTGATTAATTCAACCATTAGTGATCCAACGGTGTATTTGCCAAATAACATAATCACCCACGTTATTGGGCTCCAACAACCACTTTGTAAGTCAGAGTACCCAGGATACCCAAGTCGTTGAAAAGGATTCCATAGTGGTAAATGACCATTCCATAAGTAATCACTAATAAAGTACCGGTAAGGTAAATACCCTCCCATACTGTCCCATTTAGGGACAAAAACAAAACAACTAAACGGCCACATACAGAGTAAAATAATAAACACCAATAGAAGAGGATATTTATTTCGGAGAAAGAGAGGAAGAATGTTATGGACTACCATTTTTTGCATGCTATTGACAATAGTACAAAATTAATTATGGATTAACTGACTAGAAAAAGATTAAATTTAAGAGTAGTTAATGAGAAAAAAGTGACCCCGGCAGGATTCAAACCTGCAACCCTCAGAGCCGAAATCTGATATTCTATTCAGTTGAACTACGGGGCCATTAATTTCTCGCAAATATAATCTATTTTTGTACAATAAAGTAGCTAATAGTAAGTTAAGCAAACATGGGTTTTAGATCAATCTTTACCAGTTTTATCAGTTTTTTTATACTCCTTCAAATCAATGGAGTAGCCCAAGATATTCCAATCGGAACATGGAGAGACCACTTACCTTATTCGGATGCTGTATCTGTTGCTAAAAATGGGGATGCGGTTTATTGTGCTACCAATTCTGCGCTGTTTGTTTATGATATTCAAGAGAAAACAATAGAGCGATTAAATTTAATCAATGGATTATCTGATATAGGCATTAGTAAGTTGGCACATGTTCCTAAAAACAATCGCATAATTATAGCTTATCAAAATGGAAATATTGACATCATAGGAGACAATCAACAAATCATTAATATTCCCTTTATTAAGAACAGTAGTATTACCGGAGATAAGAAAATCAACCACATATACATTGATAATGAGTATGCTTATTTATCTACTGGAATAGGGATAGTGGTATTAAATACAGATAAACTAGAAATAGCAGACACCTATAATTTTGATCCATTGGGAAGTGCTTCTTTTACCAATGCCGTGGCAATAGATAGTTTCAATATTTATGCGGCAAGTGACCAAGGTGTGTTTTATGCTAATAAGCATAGCTTAAATTTAACGGATTTTAATTCATGGAATAAAGTTTCAGAGCTAGGAAGCCTTAATTATAATAGCATAACACTATTTAATAATCAACTTTTTGTAAGTTATGACAGCCCAGCTTGGCAAGCGGATACTATTTTTTACAAAAATGCAGGAGTGTGGCAAAAATTTCCGCCAACTGCTGTAGGACAAAATATTACCAGTTTAAGTACCTCCAATAACCGTTTGTTAGTTATTGCTGATAATACTTTAATCATATATGATGCATCTTTAACACAGCAAGAAGTGCTATACACATTCAAAGGTGAATATGCTCTAGACCCTATGGAAGGCTTGATAGATTCACATGGTTATATATGGATGGCAGACCGATCTCATGGATTGGTAAAAGCTACAAATAATTGGGTAATTGAAGAGATTGTGCCAAATGGGCCATCTAGTTCAGGTGCTTTTGCTATGGACTTTTTGAAGGATGAGCTTTGGGTTGTTGCTGGGGGATATGGAACTTTTCTTTCCGAAAATTTGATTAATCATCAATCAAAAGGGATGTGGGGTGATTTTGAAAAAACACTTTTAGATGCAAACAATAACACCGCTTATGATTTAGTAAGTGTAGCTATTAATCCTTCAACCCCTTCAAATGTTTATGCAGGTTCCTGGAGTAGTGGATTATATGAATATAATAATGATCAAGTCACTAATATATTTAATGGACAGAACTCTATTCTTGATAGTACTTTTTTTGGGTCTACAGCAATAGGAGCTCTTGCCTTTGACAATAATAATAACTTGTGGGTGAATAGTTCGTTTTCAACCAATGTTTTGGCTGTAAAAACACCTGATAACAATTGGTATAGCTATTCATTTCCTGGGAAAACCGATCCCTTAGAAGAAATGCATGCAATGGTGATTGATGATAATAATTATAAATGGTTAGTCATAACAAATAAGAATAAGTTGCTTGTATTTAATGATAATAACACATTAGATGTTACTAATGATGATCAGGTAGTAGTTTTAACAGCTGGTGATAATGAAATTCCTGGCGCAAAAATGCATTGTATAGCTAAAGACTTAAATGGCCAGATCTGGATTGGTACAGATGAAGGAGTGGCTGTTTTTTATAATCCTTCAGAAGTGTTTAATGAAACAATAAAAGCAGAACAGATATTTGTTCAACAAGATGGTCAAACACAAATTTTGTTGGAGACAGAAATAATCACGACAATTGCAATTGATGGGGCAAATCGAAAGTGGATAGGAACTCAAACTTCGGGAGTGTTTTTAATGAGTGAAGACGGAACAAAAGAGATTGAACATTTTACAACAAGTAATAGTCCTTTATTTTCTAATCATATTTTTGATATTGTGATTAATAATAAAACAGGAGAAGTATTTTTTGGCACTTCAAAAGGACTAATTTCCTATAAAGGAACAGCTACGGAGCCGGATGATAATTTTAATAACGTATTCGTTTATCCGAATCCTGTTAAAGAAGATTTTAGAGGAACAATAGCTATAAGAGGTCTAGTTAAAGATACAGATGTGAGAATTACAGATGTTAGTGGAAATATTGTATATCAAACTACTTCATTGGGAGGGCAAGCTATTTGGGATGGAAATGATATACATGGAAATAGGGTGCAAACAGGAGTATATCTTATATTTAATGGAAGTCAAGATGGACAAAAAAAGTATGCTGCTAAAATTCTTTTTATCCACTAATGCTATACACTTCAAAAGGAATAGTAATACATCATTTTAAGTACAAAGAAAAAAGTGTAATCGCTAAAATCTATACAGAAAAATATGGATTACAATCGTTCATCATTAATGGCGTTAGGGGTAAGAAATCGAAAAATAAAGCCGCTTTATTACAACCACTTTCATTAATAGAGATTAATGCTACTAAAAAAGAAAATAAAGGGTTACAGCAGATAAAGGAGATTAAAGCTGCCTATTTATTTCAAGAAATACCCTTCCATATCCATAAGACAAGCATTGCCTTTTTTATTGCGGAGATATTGTACAAATCAATCAAAGAAGAAGAAAAAAACGAATCATTATTTCAGTTTTTATATGGGAGCATTCAAATTTTAGATTTACAAACAGCACATTATGTTAATTTTCACTTATTATTTCTAGCTCAATTAACGAAACACCTTGGTTTTCTTCCTCAAGGCATCAAAACTTCTTTTAAAGAACCAACTCTTTTTTTTGACTTGCAGGAAGGTATATTTACTAGTACAACACCGCCTCATCACTTTTTTTTAGAACACCCTTTGAGTCATCAATTAAAACTCATTTTTGGTATAAATTTTGATGAAGTGGGGCGACTTAATTTGGACAATAATACTCGAAAGTTAATCTTGAATGCTATTTTAAATTATTACAGTTTACATTTAAGTAATTTCGAGCAAATAAAGTCGAAAGAGGTACTAGAAGAAATATTAAAATAATGATTATTTACGATTATAGAGGTTTAGGAATATTAAAGAACTGTTTGATGTTCTGTTGCTTAATGGGTTCCCTTTCTTCTTTCGCTCAAAAAATTAAGGTGCTTAACCAAGAGACGAAGCAGCCTTTAAGTGAAGTGTTTATTTATAATAAAAGTCAATCGATTACTGCTATATCGGATTCTAGTGGTTTTGTAAATATTGCTGCTTTTGCTAAAAAAGATACCTTAATATTTTCACATCCAGCCTACAAAACATTTTTAATTCCATACATTAATGTAGGGAATGTGGTTTACTTAAAAGAGAATCCTATAGTGCTGGAATCGTTTAGTGTTACTGCTTCACAAGTAAGAGAAGAAGCGCTTGAAATTACGTCAAAAATTGAGCGAATAGATGCCACAGCAGTTCGTTTAAGTAATCCTCCAACATCTGCAGATATGCTAGAATTAGCGAGTGGAGTTTATATCCAAAAAAGCCAAATGGGAGGAGGAAGTCCAATTATTCGAGGTTTTGAGGCAAATAGGGTGTTGTTAGTAGTGGACGGGGTAAGGTTAAATAATGCGATATATCGAAGCGGACATTTACAAAATGCCATTACTATTGATAATGCTGTTTTGGAACGAACAGATGTTATCTATGGTTCGAACTCTGTGATTTATGGAAGTGACGCAATAGGAGGAGTAGTTAATTTTGTTACAAAAACTCCAGAGTTTGCGGCAGAAAATGACACCGTCAATAACTATGAGGTTAACTCCTATTATCGTTATGCTTCTGTTAATAATGAAAGAACAGCGCATTTGGATTTCAATTTAGGATATAAAAAAGTAGCTAGTATTACAAGTATCACATTCAGTTATTTTGATGATTTGCATATGGGTAAAGTTAAAAGCTCAAAATATCCAGAGTTTGGTATAGTAAGACATTATCCAGATGTAATTAATGGAGTAGATACAATGGTGCGTAAAAGTGATTTAACACTTCAAGAAGGAACAGCTTATAATCAAACAGATTTTTTAGAAAAGCTTAAATTTAAATTGTCGGATAATTTTTTTTTAACACTAAATACGCAGTATTCAACATCTTCAGACGTTCCAAGGTATGACCAATTATCTGAGTACAATGGAGATAAACTGAAATGGGCAGAATGGTATTATGGCCCTCAAAATAGGCTGTTAACTTCGTTGTCGGCTCAAATGATAAAAGAGAATAAGTGGTTTACAGAGGCAGAGATTATCGTTTCTTATCAGAAAATAGATGAGGATAGAATCACTCGAAGATTTGAATCCAATGATAGAATCACTCGGGAAGAAGATGTAAATGTGTATGCTATAAATGCAGACTTTCATAAGAAAAACAGCAATCTTTCAGAATGGTTTTATGGAGTAGAGACAATATATAATGATGTTCAATCTAACGCTTTTAATGAAAATATTTTGACGTTAACAAAATCTTCAGCATCAACTCGATACCCTGATGGAGGAAGTTCTTTGAGTAGCGCGGGAGTATATTTATCGTATAAGCATCAGTTTTCCGAAAAAGCAACATACAGTTTGGGAACTAGATATAGCTATTCTATTTTGGATGCAGCATTTTTTGACACTACATTTATTCAACTGCCTTTTTCGGATATCAGACTTAATAACGGAGCTTTAATAGGTAATGCAGGGTTGGTTTATCATCCTAATGATAAGTGGAGAATACATATTGGGTTATCAAGTTCGTACAGAAGTCCTAATGTTGATGATGTTGGGAAAGTATTTGCTAAAGATGACTATGTAATGATTCCCAATGATCAGTTAAAATCAGAAATGGCATATAATGCAGAATTGGGAATAACTAGAAGTTATTTTGATAACAAACTTAAATTAAATGTAATAGGATATTATACTATTCTGAAAAATGCAGTTACTCGAGATTTTTTTCAATTAAATGGAGTAGATTCTTTAATGTATGAAGGAGAGTTGCTTCAGATTCAGGCAAATGTTAATTCTGATGAAGCACTTGTTTATGGTGTTTCAGCTAATTTGTTACTTCAAGTAACCAAAGAATTAACATTAAAAAGTGCGATTAATTATACTGTTGGTGAAAATACAGTGAGTGAGGCTCCTTTAGCGCATATTCCTCCATTGTATGGGCGAACAGATTTAATTATTAATTCAGCCCCTTTAATTTTAACACTATATACCAAATATCAAGGGTGGAAAAAAATTGCTGATTACTCCCTTTTTGGAGAAGATAATGAAAATAAAGCTACAATTGATGGAACTCCTCCATGGTGGACTGCTAATATTAGTGCAGCTATGAAAATCAAGAAATCATTTATGGTTCAAGCTGCTTTTGAAAACATGTTAGATGTTCATTATCGCCCTTTTGCTTCAGGTGTTAGTGCTCCAGGACGAAACCTTGTCGTTACACTTCGTGCTAGTTTTTAGTTTTCAACAGTTCTTATTAAGAACTATTTCTTTTTCTTTTATGCTTCAAGATACAATCTTTTATCTTTGATGAAGAATTAAAATTTAAAAGATGAGTTATAATAATATTTTAGTTGAAATTGAAGATAATATCGCGGTGTTGACTGTTAACAGACCTAATCAGTTAAACGCACTAAATGCGGAAACGATTGCGGAATTAGGAAAAGCCTTTAAAGAACTGGAAGGCGATAAAAATACTAGAGCGATTATTGTGACAGGATCAGGAGAAAAAGCATTTGTTGCAGGGGCCGATATTAAAGAGTTTTGTCAGTTCAATGTTGTTGAAGGGAAAAAATTGGCTGCCAACGGGCACCACACGTTATTTGATGTGGTACAAAATTTAACTACTCCAGTTATTGCAGCCGTTAATGGATTTGCCTTAGGTGGAGGGTTAGAGTTAGCGATGAGTTGCCATTTTAGATTAGCATCAAACAATGCAAAACTAGGCTTACCAGAAGTAACTTTAGGAGTTATTCCAGGATATGGAGGGACTCAGCGGTTAGCACAATTAGTTGGGAAAGGCAAGGCAATGGAAATGATTATGACCGCTCAGATGATTTCCGCAGAAGAAGCGCTTAATCATGGATTGGTTAATTATCTTACTTCTCAAGAAGAATTGATGGATACAAGTAAAAAAATAGCGTTAAAAATTGTTAAAAATTCTTCAGTTGCAATTGCAAGTGCAATAAGAGCTATAAACGCAGGTTATATAGATGGGGTTAATGGATTTGATGTAGAAATTGAAGAATTTGGAAAATGTTTTGGAACAGAAGACTTTAAAGAAGGAACTACCGCTTTTCTTGAAAAACGAAAACCAAACTTTAAATAACCGTCATTACAAAAAAGAAATGGCGAAGTAATCTTTTAATAGAAAATACTCCGTGCCAAGTGAGAAAGGACTCACATAGATTATGAGCAATCCATTAAAAAAATTAGCAGGACAAACGGCCATTTATGGACTTACCAGTATAGTAGGGAGACTGTTAAATTGGTTTTTAGTTCCTGTATATTTAGGAATCGCTAAATTTACTACTGATCAATATGGAATTATAACGGAGATGTACTCTTATGTGGCATTTTTGGTCGTATTTTTAACCTATGGTATGGAAACTGCTTTTTTTCGATTTTCTACCCAAGAAGGGCATGACAAAAAACGAGTTTATTCCACCATTATTTATTCTTTAGTTACTACCTCATTTTTATTCATTGCAGCAGCTTTTTTGTTTGATCAATCCATTGCCAATTGGTTGAAATACCCAAACAATACAGAGTTTGTTACTTGGTTTGCTTTAATAGTAGGCTTAGATGCGATATCATCTATCCCAATGGCAAAACTGAGAGCAGAAAATAAACCAGTAAAATTTGCAGGAATCAATTTTGCGAATATTATGGTCAACATAGGCTTAAATTTATTTTTCTTAGCCTATTGTTTACCACTATTTAAATCTGGAGAGACAAACTGGTTAATCAATACCTTTTATAATCCGGAGATAGGTGTTGGTTATGTTTTTATTTCCAACTTAGTGGCAAGTGGGGTGAAATTTCTGTTATTACTACCAGGGATGTTGGAAGCTCGGTATGGATTTGAATTTTTATTGTTAAAGAAGATGTTTATTTATGCTTTACCGCTTTTAATTTTTGGGCTAGCAGGAATTGTGAATGAAACGATTGATAGAATAATGCTGAAACAAATGTTGTTTAGTGTTTTAAGGGAAAAAGAAACCCTCTCTCAATTAGGGATTTATGGAGCTTGTTATAAGGTGTCAATAATCATTACCCTTTTTATCCAAGCATTTCGATATGCAGCAGAACCTTTTTTCTTTGCACAAGAAAAAGAAAAAGATGCTAAAGAGATATACGCTAAAGTGATGACTTATTTTGTTGTTGTGTGTGCTACTATTTTTTTAAGTGTAATGTTGTTTATCGATGTGGTTAAATACTTTATTCCAAATGAGGCTTTTTGGGTTGGATTAAAGGTAGTTCCTATATTATTATCCGCAAATATTTGTTTAGGAATATATTACAATCAATCCATCTGGTATAAACTAAGTGGAAAAACAAAATATGGGGCCTACATTGGTGTTGTTGGAGCTGTTATTACGGTTGTTCTAAATTTTATATGGATTCCTAAATTTGGCTATATGGGTTCTGCATGGGCTACTCTAATTTGTTACGCATCGATGATGTTTTTATCATTTATTTTAAGTCGCAAACATTACCCTATTAAATACGATTTACCAAAAGTGTTTTTTTACTTAGGATTAGCTGTAGGGATATATTTTCTTTCTATACAAATAGCACTTCCAGTAGGAGTGGAAAAATATGGGGCACATACACTTATTATTATAGGTTTTTTAGCGGTAGCTTACTTCCTCGAAAGACCAAAAAAAGTGGTAATTTAGTGCCTCAATAAAAAGTAGAAAAGTTCATAAAGAGGAAGGTTAAATATATAACATCATGAATTTTGTAAACTTTATAAATTTTTAACGGCAAAAAATGAAAATAAAAATAGTAAATAAATCAAATCACCCGCTACCAGAATATGCTACAACATCTTCTGCAGGAGTTGATTTAAGAGCAAATTTGGTGGAGTCAATCACATTAAAGCCACTAGAAAGAACGCTAGTGAAAACAGGGTTGTATATTGAGTTACCTCATAAATATGAAGCACAGGTAAGACCTAGAAGTGGATTGGCTTTAAAACATGGAATTACTGTTTTAAATACTCCAGGGACTATTGATGCTGATTACAGAGGAGAAATAGGTGTGATTTTGGTAAACCTTTCTAGTGAAGAATTTACTATTGAAAATGGAGAAAGAGTTGCTCAATTAGTAATAGCCAAACATAAACAAGCCGAGTGGGTTTTAGTAGAAGAACTTTCTGATACGGAAAGAGGAGCTGGAGGCTTTGGAAGTACAGGGAAAAAATAATTAAATAATTATTTAATGTAGCAATTGTTTAATTGTTGCATCTTCAAATTATTATATTAACAAGATGAAAATAATAGTACCAATGGCAGGGAGAGGTTCGCGTTTAAGACCTCACACCCTTACAATTCCTAAACCGTTAATTCCTGTTGCAGGAAAACCGATTGTGCAGCGGTTGGTAGAAGACATTACTAAAGTTTGTGGGGAGTCTGTGGATGAAATCGCTTTTATTATTGGTGATTTTGGTGAAGAAGTAGAAAAAGACTTAATAGCGGTAGCCCAAAATTTAGGAGCTAAAGGAAGTATTTACTATCAAGAAGAAGCCTTAGGGACAGCCCATGCCATCCTTTGTGCTAAAGAAAGTTTAAAAGGAAATGTGGTAGTGGCTTTTGCTGATACTTTATTTAGAGCAGACTTTACATTAGATAGTAGTGCTGATGGAATTATTTGGGTAAATCAAATTGACGATCCAAGTGCTTTTGGGGTCGTAAAATTAAATCAAGATAATGTTATCACCGATTTCGTAGAAAAACCTAAAGAGTTTGTATCAGATTTAGCAATTATTGGAATTTATTATTTTAAAGATGGAGCGTATCTTAAAAACGAATTACAGTATTTAATTGATAATAACATTACAGATAAGGGGGAATTCCAATTAACAGACGCACTAGAAAACATGAAAAAGAAAGGAACAAAATTTGTTCCAGGTAAAGTAAATGAATGGTTAGATTGTGGAAATTACAAAGCGACAGTATATACCAATCAGCGTGTTTTAGAGTTTGTCAAAGATGAAGAAAATATAGATAGATCACTAAAAAAAGAGAACACAATAATTATTGAACCGTGTTTTATAGGTAAAAATGTAGAGATTAAAAATTCAGTGATCGGGCCACATGTTTCTATAGGAGAAAATACGGTAATTAAAAACTCTATAGTTTCTAACTCTATCATTCAAACCAATTCTCTGATACGATCTTCTAACATTAAAAACTCAATGGTAGGAAACTATGCTAATGTTAAAGGAACTGTTCAAGAGTTGAGTGTTGGCGATTATAATGAAATAGGTTAATGAGGCACAAGTATTCCATATTATTATTTTTATCGTTATTTTTTATAGCATGTTCCAGCAATAAAGAGACGGCTAAGGTTAATTCGGTAGAAAAAACCAATCAAAAAACAGTAGCGGATTTACCTGAAAAAGAACAAATAGAATTTAACTTTTTATTTCTTAATGCCAGTAAAGAACGAATATTAGGAAATTATGAAGTGGCAGCCAACCTATTTAATCAGTGTATTCAAATGGCAGGAAAAGAACCAGCCCCTTATTATGAGTTGGCCAATATTTTTGATTTGGCTAAAAGTTCAGAATTGTTTTTAGAATATGCAGAGAAAGCAGTAAAACTAGATGGAGAAAATTATTGGTATAAAATTTTGTATGCACATGCATTACAAAATAGTGGAAATATGGAGAAAGCCATTGTTCAATATGAAGAGTTAATTCAGACAACCCCTGAAAATATTGATTTGTATTATGATTTGGCAAGTATGCAGTTGTATTCTAAACAATACAAAGATGCGATAGAAAGCTTAAATAAAATTGAGCAAAAAATGGGAGTTTCAGAAGAATTAACTTTACAAAAAGTAAAAGTTTATGTAAAACTCAATGACTTAGAAAAAGCAGCCAAAGAAATAGAAAAATTAATCCTCTTTTACCCCAATGAAATGCGTTATAGAGGAGAGTTAGCCGATTTATATATGGCTAACAATTTACCAGAAAAAGCATTTGAGGTACTAGAGAAAATATTAGAAGTTGATCCCAATAATCCTTATGCAAATTTATCATTGTACGATTATTATAAAAATAAAGGGCAAAATGAAGAAGCTTTTCAGGCAGTAAAAAAAGCGTTTCAAAGTCCAGAGTTGGGGATTGATGCTAAAATGCAAATCCTATTGTCGTATTACTCTGCTACAGAATCAGATAATTCATTAAAGAAAGAAGCCTTTGAATTGAATAAAGTATTAATAGAGACTCACCCAAATGACGCTAAATCATATACCATTTATGCTGATTTCCTTTATCGAGAAAAAAAACTGGAAGGAGCAAAAGAAAACTATTTAAAAGCAATAGAACATGACAACTCTAAATTTGCCATTTGGAGTCAATTAATATTAATAGAATCAGAACTCCAAGACCAAGAAAGTATTATGCGTGATAGCAAAAGAGCGATTGATTTGTTTCCTAATCAACCTATCTTTTACTTTTTTTATGGAGCGACAAATCTTCAGAAAAAAAATTACAAAGAGGCAGTAGATTATTTACTTATAGGGAAAGATTATGTATTGGATAACCCGCCTCTGCTAGCACAATTTTATGCTAGTTTAGGAGATGCTTATAATGGATTAAAAGAATATGTAAAATCAGATGAAGTTTACGAAAAAGCCTTAAAAATAGAACCTAAAAACATTTATGTTTTAAATAACTACAGTTATTATTTGTCGTTAAGGGGAGAAAAATTAGAAAGGGCAGAACAACTTTCGGGGTTGTGTAATGAAATAGAGCCCGACCAGTCTAATTATCAAGATACCTATGCATGGATTTTATACAAGCAAGGAAAGTTTGTTCAGGCAAGAGACTGGTTAGAAAAAGCGTTGAAAAATGGAGGGGGTAATAATGCTGTGATTATAGAGCATTTGGGAGATGTTTATGCTCAATTGAAAGATCTAGATAAAGCACTTGAATTATGGATTAAAGCGAAAGGAGTAGGAGAAGGAACAGAGCTCTTGGATAAAAAAATTGCGGATAAGCAACTTTATGAATAATGTAAGGTATACATACGTTCTTCTCTTGGTCTTAATAGGAGGTTTTTATAGTTCATGTAAAGTGCAGGAAAATAAGGTTAAGGTTAAAATAAATCATCGTTCAACTAAGTTTTTAGTGAATGAGTTGATGGAAAAAGAATTTAAGTTTAACACCCTTTCAGGTAAAGCATCTGTTTCTTTCGATAATGGTAAAAAAACAGGGTTTAAGGCACATTTAAGAATCCAAAAAGATAGTGCCATATGGATATCGGTTACCCCATTATTAGGGATTGAAATGGCGAGAGTATTGATAACAAAAGATACAGTTAAGTTGATGAATAGAAATGACGGAGAGTATTTTATTGGTGATTTTGACTACCTTAATAAACTGTTTGGGGCAGACATAGATTACCAAATGCTAGAGGCATTATTGGTAGGAAACAGTTTAGATTTTGAACAAAATGAAAAGATAAGATCATCAATAGATAGAAAAAAAGATACCTACTACTTAAGCACAGAAAAGAAAAGAAAAGTACGGAAGGAAATAAAAAAAGATAGGAATAGAATTAAGGAACAAACACAAGTATTATGGATTGATCCGATAACGTATAAGATTACTGAATTACTTCTTTCTTCTCCAGAAAGTAATCAGTCGCTAAATTGTATGTTTTCTAATTATGAGAAAGTAAGTATGGCTGAAGAACAATTATTTCCTCATTCGTTATACTTTAAAATAGAGTCCACGACACCTTCTATAATAGAGGTTTCTTATTCTAAAATAGCTGTGGGAAAAGAACTTTCATTTCCATTTAATATTCCAGAAAAATATGAGCAAATTAAAAAGTAAATATCTTGCTTTCTTTTGCGTTATTGGGATGGTTCTTGTTTCCTTAACTCTTCATGCTCAATCTAAAACGGAGTTGGAGAAAAAGAAAAAGCAGCTTCAACAAGAAATTAGTTTAACCAATAAGTTGTTGAATGAAACGAAGAAAAATAAAGAATTATCTGTAGATGAATTGTTGAAATTAAGGAGTAAAATTAATGCCCGTGTGGATTTAATTTCTACCATGAATGCAGAAATTAGAATAATTAACAAAGAAATTAATGCTATTGAAAAAAACATTAACGAGTTAGAAAATGAAATAGAACGGTTAAAGAAGGAATACGCAAAAATTATTTACTATGCATTTAAGCACCGTAACACTTATGATAAAATAATGTTTGTTTTTGCAGCAAAAGATATTAACCAAGCCTATAAACGGTTAAAATATATTCAGCAATATACTGAATATAGAAAATCACAGGCAAAAGCGATTGTAGATAGTCAAGTGAATTTAAAGAAAAAGATAGAAGAATTAAATAAAGTAAAACAAGAAAACTCGGCTTTAATATCATTGCAGGAACAAGAAAAACAACAACTTTCTATTGAAAAATCAGAGCAGGAAGGTGTGGTAAAAAAGCTACAAGGGCAGGAGCAGGAGTTAAAAAATAAGTTGAAAAAGAAAGAAGAAGCAAAACATAAATTACAAAAGGCAATAGAACGAATAATAGCAGAAGAAATTCGTAAAGCGAGAGAGGCGGCAAAAAAATCAGGAACAACGTCTGTTGGTTTTCCAATGACAGCTGAAGCTAAAAAGTTATCCAATTCGTTTGCTGCCAATAAAGGAAAGTTACCATGGCCTGTTGTTAAGGGAATAATTACTGCGAGATTTGGTCAACACCCTCATCCTGTCTTAACAGGAATTGTTGTCAATAATAATGGGATTGATATAAGTACCACAAAAGGAGCTACTGCTAGAGCTATTTTTGATGGAGAAGTAAGTTCTGTTGCAATCATTCCTGGAGAGGGTAAAGTGGTAATGGTAAGGCATGGAGAATATCTGAGTGTTTATTCTTATATGAATGAAGTTTTTGTAAGCAAAGGAGATAAAATAACGACTAAACAAGAGTTAGGCGTTTTAGTTAATGAATCGGGCAAGAATAAGACATTGGTTCATATCGAAATTTGGAAAGGAATGACCAAGCTGAATCCTGAATATTGGATTTTTAGATAACCAAATTTAGGAAGCGAGTTTTTCAAAAACGTGTAACAATTTAACAAAAAACAATTGAAAAAACTAATCACTTTCTCAGTAAGTGGAATATCTTCCTTTATTGCTGCAGAAACCTCTTTGCAGTCAAGAGTTTAAAATAAGAATAATATTTATGCACATTTTTTTGTTGATTGCTCTTGTTGAAAACTTCGACTGATTGTGAATTAAATTCTATTGACACGCCTGCTAATTTTCCCAATTTTTGTAGTCCACTTAGTTTCCAAAAGAAAACTTCTGGCATAAAATAATAAGAGAAAAATTGCTTAACGAAAGCATGTTCTCAAGTGTCTAACTGTGTTAAAAATAAATTTATGGAAGAGAAAATAAAAACAGAACAAGAAGTAAGTATTGAAGCAGTATTACCTAAAAATATGGTTATTGTGCATGAAGAACCTATCTTAAAAGATAATCCTAATCGTTTTGTTTTATTTCCTATTCAGCACGATGATATTTGGCAATTTTACAAAGATCAACAAGCATCAATATGGACAGCTGAAGAAATTGACTTGTCTCAAGATCTTAATGATTGGGAAAATAAATTGAATGATGATGAAAGATATTTTATAAAACATGTTTTGGCATTTTTTGCTGCTAGTGATGGTATTGTTAATGAGAATTTAGCAGAGAATTTTTTGAGTGAAGTACAATACACAGAAGCAAAATTCTTTTATGGTTTTCAGGTAATGATGGAAAATGTTCATTCAGAAACCTATTCCTTATTAATTGATACATACATTAAAGATTCCAAAGAAAAAGACTATTTATTTAATGCTATTGAAACTTTTCCTCCTGTTCGAAAAAAAGCAGACTGGGCATTAAAGTGGATAGATAATGGTAGTTACGCTGAAAGATTAATCGCTTTTGCTGCTGTGGAAGGAATTTTCTTTTCAGGAAGTTTTTGTTCTATTTTTTGGTTGAAGAAAAGAGGATTAATGCCAGGATTAACATTTTCTAATGAATTGATATCTAGAGATGAAGGAATGCACATGGACTTTGCATGTTTATTATACAACAACCATTTGGTTAATAAAATAAGTAAAGAAAGAATCACAAAAATTATTACTGATGCAGTAACTATTGAAGCAGAGTTCGTGACAGAGTCGTTGCCAGTTAAATTAATTGGCATGAATGCAGATTTAATGAATCAATACATTGAATTTGTTGCAGATAGATTACTTGTTCAATTAGAATGTGAGAAAGTGTATAACGTTTCTAATCCTTTTGATTTTATGGATATGATTTCTCTACAAGGGAAAACGAATTTCTTTGAAAAGAGAGTAGCAGAGTATCAAAAAGCGGGAGTGAGCAACAGTACACAAGATTTGAATGAAGGATTTAGTTTAGACGAAGATTTTTAATAACCACCACACCTAAAACAAGAAACTAATCATGTTTGTAAAGAAAAGAGATGGAAGAACTGAAGCTGTTCAGTTTGATAAAATTACAGCCCGTATTAAAAAACTATGTTACGGACTAAATAGCTTAGTAGATCCTACAAAAGTAGCTATAAAAGTTATTGAAGGATTGTATGATGGAGTAACTACTTCCGAATTAGATAATTTAGCTGCTGAGGTAGCAGCAACAATGACGGTTCAACATCCTGATTTTGCTTTGTTAGCATCAAGAATTTCCGTTTCTAACCTGCACAAAAGCACAGACAAAGTGTTTTCTTCTACTATGGAAAAACTATATAATTATGTTGATCCAAAAACAGATGAAAAAGCACCACTTTTGGCAGATGATGTTTATGAGATTATTAAAAATAATGCTGAAAAATTAGACTCATCTATCATATATGATAGAGATTTTAATTATGATTATTTTGGATTTAAAACATTGGAAAGAGCTTACTTGTTAAGGATAGATGGGGAGGTTGCAGAACGCCCACAGCACATGTTAATGCGTGTAGCTATAGGAATTCATAAAGAAGATGTTGAGTCAGCGATAGAAACATACAATTTAATGTCAGAGAAGTGGTTTACGCATGCTACACCAACATTGTTTAATGCAGGAACACCCAAGCCGCAGATGTCTTCTTGCTTTTTGTTAAGCATGCAGGACGATAGCATTGACGGAATTTATGATACATTAAAGCAAACAGCTAAAATTTCTCAGTCAGCAGGAGGTATAGGCATTAGCATTCATAACGTTAGAGCAACAGGTTCCTATATTAAAGGAACAAATGGAACTTCTAATGGCATTGTTCCAATGCTGAAAGTATTCAATGATACTGCTCGTTATGTTGATCAAGGCGGTGGAAAAAGAAAAGGATCTTTTGCTGTTTATATAGAGCCTTGGCATGCGGATATTTTTGAGTTCTTAGATTTAAAAAAGAACCATGGAAAGGAAGAAAATAGAGCAAGAGATTTGTTTTATGCAATGTGGACTCCTGATTTATTTATGAAACGGGTGGAAGATAATGCAGATTGGACCTTAATGTGCCCGCATGAATGCCCTGGTTTATACGATACTCACGGAAAAGAATTTGAGAAGTTATATACGAAATATGAAAATGAAGGAAAGGGAAGAAAAACAATTCCAGCGAGAGACTTGTGGAATACAATTTTAGAGTCTCAAATAGAAACAGGTACTCCATATATGTTATATAAAGATGCTTGCAATAAAAAATCTAACCAAAAGAATTTAGGGACAATTCGTTCATCAAATTTGTGTACTGAAATTATCGAATATACCTCTAAAGATGAGGTAGCGGTTTGTAATTTAGCATCTTTAGCACTTCCCAAATTTGTAATAGATGGGAAGTTTGATCACCAAAAATTATTTGATATTACTTATGTAGTGACTAAAAATTTGAATAAGATTATAGACAATAATTATTATCCTGTTGAAGAAGCACGTAATTCAAATTTCCGACATAGGCCAATTGGTTTGGGAGTACAGGGGTTGGCTGATGCATTTATCATGTTAAGGATGCCTTTTGAATCAGATGAAGCGAAACAGTTAAATAAAGATATTTTTGAAACGCTTTATTACGCCTCTATGACGGCATCTAAAGATTTGGCGAAAAAAGAGGGTACTTATGAAAGTTATGAGGGGTCTCCAGTATCTCAAGGTATTTTTCAATATGATATGTGGGGAGTAACACCTTCTGACCGATGGGAATGGGATGTGTTGAAAGAGGAAGTAGCTAAATACGGTGTTAGAAATTCATTGTTATTGGCTCCTATGCCAACAGCTTCTACTTCTCAAATTTTAGGGAATAATGAATGTTTTGAGCCATATACTTCTAATATTTATACAAGAAGAGTGTTATCAGGAGAGTTTATTGTGGTGAATAAACACTTATTAAGAGATTTAAATAAATTGGGATTATGGAATGATGAATTGAAGAATAAAATTATGATAGAAAATGGCTCTATTCAAAATATTCCAGAAATACCTCAAAATTTAAAAGAAATATATAAAACGGTTTGGGAAATAAAACAGCGGTCAATTATTGATATGGCGGCTGATAGAGGAGCTTACATTTGTCAATCTCAATCACTCAACTTATTTGTAGAGAGCCCCAATTTTGCTAAATTGACCTCTATGCATTTTCATGCATGGAAGCAAGGGTTAAAAACGGGAATGTATTATTTAAGAACAAAAGCAGCCAGAGATGCTGTTAAGTTTACTGTTGATACTGAAAAGAAATCAGCTCCACAACCAACAGCAAAAAATCTAGAGCAAGCTGCAGCAGAACTAGCCTGTTCGTTAGATAATCCTGACGATTGTGAAATGTGTTCAGGTTAAAGTAACAATTTGTCATCCTGAGCTTGTCGAAGGATAGAGATATAAAGACCCTTCTTTTAAAAGCGCCTTTAGTTTGAAAAAACGGGGCGTTTTTTTTATGATTTTTCATAAAAAAGCATCCCTTCTAGTTTATTTCTAGAAGGGATGCTTTACTTCACAAGAGAAAGGAGGATATTACCTAACCACACTTACTCTTCCTATATATTTGTGGTTTACACCAAATATATCTTGGAGGTCAACCTTCCAGACGTAGGTATCAATTTGAACAGGAGTTCCTTTGTAGGTTCCATTCCATCCTTCGTAATAGTCATGTGTTTCATGAATGAGTTCACCCCATCTATCAAAGATGTATAAAGTATATTCATCTTCATCAATGGCATGTCCTTGTGGTAAAAATACATCATTAATACCGTCTCCATCAGGAGTAAAACTGTTTGGTGCATAGAAGGTGTACACATCTTTAACAACCACAGGTTTTGCGGCAGAATCTTTACAGCCAAATTGATTTTCTACGTATAACCACACCATAAAAGTCCCTGTATCAGCATACCTATGTGCTGGATGTTGCTCATTAGCTCCTGTGGAATCTCCAAACTCCCAGAACCACCTGTCAGCACCTATCGATAAATCCGTAAAGTTGATGAGCGGATTGTAGATGTCTACCATCGAAGGATCAGCTGTAAAATGAGCGTTTGGTACAGGATGAACGGTTACGTAACTGATGCGTTCCATGCTGTTAGAACATCCATTAGAGGTTACCGTCAATTTAACCGTATAACTTCCAGTAATGGTATAAGTGTGGTAGATAAGGGTGTCTTTTAGCTTAGAAGTAGTTCCATCACCAAAATCCCAAGAGTAAGTATAACTAGGATCCATCCAATCGGTTCTGTTAGTGAAAATAGCATTTACAGGAGGACACCCTCTTAGATTAATTCCATCAAAGTCTACTACGGGTACATATTTTACTTTTGTTGAATCAGTAATAGTACTCACACACCCAGCCGTACTAGTAGCAGTTAATGTAACGGTGTAGGTTCCTATATCGGTATATACATGCTGAGGACTAAAGACGTTAGCACTAATTCCGTCTCCAAAGGTCCAAGAATAACTAGCTACCCCAGTAGTAGTATTGTTAAAAGAAGAAGTTGGACCATGACACACATCCGACACATTAAACCCTATAACAGGAGCCAGCTTTACC
>JAGFIT010000082.1 GCA_024103385.1 Vicingus serpentipes
AAAACTATGGAAGAATTATTATCAAAAAAAACCTATACTTGTAAACGAGTTTTAGGATTAGTTTTAAACTGTAAACTTATATCAGGATTATCTAACTAAACTGTAAACTTTTTTCAGGACGAGACATATTTTTACATTTCGCACATTTCGTGCACATCCCACCGCGCACAGTTAGTATATATCACATCGGATCAACATCTATAGTTATTTTGATGGATTTGTATTCGCTATTGACTTCAAACTTATTTTTTACTTCCATTACTAATTTTCGGGTCTTTTTGATGGAAATATCACGTTCTACCTTAAGCATGATGTTTTTATGGTAGATGTTCTTAATTCGAGCAACAACAGGAAATTCAGGACCTAAAATACGGTTGCCAAATTTTTCTTTTAATGCGTCAGTAAATTCATCTGCACCAGCATTCAATACATCTCTATTACGATGTTTTAAGGTGAAGTAAATTAATCGGTGAAAGGGAGGGTATTTGAACTTTTTACGTTCTATCAATTCGTTTTTATACATTCCTACATAATCGTGCTCAATAACCTGACGAACAATAGGGTGGTAAGGGTCGTAAGTTTGAATGAGCACTTTACCTCTTTTTTTACGCCCTGCACGCCCACTTACCTGACTCATTAGGTGGTAAGAACGTTCAAAAGCTCTAAAGTCCGGAAAGTTGAGCATGGAATCGGCATTGAGTATTCCAACTAAAGATACATTATCAAAATCTAATCCTTTCGTTACCATTTGAGTGCCTACCAATACATCAATGTTACCTTCTTCAAAATCGTTAATGAGGTTGTGGTAAGCATTTTTGCTACGGGAGGTATCGGCATCCATTCGTGCAATTCTAATTTTAGGGAAATAAATGGCTAATTCTTCTTCTATTTGTTCTGTTCCAAAACCTTTTAACGTAATTCGGGTACTTCCGCAGGCAGGACAAGTAGGAGGCATTTTTTTGTGGCTTCCACAATAATGACAACGCAATTGGTGGGTAAATTTATGATAGGTTAACGACACATCACAATTGTTACATTCGGGAACATGACCACACTCTTCGCATATCATAAATGGTGCATAACCTCTACGGTTTTGGAAAAGAATTACCTGTTCTTTATTCTTGAAAGCTTCTTCCATCATCTCCATTAATAGGGGAGAGAAGTGCGATTTCATTTTCTTTTTTCGGGTGGCTTCTTTAATGTCTGCACACAAAATTTCGGGCAATTGAACGTTATCGTGACGTTTGTTGAGTTCTACCAATCCAAATTTATTTTCCTGGGCATTCCAGTAGGTTTCTATGGCTGGTGTAGCAGAGCCTAGCAATACTTTTGCTTGATGGATGTTGGCCAATACAATGGCTGCATCACGGGCGTTGTACCTTGGTGCAGGATCGTATTGTTTAAAAGAGTTTTCGTGTTCTTCATCAACAATAATTAACCCTAAGTTACTGTAGGGTAAAAATAGTGCGGAACGGGCCCCCATCACAATGTTGAAACGAGTAGATTTAGTGTATTCAAAATTCAGTACTTCGTTCCACACTTCTACACGTTCGTTCTCGTTAAACTTAGAATGGTACACGCCAATTTGATCGCCAAATACTTTTTGCAAACGCACAATTAATTGGGTAGTTAAGGCTATTTCGGGCAATAGATACAACACTTGTTTTCCCTGTTTTAAGGTTTCTTTGATCAACTGGATATAAATTTCCGTTTTTCCAGAACCTGTAACCCCGTGTAATAACACGGTGTCTTTATTGTTAAATTGGGTGTTAATTTCGCTGAGTGCTTTTTGTTGGTACGGATTTAATGTTTTATCAGCAATCAATTCGTAGGGAGAATCATCAATTCTATTGGCGGTTACATCATAAATTTCCAGCACGTCCTTTTTTACCAATTCATTAATGATGGCAGCACTTACATTGGCTGATTTTTGCAAATCAATTTTTTTAACCGTTACCGGTTCTTTTTGGTAACGATTGGAGAGCTTGATGTAATTCATCAATACTTCCAATTGTTTTTTTGCTTTGCTGAGGTCGTTAAAGATGCCCTCTAAGTTTTTCTCGTTATCCGCAAATTGGGTTAGCCGAACGTATTGAACCACCTTGGGCTTGAATTTTCTTTTCAGCTCTTCTTCAACGAGGATTACCTTTTTTTCGATGAGTGTTTTTACGAATTGGTGAACATTCTTTACTTCTAGTATTTCACTGATTTCTTGTAAGGACAATACGTTTCTTACTTCCAGAGCTTCATAAATGAGGTATTCCTTATCCGATAAATCATTTACAGCGTCTCCTTCATAAGCAGCATTTAACACTACTTTGGTTTCGCTGGCTAATTTTAAGGCACCGGGTAATGCAGCATTAAACACATCACCTGGGTTGGCGATGTAATAGTCGGCTATCCAATCCCAATGCTTTAATTGGTGCGCATTAACAATGGGGCGTTCGTCCAATAAAGACTCAATGTATTTAGCAGCGTATTCTGCAGGAGGCGTTTCGTGGATGTGTTTGATGAGGCTGGAATAGAGTTTACCTCCTCTGCCAAAAGGCACTACCACTCGCTGACCAATTTGTAGGGCATCATTCAGCTCAAAAGGAACCCGATACGTAAACAAATTAGGGACAGAAAGTGGTAAGATAACATCTACAAAAAGGGTTTTTTTCTCCATTTTCTCCTAAAACGTAAAGATAGGAAAAGGGAAGATTTAATAAAGGAAAGGAATTAAATTTTAAAAAGGGTTTTGTGGAAACGGGTCTGAAGTAGAAAAAAAAATGGCACTTTTCTAAGTGCAATCCTGTGCCATTTTTTTTCGTATGTCATGTGCTTCTTTTTTATCCTAATTTAGCTTTACTTTGACAAATCAGAGTAAACTGCGTTCAAATTTTCAAATTTTAATTTACTAAAATTCTCATTTGGTAGCCAAAGAGTTCCATCCTTTTTATATAAAATTTCAAAATCTTCACTTCCTAAGTATTTCTTCAGTATTGTTTTGGCTCTTTCTCGGTCAACCGTTACAGCCTTTTTGTATCTGTCGTAATACTTTTTCGGATTTTCCATATCATTTGGAATGGCAGTTATTGTCAATTTATTTAAGTCAGTTTGAGCAAATGTTTGAAAAGCCACATAAATAATATCTCTTTTCACGATTTCTTCTTTAACGGATTCTATATCAGATTCTAAAATCGGTTTTGAAACTTGGACATGCAAATTTGATGTATCCTCCGAAATAAATTTTAAAGATCCATTTTCTTCGTAAAAATCTGATGCATCTGCAAACATTTCACGAACACTGCTAAATTGGGGCAAAGTTTCTTCTGATTCTTGAACTATATTCTCAGTTTTATTATTTTCAATTGACGTGTCCTCAGTTGGTTTGTTTTCTGAATTACACCCCAATAAGATTGCAGCCGATATTTGTATTAATATTATTCTTTTCATTTTTTTTGATTTTATAATTGGTTCTGTTTGTAATAGCACATATCCAATTGTTATGTGCACCCAAATCTAATCAATCCCTTCCATCCATACAATACGTTAAAAAACGGAGGGTGGCAGTTATTTTGTAGGTATAACTACGCAAACTTGGTGTCAACTTGTCATTTTTTGAGGTGTTATAAGGCTTATAAGATGTCTTATAAAGCCCATAACATCTCTTGTAAAGCAAATAAGATCTCATGTAAAGCCTAAAGTATCTCTGATAAGGCTTAAAGTATCTACTATAAGACATGAAGTATCTACTATAAGACATGAAGTGTCTACTATAAGACATGAAGTGTCTCTGATTGTGCTTATTGTATCTCTAATTATGGCTGTAGTGTCTCTTATTGTTCTTATTAGTCATCAAATGGGTTCTATAATAGACACAATTGTGTTGATAATGTCTCGGATAAGAGCAATTAGTGACCAAATAGGGCTTATTTAAGGTCAAATTGTGCTTACTTACGAGCAAATTGTTGTTATTTGCTCTTAGAAAAGGGTTAGATGAACAGATTCCGAAACAACCCTTCGACAGGCTCAGGGTGACATCTTCGGAATGACGGAATTGGGAGGTTAGGAATGATGCTGATTCCGATAGCTATCGGGATGGAATGACGGTAATAGGTGTTAGGGGTAGATGCTGAAACAAGTTCAGCATGACGGGAGGTAGGTTCGGAATGAAGGAATTCGGTTATGTACGTCACCCTGAACCGTGTCCTCAACTTGATTGGGGATCAGTTCAGGGTCTATAGGAGGGGGGTAGAGATTCCGAATAATCTCGATAGCTACCTATACCATAAAAGGGGTTAAAAATTGCTCCCTGCTCCGCCACCTCCAAATTCACCACCCTTAAAAGTAGTATCGTTTTCAGTGGTTGTTATTTTATTTCCTCCTAAAGTTTGTGAGGCAATAATGGCAGTTAAATTTTTTGAGCTCCATTTGTCGTTCAGCAGCTTTTCGGAAGTAAAACCATGCTGTACTTGCTTTAAGTACCTAAATAATAAAAAGGAAATAACAATTAAAATAGCTCCTGAAAAGGTAATGGTGAGGACAGGCATGCCCAAACTAAAATAATATTTTAGAGTAATAACACTTAACGCCAGGGTTAACAAGCTTGTTCTTATAAATAACAACGATCGCTTTTTTATACCAAAATAGAGATAAGCTAATGGCACTAAAACAGTAAATGCGTAAAATAAGAAGGCAAAAGGAATATCGTCTCCTTCGGCTAAATGGAGGTTCATTAATTCGATACTTAATTCTCGCACTACATAATAATTGCCCGCCAAATAAACGGTAAACAATGAAAGTGTTTTAGCAACAATAAAAGCATTTTCGAAAATAACACTGGTTAATTTTTGTTCGAGCTTTGTACATCCCCAGTAGGTGAAGCCAAAAGCCAGCATAAAGATAAAAGGGAGCAATGCTTCCATCATTCCCCCCATAGAGGTGCAAATTTGAAACAATATCCATCCAAAAAACAGAAACACGGCCACTAGCCCTAATAAATTTAAATACCTAACGGCAGCAATGCTTGATAGCAGAATGCCAACAAGTGGGTAGATGAGGACATTGTTGGGTTGGGAGGCAAGTATTCCAAAAGCAATAAACGATAAGCCAATATAAATACCTGCTTCGGTTACTCCAGATAGGTAATGATGGTTTTTTTGTATTAAAACAAAATCGGTAACGGCAATAAATACAATTCCGAAGAATAAAAAAGCAATTCGAAGGTCTTCAAATTGGTTGATGTTTAACATCAATGCCAATGGACCGGAAATGGTGGAAAGCCCAATAAGGGTAAGGATAAAAAAGAGTATTCTTATAAATATAGAAGGGCTATATAATTTTGAAGTGTAGTTTGCTTTAATTTTTTCCCACTGTGCTTGATCAAGTATTTTACTCTTGTATAGGTTTTTAGCGGAAGAAAGTACTTTCTTTTTTTCCAACTCTTCTATATCGTATGCTATTAGTGATTTAATCATTTGAAAAATGGTTTTTTTTAGTGATTAAAATAACGATATAGGCGATACAGGTAACAGGGAAATAATAAATCAATAAGATTTCAGCTCCACGAAAGTTATCCAGTATAGAAAATACGAGATAGGTAAAGGCAATGTAAAAACTGATGTTGGAATATAGAAAAAAGAGAAACTCTTTCGTTTTCCAGGTATAATAAGATAAAGCGCCTGCAGATGCTATAAGTAACGACATGTATAAATAGTGGTGATGGCTATCAAACAAAGCAGAGATACATCCAATGTAATAGAGTAGTAATCCGAAATTTTGATAGGTAAACTTAAAATGTGCTTTTATATTTTTATACTGAGACAATTGTCCGATAGCGACAAGAAAAGCCCCGAAGAAAATACCAATAACATAAAGATTGTTAGAACTTAACCATTCTCCTTTTACCCAATTAATTGGAGAAACACTTATACCAATAGCTGCTGCTAGAGTGGTGATGCCCATAGCCAGAAGTGCTCTATTGTCGTAACGGTAAGCCATAAACATAAATATGGCGGTACTTATAAATGATGACCAGTTGACCAGTAGTGCTAACAAATCAAAATAAACCTGGATGTAGGCTAATAATGAAATAATGAGTAGGGAAACCAACAAGAGCAGGTAATCAAAATAGGGTTTAGTAGCAGTTACTTCTAGGTTAGAATAGGGATTAGCTATTTTTTGTATAAAATAGAAGCCAACTATAATTGATGTTCCAATTAATACCATGCTTATTAGGTGGCCTATTTCTCCTATGTTTTGATAGGCAAAATAACCTACACCACCTGTAAATAACATGATGCCCAGGTAAAGTGTTAATCTCAACTCATAGTACAAGGAAACCAGCTTGTTAGAGCGTATAGCATCTAGTAATTCATATTGTTTTTTATCAATATGATTATTTTGAAATAGTTCTTTATAGATGTTATCCATGTTGAATACTTATTGTTTAAAAATACTCAAAATATTCAATGTTGAACAATGTCTGTAAAGTAGGGGGTATTAATAATTATTGTTTAATGAACTTTTTTACTATTGACTCTTCATTGTCAAATATTTTAACAAAGTAAACACGACTAGGTAAATCAGAAACATTGATAGTATTTGTATTTTGGTTAATTGACTTGATAGATTTACCTGTAATATCGTAAATGTCTATTTTGTTTATAAATGAATAATTGCCACTTATTGTTAATTGATTAGAAGTTGGATTAGGGTAAATGTTAAGTTTGCTTCCTTCTATTGTTGAGCTAAATATTCCTAAAGCTGGTGGATTAAAATTAATACACAGATTATCGATAGAACCTGTTAATTCTCTTCTATAATCGTAACCAACCAAATTGCCATGTTGAACAGTATTTAATCCAACAATCGTATTTGGTATGGTAAAATTAATTGGGCTTCCATTTATATGAGTAGTTTTGTTAACATCTGAAAATACACTTAATTGTATGTTGGTTGGAGAGATTCTTTCTAAACGAAGGTAATAAGTTGTATTTAATGCATTAGCTATGATTGTAGTAGAGGTATACTTTGTAGATAAATCTCTCGCTTTTATTAAAAAGTATTGGTCTCCATTTGTAGGGCTGGGAGTTTCATAAGTTAATGTAATACCATCCTGTTGTGATAATGGGTATCCAGTACAAGATAAATCAGGGCAGCCCCATAGTGGTTCCTGGTTTCCTGCAGTGATGGATAGTAAATTGTGTCCGGTAAATCCACCACTATAGCTACCTAGTGTAATTGGTTTGAACTCAAATTCAGCAACCCAGGTATCACTTGAATCGAGAGTTGTTCCTAAGCTTTTATAAACTCTTTTTTGGGGGCCATTGGATCCAGATCCATCAGCAGCTCCATTAATAAATTCTAACTTTCCATTACCTATTTCTACTTCAGTTCCAATTTGAGTCCACCCTGAGTTGGTACTGTAATCTTCAAAGAAATCACATTGCGCATATGAGGAACTGTTAATTATAATTAGGCAGAATAAAGTTAATAAAGGTGTTTTCATATTTTTTTATTTTATAAACTAATGTGAATAAAAGTAACATTATCTATCCATATAAAGAAAATGAAAGTTAACTATTTTCTTATCGGTCACCTTTATGCTAAAAATGTGCTTTTATAATTGAATCACATCATAAATATGCGCCACATTAAATCCGTTTTCAATAATGGTTTTGGCTTGCGGGCTGTCTGTTTTTAGTACTGGATTGGTATGGTTAAAGTGGATGAAATGAATTTTACTTTTTTCTGTTGCTGGAAGATCTTTAAACAATTCCATGCTTTCGATGATAAAAGGATGTGGTATTTCTGCAATGTTACGTGTGTTAATTTCTTCCCCATCATAAAAAGTGGCATCAATAAAAGCGTAATCCACTTTAGCTATGGCATCGATAATGTTGGTTTCCCATTTGTTCCATTTGTCGATATCTGGAATAAAAAGCACTGTTTTGTTAGGACCAATTATTTTATATCCAACGGTTTCTGAGTATTCATCTCTGTGCGGTACGGTAAAAGGAATTACAGAGAGGTGGAGGGTTAATTCAATTTTAGTTTGATACATTAACTCTTGAATAGCAATGTTTTTTCTCAATACCAATTGGCTCCATGGTCCGTTGGTTTCTAAAAATGTTTTCATTTTGGGCATGGCATAAACGGGAACACTATCGGCATTCATGGCTTCTTTTCCTAAATACATTAATCCCGCATAATGCCCTATGTGAGCGTGGGTTAAAAAGATGCCATTGGGCGTTTCTTGTTCTGTCTCGTCCTGAAAAAAGTTTACA
>JAGFIT010000085.1 GCA_024103385.1 Vicingus serpentipes
TCTTGAAATTAACTCCTGAATAATTAAATGTTTTTCTGTTTCGGTAAAATATTTACCTGCTTTTTGAATGATTTTTTTGTCCATTTTTTACACTTTTTAGTGTAAACCTATTTCAGGACAAGACATTCATTAAAGGCAGCATACTCTTTTAGCATTCGCATTTGTTCGGGGAGATCGGGAGTAGCTTCAAAGATGTATTTCTTTTGGTTTTTAGGGTCTATCACTCCTAAAGCTACTATTTTTCTGTTTTTATCGGGGTGGGTAAATAAGTCTTTACAACAGTCTTTTTTGCAAGCAATTTGTGGAGCTCCTGCATCTTGTACGGTTCCTAAAATAACCAGAGAGGTTGTGTTAACAGGAGTGATTTCAGCTATTTCTTCGGGTGCTGTAACAGATAATTCTTCTTGCTGAGTACTGTTGTTACAAGCTACAACAATTAACGATAAAGTGATGAAATGAAGTAATTTCATAGCAGTTGGTTTACGAAAGTATGAAAGTACTAATTAAATGGCTTCGATGGCTGAAGAAACTACCCAACCTACATTACCATTAGGAAGTTTTATTTTGCTCCAATCGTTTACTTTTTCTAGTAAGGTTACTTTAGTGCCTTCGTGTAGGGTAAACAATTTTTCTGCTTTGGTATTGGGTTCACTTTGTATGGTAACGGTAGGTTCAAAAATAATGGCTTCAGAAGAAGAAGCATTGATGCGTTGATGTTGGCTCGCCATCAACCAGCAGAACAGACTCAACACTAAAAAGAAACTTCCGCTGTAAAAGCTGATTTTCTTAAACAACACTGGGTTGGTGAGCAGGTAAATGATGAAAAACAGTAAAGCTAAAAATACAAGTGCTACTGTATAGTAAGCCCAATCACTTACGGTTCGGGAAGTAACTAAGTTTCTCCAGGAGTTGGTAATGAACAGTTCGGGTAAACGCTCTACCTTATCAACGGTTTTTTTGTTGGCCATTTTGAGGTTAAAGAGGGCATCTTCATGGTCGGGTTTTAGTTTTAACGCCCGTTCGTAGTTTAAAATAGCAGGAGGAATTTGATTGTTTTTATAATAGGCATTGCCCAAATTATAATAAATATCAGGAGCAATATTGTTGTTGTTCAGGATGGACTCATAAGTTGTAATGGCTTCTTCATAATTGCCCTCATTATAAAGTGCATTGGCTTTTTGGTAATCATCTTGGATGGAGGCGAAGGTAGGAAGGGTGAATAGTAGCAGAGCACCCAATAATATAACGTCATTACGAGTGTTACGAAGTAATCTTTTTAAGGAGGTTGCTTCATTCCGTTTTACTGCATTCGCAATGACGGGGGGTATCTCCTTCGACAGGCTCAGGATGACACCAAGAAATAGGCTCAGGATGACAAAAAACGAGTTTAGGATGACATCAAGAGTGCTTGCAATAGCATTCTTCAATTCCTTCAAGAAGATTCCTCCGCTTCGGTCGGAATGACAAGTACTATTTAATTCAACATTCATCATTTAACATTTCTCATTACTAAGCTACTTCGTCTTCAATTTTATTAATAATGCTTGCCGCTTTATCATATACCTCTTGTTCGGCAACAGCAACGGGTGCAAAACGTGCCATGTCACACAACTCTAAGGTCTCTATTAAATCGGTTACCGTGTTTTCTGTAACGTTGATGGCCGTTAGTTTTTCTTTGATGTTGGATTGGTTGAGTTCTGATACTGCAATATTGAGCTTATCACCTACATAACCATACAATGCTTTGGAAGTAGCTTCGTAAAATTCACTTTTGTTATTGGCGGCCAGACTTGCTTTAGCACTGGCTAATCGTTTGGTAGCTAATTTACTGGCTTTCTTTTTCTTCATGCCTACCACATCGCTGTTGGCAGTTCTAATTTTATTTCTAAAAATAAAAGTGAGTAAAAATAGAAGTGGGGCGAGGAGCAATGACAGATAGAATTTCCATGAGTTATAAAATTGGGTATTGGCATGCGCGATTTCAATAGGCAAGGTATGGATGTAACGAATGTCTTCCCCTAACAGTTCAATATCTTCTTTGTTGGAAGAAGAGAAGGCCACATTGTTACTTGTTCCGTCACCTTTTAAGATGTTTAGTTGAATAGGATCTGAGGTAATTGTTTTGTATTTTTTTGTAGTAGGATCGAAATAAGAAAACACAATAGGATCAATGTTAAATTTCCCTGCATGACGAGGGATGATTAAATAATCGTATTCTATATTTCCGGCAACACCATTGATGGTGGTTTTAATGTTGTCATTGACTTTTGGGTCGTAAGTTTCAAAATCGGAAGGGAATTTGATTGTTGGTTTTTCAATTAAGTTGATATTGCCTTTTCCGGATATTTTTACTTTAATGTTGATGGCTTCATTAGCTTTTACTTCGTTGGCAGAAACATCTACAACCATATCCATATTACCTACTGCTCCGTTAAATCCTTCAGGAGCAGGTTGGGGATGAGGCATTACATTAATTTTGATGGCTTCACTCTTTAGTTGGTACTCTACATTTTCATACCTGCCAAAAAATTGGTCAAAAACACTTTGTCCTCTACCACTTGCTCTTCGTTGAACAGTGAAGTTCATTGCCAGAGGATCAATTTCTAATTTTCCAGAGCGTTGAGGGAATAATACTATTTTCCGAATAGTAGCTACTTGCCATCGATAACCACCAATTATTTCTTGTGTCCATTGTGATTGGCCTATATCAATTTCCTGGCTCCAAAAACCATTTAAATCTGCATTTTTCACCAACTCATTTCCAGAGATATTGACTCTGGTATATAGTTTATAAGTAGCAATAATTTGCTCTCCTTGATACACCTTGGTTTTGTTAACGGAAGCTTTAATGTATAAATCATCAGACACATTTGCTTGTTGAGTCGTAGTATTTTGTTGGTTACCTCCGGTATTTTGTTGTACAGGCACACCTTTGGTTACGTTTATTTTTAGGGTATTTGTTTTGTAAGCTTTTCCTTCAAATGCGGCTACAGCCGGACCAATAGTGAATTCTCCTTCTTTAACAGCCATTAAGATATAACTGTAGGAAACACTGGAAGAAGTTCTACCATTTATCCAGCTCATGCTTGTGGATTGGTTAGGGCCTGATAAAACTCTAAAATTACTAAAGCTAGGGGCTTTAAAGTTGGTAAAGTCTCCGTTTCCTTTAAATTCAATTTGAAAACGATCGCCTGTTTTTACAGCTTGATGACTGGTAGCTGCCGTAAACTCAAAATCTTGTGCATAGCTAAAATTAAATAGCAATAGTGCTATGCAAGTAAAGAGGCTATGTTTAATCAATGTTTTCATTTTTTTACTCGTCATTCCTGAAGTAGCGGGAGCGAATATCAGGAATCTCTTTGTTTTTTACCAATCTTTTTCAATTTTTACTTTTTCACCCTTTTCTTTTTTCTTTTTTAGTTTCGCTTGTACTTGTTTTTCTTTGTTGTTTAAAGCATCTAACATCCGTTGAGCATCTTGTTTAGAAAGTTGGTTAGGCTGAGGTTGGTGCTATTTTTCTTTATCACCATCCTTTTTCTCACCAGTTTTTTCTGGATCTTCTTTTTTATCCTTTTTCTCATCTCCCTTATCATCCTTTTTATCTTTGTTTTCACCCTTCTTTTGATCATCTTTTTTGTTCTCGTCTTTTTTATCTTGATCATCCTTTTTCTCATCGTCTTTTTTATCCTGATCCTTTTTTTGTTGTTCTTGTTGTTGCTGTAATTTCTTTTTAGCATAAGCTAAGTTGTAACGTGTATCATCATCTTTAGGGTTTTCTCGCAAAGCCTTTTTGTAGGCATCAACACTTTCTTGATATTTTTGAGACTGTAAAAGAGAGTTCCCTAGGTTATGATAAGCACTAGCTTTCAATTCTTTGTTGTCGGTTTTTTCAGCTACCTTTTGAAATTGTTGACCAGCTTCAGCAAACTTTTTTTGTTTATAGAGGGCATCACCTAAGTTAAATTCAGCTTTGAGAGATTCGTTGTTTTTTTCTAACGCTTTTTTATAACTCTCGTTGGCTTCATCATACTTTTCATCTTGATATAGTTTATTACCTTGTCGGATGTACTTTTTTTCTTCTTGAGAAAAAGCGTTTAGGCTAAACAATAGGATTAATATGTATAGTATGTATTTCATTTATTATTTCAGTTTTGAGCAAATAACTATCCCCTTGAGGGGATGATAGGGGTGTTGTTAAGTTAACATCCCTCTAAATCTCCCTTCAAAGGGAGACTTTCGTTTGTGCTCAAATTTTTCCATTTAGTTCTTCAATTTTATTTGTAATACTCTTTTTTTTATTTCAATAATTTTTGAGCGAACAACTATCCCCTTGAGAGTCCTGTCCCGATTTATTTCGGGAGGATAATAGGGGTGTTATTAATTTAACATCCCTCTAAATCTCTCTTCAAAGGGAGACTTTCGTTTGTGCTCAAATTTTTCCATTTAGTTCTTCAATTTTTATTTGTAATGCTCTTAACACATTATTCATATCGTTTTTAATTTCGGCATCATCGAAACGAATAAATTCTAATCCTAGATGTTCCAATTTCGTTTGCCTTACAACATCATTCTCATAAGCATCATCAAAATTATGAGAAGCCCCATCAACTTCAATAATTAAGCTTAGTTCATGACAGTAAAAATCGACAATGTATTTAGCTATCGGTACTTGTCGATGAAACTCAACTCCTAAACTTTTTTTTCTAATTTCTTGCCAAAGTAACACTTCACCTAATGTCATATTTTTCCTCAGCTTTCGAGTTAAAGGCTTTAAGTGTGGTTCATATGGTATTATTCTGTTCCTCATTTCTTCTCGAATAAATTCAATCTATCTAATTTGGTATTTTTTCTGTTGGAGATAAAGTATTCCAATATTAATAGCACTAAAGCGATAATCAGAAAAATCTGAAAACGATCTTCGTAATCTTTAAATGTTTTGCTGCCAAATTCTTTTTTCTCCATTTTATTAATTTCTTCCATGATAATACTTAGTCCTGCATTGGCGTTAGTAGCTCTCACATAAGTTCCATTTCCTGCTGCCGCTATTTGTTTTAGCATATCTTCATTTAATTTAGAAACTACTGTATTGTTTTGATTGTCTGTTCTAAATCCAATTTGTGCTCCTTGTTTATAAATAGGGATAGGAGCCCCGCCTTCAGAGCCCATTCCTATAGTATGAACAGAGACACCTTCTTCTGAAGCTGATTGTGCATTGACTACAGCGTCTTCCTCATGATTCTCTCCATCTGTAATAACAATGATGGCTTTGCTGGTTCCATTTTCAAAATCAAACGACTCCATCGCTAAGTCTATTGCAGAACCAATGGATGTTCCTTGAGTAGGAACGATGTCGGTGCCTATTGTTTCTAAAAATAATTTTGCAGAAGAATAATCGGTGGTAATGGGCAATTGAACATAAGCGTCACCAGCAAAGACGATAATCCCTAATCGATCGTTATGTAGTTTTTCGATGAGCTGATAAATGGCTCTTTTGGCTCTTTCTAAACGGTTAGGAGAAAGATCCTCAGCTAACATGCTGTTAGAAACATCTAAGGCAATCATCAAATCAATTCCTTCTCGTTTCACTTCTTCCATTTTAGTTCCATATTGGAAGTTGGCTAATCCTAAAAACAAGGAGGTAGTAGCTAATCCAAAAAGTATAAATTTTACTATAGGCATTGAAGTAGAAACATTAGGCATCATACGAGCAATCATTTTGGAATCACCAAATGCTTTTCGTTTTCTATTTTTCCAATTTTGGGTATAGAAAAAGAGAAGCAACATTAGTGGGATTACGCCCAAAATTGCCCATAAAAATTCGGTATGTTCAAATCTATACAATGCCTTTAAAAATGGTGTTTTTTAACATAAATTCAATCAATAACAATAAAGCAGCAATAGCGGCAAATGGCCAGAATTGCTCTGACTTTTTCTTGTACTCCGTTACTTCTATTTTTGATTTTTCTAATTGATCAATTTCTTCGTAAATTTTTTCTAAACTTTCTTTATCAGTAGCTCTAAAATATTCTCCATCAGTGATATTAGCAATTTCGTTTAAGGTTTTTTCGTCTATTCTTACTGGTACGTTTTGGTATTGAACTCTTCCAAATTGATCTTGATAAGGGGTAGGGGCAGTTCCGTTTGAACCTACTCCAATAGTATAGACTCTAATTCCAAATTCACGTGCAATTTCAGCAGCAGTAACGGGAGGAATAGATCCGGAATTGTTCGACCCATCTGTTAAAAGGATGGCTACTTTACTTATTGCTTCACTGTCTTTTAAACGATTAACCGCTGTAGCTAATCCCATACCAATGGCAGTTCCATCTTCTATCATACCATTTTTAATGTCATCAAATAAATTAAGTAATACATCATGGTCGGTAGTTAGAGGACACTGGGTAAAGCTTTCTCCTCCGTATATCACCAAACCTATTCTATCATATGGTCTTTCAGAAATAAAATCCATAGCTACTTGTTTGGAAGCCTCTAAACGATTGGGTTTAAAATCTTCTGCCAACATACTTCCAGAGATATCTAGCGCGATAACAATATCAATACCTTCTGTAGTTACGTCTTGCCAGCTTAATGAGGTTTGCGGTCGTGCCAAAGCAGTAATTAAAGCGGCCAAAGCAATGCATCTTAACCCAAGTAGAGAATGCCTTAACGATGTGTATTTAGATATCCCAAAGCTCTTTAGAGTAGTAATCTTTACAGTACCATATAATTTATTTTTCCTAAAAATATACCATCCTATCATTAATGGAATAATGATGAATGCCCAGAAAAATTGGGGATTGGCAAACGATATTTCATTCCACTTTTGTAACATTTTCTTTTTTCACATCCCTCTCACTCTCCCTTCAAAGGGAGAATGCCTTAGCTTTATTCCCCGGAGGGAATTGCTGGGGGTGTTTCATCTTTATTAATAATTAATTTGGTTTGATTAATAAACTCAATAGCATCAATCATACTTATGTCATTTTCATTAGCCAAGGGTTGTTCTTTTGCGAACTTTACTAAATCGGCTAACACAAGCGTTTTATTAAGCTTATTCATAGTTTGAGTATCGATATTTTGTAATCGAAGCTCGTGCATAATTTCAGCAGTTGTTTCTTCTAGCGCATTTACTTGGTAGCGTTGCTCAATATAGGTTCTTAATATTTCTGAAATTTCAGAATGGTATTGTTTTACTTTACCCGATTGCCATAGCTTTTCGTTTTTGACCTTCTCCAGTTTTTCCAGTGCAATTATATGAGGAGGAATGACAGGTATTACTTCTTCTACCATTTCTTCTTTAGGTCGGTTTCTTAAATAACGTACTAGTAGTATGATGACAATGATTAACGCCAGCGTGCCAAGGAGGTATATCCAATTGTCTTTTAACCAATCGATAATACTAAATGGCTCATCTAAAGGTGATTTGATGTCGAAAATAGCTGCAGCAGTATCTACGGGAACGGTTTGAACTTCTATTAGCAAAGGTTCTGTTTCTAAGGTATCTTCATTTACGATAAACTGAAAAGGGGGTATAGCATAATATCCAGAGTCGAAAGAAGTAATAGTAATCGTTTTTATTTGTTCAAATAAATAAGGGTCTTCTTTATCTGGAATTAAAGTATCGATTGGTAATTGATCAACAATTTCTACAAATTTGTTGATGGTATCGTGGATTTGAGGAAACTGGATAGTTACTTGGTTTTCATCTACTCGGTAGGTAATACTTAGTTCAATATGAGCTTGTTCACCTATTAAAATGAAATTGGTATCCATTGTAGCTTTAACTACTGCTTTTTGAGCGGTAAGATTAAAAATCCCAGCAAGGAATGTTAATGTAAAGAGTAACTTTTTCATCTTGCTCCCCTTCTTTTAAATAAAGCCATTAACGGTTTTACGTAGTCTTCATGAGTTGCTATGTTGGTGTTGTCAACTCCCCCTCTTTTAAAGGTGTTTTTTAAGTAATCATTTCTTTTCAACGCTTCAATTTTGTACTCTTTTTGAACATCCTTATCCGAAGTATTAACCCATTGTACCTGATTGGTTTCACTGTCTAGCATGGGTACTAATCCAATGTTTGGTAATTCATCTTCGGCTTTATCGTGTAATCGAAGTGCCATCAAATCATGTTTTCTATTGGCAATTTTTAATGCGTTTTCAAAATCATGATGGGTTACAAAGTCAGAGATTAAAAAAGCAGTACTTCGTTTTTTAATCACATTGGTAAAATATTTTAAAGCCAATTCGATATTGGTTCCTTTACTTTCAGGGGTAAAATCAATTAAGTCTCTAATAATCATTAAAATATGACTTCTTCCTTTTTTTGGAGGAATAAATTTTTCGATTTTATCAGAAAAGAAAATAACGCCTATTTTATCGTTGTTTTGAATAGCAGAGAAAGCGAGTACGGCACATATTTCTGTGGCTAATTCTTGTTTGCTTTTCTGTTGAGTACCAAATTCTTTAGATCCACTTACATCAACTAAAAGCATTACTGTCATTTCACGTTCTTCTTCAAACACTTTTACGAAAGGATGATTAAATCGGGCGGTAACGTTCCAATCAATGGTTCTTATTTCATCTCCATGTTGGTATTCTCTTACTTCACTAAAGGCCATTCCTCTTCCTTTGAAAGCAGAATGGTATTCACCCGAAAATATTTGATTACTTAATCCTCGGGTTTTAATTTCAATCTTTCTTACCTTTTTCAGTAATTCAGCTGTCGATTGATTGCTCACTGGTTATGGGATTTCAACGTTATTTAAAATTCCATTTATAATTTCTTCAGAAGTGATGTTTTCAGCTTCAGCTTCATAGCTTAAACCAATTCTGTGCCTTAGCACATCATGACAAATAGCCCTTACATCTTCTGGAATGACATAACCTCTTCGCTTGATGAATGCATATGCTTTGGCTGCTAAAGCTAAATTAATACTTGCTCTTGGAGATCCTCCAAAACTGATTAAATTTTTATATTCTGTTAAGTTGTGATTCTCAGGATGACGAGTAGCATCAACAATATCTACGATATATTGTTCAATTTTTTCATCCATATAAACTTCTTTAACTACAGCTCTTGCTTTGATAATGCTTTCTGGGCTAATTACTTTATTGGGTGTAGGAAAACCATTAATGGAGTTTCTGATGATAATTTTTTCTTCTTCTTTTTTAGGATAATCCAACACTACTTTTAGCATAAAACGGTCCACTTGTGCTTCAGGTAATGGGTAGGTTCCTTCTTGTTCAACAGGGTTTTGAGTAGCCAACACTAAAAATGGTTCAGGAAGTTTAAAGGTTTCTTCACCAATGGTAATTTGTCGTTCTTGCATCGCTTCTAGTAAAGCACTTTGCACTTTTGCTGGAGCACGGTTAATCTCATCAGCTAAAACAAAGTTGGCAAAAATAGGCCCCTTCTTCACACTAAATGCTTCTTGTTTTTGGTTGTATATCATGGTTCCAATAACATCGGCTGGTAGTAAATCAGGTGTAAATTGAACTCGACTAAAAGCAGCATCTGCCGTTTTAGCTAAAGTGGTAATGGCTAGTGTTTTTGCTAAACCAGGAACTCCTTCTAACAAAATATGTCCATTGGAAAGTAAGCCAATTAGTAAACTTTCTGTCATGTGTTTTTGACCGATAATTACTTTTTCCATTTCCATGGTTAGTAAATCAACAAAAGCACTTTCTTTCTGAATTTTTTCATTTAACGCCTTAATATCCACATTTGAAGAATGTGACTGAGGAGTTGCAATAATCTCCTGAGGCTTATTGGTGTTTAGTTCTGTTCCTTCCATAAGTATTCCGTATAATTTAATCCAAAATTAGTAAGTGATGTTAATTTTAACAACAAAAGTAAATAAACCATTGTTAAAAAATGTTAAAAGAAATAATTGGTAAATTTGGTAGATAAAATATTAAATATGTGCTTATGAGACTGTTGCTATTATCAATTTGTATTTTTCTTTTTCAATCTATTTTTGCTCAAAAAAAAGTATCTTTTTCAAAGCAGAATATATCTGTTCAAAAATCAACCGTAGTTTCCCCTAAAACAATTGAGGAAAGTTTTAATGCTAATATAGTGAATAAAGAAGCTCCAACACCGGACGGAAATTCAGTTAAATCTTATGTGCTTCAACAAAAAATTAAGTCAAGAAAACTTTTCCCTTATAGAAAAGCTTCATCTAACAATAAAAAAGGTGCTTCAGCAGCACAACCTTCTGTCGGTAAAGAGTTTGCCTTAAAAAGATATGTGCTTGGAAATGTTTATGATTTGTATGGTGGAACCCCAAATGATAATACATTGGCTGTTTCTAATGCAGGAAACGCTTTGGTTGGGGTTAACTCGTTTATTTTCGCTTATGATTTACTTGGCGATTCTAATTTATACCCAGGTCCAGCAAGTAAGATTAGCCTTGCCTCATTCACGAATAGTTCTGATGTTTTTGATCCTAAAATTATTTATGATAAAGAAGCAGATCGTTTTATTTTGGTGTTCTTAAAAAATAGAGCACCAGGAGATAATATGGTGGTGGTGTGTTTTTCAACTACCAATAATCCTGTTGATCCGTGGAATGCATATGAGTTACCAGGCAACCCTTTAAACAACAATAGATGGACAGATTTTCCTGCTATAGCAATGACGGAAACAGATTTGTTTATTACAGGTAATTTAATAATACCTAATGTTAGTTGGCAAGTGGGATTTGATGGTTCTATTATCTGGCAAATAGAAAAAGCAAAAGGATATAATGGTGACCCCACTTTAAATACGGTACTTTTCAATGATGTTAAATACGGAGGAAATTTTGTGCGAAATTTACACCCTATACAGGGAGCAGATGGAGCAGCTGATGAAATGTACTTGTTATCAAATAGAAATTTTGATTTAACGAATGACTCTATATTTATTGCTAGTGTGGTAGGAAAATCAACAGATGCAACCCAAAGTCTTACAGTGGATGTTTATCAATCTAATTTAAATTATGGAATGCCACCTAATGGAAGGCAACAAGATACAGATACAACAGATCCTACAGGAGGTTTACAAACAAATGATGCTAGAGTTTTAGGAGCGATTAAAATTGGCGACAACGTACAGTTTGTTTCTAATAGTATAAATCCAGCAACAGGATTGGCAGCTATTTATCATGGAACAATTGCTGACATAGCGACAGCACCATCAATTACCGCAACTCTTATTGCAGATACCACTAAAGATTTTGGTTATCCTAATATTGCTTGGACAGGAAATGAGGATTGTGATATTGAAACAATTATAGCTTTTGATTATTCTTCTTTAACAGATTTCCCAGGTACAGCTGCTGTCTATTACGACAATGATGGAAATTACTCAGACTACAAAATAGTTAAGGCTGGTGAAGATTATTCTGATGCGCTAACTGGAACTTATGAGAGATGGGGGGATTATTTTGGTTTACAGCGTAACTATGCTCAACCAGGAAGCACCTATTCTTTTGGGTGTTTTGGAAAAAATAAAAAATTTACAGGATGGTGTGCAGAGTTGATTAGCCCTGATACGAATATGATTACCGCAACAGTATTTAAAGAGCAAGACGCAACATCTTGTCAACAAAAAATAACTGTCACTGCAGCAGGAGGAGAAGCTCCATACACTTATACTTGGGATTACGATGTGTCTAATGATTCTAATTCAACAACGGGCGTTTGTTTTGGAGTTTCTAGAACATTAACCATTACAGATTCTAGAGGTTGTACATATGTAGTGACTGTTGTTGGCGCTTATCCTACAGCAATTAAAACACACTCTAATAATGTAAATACTCTTGCTTACCCCAATCCTTTTACAGATGAATTGTCGGTTGAATTTTACTTGGATAAAGACCAACGAATTAATGCTGTAATATATGATGTTACTGGTCGTAAAGTGGCTGATATCCTACAGCAATCTGCTAGAAAAGGATTAAATGAATTGAATTTTTCTTTAGCTCCTTTGAAATCTGGAAATTATATATTGAAGATTGAAGGTGAAGGTGTGGAGATAATGAACAAAAAGATTGTGAAAGAATGAGTGAGAAAAACGGGTTGAGTTTACAGGATACTATCAATATGGTTAAAGAGTTCCATGAGGCTTTTAACATAGAGAACGAACAAGAGCCAAAAGGGGCTATATTAGAAAAAGATTATTTATTGAGATATAAGTTGATGCGAGAGGAGAACGAAGAGTACCTAGAGGCGGCAGAAAAAGGAGATTTGATAGAGATCGCTGATGCTTGTGGAGATATGTTGTATATATTATGTGGAACTTTATTAAAACATGGATTACAACATAAAATAGAAGAAGTTTTTAAAGAGATTCAAGAGAGCAATATGAGTAAGTTGGATGCTAACGGAAATCCTATTTATAGAGAAGATGGTAAAGTGTTAAAAAGTGACTTGTACTTTAAACCTAATATTAAAACCATTTTAAATAACTAATTCTAGTTATTTTTTTAATTTAGGATTCATCGCATCGGTAAGTCCTTCACCAATTAAGTTGTAAATAGTTACTGTAATAAAGATGGCAAAACCAGGTATTACAGCCAACCACCAAGCAGTTGAATCTTGTCTTGCAGAAGATAACATAGAACCCCAAGTAATGGTTTCTGCAGGAACCCCAACACCAATAAATGATAAAGTGGACTCTATTAGTATCGCAGAGGCAATTCCAAATGCAATAGAAATTAATACAGGAGACAATGCATTAGGTAAGGCATGACGTACAATAATTCTAAGTTCTTTGTAGCCCAGTGCATTCGCTGCTTCAATGTACTCTAAATTTCTAACTCTTAATAATTCTGCTCTTGTAAAACGTGCAATACCTGTCCAAGAAGTTAATCCAATAATCATCATTACAATGAATATTGATGGTTTTGCTACTACAGCAGCAATGGAGATGATTAAGAATAAACGGGGAATGGACACTACCACTTCAATTAATCTACTAATTAGTATATCAATAGGGATGGTTATTTCTTTTGAAGGAATATCTAATTTATTAATCGCTGAAGAAATTAGCTTTGCAATTAACATGATGATAGTAAAAATGATAAAGGAAATGAATAACTCGATAATAAAACTTCCAAAAGAATCTCCCAATGCATCAGAAAGCGCATAAGAGCGAACTCCAAATCCATAGAAGATAGCTAATATAAAGCTTATTATAAATACTACTAAACTTGGAATGTTTGTCTTGAGTTTTTCATCACCATAATACCCAGCAATGGCACCAAAGAAAATGCCTAATAACGCAGCTATTCCCATTGACACAATACCAACTAATAAAGCTATTCTGGTTCCATGAATCATTCCAGCAAAAACATCATGTCCTAAACCATCAGTACCTAGCCAGTGTTTCCATTTCGTAGATGGTACATCCTGTTCTCCGAATGGACTCGCAGAGGTGTTAAAGAAATCAATATTTTTAGGTAGGTAAGGGGTAAGTGGCCATATAGCCCAATCATAATTTAAATCTTTCCATGATACATTAATAAATTCCTCTTGCCAATCAGTAATCCCTAAATCTACAGCATATTCTTTTAATACCGGGAAATAAATACCATCATTATATTTAGCAACAATAGGCTTTTCGTTGGCTAAAAAATCAGCAAATAAGGCAATGATAGCAAAAAAGTAAACAATTCTTAACGACCATACAGCTATCTTGTTTTTTTGAAATTGTTTTTTAACGATTGACCAATAACTTTCATTCTCATTTCTAGAATAGGCTTCTCTATGTTCAGAAAGAGTAAGTAGGTTATCCTCTTTAATTTTTGATCTAAATAATATTGATTTTAAAAAGTTCATTATTTTTTATTAGAGAATGAAATTCTAGGGTCAACATAAGCATATAAAATATCGGCTACTAAATTTCCTACTAAAGTAAGAATAGCAGTAAACATCAATACCGTAAATACGATAGGGAAGTCTCTAGCAAAGATGGCTTTTAAAGTCAATTGCCCCATTCCTGGAATAGAAAAAATGACCTCTATAATAAAAGAACCTGAAATAGCTAAGGGAAATATATTGGCAAATAAGGTAATAATCGGAATTAAAGAATTTCTAAAAGCATGCTTCCATACAATAACTTGGTTTTTTAACCCTTTGGCTTTGGCAGTTCTAATGTAATCCATCTCTAATACGTCTAACATTCCCCCTCTCATTTGTCTGGAAATAAAAGCAAAAGAAGCATAAGTTAAACAGAATAGAGGTAATATAAAATGGTAAGCAGTTTCGAAAAAACGATCAAAAAATGGGGCTGATTCAGGTAAATTCCCTAATCCGAAAGTAGGAAACCAATCCAATCCACCACCACCTAAGAATTGTATTAACATAGTAGCTATCCAGAAATTAGGTAAAGAGTACAATAAAAAGAGCAGGGTAGTTATTAATTTTTCAGTGGTGGAACCTTTAGAAGTGGCAGATTTTACGCCCAATGGTATAGCTACAATATAAGCTATTATGATAGATAATATACTTAATATCATGGACCATTTTAATGCTTCAAATATTTTAGAGCTAACAGGACGTTTATCTTGGTAAGAAATACCGTAATCACCCACCACAAAACCAGAAATCCAATTATGGTATTGATTTTTAAGACCATACCAATGAATGACAGGAATATACCTATTTATTACGCTTTTATTAATAATCATGTGTTCGAAAGCACTTCTAAATTCAAGATATTCGTCATCATAATACTCCTTAAGATTTTCTCTTTTTGGTTTAAACACTTCAAATTCAATATCATTTACGATAGAAATCAATTTTTCTTGCTCATAATTAATGTATAATTCATTAATAGCTTCTTTCACTTTACGAAGAGCGTTAGAAGTGGTCTCATTAATTTCAATATCAAAAGTTTTAGTTTCTAGTTTTTTTAGTGTATGGTAATAGGAAGAAACGAGGTTCCAATCACCGTATTCATAAGCTACTCTTTGTAAATTTTCTCGATGAGATTTTTTCTGAATTCTATATAATGTATCAGGATAGGTAGCGTTAGTAAAGGAAAAATAAAATAAGGGTAAATCTAAACCAAGCTGGTGACGCAATTCATTATAAGCTTTTTCTCCTGCTAATTTTTCTCCTGATCTTCCTTCCCCTCCTCCTATACTTTGGTTAAGCATACTATCTACAGGGTCTCCTGGAGCGTTAATGCTGATTACAAACGTTAGTAGAGAAATGGCTACTAGTGTAGGAATAAAAATGAGTAGTCTTTTTATGATGTATTTAAACATGGTTTAAAAAGTTTCCTCTCAATTTATTTTGCTACTGGTTGATTAACACTAAATCCGCTTACTCTAAATCCTGGTCGCATAGCTGACGTCTCCGCATTGCTAAATCGTTTATGGATACCAATCTTTTCTAAAGGATGGTATAGGTAAAGATAAGAGCATTCGTCATGTAAAATTTCTTGAAAACGATGGTACAATTTAGCTCTTTTATCTTCGTCTAATTCCACTCGAATAGAATCAATTAAAGCATCTGTTTCATCATTTCCAAATCCGGTATAGTTAGATCCTCCATTATAAGAAGAGGTATGGTAGATTTGTTTTGGGTCGTCAGGAGTAGGTGAGCTCACCCATGAACCATAATACATATCAAAATCATGTTGTTTGGTGTTTTCTAAAAAGATAGACCAATCTTGAGTAATTACGTTAACAATAATACCTATTTTTCTAGCTTCTTCTTGAAACAATAAACCAACGGCTTTTCGAGTATCATTTCCTTGATTGTACAAGTAAGACATTTCAAATTTTATCTTTTTACCATTAATGGTATTATCTAATATGCCATCTCCATCACTGTCTTTCCATCCTGCTTCAGCAAGAAGTGCTTTTGCTTTTTCAGGGTTATATTTATAAGGAGTTATCTTGTTGTTGTGTTCTTTCTTTTTTGATGGATGAATAGCTCCTATAGCTATTTCACCATATCCTAATATAATTTTATCCAATATTTTATCCATGTCAATAAGGTGTGCTAACGCTTGCCTTGTTCTTTTATCAGAAAACATAGGTTTTCTAACATTGAGCCCCAAATAGGCATATGCCATAAATGGAGGAGTGTGTGCGTTAAAGTTGTCTGTGAATTTTTTAGACTTTAGTAATTCTTGAAAGTCTTTTGATTTAATACCATTCATAACATCAACTTCTCCACCTTTTAAAGCTTCTTTAGCTGTAGTTTGGTCATTAATTGTTTGGTAAATTATTTTCGGAGGGTTCACATTAAAATGCATTCCCTGTCCTTTTAGTTGATCCCCCCACCAATTTTCTTTCTTTACTAACACGATTTTTTGACCTGTTTGCCATTCTTCTAAATTGTATGGTCCGCAACCAGAAATAAAGTTTTTATCTCTTTGAAATTTTTCAGAATTAAACTCATTAGCAAATTCTACAATTTTTTCATTGCTTGCTAATTCTTCCCCTCTAGTAGATAAATCTTTGATAGTGAACTCATCCATCAACCCATTAGGATCGTAAATGCTTCTTGGTAATAATGGCATATCGCCACTGGTAATTTCTGCTAGAATATACACCTTATCTACGATGAATGTAAATTTTAAAGGGTCATCGTAAAAAACCATGTCTTGAATAAATTCATAGTAGGGCTTGTTGTTGAGGTTATCTACTTTTGGATTTTTAATTACTTTTAAAGCAAACTCTACGTCCTTAGCGGTAATTTGTTCTCCATTATCCCACTTTGCTTCAGGCCTAATGTTGTAGGTTATTCTCATACCACCTTCTTCTGTTACTTCAATTTCTGGTCTGTTAGCAGCAACAACAGGGGTAGGTTCTAATGTTTCAAAATCAATGGCTAGTAAGGTATAAAAAATTTCAGCTACAATGTACCCAGCAACAGCATCAGAGTATGTTACAGGGTTTAACATCTGTGCATCAGATAATTCATGACAAATAACTTCAGGGTTTAAATTTTGATTTTTTACAGTATTGGTAGTGTTTTCTTCTCCACAAGAAAACAACCCTAAAGTAATAGTTAAGATAAAAGCTAGAAAAATAATAGAATATTTGTTTTTCATAGTAACATGATTTTTATTCTTTTTTATAAAAATGTAGGGAGGACAAATATAATATTCCAAATGGATTTTTTATATGATTTTAGACAAAATCCTTGTTATTAGGGATTAATAAATTAAAAAGTAAAAAAATAGTTGATTTCGTTTTACATTAAAAATGGTTTGTTATTTTTGCGTACCATTAAAAAATGGAGAGATGGGTGAGTGGCTTAAACCGCATGTTTGCTAAACATGTGTACGGGAAACCGTACCGGGGGTTCGAATCCCCCTCCCTCCGCCAGAAAAGTGAAAAAGCTCCATTTATGGAGCTTTTTTATGAGTACCATTCATCTCTTATTGGTTTAATCCATTGGTAAGCAGAGGCGTAATCACTAAAAACTTTAATCGGATTGATTGGTTTATGAAATTTCATATAGAAATTAGCCAATAATTTTGTATGTAAATTGTTGACAACTATGGCTTGAGCTTTTCTAATAGGAAGCACTAGTTCATTTTTACTTAGAAACTCTCTCGCTTCTCTACTTACGGTACTATCAACATCTCTGGCATCGATAATAACAACAAACGGATTCCCAAAAACTAACTTATCGTAAATCAACTGATCAATTTCTTGAATGTCTTCTATCTCTAATACAATATTATTTTTAGGTTTACCGAGAACAAGGCCTTCTTCCACTAAGTGGAGAACAATTTTGGGAAGATCAATTGTTTTTTTTGTAGACAATTTCATTTTATAAATATAAAAAAAACAGCTGATGTATCAGCTGCTCTCCTTTAAAACTTAGTTGTAAAATGTACTTATGCACTGACAGTTTCCAGAGCTCTATCTACTTTTTTAAATAAACCTTGTAGTACTTTTCCAGGTCCAACTTCAGTAACGCTATTTGCTCCATCTGCTAACATTTGTTGCATGGTTTGTGTCCATTTTACAGGAGCTGTTAGTTGAGCAATCAAATTGGTTTTAATCTCGTTAGGATCTGTTACTGCACTGGCTGTAACATTTTGATAAACAGGACAGATAGGTGTATTGAATGGAGTGTTGTTAATTGCTTCCGCTAATTCTTCTCTTGCTGGCTCCATTAACGGAGAATGAAAAGCTCCACCTACTGGTAAAACCAATGCTCTTCTAGCACCGGCAGCGGTCAATTTTTCACAAGCTTCATTAATGGCACTTACCGTTCCTGAAATTACCAATTGCCCCGGACAATTGTAATTGGCAGGCACCACCACGCCATCTATAGCAGCACAAATGTTTTCTACTACTTCATCATCTAAATTTAAAATGGCTGCCATGGTAGATGGCGTTTTTTCACATGCTTTTTGCATTGCTAAAGCTCTGGCAGAAACCAGCTTTAAAGCATCTTCAAATTGGAGCGTTTGATTGGCTACTAAAGCTGAAAACTCACCTAAAGAATGACCTGCAACCATTTCAGGTTTAAAATCATTACCTAAAGTTTTAGCTAATATTACTGAATGTAAGAAAATAGCTGGTTGCGTTACTTTTGTTTGTTTTAATTCTTCATCGGTTCCAGAAAACATGATGTCTGTAATTCTAAAACCTAATATATCGTTTGCTTTTTCAAATAATTCTTTTGCTAATGAAGAATTATCATAAAGGTCTTTTCCCATTCCTACAAATTGAGAACCTTGACCTGGAAAAACGTATGCTTTCATTCTTTTTAGTTTAATTGATAAGCGAACAAAAGTAGTAAAATATTAAAATATTGTTAAGGGAGACGTAGATTCCATATTACTACATAAAATGATTATTTTTATCCAACAATGAACAGAAGAACCATTCGTATCATTATTTTATTTGCCACCATCTCTTTAATAGGGATAGTTGCGACTCAATTTTTTTGGGTAAAAAGTGCCTATAACTTGGAGGAGAAGCAGTTTAATGAACGAGTATTTGTGGCGTTGAATAACGTGACGCATGAGTTGTTAAATATTCATGAAGATGAATCAGAATTGATAAACCCTGTAAAACAAGTTAGCTCTAATTATTTTACGGCAATGATTAACGATACCGTTAATCCTTATTTGTTAGAAACATTACTAAGAAAGGAGTTTTTACACAAAAACCTGAATGTTAATTTTGAATACGTGATTTACGATTGTTTTACAGATTCTATTGTTTTTGGAGATTATATTGAATTAGATAAAACCGCTAAAGATCAGTTGCAATCAAAATCATATAAAATGAAATGGGACAAGGATGGTCACTATTTTGGGGTGTATTTTCCTTCAAAAGGTTCTTACATTATGAGTAAAATGGGAATTTGGATATTCTCTTCCTCGGTTATTTTAATTATTATTATCTTCTTTGCTTATACGATTAATGTTATCTTAAAACAAAAACGATTATCGGAAATAAAAAATGATTTTATCAATAATATTACCCATGAATTTAAGACTCCAATTTCTACTATTTCTCTTTCGGCTGAAGTATTGCTGAGCCCTAATATAGCTGAGGATACTGCTCGGTTGAAAAATTATGCTAAAATAATACAAGAAGAAAATAATCGATTAAAAAATCAGGTAGATAAGGTGCTTAAGTTAGCTACTGTAGATAAGGATAAATTAAAGTTAGAAAATGAAAATATTGATTTACATGAATTAATAACCTCTTCTGTTAAAAGCTTTGGTTTGATTATGAAACAGTTAGAGGGTAGTATAGTAACTAAATTAAGTGCAAAGGATTTTCAATTTATAGGGGATAAAATACACATTACTAATACTTTACATAATTTAATAGATAATGCGATTAAGTATTCCTCAGAGCAGCCTAAAATTGTTATAGAAACAAGTAGTCATAATGGATGGATAGAAATAAGTGTGAAAGATAATGGCATAGGCATTTCTAAAGAAGGACAAAAGCATATTTTTGATAAATTTTATAGAGAACCTACAGGTAATGTTCATGATATCAAAGGCTTTGGTTTGGGTTTAAATTATGTAAAGACCATTGTAGAGGCTTATCAAGGAAAGGTAAAGTTGGTTACAAAAGAGAATGAGGGTTCTACTTTTGTAATTAAATTGCCATTAATAAATAAAAGTTAATATGAGTAAGGAAGTAAAAGATATTCAAATATTACTAGCAGAAGATGATAACAACTTAGGGTTTGTCGTTCAAGATAATTTAAAGTCGAATGGTTTTAAGGTAACTCTTTGTGAAGATGGAGAACAAGCTTTAAAAACATTCGCTGCTCATCATTTTGATTTATGTATTTTGGATGTAATGATGCCAAAAAAAGATGGATTTGAGGTAGCTACGACTATTAGAGAAATTAATAAAGATGTTCCAATAGTTTTTTTAACTGCTAAAAACATGCAAGCGGATAAAGTAAAAGGGTTTATGCTAGGAGCTGATGATTATATTACTAAACCATTTGATTTTCAGGAATTATTGTTAAGAGTGGAAGCCATTTTAAAGCGCTGTAAATTATTGAGTGAAACGGAAGAAGAAATAATTGAGAATTATACCATTGGCACTTATCAATTTGATGTAAAAAATCAAATATTAACTCACCCCAAAAAGGAAATAAAACTCACTAAAAAAGAAACCCGCATACTTACTTTTTTATGTGAACACTTTAATGATGTTGCTCCAAGAGAGTTGATATTAAAAAACATTTGGGGAACGGATGATTATTTTACAGGAAGAAGCATGGATGTATTTATTTCTAAATTACGTAAGTATTTGAGTGAAGATGAGCATATTCAGATTAATAACATTCATGGAGTTGGATTTAAACTTGAAGTGAAAATATAGTTGCTTGTTACTAGTTACTAGTTGATAGCGTGTTCCCTCTGCTACTAACCATAAATTAAGTACTAACAACCATAAACTATATACTAACAACTAAACACCAACAACCAGACACCAAACACCATCAACCAATCTAGTGGAAAAATTCCTAAAAAAAACAGCAGCACACTTAATCAATACTTATGGAGATGGATTAAGCGATGTATGTATTGTATTGCCGAATAAAAGAGCAGGTTTATTTTTAAAACAACATTTAAGTGAGTTGATTCAACGACCAGTGTGGTTGCCTGAAATTTTAGGAGCAGAAGAGTTGATTGAACAACTATCAGATGTTGAAATAATAGACAATGTTGTTCAGTTGTTTGAGTTGTATGCTGTTTACAAAACTACCTTAAAAACACCAGAAAGTTTTGATGAGTTTAGTAAATGGGGACAAATTTTGCTGCATGATTTCAATGAAATTGACCGTTACATTATTCCTACAGAGAATTTATTTAATCACATTAATGAAGCTCGCGCATTAGAGGTTTGGAATTTAGGAGAAGGACCTATCACCGATTTTGAGTTAAAGTACCTTCAGTTTTGGAAGCAGTTAGGTGATATTTATATTGCTTTTAAAAAGCACTTAGAGCAGAAAAATTGGGCCTATCAAGGAATGGCTTTTAGAGCAGTAGCAGAACAAATAGAGCAGAATCCTGAGCAATTTATCAAAGAAAAGGTAAGTTGGAACAACGTAATTTTTATTGGTTTTAATGCGTTAAATAAAGCTGAGGAAACCATTATTTCTACACTAAAAAAACAAAACAAAGCAGAAGTGTTATGGGATGCAGACAGTTATTATTTAAATGACCCTATTCAAGAGAGTGGATTGTTTTTAAGATCATTTCAGAAAAAAGAAGTATTTACACCTTTTAACTGGATAAGTAATCAAATTAATACGCAAGATAAAAAGATTACCGTTTTAGGAATTCCTCAAAATATTGGACAAGCTAAATACATGACGCACCTTATCCATCAAATTGATGGTAAAAATAATTATAAGGATACGGCTATTGTTTTAGCAGATGAAAACCTGCTGGTACCTGTTTTACAATCGATTCCCAAACAGGTGGAAAATATCAATGTAACCATGGGGTATCCGCTAAAGAATACTCCACTCAACAATTTTTTTGATATTTATTTAACCACCTTGTTAAATGCAGAACGTTTTGGAAGTAAAGGGCAACTGACTTACCATTACAAAGACATTATGAAGTTATTGCAATTGCCTTTTAGTAAGGTGATTTTTGGAAAGGAGCAAGTGGAGTTGGTGAAGAAAAAAATAGTTACACACAATTGGGTATTTATCAATAAAGAGAAACTATCATTTGTCAACGAGCATCTAGTTATTGATTTGCCTGTTAAATATGATGTAACCAATGCCTTAGAAAGTTGTTTAAGTTTTATAGAAAGAGGAAAATCTATCTATGTTGCTGATAAAAAAACAAATCAGTCGGCAGATTTAGAGTTGGAATATTTATTTCAGTTTGCCAAACTATTTAATCAGTTAGTTACATTATTGCAACAATATCCATTTATTGATAATGGAAAGAGTTTATATACCTTGTACAAGCAATTATTGAGCGCTGCTGCTATAGAATTGTATGGAGAACCCCTAAAAGGTTTGCAGGTGATGGGGATGTTAGAAACTCGTAATATTGATTTTGAAAATGTGATATTGACTTCGGCTAACGAAGGAGTACTTCCTGCGGGGAAAACGTTCAACTCCTTTATTCCTTTTGATATCAAAAAGGCTTACCAATTGCCTACACATGTTGAGAAAGATGCTGTTTATGCCTATCATTTTTATCGTTTAATTCAGCATGCAAAAAATATAACCATACTGTACAATACAGAAACCAATGAGTTTGGAAGTGGAGAGCAAAGCAGGTTTGTTACGCAAATAGAAAACGAGTTAGCAGGAAAAACAAATATTTCGTTTTCTAAGAAATTGGTGACTTACCCTACAACGATCCATCAAAATACGAATAAAGAGGTACAGAAAACACCAGAAATCAAACAGCGTATTTTAGAGCTATTTCAAAAAGGGATATCCCCAACAGCCTTGAATAGCTACATCAATTGTCCGTTAGATTTTTATTACAAATACATTTTAGGAATAAAAGAGGTGGATGAGGTAGAAGAAACGATTGATCACTCTTCTTTTGGAACGTACATACATAAAGTGTTGGAAATTTTATACCAAAATTTTAAGGGGCGTGAATTGGTGGTAAAAGATTTAAAGGCAATGTTGAAGTTAGTCGCTCCAACTACCCATCAAGTTTTTGCAAAAGATTTTAGTGAGAAGGAATTGAAATCGGGAAAAAATTTATTGACGTTTAATGTGGCGTTGAATTATGTGACCACTTTTATTAAAAATGAAATTAAAGTAATTGAACAATTACCAACGCCATTAATGATTAAAGCATTAGAAAGCTCTTTGGAAAGCTCTTTATTGGTGGAAGATAATGGAAAACAAGTCACTATAAATTTAAAAGGATTTGCTGACCGCATAGATGCTTATGGAAATACATTGAGAATTATTGATTATAAAACAGGGTTAACAGAACCTAATGATTTAAAAATTGTAGATGTTGAGGAATTATTACAGCCCCATAAAAAGAACAAAGCATTTCAGGTGCTGATGTATGCTTATTTGTATACAAAAGAAAATGAATTAAGCAATACCAACTTACATTCGGGGGTTGTTTCTTTCCGGAAGTTAAGCAATGGGTTTATGCCGTTTTTATTCGCTAGTGATAAGGGAATTAATCAGGAACTGTTAAATGATTTTGAAAACCTGTTAAAACAAATCATCTTAGAATTATTAGATGTATCCGTTCCTTTTCAACATCAATCGGAAGCCTTGTATTGTGGGTTTTGTGGGTGATTGTTTCGTTTATCGTTGTGAATAGAAGGTGTTTTAATGCTCTTTATTTTTGTTAGCAATTTTTACAAGTCAGACGAAATATATAATGATTAATAACAATGGTTTATTGAAATGCTTAGGCTTGCAGATGTAACAACCGTTATCAATATCAATGAGAAAACCAAGCTATATTTCTCTTCTTTGTAAAATTGAGCTACTAACCACCCACAAATAACAAAATAAAATGGAGTTAAGAAAATCCAAATTCTCTCCACCTCCAAATAAAATTGATTGGAAAAACTGATTAATATGATAGTGGTAACCAATGCATAAGTTAAAGACTTTAGGTGCTTTGGAATAGTAGTATTCTGCCTACTAAATCCATGAAAAATGATTCCAATGGTAGGTATACCTATAATACCTATATAGGCCAATATATTTCCTGTTGAGACAATAAAGTAACGCGACCAGTTATCTATTCCAGAATAATCCATTTGAACTTTCTCGTTAGACACAGATGAAACAAAGCATTCCCACATGTTAAAATGAGCGGTTAAATAGATAAAAAAGTAAATAGCGATAAAAGAGAGGAAGCTAATGAAGCCAAATTCAACGACTTGTTTTATGGTGATTTCTTTAAGGATTACTTTAAACACTAAAACTACTGCGCAGAAAAGTAAGTATATCAAAGCCGAATATGTGAAAAAAGTGTAGCCTGCAATAACAAAAGTAAATGCCATCGAATAAATGAATGATCGTTTTTGAAAAGCCTTCATCATCAGATATGTTGCTGTTATTGAAAATGGCAGCATCAACGGTGACATCGCAATTCCTGGAAAGAATAAAATAGCACCACTTGATCCATAAAAAATAAAAGCCATCAACCTTTCACTTTTGCTAAAGTTCCAGAGCTTCATCAGTTTATAAAGCGGGAATAAAGCAAACAAAGTAGCTATAAAAGTTAGTAATTTTGAAAGGTAAGGCCAATAGTTTTCTTCAATTTTTAGAAGCAACAAATTTCCGGGTGGGTAATGGTTGTTATGTACGCCTAGCGAGCCCACTTTTTGAGTGTACTGGCTAAGTATATCTTGTATGGATTCAAATTTTGAAAGATCCGAAGCAAATGTACTATAATGACAATTGGCACTCAAAAATGTCTGCTCTAAAGATAGGTGCCAACTAAAGCTCAGAATAAGCAGGCCGATTAAACCAATTAGTATTGAAGTATATTTTAGGTTTTGCCATTTCTTTCTCCAAACAAATGCAAAGAATAAGAAGATAGCTGATGTGATTATAATTTGCTTATGCTCCCAGATACTTCCATTGTCTAAATGACCATAAAAAGGAGCACGAAATCCAATAAAAGCACCTCTAAAAATATTACCTGTGTAACTGTTGTTTTGGCTATACCAATTGAAAATTCCATTCCAAAAATAGAATATTAAAATAAATATTGCACTTATTGTAGTGATGGATAAGAAGGGGTCAATCCAGTTAATTTTTGCGGTCAGACTTTTTCTAAGAATTAAAGAAGCGATTAATAAAAGTAAACTTATGCCAGCTAAAAGAAATTGTGACTTCTCAGAATTCGGTGTAAGTGCTTCATGCCAATAATATGACAAGAGTGTTGCAATAAATACAACTGTAAGAATATGGTGTTTTATTGTTCTCATTTAAAGTTCAATTATTGCTAACATTGAGCTAAGAGTTGTCTTATTAATGACTTTTAGCGGTTGATAAACGAAGTTCATCTTTTTTAAGGAGAAAGTCAAGTTCTTTAAGAGATATGGTTTTTTTAATGAATGTTATTTTTTAGTCACTCTAAACAATCCATATATTTCATGCCCTACATTAAGTTCAGGTGCTAATGTTATTAAATTAGCGTGATGATACCATGATAGAAAGTAAGTAGCTAATTTTCTATTTTTATGAATATACCATTTATTCAATACGTCTTTTTTATCAAAATTTTCTTGACTTACTTTTTCAAACTCTTTTTCAATGTAAAAACTGCTATTCTTTTGTTGGGAAACAGGAGCCATTAATTTTGTATCTACTTTCCATCCTCTCCCTCTTCGGGTAGTTTTTAACTTGTAAGTGTAGTATTCAAGACTTGAAAAATCATTTCTTTCTAAATAGTCTAATAATCCCTTTCCGTCAAAATAATTAACGTGGTTAATGAGTAATTCTGATTTTTTGTTTAGTTCGTTATAGGTTAAATAATGTTTCCAAACATCTTCGTGTCCATTTGGAGTAATAAAGTGAAATATTCCCTGATTTTTCAAATATGCTTTTACATTTTTGATCACTTTTCCGATATCAATCACGTGTTCTATAATGTCTCTCGCAATAATTAAATCAAACTTGTTTTCTAATTCAGGGTCATATGTTTCTGGGATACTTTCAATAGTATTAAATTGGTGAGTACGTTTATTAATCAGAAGCACCTCTTTATTTACATCCATTACGGTAACATTGGCATTCGGAAATACAAATTTTACTCCTTCCGAAAAATAACCAGACCCTGGTCCTAATTCTAAAATCTGTTGCGGAATGATTTTTTTTCTTTTTAACGACATGCCAAAAAGAAAACCTCTCCTAAAATTTCTTAATAAATTTTTACCTTGGTCTTTTGGGGAAGTTCTTAGTGATTCTTCAATATAGTAAGCAAAACACCCTTTTGCTGTTTCTTCTTGCGTAAGCATAGGGTCTAATTGCATAAGGCCACATTTTTCACACTTAACGATATCACTATTTTTGATGTCCCAAAAATCAACCTCACCAATTTTATCTCCGCTTTTTGAGTCACACATCCTGCATGCTTCTTTTCTCTCAACTATTTTTCCTTTTAATGGAGTTGGTATTTTTTTTAATAGACGATTCATGTACTTATTCAATTGAAAGTTTAAAATTACCGAATAGATTGGTATTGTTTTGTTAACCACTCTCCTAATTCATTAGCTCCTTTGTAATTAAGGTGTTCACCATCTACCCAATTTGCAGGGTTGTCAAATATATGGCTAGGAGGAATCCAAACATCTCCCAAATTTTTATAGAAGTTATAGTTTAAAGGTTTTTTTAAAGCTGTTCCATAAGAAGGTAAGTAGAGAAAAATAATCTTTACATTTTGATCTGAAGCCAATTGAGAAATTTTTTTGATGTAACTTTTGGGGTATTCCAATTGAATTGATTTTAAATAGGTTGATGTTTTTTTATAACGATTAATTTGGTTTTTTTTGTGGTTAATAAGAAATTCTTTATCAGCAGTAAATTTAAAAGGAACGTAGCTGTAGTTGTTTTTATAGCTAGCAGGAGTATTATATTTTAACGTTTTGGTTATTCGTTTTCGGGTATAGCTAAAACGACAAAAGAAAACATTGTATATATCTTTAATTACTGAGGGGTATATGATGGGTGGTTGTAATACATCATTTAAATCAGCAATGTAGGGGAAATCTTGATGGCTTGAAGTACTTTCTTGTTCAGTAACTTCCATAACAATTACTTGGGGAGATTTTGTTGTTAATAAATCTTTCACCAAAGGCAATTGTATATTTCTGCCAATAGTACAATAAGCAAGATTAGCTACGCTTTTATTTTGAATGGCTTTGTAGTTGATTAGTTTTTCTATTAATGAGTCGTTAATCCCGCAACCAGTATGAGACGTTCCTAGAAAAGCAATATCAATAGGTTGGTTGTTTTGAAAAAGTCGGTAATAAATCCAGGAAGTATTACAATCTACATTGTTTCTATAATTATAACCGTATTCTTTACTGTATGGAGCATAATAAAGGTAGATGGTTCCCATTAGAAAAGGAAGAATAAAAAGTAGGATATGTTTTAAAAATGACTTCACCTTTTCTTAAAATTGAAAATATACAAATTCTTGTGGCTCTCCGAATGAACCAAATAGAATTAACCATACAATTACAAAATAATAAATAATAATTCGGGCGTATTTTGGAATTTTATAGATAACACCATCAATTCCTTTGTTTCTAATAATAAGGTCTCCTGTAAAAAAAATAATGAAGGAGAGTGTTAAATAAAACGCTTCTCGTGGAGTTGCAAATAGTTCTTGAAAAGGAGTTAGAAAATTAGAAAGGCTTGAAAAATGGACTCCTACTTTTTGTGGGAGATGTTTAAATAGTGTAATGGCATCATAGCCACTTTCAGCTCTAAATATCATTAATGAAAAAGCAAATAAACAGAAGGTGCTTATTATTTGAAAAATTTTTAAAATTTTAGGGAAATGAGTAACCCCTAAAAAGGTATTTATCTTTTTCCTGATGTTTTCAGTATAGATTGCGTAAACCAAATAAAAGCCATTTAAAGCTCCCCAAATAGCAAAAGCCCAACTTGCTCCATGCCATAGGCCACTTATTAAAAATGTAATAAATATATTAAAGGCCCATTTTTCTTTTGAGCCTCTGTTTCCTCCTAATGGAATATACAGGTAATCCCTAAACCATGTAGATAAAGAAATGTGCCATCTTGACCAAAATTCCTTCATTGAAGTAGAAAACAAGGGGGTTCTAAAATTAGTCATGAGTTTAAACCCAAAGAGTCTCGCTACTCCTATTGCAATATCAGAGTATCCAGAAAAGTCACAATACACTTGAAATGTAAAAAAGATGGTTGCAATTATAACGGATAAACCATAGTAGTCTTCAGGAGAACTGTAAATAATATCAACATATTTGGAGAGGTTATCGGCTATAACTACTTTTTTAAATAAGCCCCATAACGCCATTCTTAATCCAGACATGGCAAATTGGTAATTAAATTTTCGGTTTTTTAAAAATTGAGGAAGTAAATCAATAGCTCTCTCAATTGGGCCTGCTACAAGTTGTGGGAAAAAAGCAACAAAGGCAAAAAAAGCGATTGGGTCTTTTGCAGGTTTTAATTTTTCTCGATAAATATCAATCGTATAACTTAATGTTTGAAAAGTGTAAAAACTAATTCCAACAGGTAGAAGAACAACTAATGTTCCTTTATTTAAGGCTACTCCAAACAGATGAAATAAATCAATAAAAGAATCAACAAAGAAGTTGTAATATTTGAAGAAACCTAGAATTCCTAGGTTAATGATGATGCTAATGATTAATAATTTTTTCCTTTTTTTAGGATTAGAGGCACCATAAATTTGCGAGCCAATTAGATAGTCAGAAAGAGAACTAATAAATATTAAAGAAAGAAACCTCCAATCCCACCAACCATAAAAAATATAACTAGCAACAAGAATTAATAAGTTTTGTTTATTTAAATTTTTATGGATGAAGAACCAGTAGAAAATAAATACTACTGGTAAAAAGATGAGAAAAGAGATGGAGTTAAATAACATAAAAAGGGGAAGAAGTCATTAAAATTAGCTTTCTCAAATTTATTTGTAACGACTAAACTAATTAAAAATAAGGATAATAAACAAGACGAAACAGCTATTTAATAAAGAAACAGTTATATGTCGTACAATTCTCCACGATGAGGTTTTAACGCATCTCTTACGGCAATCATTTGAGGTTCTATAACTACCATGTAGGCAATAGTGTGCATTTCATTAATAGTATCAATACCTGAAGCTACCAATTCAATGTTTTCTTTAATGGCAAATTCATTAATATGAACAACATGATGTTTGGCTATTTCTTTAGCTTCGTCTCCTTTAAAATCCCAAATGAGTTTGATAGCTCTATTCATTCAAAAAAATGGTTGTTATGATGTAAATATTTTTCTTTTGTCAGTTCATTTTTAAAATTTTCCATTGTTTCATAAGGACCAATTTCAATGGTCATGTTTAAGAGCCAAGTAGGTATTTTTCCTGCAGGGTCTAATTTTAAATAGTAATCAATCGCAATTTTTCCATTTTTTAAAGGTGTAAATTTCCACTTACTTTCGAAGTCAGTTACCCTTACCACTCCCTTCTTTAAAGGAATTTTATCAATATGTTCTAGTGGTTTAGAAGAGGAGTAAACAATCTTGCTGTCCATATCTTGATAAAAGGTGTTGTGAACGTATAATTCTCTATCTGAAATAGGCCATGGAGTGTCACTTTGGGTGTAATACACCATTTCTGTTTTATTGATACGCTTTATCTTTTTTGACAAACTACATTTGTAGATCCAATTCACATAATTGTCAGGATCTGCTAGCACATTTAGAATAGTAGACATTTCTGCTTTGACAATTGCATGAGACTTGATTTGTTTAAGGGATTTCCCTTCAGGAATGAATGAAAATACTTGAATGTCGTTTTTAGATTTTTCCAGTTTCCATTTAATAGCATTGTTGGAACTACTACAAACAATAGCAATAACTAACAATAAAAAGAATGGAGTAATTATCCTCATGTTGTTATGGAGCTTTGTAAGCAGGATTGTTAATGAAACTACTATCCGTTAATGCTAATAAAAAGGCTTTTAAATCAGCTTTTTCTTGAGGAGTCATTTGTACTCCCCCTTGTCCTGAAAATTGCATGTCAGGATCAATAGTAGAAGATAGTTTTACTCCTGTACTATAATGTTCCAAAACTTCATCGATGGTAGCAAAACGACCATCATGCATGTAAGGAGCTGTAAAAACTAAGTTTCTTAAGGAAGGGGTTTTAAATTTTCCGTTATCAGCAGGATTACCTGTGATGGCTCCTAGCCCTAAATCAGTAAAAGTAGCATCTAAACCATTGTTTCTAAAAGTGTTATCTGTCCATAAAGGATTCGCAGAATTGCCATGGCAGTGAAAACAATCTCCACCAGATTCGGTCATAAAAACGTTAAAACCACTAATTTCTGATGGTGTTAGTGAAATTTGACCCAATAGGTATCTGTCAAATCTAGAGTTACCTGAAACGATGGTACGTTCAAATTGTGCGATGGCTTTGGTAACAAGAATGGAATCGATAACATTTGTTCCAAAAGCAGCCAAGAACAAATTAGGGTAGGTTGGGTGAGCTTGTAATGAAGCCATAGCCGCAGGCCAAGTGTTGTGCATTTCTATAGGGTTAACTACCGGACCAATAGCTTGTGCCTCAACATTAGGAGCTCTACCATCCCAAAAGAATTTTTGACTAAAATTCCATGCAACGTTAAAAATTGGCATAGAATTTCTGTTGCCTTGTAACCCGTCAATACCAGTGCTAAATTGATTAGTGTCCGTAAAAGCAATGTCGGGAGCATGACAAGTAGCACAGGATTGAGTGCCATCTCCAGATAAGATAGGGTCAAAAAATAATCTTCTTCCTAATTCAATTCCTTCAACAGTTAAAGGATTGTTAGGTGGAATTAAGGGAGGAGGAAGTAATTGCGAAAAAATAGTAGGTATTGTTATTTGTGCTGGAGTTGCTGTTCCATTTGTTGGGGGAGGTGGAGGTGAAGTGGAGGCAAGAATACAACTCCCATCATCTTGTTCGGCATCGGGGTTATAGTTGATCGCTGTTGGATCAGTACAGCCTTCCTTTTTAGCACAAGAATAAACACTCCAGCTGACTATAATAATAAGTAGGTATGTTAACTTTTTTTTCACAGATTGATATTAACTCAGCTTCACATTTTGTGAAGCTGAGTTGTATAAAGTTACTAATTAGTTTCTAAAACGGTTCCTAAACTGAAAACTGTGCCGCCATTTGCTTGCATCATTTTTTGAGCAGTATAATTGGGCATCAACATACTATGATACATATTTAAATCCCAAGTGTTCGGATTTTTGTACCATTCGGCAATGTTCATTTTAATTTCTATGTTGGCATTAGCTTTACTCAAAGTTACACCAGCTAAATTGGCTTTAAAGTAATTTTGTTCATAAACCCCGGTGCTCACTTTAGCAGTTCCCTGATGGTAAGCATAAGATGAATCGTTTCCTTGTTCTTTGTACATACCTTCCATTTGCATAAAATGATAACCGCCACCTAACATAGCTGGCCAGTTCCAATTTACAACGTTTAAATCAGCATAATTATTACTAATATTATCTAAGCTATCAAATCCAAAAATAAAGGATATGCCACTGTAAGTGTCATGAGGGATATCTATTGTAGTTGAATAACTTAACCCTGTTCCATTGGTAACATCCACCAATTGATAACCATCAATAACAATACTATCTCCATTAGATTTGTACAGGCGTACATCAGAAATTAGGTAACGTAATTTAGAAATACTCAAGGTATCATTATTAGCATTTACATAATTAAATTGGTTAAAAGTAGCACTACTTACAGGTGTACCGTCAAAATTATGGGTAAATGTAAAGGTGATGTGAGAATGGTCATTGGTTTCTTCTTCTGTTGTTTGGTCGTAAGTACAAGAGCCATCTTCTTTACTAGCTTCTGAATCGTAGTTTTTGGCTAAAGGATCGGTGCATCCCTCTTTTTTAGAGCATGATGTGGTTACAGATCCTAGTAAAATTACAATAGCTGTTGTGAATAATATATTTTGTGTTTTCATGATATGAAAGTTTTTATAAAATTAATTAAAAATAATAGTTGATTTGTGAAATCATCCGTTGACTATTGAGCGGTTGATCTCCATATAGTTTTTGATAAATAGGGTGATAATAAGTGAACTCTAAACTCAATTGATTAATAAACAAATTAACCCCTACATTGCTAAATAACACTTCTCCTCCTGAGTCGTAAAAAGGTAGGTTTTTATATTCATCCCTTCCACTTAATTCATAAGAAAGTCCTGTTTGAGGCATTAATTTCACTTTTTTGGAGAGAGGAAACAATGCAAATAGTGTTTCATTCATGTTAAACCTGTTAGCAAATCGAAACTTGTTTTTATTGGTGGTGTTTAACTTGTAGCTCGTATTAAAATGTAATCCAAAACGATTAAATTTCATTAAATACTCCAATAAAAAAAGGTAATTAAAACTACCAGTTCCAGCCTGTAAGTGGGGATCTAACTCCATGATTGGAGTTCCAAGAATAACGTTAGGTTGAATATCTGTTTCGAAGTCTACTACCGTTTCTTTGTTATAGTTTCCTGTTGGAAGTGTTCCACCAGCTCCTACAGTTACCCGATGTAAAAACCTGTTTTTTAGTAAGGTATCACCAGTTGCTTGAGAATTGTAAAGTTGATATTTGAATAACAAATTTACATCACCAATACCACCAATGTTGCTCATCACACTATCATCACGAAGGATATAATTGTCAGCAAAATAAGTGCTTACATTCAATTGTAATTTCCTTGTAAGATATATGTTTGCTGAAACATCATAACTATTAAATGTTTCCTGATAGATATACTTACCATTGGTTACACTAGTAGCATCTCCACCACCGTGTTTATCAACAGGTATTCCCTTTCCTGAAAGGACAGATCCATTACCGATTTCGCTTATCGATTGAAATTGGTACTCTTTTTCAAAAATACGGTAGCGGTGTCTTAAGCCAACATTATTCTTAAAATCATTGGGTCGAAGCCCAATATAAATCGTACATAAATCGCAAGCAAAAGAAACGTTATAGATTAGTGTTAACACTAATGCTATTAATATTTTTTGCATTGTTTAATAAATAAGGTAAATAATTCAATTGATTCACATTATCACCATGTGAAATAAATGAATTATGCTTCTGGTGGGGGAGTGAGAACATGCATCGTTCTGCTGGAAATAGCTTCAGTAAAACTGAACCATTTGTTTTCTTTTTTGGATAAGCCACAAGAAGATAGAGCGGTTTTATTTCCCAAATCAAAAATTAACTCTAAACTGTATTCGTTGGTGTTTTGAGAGAAAGGTAGTTCTTCCTTTTCGGTATCTACTTTAACCAACTGTTTTGCTAAATGACATTTACCATTACATTGCAGCTGAGGTTTCTCTTTGTTGATACAAAATAACTCAGTAATTTCAGCTTGATTGATAAAGTAATCAATGGTAACGAACGACTTGAAATTTACCGCATAAACGAATATAAAAGCCACAATAATTGACGATATTTGGGTTAAATACCTCATGCCACAAAATTACACAAAAAACGATTAGTTTAATTGAGAATTGAATGAATAATAATTGCCTTATAGTTATTTTAGGTCCTACCGCCACAGGAAAAACTCATTTAGCTGCTCAATTGGCTCATAAAATTTCAGGAGAAGTAACCAGCGCAGACTCTCGGCAAGTGTACAAAGGAATGGATGTTGGAACAGGAAAAGATTTAGCAGATTTTGAAGTAAATGGAGTTTCGGTGCCTTATCATTTAATTGACATCATTAATGCTGGAGAGGAGTACAATGTATTTCAGTACCAACAAGATTTTTTAATTGCTTACCAAAACATCCTAAAAAGAAAGAAACAAGCAATCTTGTGTGGTGGAACAGGAATGTATTTAGAGTCGGTATTAAAAGGGTACAGGATGATAGAAATTCCTGCTAATGAAAAGCTCAGAGAAGAATTACAACAAGAAGACTCAATAGCTTTAATCAATTTATTAAAACGGTATAAAAAATTACACAATACCACCGATAGTATTGATAGAGATAGAATAATAAGAGCAATAGAAATTGCTAAATTTGAGGAGGAAAACGAGGAATTGATTCAAGATTTCCCTAAAATTGATTACCAGTTGTATGGTATTTATTTTGAGCGAGAAGAGTTGAAAAAAAGAATTACCGAACGCTTAAAGCACCGGTTTAAGCATGAAGATATGATAGGAGAAGTAGAGCAATTGATGGCTAGTGGCGTTGCTGCTGATAAGCTGAAATTTTATGGATTGGAATACAAATTGATTACTCAGTTTTTATTGGGAGAAATTACTCGGCAAGAACTGTTTGAACAGCTCAATATTGCTATTCATCAATTTTCTAAACGACAAATGACCTGGTTTAGAAAAATGGAAAGAAATGGATTTGAAATTAATTGGTTGGATGGTAATTTATCTACGGAAGAAAAGATTAATAGCATTTTAAAAAAATAAGATGGGCAATTTTGTGGTATATAATTCTTCTGCTGGCTCTGGTAAAACCTACACCTTGGTGAAAGAGTACCTTAAAATTGCCTTAGAAAATGATAATCCACATCAGTATAAAAGCATTTTGGCAACCACATTTACCAATAAGGCTGCAGCTGAAATGAAGGAACGAGTAATTGCGGCTTTACAAGCATTATCGGGAAAAACGAAGTTAGAGGGAACGCCAAAATTTTTATTGGAAGATTTAATAAAGCCTGTATCAGAAGGCGGTTTAAGTGTAGATGTTGCAACAATAAAAGAACGAAGTCAGGAAGTGCTACGTTCTATTTTACATAACTATAATGATTTTGCAATAAGCACCATTGATAAGTTTACGCATAAAATCATTAGAACTTTTGCTCACGATTTGCATTTGCCATTAAATTTTGATGTGGCTATTGATGAGAATGAAGTGTTGAGTAAGTCGATTGACATTATCATTGCTCAAGTAGGAGTGAATGAGAAGCTCACCCAATTGCTGGTTGAGTACACTCAGAAGAAAGCGGACAATGAAGAGAATTGGCACATTGAAAAGGATCTGTTTTTGTTTGCTAAAAATTTACTGAAAGATGATGGTGAGTTGCATTTGAAGAAGATAATGTCTCTTACCATAGAAGATTTTACGGAAATTAAACAACAATTGTATGCTCAAACTAAAAGCTTTGAAGCAGATGTTCAAGAACTAGCAAAAAAAGCTCTTCAAACCATTGAGTTAAAAGGAATAGAGCCAAAGAGTTTTTCTCGAAGTTTTTATCCTAACTATTGGAACGATTTATTGTATTTAAAAAAGCTAACACCAACACCAACAGCCATTAAAATTATTAATGGAGAACAAGGGTGGTATGCTAAAACAGTGGATGATAGTCAACAACAATTAATAGATGCCAACCAAGAGTTATTTATTGAATTGTATGAAAGTTCAAGAACCTATATTGAGGAGTTTGAGAGTCAGTACGTAGTTAATAAACTACTGATTAAGAACCTCTATAATTTGGCAGTTTTAAACGAAATTGAGAAAGCCATTATTGAATTTAAAAAAGAAAACAATGTGTTGAATATTTCCGATTTCAATAAAAAAATTGCGCAGATTGTTACCTCGGAACCCATTCCTTTTATCTATGAACGTTTGGGTGAAAAGTACCGGCATTATTTGATTGACGAATTTCAAGATACATCTATTGTTCAATGGCATAACCTGATTCCATTAATTGAAAACTCTTTAGGTAATGGAAAATTCAATATGGTAGTTGGAGATGCGAAACAAGCCATTTATCGATTTAGAGGGGGAGAAGTAGAGCAAATTATTCATCTTCCTAATATATATAAGAACAAGAATAATCCTTTGTTGTTGGAACGTGAAGCTGCTTTAACACGAAATCATAAAGCGAAAGAATTATCCAACAATTACCGCTCAAAAGAGGAGGTGGTTAATTTTAATAATCAATTTTTTCAATCAATTGCCACCAATTTATCCAAAAAATATGCAGGATTGTATGAGCAATTAGAACAGGGTTTTGATGAAAAAAATAATGGAGGAGGGGTATCCGTAGAATTCTTAAACGCTTTAAATAGAGAGGTATTAGAAGAGCAAACCTATCCTAAAATTATTGAAATTATTGAGCAAAATTTATCAGATAACTACTCCTTAAAAGACATTACTATTTTAACGAGAGGAAATAAAGATGGAGCAGCTATCGCGTCCTATTTATTAGAGAAAGGGATTCCGGTTATTTCTACGGAGAGTTTGTTGATTAACAGTTCTAAAGAGGTTCAATTTATTATTCATTTGTTTCAATACATAGAATATCCTTCTAACACACAGTTTCAATTAGAGATTATCAACTATTTAATTGCTCACCGCTATCCAAACGATTTGGTTTTTGAGGTTTTTATGAAGTATCCTAAAAATGTATTGTATCATTATTTAGCGGAAAAAGAATTGAACCTTTCTTACCATTCTATTACCAACTTTTCATTGTACGAATTGACGGAATATTTAATTCAACATTTTGGTTTGGATCAATCAGTGGATGTTTACCTGCAATTTTTCTTAGATAAAATTTATGAATATACCAGCAGGTATGATAATTCGTTGGTCAACTTTTTAGAATGGTGGGGAGATAAACAAGAAAAATTTTCCATCATTGTTCCAGAAGGAGTAGATGCTGTTCGGGTAATGAGTATTCATAAATCCAAAGGATTAGAATTCCCAGTGGTTATTTATCCTTTTGCTATTTCAGATGTAAAAGCTAGCGAAAAATATTTTTGGACGGAAGATAGTGGCATCAATAAATTAGAATCAGCTATTTTACCGATAAATACAGAAATTCAAGCTACACGTTTTCAGGCTGTTTATGAGCAAGAGATGGAGAAATCTCGGTTGGACTTGATAAACATATTGTATGTGGCATTAACACGTCCAAAAGACCGTTTATACATTTTATCTCAGGTAAAATTTAACAAAGCAGGGGTAAGAAGTACCAGTAAACATGGTTCAGTAGCTGATTATTTATATGATTATTGTGAGTCTAATCCTTCTAACCAAACAGATGAGTATTGTTATCGATTTGGGGCATTTCAACAGCAAGTGCCAGAATTAGCTCAATCGGCTTTAAATAGTGAGGTATTTGACTCAGTAACATACAACAGTTGGAGGGATAAGATTCATATCAGTTACCAAGCTCCAGAGGTTTGGGATGTGGAGAGTCCAGCAACAAGTGGAGAACATGGAACATTGATTCATAAAATATTAGCAGAAATTGTGCATCAAGAAGAGGTAGATAAAGTATTGTTAAAACTATTAAACAAAGGAGTTATACCTAGTGAGCAATATACATCCATCAAAAATGAAATACAGCGTATTTTAAAAATGGAAGAAATAGGAGCTCTTTTTACGGATTTTGATGAATTAAAAAATGAACGAGGTATTTTGTTGCCTTCGGGAGAAACCTACCAACCAGATAGGGTAGTGGTAAAAGATGGAGTTACTTATATCATAGATTATAAAACGGGAGACCAAAAGAAGTCTCATTTTGAACAATTGGAAAACTATAAAATATTGTTAGCTCAAATGGGATATCAGCATATAAAAGGGTATTTATTGTATACCAAAGAATCTAATCTTGTAGTTGTTTAGCTATTTCTATAAGCAGAATTTTATTTTTGGTGGTATTTTTGTGAGGGATTAAAAAATCAATGAAAAAATTACTACTCACAATTATCGAACTATTGATGACTTTTTATTCTGTTTTGGGACAGAAAAGTTATTGGGGAGGAAGCGTAGGAGTGAGTATTGCTTTAGGAACACATGTCAATAGAGTAGGTATTTCTTTGTCCGCTTATTACAATTATAAATTCACACAAGTGAATGCAACCGCCAGAGGGTTTTACAATTTTTCTACTTTGGCATTGAACCAATCTACTCCAGAATTGCAGTTAGCTTTAGGAACTCAATTTGGATACAATAAAACTGATACTATTTCCAACGATTTTATTGGAATTATTGAAAACAATATGCCTTATAAAAATAGTGTAGGATATGCTTATACACATTATATTGATGGGCAAAAAACGAGTCAGGGAACAGGTATCATTGCGTTTAATATTGATAGAGTAACCATAGCATCAGAAAATGATCTTTTTGCTGGAGGGGATGGATACAGAGATCGTTACCGAACAGGAGCATTGTATGTAGGGTATCAACATTTGGACACGAAGGTGGGTATAAATATGACCCTTTGGACGGGAGATTATACAGGAAGTAAAAAAGTAACAGAAAGTGACTATCCTGCCCGGTTTGGTTATTTGAGTGATGATGTGAACAGTTACGGGAAATTTTCTGCTGGACTATTGAGTTTGCAGATTAAACAACTTCTGCCGTATCAGCAAATAGCACAAGCCAATATTGGTGTGGATAGTGAACATGTTAGACATACTATTCAGAATAAACTGATGCACGATTTGCCCTTTTTACCTCGAAAATGGATGCATACCGAACAATTGCATGTACCAATGTTGACTAAAGAAGGTGAACAATACCTTTATTTACCTGAGCAAAAAGTAAAGCCTATCTCTTATTACTTGAGGTTGGGGATGAACAGTGGGTTGTTTTATTAAGTAACAGTAATTATCACGAAGTTGTCATACTGATTCCGATAGCTATCGGAATGTCGAAGTATTTATCTTGCCTATTGGCAGATAGGTTCAGGATCTGTTGAGTGGAGATGCTGAACTAAATTCAGCATGACGGTATTGGGAATTCATAGATTGTCTTTCTTCCTAAAACTACAAAAAACAAAATGCTGTAATGTATCAAAAGGAGTAGGGTGATTAACGGTAATACAATTGATTTTTTCGAAATTATTTTTAAACTGATTACTCATTGTTGTTTCGGAGTATTGTTTGATATCAATACCACTACATTTTTTAGGACCTTCCTCAGAAAAAGTACCAATAACCAAAATGCCATTATCTTTTAAACCTTGTTGAGCAGCTGCTATATAATTATTGATTTCTTTTGGTTCGGTTAAGAAATGAAACGCAGCACGGTCGTGCCAAAAATCGTATTGTTCGGTGGGTTGAAACTGAGCAGCATCAGCTACTATCCATTTTACTTTTGTTGCTTTATTACCTAAGCGTTGTTTTGCTCTCTCCAATGAAGCTGCGGATATATCTAACACGGTTATGTCTTGGTAACCTAGTTCCAATAAATGGTCTACTAAAAAGCTATCCCCACCACCCACGTCAATAATTTTTGCAGTAGTAGGAATTTGAAGTTCTTTGATGAAATTAAGCGAAGTTTGAGGGGTGGGTTGGTACCAACTTACTTCGTTCAACGCTTTGGTTACATAAATGGTTTCCCAGTGCTTTTTGCGGTTTAATTTTTCCATTGGGTGTCTTTGCTATATCATATTGGTGATAACGACAACTGTATGTTGCAGTTTGTTCTGTTGATTAATAGCTACTAAACTAATGAAATTTTGTAGAAATTTCAATTTACGATTAACAGTCAAGTAGCTATATAGTTCGTTGTCCACAGCAAGGATGCAACTTGCAAAATTTTTAGATAACCACCTACAAAATGAATGGCATTTACTTACAAAAGTTTCAAATAACTAAGCCGCTCGCAAGCAAAATGCAATATGACAGATTGTTGGGGCATGTTTTATTTATTGATTTCAAATTGGTTATCAATTAGTTCGTCAATCTTCTTAATCGCTTTCTTTTCATTAGACGTAATGTTAAGGTCAATTTTAACAATTAATTTAGCATATTGTTTCAGAGAATAAATATACTCGTCTAAAGTATTATGTTTATGTATAATTAATAATTTCAGCAAAGAGAGGTCTTCATTCTTATGATTTTTTGCACTGATTAAGTGGTTGCAAAAATTGTAGTACGATTCTCTGTCTTTATCAAGTAATGTTTTGAGTTCATCATAATCATCTGCTACTTTAGGATTATAAACTTTATAACCTAAAAAGGCAAGTCCAAATAATTCAATAGAATCTTTATTTATTAATTCTTGTTCCGTACATATTTCAAATATCAAATAAACATCAAAAAGCAATAGTAAAGGAATTGTAACTTCATTTTTTGAATTTTTTAAGTTCTCAATAAAACTCATATCTCGTTCTATGGTTTTTACAATTTCAGAAAGTGGTGTAGCTAATTCATCAATACTTAAATAGAGTCCATAATCAATATCTGAGATACTATCTTGAGTTAAATGTGGTTTGATTTTAGAATATAGATTAGGTATTTTAATATCATCATTGGACTTTACATATTTTTCTTGGGTTTCATTCCAAATCAGTTCGTTGTTTTCAGCTTTTTTGCTTGACTTGATTACATACATAATCAAATCGTATATTGTAAGAACTAACCATTTGAATATGTTAAACACAAATGAAAATATTAAAACGAAAATTTCCCATGTTAAAAAGAAAAAAAGAAAAATCAAGCCAAACAGAATAAAGTCTATCAGTCCATCACTTCTTTTACCACTCCAGCGTTTTCTGTAATAAAATCCAGGGATTCCAGTTCTAATTGAAAAGCCTTTGGCACCGATTGTGCCAAATTTTGTTCTTACACTTGGGGATACTCCAGATTTACTGACATTAAAGCCAAGACCTTTACCCAAGTTTAATCTTCTTTGAAAAATAAATCCCATAATATTCAAATATGCCCCAACAACCCAATAAACGTACCGGTACGTTTATTCGCGTTATACATTTATCATTATACCAAATCTAAGGTTAAAATTGATAAAATCCTATCCGTAAAAACACCTACCGTGTGTACACATCTTTTCTTTTTAGTTTTGCAGA
>JAGFIT010000086.1 GCA_024103385.1 Vicingus serpentipes
TCTTGAAATTAACTCCTGAATAATTAAATGTTTTTCTGTTTCGGTAAAATATTTACCTGCTTTTTGAATGATTTTTTTGTCCATTTTTTACACTTTTTAGTGTAAACCTATTTCAGGACAAGACACAATGAACACTTCGCTCTGTGTAGTAGGAAATATAATATGTGCTTGCTGATTCATAATTTTGACCCCAAAAATACTATTTAGAACCATTCTAAGCAATACCACAAAAGAGGTATTCTATATGTAAAATTAGATTTACTAGATTCCTGATATTCGCTTTCGCTACTTCAGGAATGAAAAAACTCTTTAGGAATCATGCACACCGGAATCGGTTGCATTTTGTGTTGGTTTTGCATATGCAAACGCGTATAAATTCCAAACACTTCTTGCTGACGAGCAGTGAAAGCAGTCACATCAAAAGTTCCTTTCCGATAGCTATCGGAATCTGCTATTTCCATAGCCCATTCTAATTCAGGATAAGTAGCTCCTATTTGGTCCTCATCTGTTCGTTCATCACCCCATAATCCATCCGTTGGAGCTGCTTGTTGAATATCCTTATTAATATTTAAATGAGCCGCTAACTCAAACACCTCTGTTTTCGTTAAGTCAGCAATAGGACTCAAGTCCACTCCTCCATCACCGTATTTGGTAAAGAACCCCACTCCAAAATCTTCTACCTTATTTCCAGTTCCCAATACCAAATAATTATGTATCCCAGCAAAATAGTACAAGGTAGTCATTCTAAAACGTGCACGTGCATTAGCTAAAGATAAAAACCGATCTTCCTCATTTTCAATGGGAGGTAAAGCACTAACGAATGCGTCAAAAACAGGTGTTAACTCTGATTCTATACTCGTTACGTTAGAATAGTTTTGCTTTAAAAATTCAATGTGATTTTGGGCTCTTTCTATCTGACTTTTATCCTGATGAATTGGCATTTCTACACATAAAACAGGCAAACCAGTTAATGCTCCTAAAACCGAGGTAACAGCAGAATCTACCCCTCCTGAGACCCCTATTACAAATCCCTTAGTTTTAGATTTTTCAACATAATCTTTGAGCCAATTTACAATATGTGTTATTACTTTTTCGGAATTCATCATTAAAAATAAATTCCTACTTCCAGCGCAAAATAGTTAATATTAGCACTTGCATTTTTATCGGTATAGAGAGCTTCTCCCTTGGTGCCTAATGCAGCCTTTCCAGTAGTAGCATCCAACAAATGGGTTTTTGTATGCAATGCATTGATAAACCCATTGTTATAACTGATTCCAAAACTTAAATTGGTATTCCCAGAAATGTTATACTCTGCCCCTGCACCAATCACCAACCATGAATTAAAGAAAAAAACGTCTCCTGCAGTATTTACCTTTTCTATTTTTGGGGTATTCTTAATATCTATGTAAGAAAAATCACTTGTTGATTTATACTTAAAGGCTGTTCTCAATCCAAAGTTCCCATAATAAGTCATGTATCCTATTTCATTCGTTCTCAATTTTAAAGTCAATGGAATTTCAATATAACCGATTTTAGTTGATTGTTTTACCTCACTAGGAACATAAATATTGTTATTATCCAAATATACCCCCTCATAAGAAAAATCTCCTCCCAAAGAAGTGATAAAGAAACCCGTAGAAAACAAATAATTTTTACCTAAAAAAAACTCTGTCGAAAGTCCGTAAGAAAACCCCACTTTAGAGCCTTCTTTCTCGTATCCAGAACTATTTGGTTTAAACCACGAGATACCTGGTTTCACTTGTAGTCCAAATCGAAACCCTCTGTCAACATCTCCTGAATTTGCTATAGGATCATTCTGAAAACCATCATCTTGTGCAGAAAGGTTTAAAAATAATGAGCTAAATAGTATTAAAGTAAGTATTTTTGATGACTGTTTCATTGGTTTTATTTAAAATGCCTAATAGCAAATTTAACTATAATTAAACTTAAAAAAAGGGGATGTCGTTCAATTTTTCAACACCAATAACGATAAGTATTTTACTGATTGCCGCATTTAACTTTTCTTGCAGCGATAATCGGTTAGATATTGATGTAAGTAACGTTCAAGTTGAATTAAAAATAAAGCATTTTGAGAAAGATTTATTTCAATACCAAAGTAATTTTTCTCCTGATGTTATTCAAAAACTCAATGCTCAATACCCTAACTTTTTTAAAGCCTTTACTCAAAATGTTATCAATATCGGCAACATAGAACACCCTAGCTTTCCTAGTCGACTCAACTCTTTTGTACTTGACCCAGACATCAATAACATTCAAAAAGAAGCCTTAAAACTTTATGGTGATTTTAGTGTGTATGAAGCTGAATTAAAAAATGCTTTTCAATACTATAAATACTATTTCCCTAAAAAACCCATTCCTGAAATTATCACCTACATTTCTGGTTTTAATTATGCTGTTATTACAGATGACAACTACTTAGGAATTGGTTTAGATATGTTTTTAGGAAAAGATTATCACGCTTATCCTCAATTGGGATACCCCATGTATAAAATTTATTCGATGACAAAAGAAAATTTAGTAGTCGGAGCAATGACTGGTTGGATTACTACTGAATTTGAATTAACAGAAACACAAGCCGATTTATTAACTGAAATGATTCACCAGGGTAAAATCTTATACCTTCTAGATGCTTTAATGCCTCAAACTGAAAATGCGCTTAAAGTCAACTATACATTATCTCAGTTAAGCTGGTGTGAAAACAATGAAGAACAAATATGGTTCTATTTTATTGACAACAAATTACTCTACACCAAAGAAACCCAAGAAATTATAAAATACATGGGAGAAGCACCTTTCACACAAGGGTTTCCAGAAGGTTCACCTGGGAGGGTTGGACATTGGTTAGGTTGGCAAATTGTGAAAGCTTACATGAAAAATAATCCAACCATCACCGTTCAGCAATTGATGCAAGAAAAAGATGCTCAAAAAATATTGAATCAATCAAAATATAAACCGTAAATAGTGAATAGTGAATAGTGAAAGTTTAAAACCTAGTATCAATAAAAAAATATTTCATGAAAAAAAAATCAACCATCAACTTTACAGTTACTTTAGATGAAAACCATATCCCTGAAAATATTGAATGGATAGCTTCTGATACAGGAGAAGAAGGAGAAAAATCAGCAAAAGCGTTAATGATTAGTCTTTGGGATGAAAAAGAAAACAATACACTACGTATGGATTTATGGACAAAAAAAATGATGATAGATGAGATGCAACATTTCTTTATGCAATCATTAATTACCATGTCTGATGTTTACGAAAGAGCAACTAATGATACTGACATAGCCAATGAAATTCGTGAGTTCGGAAAAACTGTTGGTGAAAAAATGGTGAATAAAAAAATAGGATGAACACAGCATTAATCCATAAATACAATATTCCTGGCCCAAGATACACCAGTTACCCAACGGTTCCTTTTTGGAATAAAGAAGGCATTGATTACCAAGACTGGATTGCTACCGTAAAACAATCTTTTAAAGAAAGTAATCAAAAAGAGGGTATTAGCTTATACATTCATTTACCTTATTGCGAGAGCCTTTGCACCTTTTGTGGATGCCATAAACGCATTACCAAGCAACATGGCGTTGAAGAACCTTATATTGATACGGTTTTAAAAGAATGGGATTTGTATTGTGCATTGTTTGATGAGAAGCCACAAATTAAAGAGATTCATTTAGGAGGAGGAACACCTACTTTTTTTAGTCCTGAAAATTTAGAAAAACTCATTAATGGTATTTTAGCCAAAGCTACCGTTTGCGAAGAATATGAATTTAGTTTTGAGGCTCACCCTAACAATACCACAAAAGCACATTTACAAAAATTATACGATTTGGGGTTTAGAAGAAATAGTTTTGGTGTGCAAGACTATGATCCCAAGGTGCAAAAAACCATTAATCGAATTCAACCTTTCGAAAAGGTAAAAGAAGTTACCGATTGGAGTAAAGAAATAGGGTACACTTCTATCAGTCAGGATTTGGTTTTTGGATTGCCTCACCAAACCAAAGAAAGCATTATTGATACCATTAATAAAACTAAAGAGTTAAAACCCGATCGTATTGCCTTTTACAGTTATGCTCACGTACCATGGATAAAAGGTGTTGGACAAAGAGGTTATGACGAAAATGATTTACCAACTGCCGATGAAAAAAGGGTGTTGTATGAAACAGGCAAACAATTGTTAGATGAATTAGGTTACGTAGAAATTGGAATGGATCATTTTGCATTAAAAACCGACTCAATGTACCAAGCCATGGAAAACCAAACCTTGCACAGAAACTTTATGGGCTATACCGCTAGTAAAACACAATTAATGGTTGGATTAGGAATGAGTGCTATTAGTGACACCTGGTACAGCTTTGCACAAAATGCCAAAACCATAGAAGAGTACACCGAATTAGTCAACGAAGGACGAATCCCTATTTTTAGAGGACATCTATTGAGTAATGAAGATTTAGTAATTCGTCAGCACATACTTAACATTATGTGCCACTTTGAAACTTCTTGGGAAGGTGACGAATTAAAATTTCCTGAATTAGCTGAATGCCTAGAAAAATTAGCTGAAATGGAAAAAGACGGTTTGGTAACCATTACCGAAAATGGATTAACACTACCTGATGCAGCTCGTCCTTTTGTGCGTAATGTATGTATGGTTTTTGATTTACACCTCATCCGCAACAAACCTACTACACGTATTTTTTCGATGACGATTTAAGAAAAAATGTCATCCGATTAATCTAGATAATCTTAAAGAAATCAAGCCCCTACTCTATTACAACTTTTTTAAATTGGATGTTATCTCCAACATGAAATTTCAAGAGGTAAATCCCTGATTTTTTTTGTAAGCTTATTGTATGTGTAGTCCCAATAAATTCTTTTCTAAATACAAGCTCCCCAACAATATTAAAAACCTCTAGGATAGTATTTTCCGGAATGTTATTTATATTTACTAATCCTTTAGAAGGGTTGGGGTAAACCTGTATTTCTTCTTTACTTATTATTTCGAAACGAGCACTAGTCGGGTTGCTACATAAAGGATCTGTGGTGAGCGATGAGAGGGGAGTTAAATTTTTCCAACCTTCCCAATCATGAATATTAAAACCAGTATAAGATGTATAAGAAGCAACTAAGGCCTCAATGGTGCTAATATCCTTATTAACGGTATCCTTACTATTTTTATCTGGTGTATCACAATAAGAGACATTAATTCCCACTCCACAATGTGTTTCGCACCCAACCCATATTCTTGGTCTGTTTTGAATCGGGAGGGTTTCAGCATAATTTAATTCTCCTTCCACACGAGCATATACATTTAAAGGATTGGTATTATACGACATGATAAAAAATCATCCAAGTAATCCATCATGTGTTCCACTACAGGTTTGTATTGACTATTATAGGTACAATATATTTCTTCCCCATAATAATCATCCAACCAACTTACCATTGCTTGTCCATAACGTAAGTTGTGTGAATGGCAGGTATCATAAGCTTCTTTGGTCATGTCAACCCAATCACGCATTAGATATTCTCTATCTAAAACTTCTGTTGCCTGCCATACTCCCCCGCCAGAACTATTAAGTAAAGATCCTTTAATACCATTATGAAAAGTACCTTGAGGTTCTCCTTGTCCATCTTGTGGTTCATTATCTCCTTGTACCCCAATAAATTGCTGGTCAATTGTACTAGTAGCATTATACTCAATCACTGTATTAATAAAATTAATAAACCCAGAACGTCCGTACCAATCTGCAAAATATCCTCGGTAACCATCCATAGCCCATACATTAATATTATTACAGTTTGCTTTGGATATAAACCCCTGCATATTATTTTTATTACTCCCTGTTAACATCCCGTACGCATATAAATAAATATCCGTTGTTCCATCAGCAACACATTGATTAATAAGTTTGTTTACTTCCGTGGTAGATGCAATTATCGCAGAGGTATTCCATACCCATAACCCACGAAGATTGGAGGCTTGAGCAAATAACCCATTGAGAAGGAAAACAAATAAATAAATTAGTTTTTTGTTCATTCGTATATTAATTTAAACTTCAGTAAAATTACTAATCCTTGGTAGAGAAAATAAACTAATTTATTAAACCCTATCGTAAACCACTTTCTTCACCAATACGGATTGACTTATTCCTCTAGCTAGCGTAAACAAGGTAAACGCTAACCATATTCCGTGATTTCCAAAGTAATTCTGTAAAAAATAAAAGGTGGGTAAGAAAATAATAAACGTAGAAAACAGCATGGTGTTTCTCATTGCTTTTGATGCGGTTACACCAATAAATACTCCATCCCAAATAAAAGGCACCACACTTAATAAAGGGAACAATACCAACCAGACTAAATAATCTTTTGCTACTCGAATTACTTCTTGCTGAGAGGTTAATACTTCTAATATATCAACACCAAAAAATAAAAAAGCAACCGCATACAACCCTCCAAAAACAAATCCCCAATAAAAACAATACCGAATTGCCTTGCTTAAATTCAATTTATCTTTTGCCCCAAAATATTTACCACTAATGGCTTCTACAGCAAATGCAAATCCATCAATACCATACGCAGCAATAGTCATAAACTCTAATAATAATACGTTTGCTGCTCCAATAATCACTCCTTCTTTTGCCGACATGACTTTAAAGAACGACAGCACAAAAATCAAACACAAGGTTCGAATAATAATATCTGAATTAACGCCTATAAATTTTCGAAGTGCAATTAACTCCAGTATATTTTGAAGTGCTTGAGCAGTCAACTCCTTTTTATAATTTATCAAAAAGAAAACAACTGCCATAAACAATCCAATATATTGTGCCATTACTGTCCCTAAAGCAACTCCAGACGTATTCATCTGAACATTTACTACTAAGTAATAACTCAATACCGCATTAAAAACATTTACAGCAATGGTAATAATCATGGGTATAGTGGCATTTTGTTTTCCTAAAAACCACCCAATAAAAGCATATAACCCTAGGGTAGCTGGAGCAGCAAAAATTCGAACATTAAAATACGTTGTTATTTGTGTGTTCACTTGCTCATTAGAGTCTATTAAATACAACGACAATTGTAGTAAGTAATCCTTAAAGACAAACAGCAATAAAGCGCCTAAAAAAGCAATAATCAATCCTCTAAACAGCAATCGATAAGACTCATCAACATCTCCTTTCCCTACTTCTTGAGCTGTTAAACCCGTCATGCCCATACGTAAGAACCCAAAACCCCAATACACAAAATTAAAAATGGTAACCCCAAAACCTATGGCTAAAATGTAGGTTTCACTACTAAGATGCCCCATTAGTGCCACGTCAACCACACTAATTAGAGGCACAGAAAGGTTTGCTAAAATATTTGGTATAGCTAATCTTAGAATTTCTTTATTGAGTGTTTTTGACAAAATAATAAATCTTATAGAAGTTCAATAGATTCGGGACATCCACTCCCCGTTCCTTCCGAAATGACGAATAACCAATTACCAATCCTTACTAGTGCGGTAAACTGTTCCTTTAAAAACACCTACTACTTCTGATTTTTGATTGGTTATAGGTATATTATAAATCCCGATTTTATTACTCAGACTTACTTCGGTAGCCTCAGCAATTAATGTATCACCAACATTGACTGGATTAGGATAAGAAATGGAACATTCTAATGCTACACTCAACCTACCATGAGCGTTTGATGCAAAAGCCAATGCACTATCCGCCAAAGAAAAAGTAACCCCTCCGTGTATAATTCCAAATCCATTACACATCTCTTCGCGTACAATCATTTTTAATTTACAACTTCCTTTTTCTGCTTCTAAAATTTCGATACCCAACCATTGGCTAAAGGCATCTTTTTCAAACATCTGGTTGACTATTTTATTGGGAGTACTATTGCTCATAATTTAATTTGTCATACCGACCGAAATGGAGGTATCTTCTTACTTTGAAGTTCGTAATTTATAAAGATTCCTGATATTCGCTTCGCTACTTCAGGAATGATTTTCACTAATAAAAGTTTTTATTTTCTTTGACCATTCTTCTTAAAAGTACACTAGGTCGATAACGGTCTTCACCGTATTCCTTATGTAAATTTTCCAATTGATTCAATACGTTATCTAGCCCTATTTCATCTGCCCATTTCAATAACCCTTTCGGGTAATTCACCCCTTTAGTCATAGCCAAATCAATATCTTCTTTAGTGGCAATATTTAAAAACAAAGCATCTACTGCCTCATTGATTAACATCACCAAAACTCGGTTTAAAATAGTAGTTCCTAACTTCTTATCTTTGTTTGGTTCTGGCATTGTAGCACCCTCAGCATAATCATAATAACCTCTTCCTGATTTACGACCATACCAACCCGCTTCTGAATGACGCTTTTGCGTAAACGATGGTCGATACCTTGGGTCAAAATAAAACGCTGCAAAAACAGTTTCCGTTACCGTATAATTAATGTCGTTACCAATGTAGTCCATCAAGGTAAACGGCCCCATTCTAAAACCACCCAGTTCAGTCATTGCCCAATCAATGGTAGCAAAATCTGCTACTCCTTCTTCGTAAATTTTTAATGCTTCCCCATAAAAGGGTCTAGCTACTCTATTCACAATAAACCCAGGGGTATCTTTAGTTAAAACCGTTACTTTTTTCCAATCATCAATTAACTGACGAGCAGCAATTTTTGTCGCTTCAGAAGTCTGTACAGCAGGAATAATTTCTACTAATGGCATTAAAGGTGCTGGATTAAAGAAATGAATTCCTATTACTCGATCTGATTTATTACATGCCGAAGCAATTGAAGCAATAGAAAGTGAAGAAGTGTTACTTGCCAAAATACAATTGGCATCAACTATTTTTTCCAATTGGGTAAATACTTGTTGTTTAATATCCAAATCTTCAATAATCGCCTCTATCACAATTCCACAATTTTCGAAATCAGTAATGTCATTAGAAAATTGAAACCTTCCAAAAATAGCTTTAGAAGTAGTTTCATCCATCTTCCCTTTTTCTACTAATCGATCTAATATTTTTTGAATATTTTCTTGTGCCTTAGCCAGCGCTTCATCATTCAAATCCACCAACACTACTTGATGTCCTTCTGTTGCAGCTATCTGTGCAATTCCTGAACCCATTGATCCGGCTCCTAGTACTCCTATAATATGGTTGTTAGTCGTTGGTTGTTGGTTGTTGGTTGAATCCATTAAGTTTTTGATTTGTAATAATTGATAAACCCGTTTAATAACCTTTTACATACTGTAATTTGGTCTTGGATTTCTTTTGTCTCTGTTCTAATTATATAATTCTGGTCTTCTGATAAATAAATCTGCGTTTCTAATTCATACAGAGATCCTCTAGCTATATAAAAAAACTGCATAGAATCTTTAGTATGGTTTCTCCCACATCCTTCTGCAATATTTGATGGTACAGAAACTGCACATCTTCTAATCTGTAAAGTTAGACCATAATTTTCGTTCTTAGGAAATTGTTCAGTCAATTTATAAATTTCATTAACCAATTTCCTAGCCTCCTTCCAAACTTCTAAAGTTGTATAATCTCTATAACCCATCAACTAATATCTAACAACTAACAACCATAATTATTCCCCTTTAAACACCGGTTTTCTTTTTTCTAAAAAAGCATTCACTCCTTCTTGATAATCATAAGATTGCCCTGCTTCATTTTGTAATTCTCCTTCTAGTTTTAATTGTTCAGAAAGGGTATTGTTGTAGGATTCATTCAATAAACGTTTGGTTAAACCAATTCCTTTAGTGGGCATTTTTGCTAATTTTTGCGCAATCCCTAAAGCTGTTTCTTGTAAACTTTCATCTGCTACCGCTTGGTAAATCATTCCCATTTTTTCTGCTTCTTCGGCCATTACTTTGTCTCCTAAAAACATTAATGCCGCAGCTTTTTGCATCCCCACTAAACGCGGCAAATAAAAAGTACCTCCACTGTCAGGGATTAAACCGATTTTACTGAATGCTTGTATAAAAGCTGACGAGCTTCCTGCAACAGTAATATCACAAGCTAGTGCAATGTTTGCTCCTGCTCCCGCAGCAACTCCATTAACTCCACACACAATGGGTTTTTCAATTTTACGTAATCGTTCAATAATGGGATTGTAATGTTCCTCCACAATTTTTGGTAATTCTGTTTGGTTAGGGTCAATTGCTTCAGCCAGATCTTGTCCAGCACAAAACGCTTTTCCTTCCCCTGTTAAATAGATAGCTCTCACTTCTGAATTACTTTCACATTCATCCAATCGAGCTTGCAAATCCAACGCCATTTGACGCACAAAACTGTTAAACTTTTCTGGTCGATTCAGCGTAATTATTCCTACTCCATTTTCTATTCTGAAATCAATATTGTTCATAGTTATTTGTTGTTTGTTGTTGGCAATGGGCTTTACTAACAACCATACACCAACAACCAGTCACTAAGTTTATCTTCTATTTATCTTCCATTTTGAAATTCCTCCATCGACCATCTCAACAGCTTTCTTATTCCCTACCCCTTCTTCATATAAACGAGCTGCAAATAAAGCAGCCATTTCTTCGGCTTCTGGGTTGGAGTTTTGTAATTTTTCCGGTGTAAAGTGTTTATCAACAAAATGAGTATCAAAATCACCGCTTATAAATGCCTCATGCTCCAATGTAAACTTGCAAAAAGGTAAAGTTGTTTCTACTCCACTAATTTGATAATCATCAATTGCTCGAATCATTCTTTGCCTTGCCTCTTCCCTATCTTTACCGTGTGTGATTAATTTAGAGATCATTGGATCATAGTAAATTGGAATATCCATACCTTCTTCGAACCCATCATCTACTCTTATTCCCATCCCTTCTGGTCGAACATAAGTATTTAACCTTCCTATATCTGGTAAGAAATTATTCATCGGATCTTCAGCGTAAACTCTTACCTCAAATGAATGACCATTTATTTTTAAATCTTCTTGCGTAAAACTTAGCTTTTCTCCTCGTGCAATATTAATTTGCTCCTTTACTAAATCAATTCCTGTTATCATTTCCGTAACTGGGTGCTCCACCTGTAGTCGAGTATTCATTTCTAAGAAATAAAAATCTTTATTGTTCTCTAACAGGAACTCTACTGTTCCTGCTCCAGCATAGTTACACGAACGAGCAACATCTACTGCACATTTACCCATTGCTTCTCTAATTTCAGGAGTCAATACCGATGATGGTGCTTCTTCTATTACTTTCTGGTGCCTACGTTGCACAGAACATTCTCTCTCAAATAAATACACAATATTTCCATGTGTATCTGCCACTACTTGAATTTCTATATGTCGAGGAGATCCCACATATTTTTCTATAAAAACTGCTCCGTTTCCAAAAGAAGAAACTGCCTCACTCACTGCTCTATCCATTTGCGATTCAAAATCTTCAGCAGATTCTACCACCCGCATTCCTTTGCCACCACCACCAGCTGCAGCTTTTATCAAAATAGGGAAACCGATTCCTTCCGCAATTTTTTTTGCTGCTGCTATATTATCTATAGCTTCATCAGTTCCAGGAACCATTGGAATATCATAACTCTTTACCGTATCTTTTGCTTTTAATTTATCCCCCATCAGCTCCATTGCTTCTGGAGATGGTCCAATAAATGTTATTCCTGCATTGGTGATTTTTCGAGTAGCATTTGCATTTTCAGATAAAAACCCATATCCAGGATGAATTCCATCTACTCCTAAATCCTTACAAATTTGAATTATTTTATCTACTTGTAAATAAGATTCACTAGAAGGTGGGGGGCCAACATAAACAGCTTCATCAGCATATTTAACAAAAGGGGCGTTACGGTCTGCTTCCGAAAAGATAGCAACTGTTTTTATTCCCATTTCTCTTGCAGTTCGCATTACACGAAGTGCTATCTCACCTCTATTGGCTATTAAAATTTTATTCATAATCAATTAAAAAATCAGAGTTTAAAGTTAGTGATTTGATACTGAAATACAACAACACTCATTTTGTTTTTAACACTTTAACATTATCACACTACTATTTTAACAACTCTTCATTTACCTTAGTTTGATTTTTACTTTTAAGTAAATTAGTTTTCTTACTTTTGTGCTTTAATGAAATTTGCTTATCCAGAGTTCCTCTACGCATTATTCGCCATCGCGATACCCATTATTATTCATTTATTTAATTTTCGGAAGTTTAAAAAAATTTATTTTTCTAATGTAGAGTTTTTAAAAGAAGTCCAACAAGAAACTCAAGCTAAATCAAAACTAAAACACTTACTTATTCTATTAAGTAGAATTTTAGCGATTACTTTTTTAGTTTTTGCTTTTGCTCAACCTTACCTTCCTTCTATCACTAATAATATTACCCAAAACAATGCGGTAGGACTGTATATTGACAATTCTTTTAGCATGGAAAGTACAGGAGAGAATGGAACACTGTTGGATGAAGCAAAAGAGAAAGCACTAACTATTGTAAATGCTTATTTGCCTACCGATAAATTTACACTAATTACCAACCAATTTAGCGCAGGAGATCAACGTTTATTAAGTAAAGAAGAGGTGATTGAAAAAATTGAAGCCGTAACCATCTCTCCATCCACTAAAACCATTTCTAATGTTTACTCTAGAAATAACTCTGCCTTAAATAATGCGCAGAGTGCGAACAAAAATTTTTACCTCCTCTCTGATTTTCAAGCTACAATAAGCGACTTTGAAAAAATAACTGTAGACACTTCTATCAACACTTATTTAACTCCAATAACTACTTCTAAAACTAGCAACTTATACATTGATAGTTGTTGGTTTAGCTCTCCTACCCATTTATTGTTTCAACAAGAAACACTTGCTGTTAATATAAAAAACAACGGAGAAGATGATTTGGAGAACATCCCTTTAAAACTCTATATCAATAACCAGCTGATTACCCCTACAACTTTTAGTATTAAAGCGAATGAAAGCAAAGTTGTCTTTCTTAATTACACCAACAAGTCAAAAGGTATTCAACGAGGAAAAATTGAATTAAAAGATGCGCCTGTTACTACGGATGATGTTTTCTACTTTACCTATGCTATTGCTGAAAATATTAATATCTTAAGCATAGAAAATGAAAAAGGTCAAACCGCAATCACTGCCGTTTATCAAACGGACAGTATTTTCAATTTTGTGCAACACAATTTAAATCAATTAGATTATTCCCTCATTAAAAAAAGCAACCTAGTTATTCTTCATCACTTAAAAGAAATGAATACTGGATTAGCAAACGCCATTAAACAGTTTGTTGATGAAGGAGGAAGTTTACTTGTATTTCCCGCACCAGAAATTGATATAGATAGTTACCGAGAGTTTTTAAGTTTAATGAATGTGAATTATTATACTGCTACTGACACTATGGCAACAAAGGTGAGAACCATACACTACAAGCACCCTATCTTTAAAAATGTATTTGACGAACAACCAAAAGGGAATATTGATTTGCCTCAAGTTACCAAACATTATATCCTTTCTAAAAATACCACCTCTTTTAAAACTGAAGTGCTTACCTTAAAAAACGATGACCCTTTTTTAACTTCCTACAAAGTAAATAAAGGAAACATTTACCTCAGTACTGTAGCTCTCGATAAGACCAACAGCACATTTAGTAAACATGCCTTATTTGTTCCAATACTATATAATATAGCTTTACTTAGCCAGACCAATTATCCTCTATTTTTTACTATAGGCCAAAACGTTACTATCGATGTTCCCTCTTTTCAAGAAAACAACCTTTACCACATTACCAATACTAATTTTGACATTATCCCACCGGCAAAAAACACGAACAACGGCACCAACATTTTTATCAATTCAGCTGTAGAATTAGCTGGCAACTATGTTTTAGAAAACGAACAATTCAAAACTGGATTAGCTTACAATTACAATCGTTTAGAATCGGACTTAACGACACTTTCTTCAGAAGAAATTCAACATCAAATAACTATCAATAGTATTAACGCAAAAATTATTGACAATACTTCTGGAAATATTAAATCCGCTTTAATTGAATTAAATACTGGAAAACGATATTGGAAATATTGTATTATTTTAGCCTTACTTTTTTTGGCCATTGAAATTGCTTTAATCAAACTGCTTAAAACATGAACGCTTTAATCAAATCAGCAAAAATAATTGACAGCAACTCTCCTTATAATGGTAAAACTGTTGACATCTTAATTGAGAAGGGAATTATCCAACAAATAGGTAAATCCATCAAAAACGATAAAAATTATAAGGAAATCACTTTTAAAAACTTACATGTTTCTGCTGGATGGATGGATATGCGTGTCAACTTTTGCGACCCAGGACATGAGTACAAAGAAGATTTGACAACAGGATTAAGAGCAGCAGCTTTAGGTGGTTTTACAGAAGTAGTCACTATGCCCGATACCAATCCTGTAACTGATTCAAAAGCAGGAATTGAATACCTCATCAATAAAGCCAAAGGCAATATTGTTACTCTCTATCCTACAGGAAGCTTATCTCACCAATGTGAAGGTCAAGAAATTGCTGAAATGTATGACATGCACACTAAAGGTGCTGTAGCTTTTACCGACAATAAAAAAAGTATAACTAATCCAAGCTTACTTAATAGAGCACTACTCTACAACCAATCTTTTGGTGGGCTAGTAATGAATTTTCCTAACGATGAATTACTTTATCATAAAGGACAAATGAATGAAGGAGTAGTAAGCACTCAGCTTGGATTGAAAGGAATACCTGCTTTGGCTGAGGAGCTAATGGTGAGCCGAGACATTTATTTAGCTGAGTATTGCAATGCACGTCTTCACCTCACTAACATCTCCACCAAAAAATCGGTAGAATTGATTGCTGCCGCTAAGAAAAAAGGATTAAAAATTACTGCTGATACCAATTCACACAATTTATTACTTAATGAAACTGAACTGACAGATTTTAATACCAACTATAAAGTGCTACCTCCTTTCAGAACTAAAGAGGACATTAATGCGTTAATAAAAGGTCTTAAAGATGGAGTAATCGATGTGATATGTTCAGACCATACTCCAGAAGATATTGAAAACAAACAATGTGAGTTTGATCATGCGGCTTTTGGCATCATCAACTTACAAACTTCATTTGCTGTATGCTTAACCGCACTAAACGGCAAGCTGGAACTGGAAGACATCATCACCAAATTAACCACTAACCCAAGAAAATTACTTCAAATAAAACAAGCTGAAATTAAAGAGGGAGCTAACGCTAACATTACCTTATTTAACCCTACAGCAAAAATAACTTTAACCAAAGACGGTATTGTCTCTAAATCTAAAAACACGCCTTTTATAGGAAAAGAGCTAACAGGAAGAGTTTATGGGGTGATTAATAATAATCAACTATTCATTTCAAAATAAAAAACTACCCTTCAATTTTTTTCCAAAGCATATCTTTCAGCTCAGTTAATCCTTGTTGAGCTACGGAAGAGATAAATAGATATGGTATATTGGGCAAGTCTTTTTCGATTTCCTGCTTCAACTCATCATCTAGCATATCTGATTTTGAAATAGCTAAAATGCGTTCCTTATCTAACAATTCAGGATTGTATTGCTTCAATTCATTTAACAATGTATTGTATTCCTTATGAATATCATCACTATCTGCAGGCACCAAAAACAATAATACTGCATTACGCTCTATATGTCTTAGAAAACGTAATCCTAATCCTTTTCCTTTGTGAGCTCCTTCAATAATACCAGGGATATCTGCCATTACAAAAGAACGATGATCTCGGTATGCAACCATTCCTAGATTAGGAACTAAAGTAGTAAAAGGATAGTTAGCTATTTCCGGTTTTGCAGCAGAAACTACTGAAAGCAAAGTGGATTTTCCTGCATTGGGGAACCCAACTAAACCTACATCTGCTAACACTTTCAGTTCTAGAATTTTCCATGCTTCAACAGAATCTTCACCTGGCTGAGCATAACGAGGTGTTTGATTGGTAGCAGATTTAAAATGGTCATTTCCTAATCCTCCTCGTCCTCCTTTTACCAGTATCTGCTCTTCTCCATCTTTTGTGATCTCAAAAAGGACTTCTCCCGTTTCCACATCTTTGGCAATTGTTCCTAAAGGCACCTCTACATATACATCTTCTCCTTCAGCTCCAGTACTTCTTGAACCACTACCTGCACCACCATGTCCGGCTTTTATATGCCGTTTGTGCTTTAAGTGTAATAATGTCCATAAATTTTTATTGCCTCTTACAATTACATGTCCTCCTCTTCCACCATCACCACCATCAGGACCACCCTTAGTCGTCCAATTATCTCTATGATAATGATGTGATCCAGCACCGCCCTTTCCAGAGCGACAATGGATTTTTACATAATCAATAAAATTTGAATTAGACATTAATCAAACAATAGTAAATAATTTTATAACGAAACTTTATGTTTATCAATAACAGCACAAAGTCGATTAAATATTTCATCTATTGAGCCTACTCCATCAATTTTTTGAAACTTATTTTGAGCATCATAAAAATCAGCCACAACAGCTGTTTGCTCATTATACACTTTAATTCGATTAGAAATAATACTTTCATCCTGATCATCTGCTCTGCCGCTGTCTTTACCTCTCAATAGCAATCTTTTCACCAGCTCTTGTTCTTCCACATCTAACGCTAACATTACAGAAATGCTCGTTCCTTTGCTTTCTAAAAAAGTAGATAATGCTTCTGCTTGAGGAGTTGTTCTTGGAAATCCGTCAAATATAAACCCCACTGCATTGGTTGATTTTTCCACCTCTGCTTCCAACATTTTGATAGTAACCTCATCAGGGACTAAATTCCCTTTATCTATGTAGCTTTTTGCTAAAACACCCAATTCTGTTTCTCCTTTTATATTCGCTCTAAAAATATCTCCTGTGGATAAATGCACTAAATTGTATTTTGCAATTAACTTTTCTGCTTGAGTTCCTTTCCCTGCCCCTGGAGGACCAAATAATACTATGTTTAACATGTTTTACTTTTTTGAATTAATTATTATTTATAACGTATATCGAGTTCAAATTTCTACCAACCCCATCGTAATCCAACCCATACCCTACAACAAATTTATTAGGTATTTCTATTCCTATATAATCTATTGGGAATTTTTTTGAGTAGACTTCAGATTTATATAATAGTGTAGCTACCTTAATGCTTTTTATTTTTTTATTGAGCAGTAACTCATGTAGCTTTTCTAATGTATTTCCTGTATCAACAATATCTTCTACCAAAATAATGTCTTCTCCTTCTACATCTTCTACTAAGCCAATTAACTCATTAACATTTCCTGTTGAAGTTGTTCCTTCGTAAGACGCTACCTTTATAAATGATACTTTACATTCTAGTTTAATCGATTTCAATAAATCTCCTAAAAACATAAAAGAGCCATTCAAAACTCCTATAAAAAAAGGCGATTTCCCTCTGTAATCTTTATTGATTTTTTCAGCTATCTCCCCAATCGATGCTTGAATCTTTTCCTCTCCAATAAAAGGTGTAAATAATTTGTCTTTCAAAGTCACACTATCCATATCCCTACAAATGTAATTAATTATATAAATCATCTATGAAATACTCGCTATAATAAGTATTTTTGAACTCAAAATATTTCACAATGAAAGCACAAGTAAGTATAATAATGGGGAGCACAAGTGATTGGCCTGTAATGCAAAAAGCAGCTGATTTTTTAAACGAAATGCAAATTCCTTTTGAGGTAAATGCGTTAAGTGCACACCGTACTCCTGAAAAAGTAGAAGCATTTGCTAAAAATGCACAAAGTAATGGTATTAAAGTAATTATTGCTGCTGCAGGAATGGCAGCTCACTTACCTGGTGTTATTGCAGCAATGACTCCACTTCCTGTAATTGGTGTACCTATTAAAGCTTCTTTAGATGGAATGGACGCTTTATTAGCGATTGCTCAGATGCCTCCAGGAATACCTGTAGCAACAGTAGCAATTGACGGGGCATTAAATGCAGGAATTTTAGCTGCACAAATTATAGGCACTGGAAATGAAGAAGTGTACAAGAAAACCGTAAGCTATAAAGAAAACTTAAAAACTAAAATTGCTAAAGCGAACGAAGATTTGGCATTACACCAGTTTGATTACCGAACTAATTAATAGATTGCTTATTGAAAGGAGGATATACTTTTACTTTCTCCTTTCAATTATGTAGTGTGTAATAATCAATGATTCCCCACTTATTGGGTAGACATCAACTATTTTCCAACCGTTTTGTTTCAACTCATTAAGGATAGTTAACACAGAATTCATCCCTTCAAATCCTTTAGATACCAATTCTGCCCCTTGGTTATTTCCTGTAAAAACAGAAATTCTCGCTAAACTTGAGCTTCCCCCCTCTACCGTTCTAAATTCATCTTCTTTATTCAAACGCACTTCAAGAATAACGTAATCGCCTTTACTGGTTAAGCCTTTTAATTTTGTAGATAAGTTAAATTTCTCTTGTGCATTTCCACTAAGGGTAATTACTATAAAAAACAAGATAGAAAAAATATATTTCATAAGTCAATTAAATAAGCCGCAAATATAGTTTTATTCTATTGGAAAAAATACAGCTGTTTGCCATTTTTCTGGATTTGTTTCTTTTGCAGGGTCTGTAATGTAAGATTCCCATGGAGAACCTATCACAACCACTTTATTTTTTCTCATCCATTCATTGATTCCAAAATAAGTTTCTGGTAACCGTTCATAAGGCCCATAATGAATAGCCGTAACCACATTTCCTGATGCTATTTTCCTTAAATTAATTGTCTTGTTTCCTATTAATGTTGAATCTTTAACAGGAATACCTGCCTCAAGATCTACTATACTATCTGTCCATAAATGGTAAATAACAAAAGGAGAATCATCAGAAACAATTCCTTGCTCATCCATAAACTGATTGATTTTTGTAAATAGTTTACCGTGAATATTACTGGACTCTCGCTGGTTAATCGTATCTCTAACAGATAGATACCATAGCGATTCCCCCATAAATTTCTTCTCCACTTTAACCCGATGAATTTTAGGTAAATTTTCTATATAGGCTTTTAAGCTATCCAATTGTTTACCGAAAACCATTGTTAATTTTTCTTGATGAAACAATGCATTAAACTTTGTAATTGGATTAAATCCATAATCAACTATTAAAGAACCCGTTAGTTCAACGCCTTCTTCCTGTTCGGTTAAACTCCATATTCCATCATCTTTTTTAATCACATAATGTAGTAGTTTATGTATTTGAAAATGATGCAACTGCTCTTCTATAACTTCCTTGTTGTTATCTATAACGACCTTCTTCTCAATTACAGTAGAAGAAGGCAGAAACATAGACACAACTATCAAAATAATCAAAAACACTATAATTATAAGAAGGATACGTTTTAAATAATTCATCTAATTCTAAGTTTAAATAACGTTTATAAAAGTAAAAATTATAACCTTCCTTACAAGTTTTCATTACTTCATTTTTTTGACAAAATGCCACTAAAACGGCTCTTTTAGAGATTTTTTACTATATTAGCCCCCCTTCTAAAGGGTTTTTTATGCATTTTTATTTGAAAATAACAATCATTCTTATCCTTCTAACTAGTTGGAAAACTACTTATGCCAACAAAGAAGAAACTAAGAAATCTGAAAAAGATACTGTCTCTGCATTGGTAATAGCACCAAGCAATCCTCTTTATGAAAGCATCTCTGACCTATCTGGAAATGAGATAATGGATATTATTGATTCTTTATTGAACTTAGATAAAATACCTTTAGGTTTAATAGAAGAAATAAATGAATATGCTCAAGATAATCATGAGAATGATGATTCATATATCGCTTTAACTAATTATTATGATGACTCAGAAATTCCATCCAACTCAATGTATCAGCTGTGGGATACGAAAAACGTTTCTCCTTACAATGATTCCATCACAAAAAATGATTCTACTCTCTTATTAACATTAGTTGATACCGCTAATTTTTGCAACTATGTTGCACCTCTTCAAAACCCTGTAGTTACTTCTAACTTTGGATGGAGAGATGGAAGGGCACATAGTGGTATTGACTTAGATTTAGAAGTATGGGATCCTGTTGTTGCAGCATTTGATGGCATGGTAAGAGTTGCCCTTTATCATCCAGGATATGGAAGAGTGGTAGTTATTCGTCACCATAATGGGTTAGAAACATTATATGCACATCTTCATCGTTTTAAAGTAAAAACAGGAGACATTGTATCTGCTGGTCAGGTTATTGGTCTGGGCGGAAGCTCTGGTCGCTCATCAGGAAGTCATTTACATTTTGAAGTGCGTTTTAAAGGAAAATGTATCAACCCAAAACACATTATTTCGTTTAAGCAAAACAAATTAATTAGTGATTCGTTAATATTAACAAAGAAAAAATGGGATTATGCTGCTCTACCGGTAGGTGTAAAATATCATAAAATAGTTCGAGGAGACTACATGTATAAAATAGCTAACCGTTATAATGTTTCTGTTAAAGAATTATGTGAGATGAATGGATTGAGAAGAAATTCTTTACTTATTGTTGGTAGGACATTGCGCATCAATTAATTTCTCAAAATGTTTAACATTACCAATTTTTTTGACCATCCTACAAGGCCTGGACACACTGTTTTTCGTTTTTATGAAAAAGAAAGAGCTACTGCTTTTCAAAAATTATTAGAAAAAGAGAATGTTTGGTTTGAACATGATTATCATACGGAAAATGAAAAAACTATTTACTTCTTTGGTGTTAAAAATGGTAGTTTAAAAGTAGTAAATCAATGCAATTATCTAACCAATGCTCAATTTCGCAAACCACTTATTCCCAATAGCTATTTTAGATGGACAATATTTGTAATTACCACTATTATTATTGTGTTAGCAATATTGGGATATGTGAATCAGATTTAAAACCGGAAACCTAACGTAAACGAAATGTGATGGTCTTTTAGATTAACGTCAGCAAATTCATTGTGTTCTGCTACAATAGAAGACTGTGTTTTGGATGTCTTTAAAGCATAAGCCATATCAAAATAATATTCATCTTGTTTAATTCCAAATCCTAAGGAATAGATGTTCGCATTATTATTTACACTAAATTGGTCATTAATAGGATCTCCTAAATAACGATATCCTGCTCTAATTCTAAAGGGGTCTAATCGCCATTCTGTTCCAATTCTTATATTTTGAGTCAGTTGAAAATTATTTCTTATGTTCTGATTTTCTGTACTAAAATCAGCTCCAGAAGAACCAAAAGATTTATCTTCCCTTAAATAAGCTGAAGAATAATCTACAATTTCATAATCTCCATTAATTACTCCATATTCTCCAATAACAAAACTAGCACTAGAAATAAAGCGATAAGGTGTAGTCACTATATAATCAAAAGATCCATAAGGGGAAGAAACACTATATGTACTTCCATCTTTAAATTCGGAATTCAAAGTAGTTTCATAATTATCTGTTAAAGCATAAACTGTTGGAGTATGAAAAGCAGCACCTATTCTAAACCAATCTACTACTTTATATATTAAGCCCAATTTTAAATTAATACCTGTCCCACTCGTTTTCACAAAATCATTTACTGAAAAGGAGTTAAGCAAAGTATCCGTTTCATCTGGAGTTTCAATATAAGTACGATCATAAACATACCTCACTGTTGGAATACCTATCAAAGCTCCCAAATACAATTTATCAGAATAATTCCCCCCAAATGCAAAATACATTTCTCCTGAACCTCCTTTTGTTTGATAATTCGTAATTTGAGTTATATTTTTAGAGCTATCCAATACATGATTGTATAATAATGAATCAGGGAATGTGGGATTAACTAAATACGCTTGATAGCCCAAATTAGCAGAAAAGGGGAAGGCATTTCCAATTTCATCTTCTATTATACCACCTGTAGCATTTAATTCCCCCACATAGGTGTCTAAAAAAGAATGATCTGTTGTGCTTTTTATAGAAATTCGAGAACTATAATTAGCTGTTCGATTATAGCCTATTGCAAAGCTCACTGACTCCCAGCTTCCTGCTGATTTAAAATTTCCTACCAATCCAATATTACCAAAATGAAAATTTAATTTCCCATCAAAATCATTCCCTCCAGATGGAGTCATACTCTCTGTAAAATTATAGTGGAATGCTGGAGTAAAGGAAAAATCAGAGCTTTTATAAACTCCTATTCCTCCTGGATTAATACTTAACGATGACATATTCGCTCCCAAAGCACCAAAAGAACCTCCCATCGCATTAAATCTTGCATCTCCATAAAAATCATTTGAAGAATACCTTAATACATCAAATTCGTTTTGTCCATGTCCTAAGATTACTAAAACAAAACTGATTAATAATAAATAAATACCTTTCATAATTTCTAATTTTTAGCAATAAATTATCTTGGTCGTGCTACACGTTGGGCAGGAGCTGATCCACTACTTTTAGCCGCTCCTCCTCTATTATAGCTATTACCAGAAGGTTTACTATAAGTCGGTCTACTCTGATTGCTTGGTTTAGAGTAATTAGAGTTTGGTCTGGTAGTAGGGGCTGAATACCCACTTCTTGGTTTACTATACCCTGGCTTTGAATACGTATTTCTTGGGTTACTATATGCAGGTTTAGAAACACCATTACTAGGCCTAGATGTAGCATTACTAGGTTTAGAATAATTACTTGGAGCAGGACGTGTATTTACACCATTTGGTCTTGATGTTGTTCTTGGTGTAGAATAACCACTAGTATTTCCATTATTTGGAGAACTATTCGTGCTACCTGAATTATTCATGTTTCTAGGGCGAGTAGTTGTAGGACTATTATTTGGTTGAGATGTTGTTCTCGGATTTTCTGAAACAGTTCTACCACTTCCATGAGCAGCAACATTTGTACGAGTACGAGGAGTACTAACACCTCCATTATTTATGGTAGCAGAATTTCTTACAACCGACTCGTACTTTTGTCCAAAAGTTTGGTGGTTATTATTTACTCCAGCAGTAGCGGTTGAGCTTGATCTTCTTCCATAAGTAGTAGTTCCTGAATGCCCTCCTCTTTTTCCATAGTAATAACTATTTCGATCATAACTATTGTAATAATTATTTCCACAATACCCTCCGTTATGATAGTAATTTCGGTAATAATTGTTATTATAATATCCTCCCCAATAAGGATTATAAGCAGAATAAACGCCTCTACCATAATAGCCATAACTACCCGTCCATCCCCAGCCCCATGACCACCCTACATTCCAGCCTCCATAATACGACCAGCCTATGTTCCACCCAGAATATCTTGGTCTCCACCAATTAAAGCTAGTATAAATACTTGTTCCATAGTAGTAAGGATCATAATCATACCAATAGTAATTGGTGTAGTAATCATTGTAATAACCATAATTAGCTCTGTTTCTGTGAAACCTTCTTATTCTGGACGAATACTCATAATCGTAATATTCATTACTATAATCGTAGTTATCCCCATAATAGTAATTATTGGTTACCCTTACATCTCCTTCTTCATCTTGATAATAAGTAGTCGTATCTGTAATTCCCATTCTATCATTATAAGCTTTCTCTTGTTCTTTAGCTCTTTTATCATAATAATAATCTGTTGCCGTAGAATACTGACTATCATCAATTAATTTCTCTTCGGTTGGTGATATAACAGTCTCCTTCTTCTTTTTAGAAGTTGTAGGGTAAAAATCATCTTGTGCGATAACACCCCCTGTTACCCATGTTAATAAAACAAGTTGAATTGTTATTAGTCGAATTGTTTTCATAATAAACCTCCTATTTTTTTGCTGTTCTATTGTAAGAACCAAATTCTGTGCCACAATTTAGTTCCAGAGTGTGGCAACAATAAAAACTGCATGTATAAATACCTCCAATACAATTTCTGCTGCTATGTGAACTGCTTCGTTATTATCCCTTCGTTGATCTTTGTCTCTAGGATTTTCTTCTGTAAACACCTCTACTTTTTTATTTTTCTCCTTATCTTCCTTTTCTCTATAATCTTTTTCTGTAATGTAATTATTTAAATCTTTTTCATTCACTTTCGTATTATTGGATTCTACAACAATTTCTTTTTTGGGTTTCTCATTATAGATTTCATCTTGCCCGTAAATTACTGTTACAGAAAGAAGAAAAAAAACTACCATCAACCCTCTTGTAAATGTTTTCATCTTAAACCTCATTTTTATTAAAATTCACTTAATTTTACTCCTTTAAAATTACGAATTATTGATGCCTTCATCAATAATTATACCTAAAAGATAACGATGGCAAAAAATTTCACAAAACGTGATGAGGATTACTCACAATGGTACAATGAGTTAGTTGTAAAAGCAGATTTAGCAGAACATTCTGCTGTTAGAGGCTGTATGGTTATCAAGCCTTATGGCTATGCTATTTGGGAAAAAATGCAAGCACAATTGGATAAAATGTTCAAAGCAACAGGACACCAAAATGCTTATTTTCCATTATTTGTACCTAAAAGTTTGTTTGAAGCAGAAGAAAAGAACGCAGAAGGATTTGCTAAAGAATGTGCGATTGTTACTCACTACCGGTTAAAAACGGACCCTAATAATAAAGCCAAACTTATTGTTGATCCTGAAGCAAAGTTAGAAGAAGAATTAATTGTTAGACCTACCTCTGAAGCTATTATTTGGAATACCTATAAAGGCTGGATAGAATCTTATAGAGACTTACCCATCTTGGTTAATCAATGGGCAAATGTAGTCCGCTGGGAAATGAGAACAAGATTATTTTTACGAACCGCTGAATTTTTATGGCAAGAGGGACATACTGCTCATGCTACAAAAGAAGAAGCTATCGAGGAAACTGAAAAGATGCTTGGTGTATATGCTAATTTTGTTGAAGAGTTTATGGCTGTTCCAGTAATCAAGGGAATAAAAACAGAAAATGAACGATTTGCTGGTGCTGAAGAAACCTATTGTATTGAAGCTTTAATGCAAGATGGAAAAGCACTACAAGCAGGAACCTCTCACTTTTTAGGTCAAAACTTTGCTAAAGCTTTTGATGTAAAATATTCTACTAAAGAAGGAAACAGAGAATATGTTTGGGCTACCTCTTGGGGAGTATCTACTCGATTAATGGGAGCCTTAATTATGACTCATTCTGATGATGAAGGATTAGTGCTTCCTCCAAAACTAGCTCCTATACAAGTTGTTATTATTCCCATATATAAAGGAGAGGAACAGTTAGCTCAAATCTCTGAACGTGCACTACAAATAAAATCAGAAATAGAAGCAAAAGGTATTAGTGTTAAGTATGATGATAGAGATACCTATAAACCAGGGTTTAAATTTGCAGATTATGAAATGAAAGGAGTTCCTGTTCGTATTGCAATCGGCCCTCGAGACTTAGAAAATGGAACTGTAGAAGTAGCTAGAAGAGATACTAAAGAAAAGGAAACCCTACAGCAAAAAGATATTGCTAACAAAATTGAACACTTGTTAGAAAACATTCAGAAAAATATTTACCAAAAAGCCATCGATTTTAGGGAAGAGAAAACACAAAAAGCAGATACTTGGGATGAATTTAAAACCATTATAGATAAAAAAGGAGGGTTTGTTTTAGCCCACTGGGATGGAACTTCTGAAACAGAAGAAAAAATTAAACAAGCTACTAAAGCAACTATTCGTTGTATTCCATTAGGAGAATACGAAGAAGGGACACTGAATACTGACTCAAAAGCAGGCAAATGTGTTTTTAGCGGAGCTCCTTCTAAACAACGTGTTATCTTTGCTAAAGCTTATTAAGCCCCTATCTTTACTCTAAACAATACTTGATATGACACCAAAAAAAGATGCTAAAACTTTAATCCTCGAAACCTTAAAGGAAAAAGCTTGTTTAAAACAAAAAGTCTTTAAACAAACCATCGAAATTTTTCAAGATTTTAAAGCGCAAGGAGAAGAGTTGGTAAATGATTTAAAATCAGAAATGGAAAAAGTAGATACTGATGTACTCATCGAGTTTATCAACAAAAGCGACCATGAATTTCACATTAAATTTGGTGGAGACATCTTAGTTTTTTACATGCACACCAACGTTTTTGATTTTGAGAAAAGTCACAGTATATGGAACAGCTCTTATTTAAAAGAAGATGAATTGCGAGTTTACTGCGGAATGATTAATGTCTACAATTTTTTAGCAGACTCTTTTAAGTATAACCGCGTGAATGATATTGGTTACTTAGTAGCTAGATGCTTTTTCAATAAAGACAAACATTATTTTGTAGAAGGAAAACGTCAATTAGGTTTTTTATACAATGATTTTATCAATGAGGTTATTTCTAATGAAAAAATAAGGCAGATTATAGAATCTGCTATTCTTTATTCTATGGATTTTGACCTGCTCACTCCTCCGTACAGCACTATGCAAGAAGTAAGTGTTCATGACATTATAGAAGCTACCAATGCCATGAGTATTAAAACAGGGAAACGACTTGGTTTCAAATTTCAAACAGACAATGATTTTGTTGAATAATTTTCTTCCTTTTTTTTGTCTAGCAATTAAAAAATTATAAATTTGCACTCCTCAAATGAGAGGATATTATTATTTGGCCCGTTCGTCTAGGGGTTAGGACGTCTGGTTTTCATCCAGGAAACAGGGGTTCGATTCCCCTACGGGCTGCAAAAAACCGCTTGAATTCAACAGAATCAAGCGGTTTTCTTATTTTACAAGGCCTTCCAAATTCAAATAATCCCTACAGTGGAAAATCCACTCAAACAGACCACCCGATAACAGTTTAAGTTGACCACCTATAGCAGTCCAAATAGACCACCCTATAGCATTTTAAACTGACCACCCTCAGCGGTGCAAATTGACCACCCCTAAAA
>JAGFIT010000087.1 GCA_024103385.1 Vicingus serpentipes
TTCCCTTCTAACAATGGAAACCATAGCATATCTACCACCCATCCGTGTAAAAAAGGAGCATACCCTCCTTCCTCTGGAAAAAAAGTAGCCAACTGGTTAAAACTTTCGTTAAAGATTAATCCATAAAAAGCACTATCAATTATATTGCCTACTGCTCCAGCAAAAATCAAAGCTATACTGATTTTTAATCCTGATGGGGATAATTTTGGTAATTTAAACAAATAATACCCTATACCACATACAGCAACAATTCTAAATAAGCTTAATGCTAATTTTCCCCAATCACCGCCAAATTCCATCCCAAATGCCATTCCTCTGTTTTCAGTAAAATGGATGTAAAACCAATCACCAAGTACAGGAAATTCCTGACTCAAATACATATGCGTTTTCACCCATATTTTAGATGCTTGATCGACAAACAACACTAAAAAAATAAGAACAATAGGTTTTGAAATAATGGAAAGAAATTTGTTCATTGAGTTTATTAAAAATTAGAAACCTACAATTTCTAATTATAAAAAGTAAGCAATTAAAAAGCTCCCGCTATGCAGCGGGATTAGTTCAACTTATCACGTAAAAATGTGAAGTTTCACTAACCCTGAGCTTCCTTTGCCTCAATACTTAATGTTGCATGAGGAACAGCCATTAATCTTTCTTTTCTAATTAATTTACCTGTAACCCTACAAACACCATAAGATTTATTAGAAATCCTAACTAATGCATTGTCTAAAGATCTTATAAATTTTTCTTGACGTTGAGCCAATTGTGCTACTTCTTCTCTAGAAAGTGTTGCAGCTCCTTCTTCCATCATTTTAAATGAATGAAGGGTATCATCTGTTCCATTATCATCTTTATGAGACAAAGAATCTCTCAATGCATCTAAATCACTTTGTGCAGCTTGAATTTTCTTTTCAATTAAGGCTTTAAATTCCGCTAAATCTTTATCTGAATATCTTACTTCTGCCATATCTTTAATTTTTTTAATTTAATTTTTTGATAGAAATTAAAGTAGTCACATCTTTTTCCAATTCTACTTCAATTCCTTCATTATTATCCAGTCCGTCAACAATATCAAGTTGCCCTGCTAAAGTTTCCGAACAAATATAATTTTTATTTTCATTAATTGCATTATTTATTTCGTTGTGTTGAACGATTTTAAGATGTATTTTATCCGTCACTTCTAAACCGCTTTCTTTTCTTAGGTTTTGAATACGATTTACAAATTCTCTGGCTATTCCTTCAGCTTTTAAATCTTCCGTTAAAGTAATATCTAAAGCCACCGTTACTCCTCCTTCACTAGTAACTATCCACCCCGGAATGTCTTGTGTTGTAATTTCAACATCTGCTAATTCCAAGATTACTTCTTGTCCTTCAATTGTCAATTTTTTTGACTTATTACTTTCTATAAAAGCAATGTCATCCTGATTAAACTGATTAACAACTGCCGCAATCTGTTTCATTATCTTACCATATTTTGGCCCTAATGTTTTGAAGTTCGGTTTGATTTTTTTCACCAAAACGCCTTCTGTATCTACCAAATATTCTAGCTCTTTTACATTTGTTTCAGCAAGAATTAAATCTTCCACATCTTCTAACTGACGCTTAAATTTCTCATCCAAAATAGGCACCATTAATTTCTGTAGTGGCTGACGAACCTTAATATTCTCTTTCTTTCTTAAGCTCAACACCATGGAAGAAACTTTCTGAGCAATGTCCATCCGTTCTTCTAAATCAGTATCAATGGTTTGGGCATTTACTTTAGGAAAATCCGATAAATGTACTGAAGTCGTATCTCCTTTTCCACTCACTGCAACCAAATCCGAATACAATTGATCCATGTAAAATGGAGCAATAGAAGCCGAAAGTTGTGCAACCACTTCCAAACATTTATACAAGGTTTGGTAAGCAGCAATTTTATCTTGAGAATATTCTCCTTTCCAAAAACGTCTTCTACACAAACGAACATACCAGTTACTCAAATGATCATTGACGAACTCTTGAATCAATCGTCCCGCTTTAGTAGGTTCAAAATTATTATAGTGAATATCTACATCCTCAATTAAAGAATTTAATTTGGATATAATCCAACGGTCAATTTCTGGTCGTTCAGCCACAGGGACCTCATCTTCCGAATAAGTGAACCCATCCAGGTTGGCATACAAAGCAAAGAACCCATAAGTATTATAAAGGGTTCCAAAAAATTTGCGCTGTACTTCTGTAATTCCTTCTAAATCAAATTTTAGATTATCCCAAGGTTGCGCATTGGTAATCATATACCAACGTGTGGCATCAGCCCCATATTTCCCTAGTGTTTCGAAAGGATCAACAGCATTGCCTAAACGCTTGGACATTTTTTGACCATTTTTATCCAACACCAAACCGTTTGACACTACATTTTTATAAGCTACAGAATCAAACACCATTGTTGCAATGGCGTGCAACGTAAAAAACCAACCTCGTGTTTGATCTACCCCTTCAGCAATAAAGTCTGCAGGAAAAAATAAATTATCATCTATTTGTTCTTTATTTTCAAAAGGATAATGTTGTTGAGCATAAGGCATGGCACCTGAATCAAACCAAACATCAATTAGATCAGCTTCGCGTTTCATAGGTTTCCCTGACGAAGAAACCAAGGTAATTTCATCCACATAGTTTTTATGTAAATCGAATTTATCATAGTTTTCTTTGCTCATATCTCCTACCACAAAATCAGCTAACGGACTTGATTGCATAAATCCTGCAGCAACAGATTTTTCAATTTCTCCTTTTAATTGCTCAACTGATGAAATACAAATTTCTTCGTCTCCTTCTTCTGTTCTCCATATTGGAATAGGAATACCCCAATAACGCGAACGGGATAAATTCCAATCGTTTAAATTCTCTAACCAATTTCCAAAGCGACCTGTACCGGTGCTTTCTGGTTTCCAATTAATGGTCTTGTTCAATTCAATCATTCTGTCTTTTACAGCAGTAGATTTAATGAACCAAGAATCTAAGGGGTAATACAACACTGGCTTGTCCGTTCTCCAACAATGCGGATAACTGTGTTCATAGGTTTCTTTTTTAAATAATTTTCCTTCTTCTTGCAGCTTAAGAACAATTCGCTTATCCACATTCAAATACTCTTTTAAGTCTTTAATTTTTCCTTTGCTTTCGAGTATTTCCTTTTGCTTCTTGAATTCAATGTCTTTTTCTTCTTCCGTTAAATATTCTTCTTTAACACATTCTCCTCCATACAAGAAATCATCATCTTTTACCTCTTTTCTAAATCTTCCTTGTAAATCAACTAATGGAACTGGATTTCCGTTATCATCCAATACCAGCATAGAAGGAACCCCAGCATCTTTAGCCACCTGAGCATCGTCTTGTCCAAAGGTAGGTGCAATGTGTACAATACCAGTACCATCCTCAGTGGTAACAAAATCACCTGCAATAACCTGAAAGGCATTCTCCGCATTTTCATAAGGCAGTGCATAAGGTAAGAGTTGTTCGTATTGGATTCCAACTAGATCAGAACCTTTAAATTCTTTTATTATTTTACCTTGTGGTTTGTTTTGTCCCTTAATATTATATTCAAATTTTTCTACTTCACCTCTCAAATAAGCGTCATAAAAATCAAAAATACTATCATATTCACCAATAATATCGTTTGTATTCTCATCATGTTGATTAAATCCTGCTGGGTGAATAAAATGTTTTTCAAAAAGGTTTTTAGCAACAACAACATATATTAGATTACCAGTATATTGGTTAAAGGTTTTCACCAACACATAATCAATCTTAGGCCCAACAGCCAGAGCCGTATTAGAGGGCAAAGTCCAAGGAGTGGTTGTCCAAGCGAGGAAATAAGTCCCCTCTAACTCCCCCAAAAGGGGAGAATCTCCCTTTCCTTCGGAAAGGGCTGGGGATAGGCTTTTTATCCTAAACTGAGCAACAGCTGTGGTGTCTTTTACATCTCGATAACACCCTGGCTGGTTTAATTCGTGCGAACTTAACCCTGTACCTGCTGCTGGAGAATAAGGTTGAATAGTATATCCTTTATACAATAAATTCTTTTGGTGTAACTGACCTAACAACCACCAAACTGTTTCAATATATTTGTTTTCGTAGGTAATGTATGGATCATCCATATCCACCCAATACCCCATTTTTTCCGTTAAGTCATTCCAAATATCGGTGTACTGCATTACTGTTTCTCTACACTCTTTGTTGTATTCGTCAACCGATATTTTTTTACCAATGTCTTCTTTGGTAATGCCCAATTTTTTCTCTACACTTAACTCCACAGGCAAACCATGCGTATCCCAGCCTGCTTTTCGTTTTACCTGAAACCCTTTTAAGGTTTTATAACGACAAAATATATCTTTTATGGCTCTTGCCATTACATGATGAATCCCTGGCAATCCATTTGCTGAAGGCGGTCCTTCATAAAAAACAAATGGTTTTTTACCATCTCGAGTAGTTATACTTTTTTCAAATACTTTATTCTTTTCCCACTTTTCTAATACCTCCTTAGAAACGTTGGGCAAGTCTAATCCGTTATATATTTTATACTGACTCATGTTTATTTTTAAGAGATGCGAATTTAATAAAAGTATGTCTATATTATACTTCCTTTACTAGGAGATTTAAAAATAAAAAACCGCTATAGAATTCTATAGCGGTTTAGTGGAGAATATCGGAGTCGAACCGATGACCTCTTCACTGCCAGCGAAGCGCTCTAGCCAACTGAGCTAATCCCCCAAAAGTAATTCACAAAATTATCAATTTATATTGATTATTTAGAATCCTTATGACCAATAAATAACCATTAGAAAAACATCCTTTATAAATCCACTGATTTAAAGTATTACTTTTGCTAAACTAAAAAGACCAAATGAAATTTAACGAACTTAATTTTGAACCTCAAGTCATCGAAGCACTCGATGCTATGGGGTTTGACACTCCAACACCCATCCAAGAACAAGCTATTCCTGCAATTATGCAAGGGAAAGATGTTATCGCTTGCGCCCAAACCGGAACAGGAAAAACAGCCGCTTTTGTACTTCCTATTTTAAATGCTATTTGTAAAAGAGGTAGTTCTGAAAAAGTAAGTACCATTGTTATTGTTCCTACTCGTGAATTGGCTATACAAATTGACCAACAAGTGGAAGGTTTAAGTTACTTTACCAATGCCACTTCTATTGCTATTTATGGAGGAGGAGATGGAAAAAGTTTTGATTCTGAAAAAAAAGCATTGACTACTGGTGCAGATATTGTTATTTGTACTCCAGGTCGTTTTATTTCTCATTTAAATATGGGTTATTTTGACACTTCTGGCGTTAAACATTTTATATTAGATGAGGCAGATAGAATGTTGGATATGGGATTCAATGAAGACATCACAAAAATTGCTGAGAAATTACCTGCAAATCGACAAAATCTACTGTTTTCTGCTACAATGCCTCCTAAAATCCGACAACTTTCTGCTCAATTATTAAAAGATCCTGTTACCATTAACATCGCTATTTCTAAACCCAACGAAGGTATTTTACAAGCAGCTTATTTAGTACACAACCATCAAAAAATAAAATTGATTAGTGAAATACTCAAAGGAAAAGATCACGATTTTATTTTAGTTTTTTCTTCAAGAAAAGTTACCGTAAAAGAAATTGTACAAGCGTTAAATAAAGTTGGTCTTCCTGCAAAAGGAATTCACTCTGATTTAAACCAACAAGAAAGAGAAGAAGTACTTTTAGATTTTAAGAACAAAAAAATAAAATTGCTGGTTGCCACCGATGTACTTTCCAGAGGAATAGATATTAAAGGAATCAACCTAGTAATCAACTATGATATCCCTAGTGATGCTGAAGATTACGTACACCGAATTGGAAGAACTGCAAGAGGAGATAATACTGGAGTAGCCTTAACTTTTATTAATGCTGATGATTGCTATAATTTCTCTAAAATTGAAAATTTAATAGGTTGTGAAGTTAAAAAGCTAGCCTTACCTGCAGGTTTTGAACCTGGACCTGAATATGATACTTCTTATAAAAAGCCTTTTAAGAAGGGAGGCAACTTTAATAAAAAAAGAAACTGGAAACCGAGAAGCAAATAACCTATCAATTAATAGATAGAAGCATACTAACATTTCCCCCCAACACATTATCATTATGGAGAGAGATCAATGCCTTCGTTAACCTTAAAATAAAGTAGTTGACTCAAAACCTTACAATAATTAAGGTTACTTTATAGAATACTTAATTCTCTGGTCATTTTAGGATAACATACTCCAACTAGTTTTGTTAAAAAATAATGATCATGAAAAAAATTGAAATTGCAGGAACATACAGCTCTCCAAAGATAGTGATTGATTCCAGCACCGGTATTATTAAAATTTGTGGAAGATCAACTATGATAAAGCCTCAAGAGTTTTATCCTTACGTAATTGAATATATTGAAAACTATTGTAATCAGCCACACACCAAATCGTTACTCATTATAGACCTTGAACATTTTAATTCTTTATCTTCAAGGTATCTGCTGATGATTATCGAACTCATTTCAAAAATTGAATATAAAAAAGGCCATCATGTCAAAATCAATTGGTATTTTGAGTCTGATGATATAGGGATTAAAGAGAATATCAAACTATTCAGTAAAGTGATTCAATTTAAAATCAATGCCATAGAGCACCAGTACGAGCTAGTATAAACTTCTTTTAATCTAAAGTAGCCACAACCCTGCATAAGCAGTTCTTATCTTCACTAAGAAAAGCCTTCTTCACTTCGTTATTTCTCTGAAAAAGAGATACTAAATTCTTCTTAACAAAAGTTGACCTCTCTTATTTTTGACTTTTATTAAATGTTTCTGTTATGTAAAGAAATGTTTAAATTTGGGTGGTTGATATGGATGATTTAAAACACATTTTATCTCTTTTTAACCCTATTTCATTGGAAGATATGGATCGGGTAGCATTACAGAACCGAACCGATACTAAGTTTGTTTTTGAAGTTGCACTTTTACCAAAAATTTTAAATGACATCCTCCCCTATTATTTTATTCTAGAAATAAAAAAGAAGAGAACCAATGACTATAAAACGCTTTATTACGACACGGAAGATTTAAAAAGCTACCTGGAGCATCATAATGGAAAAGGCAACAGATTAAAAGTGCGTTGTAGAAAGTACATTGATTCTAATCTCCATTTTTTAGAAGTTAAATACAAAAACAACAAAAGAAGAACCATTAAATCAAGATTGAAAGTAAATGATTTTGAAACCAACTTGTCTGCAGCATCTAAACAATTTATTAGTAATAACTCCACTTACACGGAGTACAAATTAACACCTATTTTGTGGAACAGTTTTACTCGATTAACATTAGTTCATAAAACCAAAAAAGAGCGCTTAACCATTGATATTAACATGGAATTCACTCACTTTTCTTCTAAAGAAAATAAAGTGCTAAAAAACATTGTAGTTGCTGAAGTTAAACAAGAAAAAGCTTCTGGAGGTTCTGATTTTATACAAGCCATCAAAAAATACCACATCAGAAAAAGTAGCATGAGTAAATATTGTGTGGGTACTGCATTACTGAACAAAAACATAAAAAGAAATAATTTCAAAGAACGTATTTTAAAAATTAACAAACTGAACTATGCTTAACGACATTCTTTTACGAATACCCATTTTAGAATCTAAGATTTGGGATTATAATGATTTTGGAGAAATGGTCATCCGATTTATACTGAATTTTATTGTTTCCTTTATTGTGATTAGGGTTATTTACTACCCTATACACAAAAGAAAAGATTACCTTTTTACCTATTTCCTGTTCAATATCCTTATTTTCTTTATATGTATTCTCCTTAACAGTGTTAAATTAAAGCTCGGTTTTGCTTTTGGTTTATTTGCCATTTTTGGAGTTTTAAGGTACCGTACCGAACAGCTTCCCATAAAAGAAATGACTTACTTATTTATCATCATTGCTATCGCCATTATTAACTCTTTAACCAATAACAAAATAACTATTGCGGAAGTCTTATTTACCAATATTGTCATTGTTTTAGCTGCCTACCTTCTCGAAAAAGTTTTTTTATTAAAACACGAATCTCGAAAATCCATTTTGTACGAAAACATTGAATATATAAAACCTGAAAATCATTCACTCCTTATTAGTGATTTAAAAAATAGAACTGGATTATCCATTCATAGAGTAGAAATAGGTAGTGTCGATTTTTTAAGAGATACTGTTAAACTCATTATTTTTTATTATGAAGAAAACGCTACCAAACCCTTCAATGAAAACGAACCCTTAGTGACGAATAGAAATGAATAAAAAAATAATTATTCTCATCATAATACTATTCCCCCTTTTTACGGAGAGTCAGGTAGTTAGTGACGCTAAATTGTGGACTGATGTTTCTATAAGAAAAGAAGTTAACGATTTTGAGTTTTCATTTGAAGAAGCCTGGCGATTAGATGAAAACTTTACCCATACTGATAAAATTTTTACGGAATTAGGAGCTGAATATAAGGTCATTAAAGCACTTTCATTGGACTTAGGGTATCGGTTTAGCAAAGAAAACAAATATGAAGATAAAACTTATCTCATCAATCACCGAATAGATTTTGGTGCTACCTACAAATACAAAATAAATAACATAAAATTAGCGGTAAAAACAAAACTACAAACCAAGAGTGCTCCTTCTGATGACATTAACCCTACTTATTGGAGAAATAAATTAACCATCAGCACTTCTTTCAGAGAAAATTTTACACCGTACCTATCGTATGAATTCTTTTACCAATTTAACGACCAACAGGTCATTAACCGAAACCGTCTTTCATTAGGAACCAAGTACGATTTTAATAAAAAAAGCTCGATTAACCTGTTCTATACCTTTGAAAATAGGTTCAACACCAACAACCTACAATACAACCATATTTGGGCTATTGGGTATCGCTATCAACTACCGAAAAGCAAGCGCAAAAAACAAGAGGAGCAATCTTCTGAAGATGTTTCTACCAAGTAAATCACTCTATGAATTGTGATGTGTTTTGTGATAGTTAAAATTGGATATAAACAAAAAACGCCAGCCTTTCGGCTAGCATTTTCATTTTAAGCTCCCCCTCTTGGGCTCGAACCAAGGACCCTCTGATTAACAGTCAGATGCTCTAACCAGCTGAGCTAAGGAGGAATTTATTTTTAATATCTTTCTTTTAATTTTAAAACCACCTCAGGATATTTTTTTAAATTTTTGATATAAGTAACACTTTTCATCTTTTTGATGTGACTTTCAATCATTAATGATTGTTTTTTATTGTCACACTCAACTAACAAATATTCTTTCCAATCATTTGTCTTTTTAGTGTACGAATTATCGTAGAACCCTGAGTTATGCTGTTCCAATCTATTTTCAAAATCAACTGTCATCCCTACATAGAAACGATCTAGATGAATTGAATATATGACATAAACAATATATTTCTCAAAAACCATTATGTAATGAACACTTCCTCTTTTTTCTCTAACCTCCCGATAGCTATCGGGATGAGCTAAGGAGGAATTTCCGTAAACGGATGGCAATATTAGTTGAAAGTTTTGAATTATACAATATATTTGTAAAAAAATTAAAACTAGAAATATGAGCTTATTAGTAATAGGAACGGTAGCGTTTGATGCCATTGAAACCCCTTTTGGAAAAACAGATAAAATTATTGGAGGAGCTGCTACCTATATCAGTCTTTCAGCATCCAACTTTGTAAATAAAACCAACATTGTTTCTGTAGTTGGAGGTGATTTTCCTCAAACTGGATTAGATATGTTAGAAGAAAACAATGTGGATCTGGAAGGTTTAGAAATTAGAGAAAATGAAAAAACATTTTTCTGGTCAGGAAAGTACCATAACGACATGAATACTCGAGACACATTGGACACTCAATTAAATGTATTAGAAACATTCAACCCAGTTGTTCCTGACAACTACCAAGATTGTGAATTTTTAATGTTAGGTAATTTAGCTCCTACTGTTCAAAAGCAAGTAATTAATAGTTTACACAACAGACCCAAATTAATTGTAATGGACACCATGAATTTTTGGATGGACATTGCTATGGATGAATTAAAAAGTACTATCTCTATGGTGGATGTTTTATCTATCAATGATGAAGAGGCTCGCCAATTATCTGGAGAATATTCTCTAAGAAAAGCAGCACAAAAAATATTGGCTATGGGTCCTCAATACTTAATCATTAAAAAAGGGGAACACGGTGCTTTACTGTTCGATAAAAATGAAGTTTTCTTTGCGCCTGCTTTACCATTAGAAGAAGTTTTTGATCCAACAGGTGCTGGAGATACTTTTGCTGGTGGATTTATTGGTTACTTAGCGGAAACAAAAGATATCTCTTTTGACAACATGAAAAGAGCTGTTATTTACGGTTCTGCAATGGCTTCTTTTTGTGTAGAGAAATTCGGAACAGAACGATTAGAAAATCTTACTGATGGAGAACTAGAAAAAAGAGTGCATGAGTTTATTAGCTTAGTACAATTTGATATTTCTTTAGTAAACAGTTAAAAAAAATGATGAATTTGATGATTTGAAGATGTGTTAATTTAAAACACATCTTCAGGTTATCTCCCCATTTCCAGATTAATAATTGCCTCAATAATACCTTCCTCGGTAAAAGGATTAGCTACAGCATCTACCTTCACATCTAGCTGTTTAGCTGTTTCAGCTGTTTCTGGACCAATACACACCACTTTAGCATTATTTACTCCTATACCTAAATCTATAAAAGATTTAACCGTAGAGCCACTTGTAAAGGTGATATAATCTACTCCATTTTTAAAAAGGCTTTTCAATTCTGAAGGAGTATAACTTATTTTTTTATTCTCGTAAGACTTTACTGAATACACTTTTGCTTTTCGTTCTTTCAAGAATAATTCAATATCCTTTTTAGCAATAGCTGATTGTGGTAATAAAACCGTTTGATTTTCCAACAATGGCATTTCTTTCACCAAAGCTGCAGCTGTGTATACTAATGGAACAAAAGATGCTGTTAAATTATATTCTTCTAATGCTTCCATGGTTTTGGGTCCAACTACAGCAATTTTTGAATGAACAGAAGCAACCTCAACAACCTCAAAAAAAGTATGCACAGCATTGTAACTAGTAAAAACTATCCAATCAAATTGTTGTTGTTGATAGGTAGCTAATAATTCAGGCTGGTTTATGGATGAAAGTTGAATCAAAGGCAATTCAACAGGTTCGGCTCCTAGCTTTTTTAATTTTTCTGAAAAAGGAGCTATCTTATCTTTTGGCCGAGTAATAACAACCCTCTTATTTTTAAGAGGCAACATCACTCAGCACTTTTTTTTTATCTTCTACTTCTTCTTTCAACTGATTAGCTAAAGTTCTTGCTAATTCTTTTTTATCTTCTACTTTTCCTTGAATTGATTTTCTAGAAAAATACTTTCCATCCTCTGTAGCGAAAATACCTTCAATAAAAATTTCGTCTTGAACAACTTTTGCATAAGCTGCTATTGGTAAATTACACCCTCCACCTAAAGCAATTAAAAAGGCACGTTCAGCATCAGCTGCATGTTTAGTAGGATCATGCTTCAATTTCTTCACCAAATCCAATACATACCCATCTTTATCAATTAGTTCTATCCCTAATATTGCTTGCCCAACAGCTGGGAGCATAACATCTGTTTCAAAGATTTCAGTAACCACATCCATCATGTTCATTTTCTGTAATCCCGTAGCTGCTAAAACAATAGCATCATAGCCCTCTGTTTCCATTTTATGAATTCGACCATCTACGTTCCCCTGAATAAATTTGTACTCCAAATCAGGTCTAATTTGTTGCAACTGAACACTTCTTCTTAAACTCCCTGTTCCGATGACTGCTCCTGCTGGTAATTCTCTTAGTGTTTTTCCTGATTTAGAAATCAACACGTCTCTTACATCTTTTCTTTCCGTGACAGGTATAATTCTTAACCCAACTACTTCTTCTGTTGGCACATCTTTATAACTGTGCACCGCAATATCAATTTCTCCTGCCAACATGGAGCGTTGCAATGCAGAAGTAAAAGCTCCAACCACACCTATATCGCCATCATCTCCACTGGTTCTAATAATCTTGGTTTCAAACTCATAATCAGGTTGTATTTTTTTCAACTGATCTATCACCCAGTTAGTTTGTGTTAAAGCTAACTTACTCCCTCTTGTTCCAACAATTATTTTCTTTTTAGGAACAAAAATATCTACTCCTTGTACATCTAAAATATGTTGTGCCGTATGGATTGGGTTATCTTGCTCATGTAAATTCTGAGCAATACTTTTTATTCCTTCAATAGTAGGGTTAGATATTTTTCTTAATAACCGATGAGTAAATCGTTGTAACAATTCTTCAATATGGTCCTGAGGTGAATCTTCTAATTTAGGCAATAACCACTTCAGTTCTTCATTTTTTATCTCCTCTAAATTATTCCAATATTTTTCAATAATTGGAGCCACTTTTCGATTTTTTAACCATACCATAAACCAATCCAACTCTTCATTTACAATTTTACGGGCTTGTGGTATTTCATCATACCGTTTTAATAAACCATCATAGGTTATTTTTTTAATATCATCTAAATCGTATAAAGTAATGTTTGGATCATCTTTTAAGGATGGATTAAAATTTCTAGGAACACCAAAATCAATAAACAACTTAGATCCCCCTGTTTGTAATGCGAATTGAGCTCTCGGACATTTACTTTCAGCCATGGTTTCTTCATGCAGCAAATTAATTTCTCCCTGTGTACCCCCAATAATTACACTTGCTTCAGAAAGTGCCTGATGCATATTTTCCATGTTAACTGGCTCTCCGTTCCATTCTTCTGCCATTTCTTTCGCCCTGTCCTGATCGTGACTTGCTACGTATAATTTTTTAATTTTTGTTCTATCCAATATTGTCGTCACTAAATTGGCCATATTCCCAGTCCCTATTATCAAAAAAGTAGTTTCAGAAATCTCAACATCATGTTGAGCAATCAATTCAAAACCAACAGTTGCTAATGAAGCCGAGAATTTACCAATATTCGTTTCTAACCGAACTCTTTTCCCTGTGTGTATTCCCTGTCGAATCAACTCGTCCAATACTGGTCCTACCGTTTTCTGTTCTCTACCTAATTCTAAAGCATCTCTAATTTGCCCTGTAATTTGATGTTCTCCAACTGCTTGAGACTCTAACCCTGCAGCTGTAGAAAATAAATTTCGAATGGCTATTTCACTATCTGGTAAAATAGATAAGTATTGACGGTAATTTCCAAATTGATCAAAATAGTTCAATATATCATTATGACTTGAACCAAATGCATAAATAGATAAACGATTACAGGTAGAAACAATAAAAACTTCTTCGTAGCTTTTTTTCAATTCTGCTAGTGCTGCAATAGTTTGTTCCTTATTTAAAGCTAAACGTTCTCTTACCGCTATAGGGGCAAATCGATGACTAAGTTCTACGCCTACTATTTTATCCATATCTTAGTTAAATTCGCGATAAAGTTATGAATTTATATCTCGTTTAACCTGATAAATATCCTTCGTTTTTTAGAAATAAATACCTATCAATAATTTTAGTTACAGTTCTCTATTTTTTCTTTTTCGCGCTAATTTTAACACTCAAAAAAATATTATTATTATAAAAAACAACATATCTAACTGATTTTTAGATGATTAAAATTTTTATTCAAATGTGAATGGAATACATAACTAATTTACTTTTGGATAAGTAAACTAAACTATTTTTAACTTAACAAAATGAAAAAAACTTATTTTCTAGCTGCTGTATTATTAACAGCGATGGTTGTATCTTGTGGTCCAACTCAAGAAGAAATCGAAGCAAAAGAACAAGCTGTAACAGATTCTATTGCTGCTTATGATGCTCAAGTTGCTGCTGAAGCAGAAGCACAAGCTGCTGCACAAGCAGAAATGGAAGCACAAGCTGCTAAAGAAAAAGCTGCTGCAGATTCGTTAGCTGCAGTTGAAGCTAGCAATGCTGTAAAGAAGAAATAATATATTTCTTTATAAAGAAAAAGGGAATCGATCGATTCCCTTTTTTGTTTCTCTATGATTCTTTTTTTATTTTAAACTGTCTTTTAGCTTTGATGGAAAATTTTGTATAAAAGCGTTTCCCTCATCTATTTTATTTGCTAAATCAGCAATTGATGTAGTTGAAAAAAGGGTATATAATCCATCCCTATATACTTTGAAATTATCATGCAAAGGACAAGGGTGCTCTTCCGAACAATTATTCAACCCTAAACCACATTGAAAAAAAACATCCAAACCATCCATCACCTCTATCACTTTAATCAACCTTACCTGTTTCGATTCTCTATCCAAATAAAAACCTCCATTAGGTCCTTTAATGGATTGAATAATTTTGTGCTTGGTTAATTGCTGTAGTATTTTACCTAAATAATGAACAGGCAAATCTAGTTCTTGAGCAATTTCCTTAATGCCTATCTTAGCTTCTTCTCTTGCATTATGAGCAATAAAAATAATAGCACGCAAGGCATATACACACGATTTTGATAACATTACAGTAATTCTTTTTCTAGTGCTATTGCCTTAGGAAACAAAATGTTATTTTCTAAATGAATGTGTTGAAATAAATCATTTTGATACTCTTCTAACTTAGAATACAAAGCTCTAAAGGTGTTACATGCTCCTTCTGGTGGAGTGTGATTATTACTTAACTCGGCAATTTTTTCTAAAATTCCTCCAGCATCAGTATGTTCAGATTCCATCATATGGATTGGATTTTGAATTGATCCAAAAGGTGGGGGCATAATTTTTACTCCATGTTTTTTTGCCTTAGCCAATTCTTTTATAAAAGGGAATAATATCATTTCCTCTTTATGCATGTGACTGTTTAATTCGTTAGCTATAGCATGAAACAATTTATTAATTTCCACTACCTCAGTATAATGATGTCCATGTACTTTCGCTACCCTATCAGAATATTGAATAATTAATTCATTGGCTTCTGCTACATATTTATGATGGGTATTGATGATGTAATCTGCCAAAAAATCTAAATCCCAAGTATTAAAATCTTGAGCTCCTGTTGGTGCCTTTCCGATATTTAAAATTTCTTCTTTTAACTTTGAATAATCAACCCCTTTTTTAGCACATATTTCTTGCACAGGAACATTTCCTCCACAACAAAAATCAATTTTGTTTTTCTTAAAAATATCAGCTGATTTAATATTTTCAGTCACAATTTCGGCCACAGTTTTATTATCTATATTTTCCATAACATTTAGTTTTAAATAATTTCTACTACAAATATACAAATAAAATAATAAAAGACCTAAATATCTTTTATTGAATTTTAAAAAATATTTTTGTTGACTAATCAATCCTGAATTAATACGCTAATAAGCCTCTCAAAGCTTTAGCCACCTTCTCTCCACTTGGCAGTAAAGTAGCCTCTAAAATAGAATTTAATGGAATAGCTGGAGTATCCACTGAACCAATAATTTCTATAGGTGCATCCAAATGTTCAAAACAATTTTTCTGAATTCTTGCGGCCAACCCTAAGGTAAACGAACTTTCTATTGATTCTTCCGTTACCAACATTACTTTATTATGTTTTTTCGTAGCTGTATACATCGCCTCTTCATCCAGCGGATTCAACGTTCGCAAATCAATAATCTCCACTTGACCTTTAAATTGTTTTTCTGCCTCCAAACTCCAGTACACACCTCTACCATAAGTAATAATTACTGCACTCTCCCCTTTTTCTACTTTTTCTTCATCAGCCTCCAAAACTGTTCTGGCTTTACCAAAAGGAATTACATAGTCCTCATCTGGCTCAATGGTCATTGCTCCTTGTGTTCCTTTAATTTTACTCCAATACAAGCCTTTGTGTTCAAATATAACCACTGGGTTTGGGTCGTAATAGGCAGCTTTCAACAACCCTTTTAAATCAGCTCCTGTGGAAGGATAAGCGACCTTTACTCCTCTTATATTTGTTACCACTGACTCAACACTAGATGAATGATAAGGACCTCCAGAGCCATAAGCCCCAATAGGTACTCGAAGAACCATGCTTGCTGGCCACTTTCCATTGGATAAATAATAGGAACGACTTACTTCTGTAAACAATTGATTTAAACCTGGCCAAATGTAATCTGCAAACTGCACCTCAACAATAGGTTTTAATCCCACAGCAGCCATACCGACAGTACTTCCTACTATAAACGCTTCCTGTATAGGTGTGTTAAACACCCTATCGTCTCCAAACTGTTGAGCCAAAGTAGCTGCCTCGCGAAAAACTCCTCCTAATCGTGCCCCTACATCTTGCCCGTACAACAAACATTCGGGGTGTTTATTCATTAACTCCCTCACCGCAAAAAGTGCCGAATCCACCATTACTGTCTTCTCCTTCCCTTCTGGTGCTCTCACCCCTTTTTCTTCCGTAATAGGCGTTGGCGCAAAATGATACGTAATTAAATCTTCTGGTCGAGGGTCTTCTTCTTTTAATGCCAATTGATAGTCCGCTTCGACTGTTTTTATAGCTTCCTCCTCAATGGTTTTTATCTCTTTTTCTGAAACACCTAAATCCAATAATTCTTTAATGATTTTAGAATAAGGGTCTTTTTTCTTTGCTTCATCCAAATCATCTCGATACCACTCCATCCTCACCCCAGATGTATGATGATTTAGTAAAGGAACTTTTGCATGCACTATAAACGGCCGTCTTTCTTTACGAACTATTTCAATCACCTCCTGCATGGCGATATAAGATTCTGAAAAATTAGATCCATCAATAGTTCTTACTTCCATCCCCTTAAACCCCTTTGCATAATGCGTAATATCTTGCGCTCTTGTTTCTTCTGCATTAGCAGAAATATCCCAATCATTGTCTTGTACCAAATAAATAATGGGCATCTTTTTTAATACTGCCATTTGAAACGCCTCAGAAACTTCCCCTTCAGTGGTACACGCATCTCCCAAACTACAAAGTACTACTGGGTTTTCTCCTTTGTAATCTTCCGCTATTCCAGTCTTCTCCTTGTATTGAATACCCATTGCCACACCTGTAGCAGGTATAGCTTGCATCCCTGTAGCAGAACTTTGGTGCGGTATTTTTGGTTTGTCAGCGTCATTTAAGCTAGGGTGAGCATAATACGTTCTCCCTCCAGAAAAAGGGTCATTTCGTTTTGCCAGCAATTGTAACATCAATTGAAATGGTGTCATTCCAATTCCCAACAGCATACTATCATCACGGTAATAAGGAAAAACAAAATCTTGCGGTTTTAATTGCAACCCGGTAGCTAACTGAATAGCCTCATGCCCTCTTGAAGTAGCATGCACATACTTAGCAGTAACCTCTTTATTTTTTTCATACAATTCCGTCAACGCTTTAGCCATAGCCATCAACCTGAATGCTTCTAAAACCACTTCCTTTTTCACTTGAGTTACTTCCTTCATTTTTTTGTCCATTACTACTGCCATTCCTCATTTCTTTGAGCATCTAACAAATATAGCAAAAAAGGAAACTTTCTGTATAAAATGTTCTTTTCTTAACTTATTACCTCCTAGTTTTTAAGAAATTTTTAAAAATTCCACATAGGAATAAAAATTCATACCCTATAATTGTCTGCAATTTCCTAATTTGGCACTTTATTTTATAATGGACAACTCTTACAGTACATCAAAACAATTACGCTACGATAGCGCTTACTTAAAAATGGCTTTAGAGTGGGCAAAACTATCACACTGCAAACGAAAACAAGTAGGAGCGCTTATTGTTAAAGACAGAATGATTATTTCTGATGGATACAATGGCACACCAACAGGCTTTGATAATTGTTGTGAAGGAGATACTGGTGAAACACATTGGTATGTATTGCATGCTGAAGCCAACGCCATGATGAAAATTGCCAAATCAACCCACAATGCCGATGGCGCCACACTTTACCTAACTCTTTCTCCATGTAAAGAATGTAGCAAGCTTATTTTACAAGCAGGCATCAAAAGAGTGGTTTACATTAATGCTTACAAAGATAATTCTGGTTTGGACTTCTTAACATCTTCTAACATTGAAGTTACTCACCTCCCACTAGAAAAAATGAATGACCTTTAATTGACTTACACCATAATATGAGCAACAACAAAAAGTTAATTTTCCTCTTATCCCCTATCATTATCGCTTTATTTTTTGTTGTAGGTATTTATTTAGGAGCTATTTTGTCTAATTCCTCCACCAGTAGTAATAAAACCGTTATTTTTTCTAAAAACAAACGTTTTAATACTACTACTAAACTTAATGAAATTTTAAACTTTATTAGTGATACTTATGTTGATTCTGTTGACAAAAGAGAGTTAACAGAAAAGTCCATATCTTCTATGCTTTCTCAATTAGATCCTCACTCTTACTACATTCCTGCGCGAGAATTTGATGATATGAACGAGCCCTTAGAAGGAAATTTTGACGGCATCGGTATCGAGTTTCGATTAAAAAACGACACCGTACTAGTAATTGCTCCTGTAGCCAACGGTCCTTCAGAAAAATTAGGTATAAAAGCTGGAGACAGAATTATTAAAGTAGATACCATTCCTATTGCTGGAGTAAATATTACTAACGAAAAAGTGATTAAACTCCTCAAAGGACCACGAGGAACTAAAGTAAATGTAATTATTAAACGAGTAGGCGTAAAAAAACCATTACGATTTACCATTACAAGAGATCGAATACCTATATACAGTGTAGACTCTCCGTATATGATTACCAAAAACACAGGCTATTTAAAAATTACCCGTTTTGCAAAAACCACTTATGCCGAGTTTTTAAAAGCGACTGACCAACTCCAAAAAGAAGGTATGAAAAACCTCATTATTGATTTACGAGGAAACGGTGGAGGGGTACTTTCTGCTGCTACTAATATTGCCGATGAAATTTTGCCTAAAAACAAAATGATTGTATATACCGATGGAAGAGTGAGAAACAAAAGTGAGTATTTCTCCTCTGCTGGAGGATCTTTAGAACACACCAACATTGTTATTCTAATTAATGAAAACTCTGCCTCTGCCAGCGAAATTTTGGCAGGTGCTATTCAGGATAATGACAAAGGAACAATTATAGGAAGACGTTCTTTTGGAAAAGGATTGGTACAAGAACAAGTGGTTTGGCCAGATGGCTCTGCCCTACGTTTAACAGTTGCTAGATATTACACCCCTACGGGAAGATGTATTCAAAAACCCTATGAAGAAGGAGCAGAAAATTACCGTGCTGAAGCCTACAACCGATACACTAATGGAGAGTTGCTTTCGTCTGATAGCATTCATTTTCATGACTCCTTAAAGTATTATACTCCTGAAGGAAAAGTAGTTTATGGTGGTGGTGGTATTATGCCCGATATTTTTGTTCCACTAGATACTAACGGTGGTAGTAATTACTTATATGAATTGCGCTACAGAGGAATTGTACAAGATTTTGCACTCAATTTTGTAGATAAAAAACGAAAAGAGTTGATTGAACAGTATGAAACAGCAGTAAACTTTAAAAATAACTTCACCATAAGTAACGACCTTTTTAACAGCCTTATTAAATATGCTGATGAAAATGAGGTAAAACGTAATTTATCAGAAATTCAACTCTCCAAAGAATTAATTTTAAGAGACGTGAAGGCGGCTATTTGTCGTAACTTATTTAACGATTTGGGATATTATGTAATTGTAAATGAGTACGACAACACCGTTCAAGAAGCCATTAAAGTGTTAAGTGATTATGAAAAAAGACATTAATCCTCCCAGCATAAAAGATGTAGCCGTGGCGGTGGTTTCAGAAAAAAATGAATTGAACCAAGACATTTGGAATGTTTACCTCATCAACCTGAAAGACGAAGCCATAGAAGGTGTATTGGTTTCTTCAAAAGGCTATTTTACTGATTTAAAAGATCAAGAAACCAAAACCTCTGTATTGAGGCATTCTATTGGAACAGTAGAAGCAAAAAGTACCCGTTTAATTGAACCTATTATGGAGGAGCTCTTTAACATACACAACGAATATTGGGTAAGTTTTTTTGTAGACAACCAAATGCTCGATAAAAAATACATTTTTTTAGCAGAAACCATTAAGGAAGAGAACCTCATTAACATTCCTCTTTTGAATAAAAAGGGAGTGATGATAAAATAATTACACTTATGCTCACTAAAATCAACCTTGAAAAAATACTGTTTTTAGACATCGAAACAGTTGCTCAACAACCCGAATTTTCGAAATTAGACGATAATTTTAAAAAGCACTGGGAGCAAAAAGCGAGTTTTATTACTCGCAATGAAGAAACTCCTGAGGAGATTTATAATCGTGCGGGAATTTATGCTGAATTTGGGAAAATTGTATGTATTTCTGTGGGAGTTATCCGAATAGAAAACGGAGTTAAAAAGCTACACATTAAATCTTTTTACAACGATAATGAAAAGGAGTTGCTCACTTCCTTTTTTGAAATGCTAAACCAACATTACAATTCTCAAGATGCATTATTGTGCGCTCACAACGGCAAAGAGTTTGACTTCCCTTATATTGCTCGAAGAGGCTTAATTAATGGGTTAAATATTCCTCAAATATTAGATCTGGCAGGTAAAAAACCCTGGGAAATTTCGCATTTAGACACATTACAATTATGGAAATTTGGCGATTACAAACATTACACTTCGTTAAGTTTATTAACCACCATTTTTAACATTCCTACACCAAAAGATGATATTGATGGTAGCATGGTAAACGAAGTTTATTGGAAAGACAATGATTTGAAAAGGATTGCCGTTTATTGTGAAAAAGATGTGGTAGCACTAACCCAGTTGTTTTTACGATTTAGAAATGAAAGTTTGATTGATCAAAATAACATCGTTATTCCCCAATGATAAAATTTATACGCTATAAAATTGTATTGTTACTTTTTTTAAGTATTGTCCTTTTCGCTTGTCAACAAGAAAAAAGTCCCTACTTCTCTACCATATTAAAATCCGAAAAAGGTCATTTGAGAGGTGCTCAAATTGGAGATTCATATAACAACATTCTACGACTAGAAAACGATAGCTTTTTAATAGACCAAATGGAAGACTACCTCCATTATGAATACGAACTAGATATGGGAAATAGTTATACTGTTACTTATGATTTTTCTAGAACAAATGAACTTTACGAAATTGAAACTACTGCCTATTTTGATTTAATTCAGGATGCCAATTTGCTGTTTAATCATTTCAACAATCATTTCACTAAGAAATATGGAAACGGAAAAAAAGAAGAAGATGGCTACACAGTATGGAAAACTGTTCAAAAAAAGACCAACACCAATATCGAAATTGCAATGATTAATGAAAGTGTTTCCTATGGCATTATCACTATCAAAATCAGAGATTTAGATTATTAACTTAGTAGTTAATTAATCCCCATTAATCCACACATAAACAACAATCATCTAAATTGAATACATCTATTGAATAGTTTTCTTGTTTTCTTTTTCAAGAAAGTGTATTTTTATTGCCCTTTGCAAAAGAAGAAACACATCGTATGAACAGTAGAAGTTTATTAGAAATAAAGAATTTAGTTACAGAATTCCGTACAGAAGAAGAAACTGTTAAAGCAGTAAATGATGTCTCGTTTACCTTAAATAGAGGAGAAACTATTGGTATTGTTGGAGAATCTGGCTCTGGAAAATCTGTCACCTCATTATCTGTTATGCGATTAATCCCTAACCCTCCAGGAAAAATAGCTGCTGGGGAAATCTTATACCATACCGAAAGCGGAGTAATAGACCTTGTTAAAGTTTCTGAAAAAGAAATGAGAAACTACCGGGGAAACGACATTGCTATGATATTTCAGGAACCGATGACTTCATTAAATCCTGTTTACATTTGTGGCGATCAAGTTGCTGAAGCAATCATTTTACACCAAAAAGTAAATAAAAAAGAAGCCAAAGCAATTACTATTGATTTGTTTACTCAGGTAGAATTACCAAGGCCAACTGAAATGTTTGACGCCTACCCACATCAAATATCAGGAGGACAAAAACAACGTGTAATGATTGCAATGGCGATGTCTTGCAATCCTTCCATACTAATTGCTGATGAACCTACAACAGCATTAGATGTAACTGTACAAAAAACCATCTTGGAGTTAATGATGCAATTGCAACAGAAACACGATATGGGAATTTTGTTCATAACGCATGATTTAGGTGTAATTGCCGAACTAGCTGATAAAGTAGTGGTTATGTACAAAGGGAAAATTGTAGAACAAGGCAGTGTGCTTGATATTTTCAACAACCCACAACATCCGTATACCAAAGGATTATTAGCATGTAGGCCGCCTTTAAACAGAAGATTAAAATGGCTACCTACTGTATCCGACTTTATGAAAATTAATGAAGATGGAACAATGCACGAGACCAATAAATCTGTTGCAGAAGTAACCGACAGTTTAGTGGTGTCTTCAGAAGAAACCGCTAAAAAGCACGAGGTTCTTTATCAGCAAAATCCCATATTAGAAATTAAAAACCTAAAAACCTATTTCCCTATCAATAAAGGTATGTTTGGAAAAGCTACTAGTTATGTTCAAGCAGTTGATGATGTTTCTTTTGAAGTTTATCCTGGAGAAACCTTAGGTTTAGTAGGAGAATCTGGTTGTGGAAAGACCACTTTAGGTAGAACTATCTTAAAATTAGTAGAACCTACTTCTGGTCAAATTGTATTTGAAGGGAACGACTTAACAGCTCTTAACAGTAAAGAGATGCGTGATTACAGAAAGGAAATGCAAATTATCTTTCAAGATCCTTACTCCTCTTTAAACCCTAGAATCACCATTGGTGAAGCCATTATGGAGCCTATGCGTGTTCATGGTGTTTTTAACAACGACAAAGAACGTAAAGCTCATGTTATGGAGCTGCTGAAAAAAGTAAGTCTATTAGAGCAACATTTTTATAGGTATCCACATGAATTTTCTGGAGGACAAAGACAACGTATTTGTATTGCTCGTTCTTTAGCACTCAATCCCAAATTTATTATTTGTGATGAATCTGTTTCTGCATTAGATGTATCTGTTCAAGCTCAAGTGTTGAACTTATTAAACAAGTTAAAAGAAGAATTTAATTTTACCTACATTTTCATTTCTCACGATTTATCGGTGGTTAAATTTATGAGTGACCGAATGATTGTAATGCAACAAGGAAAAATTGTTGAAGTAGGCAATGCCGATGAAATTTATGCTAACCCAAAAACAGAATACACCAAAGAGTTAATTGCCGCTATTCCTAAAGGAGAGCTAGACGATATTAAAGCTTCATTGGAAAAGAAGAAAGTAAGACGAGCTGTAACTGCATAATCAACCATCATGGCAAAAACCAAAGTAAAAACCGCTTTTTTTTGTCAAAATTGTGGTGCTCAATTTCCTAAATGGGTTGGAAAATGTACTTCGTGCAATGCATGGAACACTATTGTTGAAGAAGTTATCAGCAAGCCTGACCCCAGTTCAGTATCAGCAACATTTAATATCCAAAAATCAAACAAACCCAAGCAGATTGAAAACATTGAATTGGCCGATGTTCCTCGAATAAAATTACCCGGAACAGAGTTAAATCGGGTATTAGGTGGAGGCTTAGTACCTGGTTCATTAGTACTTTTTGGAGGTTCTCCAGGCATTGGAAAATCTACCTTAATGCTGCAAATGTCGTTAAGACTAAAAGGCAAAAAGACATTGTACGTAACCGGTGAGGAAAGCGACCAGCAAATAAAAATGCGGGCAGATAGAATCGGAAACAAAAACCCCGATTGTTTTATCTTAACAGAAACCGCTACCCAACAAATTTTTCAGCACATTAAAGCGTTACAACCTGAAGTATTGGTAATCGATTCTATTCAAACTTTACACACTGCGGTTATTGATTCATCTCCTGGAAGCATTTCTCAGGTAAGAGAATGTACCGCTGAACTGATGCGATACGCTAAAGAAACCAATACTCCTGTATTTTTAATTGGCCACATTACCAAAGACGGAACAATTGCTGGTCCTAAAATATTAGAACACATGGTAGATGTTGTGCTTCAATTTGAAGGAGACAGAAATCACATCTACCGATTGCTCCGATCCATCAAAAATCGTTTTGGCTCTACCAATGAATTAGGCATTTATGAAATGCATGGTGCTGGATTACGTGAAGTAGACAACCCTTCTGAAATATTAATTAGCAACAAAGAAGAAGAATTAAGTGGAACAGCCATTGCTGCTACCATGGAAGGAAACCGCCCTTTATTAATTGAAATACAAGCATTGGTGAGTACTGCAGCATATGGCACACCTCAGCGTTCTACTACTGGATTTGATTCCAAAAGGCTAAACATGTTATTGGCTGTATTGGAAAAACGATGTGGCTTTAAATTAGGAGCTAAAGACGTTTTCTTAAATGTTGCTGGAGGGCTAAAAGTAAACGACCCTTCGGTAGATTTAGCCGTTATTAGTGCAGTATTGTCATCTGGAGAAGATATGCCTATAGACTCTACTATATGTTTTTCTGCTGAAGTTGGTTTATCAGGTGAAATCCGGCCTATTAGTCATATTGACCAACGTATTGTGGAAGCCGAAAAACTGGGATTCAAAAAAATATTTATCTCCAAATACAATAAAAAAGGATTAGGCACTGAACATAAAATTGATATTGTGCTGGTAAGCAAAATCGAAGAAGTATTTAATCATTTATTTGGTTAAATTAGCTGAAGCTTCAGTAGCACTTTTGTAATGTCGATAGCGCTCCATAATCTCATTTACATAATCGTAAACAATATAGCCTTTACAATAGCCATGTTCTACCACCTTATCTTTATAATACTTGGGTTTTGATTTATACAATAAAAAGTAACTTACCTCTTTCCATGAATTAGATGATTTACCGTATTTTTTTGCTAAATTTTTAGCATCAATAACATGTCCTGGTCCAACATTGTAAGATGCCAGTACAAACTTAGCTCGCTCCACAGGATCTGCAACATGCTCTACCCATATCTTATCTAATTTTCTTAAATACCTTATTCCTGCTTTTATATTTTCTTCTACCCCAGAAAGTGTGTCTACTCCGTACTTAGCTCCAGTTTGAGGCATAAATTGCATTAAACCAAAAGCTCCTCCCCAACCTCTAGCATTATTATTAAAATGTGATTCTTGATAGGACATAGCTGCCAATAGCTCCCAATCCCATTGAATTTTTGGTGCATATTTTTTAAAAAGAAGGTCATAAGGAGATATTTCTCCACTTGCTAAAGTATAAGAAGAATGTTTTAGACGTTGATTAAAGGCATACTGATTCTTAAAATATTTCGCATACAACATCTTATATTTTTTTGTTTTCTGAAATTTTTTCAACCAGCTATTCATTGATAATAAAAGCGAATCAGAATTATTTCTTGTCATCCAAGCAATTTCTTCTTCTCCACTAATTTCGAAAGAAATATCTATATTGGGATAACGCCATTGATTAATGATAGCTATATTTTTATCAGCTACTGTATAATCCAATTTTTTAGTAGCTACTCCTTCTATTAGCTCCTCTAATGAAGTATTCCCTTCCACAGTTTTTACATTAATTTTTCCTTTTATTTCTTTAGACAAGTGATAAAGTCTAGCCTCATAGCTAGATGATTTTCCAACCACAACCGTTTTTCCCTTTAACTCAAAAGGAGATTTTAATAGTTTTTCTTGAATGTTTTTCTTACTCATCTTCTTCCAATTATCTGGTTTTCGTTGAATCAACACCTGATTAGTCGTAAAAACAGGATGTGTAAAATGAACTTTCTTTAATCTTTCTTTAGTAATCGTAAAATTGGAAGCTACCACATCTCCAACCCCTTTATTTAAATAAACATATATACTATCCCTATTTTTCATTGGAATAATTTCCAACTCTACACCAATATGCTCCGAATATTTTTTCAACAAATCATACTCAAAACCCATAGGGATCCCTTTATAAATAAAATAACTCGTAGGACCATAATTGATAATAGCTTTAATTACCCCCTCTTGTTTAATACTAGATAAATCTCTATCAACTGGAGCAATATCCGTATCCCCACACCCAACTATGAGGAGAGTGTAAAATAAAAAAAGACAGTAATTTAAAAATTTGTTCATATAAAAATTGGTGAGGCTTTTCAACAACTCAATTTGTGGCTAATTTAGTTGTTTATAATTTACGGCAAACACAAAATAAAGTTGTCTTTTTGAAAAATGCTTTTTACATAATTCTCCTTAGCTGTATTTGTTTATCATCAAACACAAGCAGTGCTTGTACTATAAAGAATGGTTATGAGGCGTTACAAATTCATGATTATTTTAAGGCTAAAAAACTGTTCTACAAAAAATTAAAAACCCAACCCGCAGCAGCTGGATACGGATTAAGCATTATATACTCTCGCAACAACAACCCTTTTTACAACCTAGATTCTGCTTTACATTATATTCAAAATGCTACAGCGGCTTATTTTAAAATAACTCATCCAAAAAAACTAGCTAAACTAAAAGCACTTAACGTAGATACCAACAACATCTGTCAACACAAATATTTAGTGGATAAACAATGTTATGAAGTTGCTCAAGAATTGAACACCATAAAAGCATACAACCATTTCATCAAAAACAACAATGATGCTTTACAATACCATTTAGCAATTGCCAACAGAAATAACTTGGCTTACTTGCAAGCAAAAAAACAAAAAACAGCCAAAGCCATTGCTGAATTTATTACTAATTACCCTAATGCCCAACAAATTCCAGAAGCAAAAGCCCGGCACGAAAAATTGCTGTTCAAGGAATATACCAGTAACAACACTATTGAAAATAACTTACGTTTCATCGAAGATCACCCCACCAATAAATACATTGGCAAAGCGGAACAAAATATTTATGAATTGGCCACTCAAAACAAAACAATTGCTGAGTACCATCACTTTATAAAAACTTACCCCAACAATCCTTCAGTGCCTAGTGCATGGAGAAACATTTACAGTTTATCCACCCGAATTCATACTTCAGAAAATATCCAACAATTTCTTCATCAATACCCCGATTATCCTTTTCAAGATGAATTGGAAAAAGACTATGAACTAGCCAACACCCCTTTTTACCAATTTAAAAAGGAAGGAACTTGGGGGTATGTAGATGATAATTTAACAATTACCATCTCAAACAAATACAGCTGGACAAGTGATTTTTCTGAAGGAGTTGCTGCTGTTGCTTATAATGGCAAAGTAGGCTACATCAATAAAAATGGAAATTCCGTTATCTCTTTTAAATATGATGAAGGAGAACCTTTTAACCAAGGACTTGCTATTGTAGGAAATGATGAGAAATATGGAATTATCAATAGAATAGGCGAAGAGATAGTTCCTCTAATGTATGATGATATTGGAGAATTAGCACATCATTATATCACTATTGAAATGGATGAAAAATATGGCTTTATTGACCGAAAAGGAAACCTTAAAGTAGGGCTGAAATACGAAGCGGTAAGTGATTTTACAAACGGCATTGCTTATGTAAAAATGGATGGCGTTTATGGTGTGATTGACACCAATCTCTATTACATTGTGAAGCCCAAATTTGAATGGATAGATAACCTAAAAAGTTCTTTTATTAGAATCCGAGAAAATGGTAAATATGGAGCAATTAATACAAAAGGAGAGTACATTATTTCTCCTCAATACGACCAATTATCTGAACTGCAAAATGGACTAGCTGTAGCTGTAAAAGAAAACTCATATGGATATATAGCTGCTAATGGAAAAATACAAATCCCCATAAACATCGAAAAAAAAGAAGGTATTTTAAATTGGGGATTGTTTAATGAAAAAGGATATGCCAGAATACTAACAGAAGATAAATTTGGGCTCATTGATACTGCTGGAAAGAAGTTTATTCCTGCCTTATTTGAAGATATTAGTGCAATGTCTGATCAATTGATTGCTGTTAAAAGGCACGGAAAATGGGGCTATTGTGATTACAATACCCAACTGAAAATACCCTACCTTTTTAATATAATTACCACATTTCAAAAAGGTGTTGCTATCGTAAAAAATGAGGATGGTTATGGATTAATTGACACTAAAGGTGTTTTTGTTATCCCTGCACAATACGAAGCTATGCAATGGATAATCCCTCAATTTTTATTGGTTCAACTCAACGATAAATACGGAGTTATTAACCAAAAAGGAGAAATAATCATTCCTATTCAATACAACGAAATAACCATTACTCCTGACAATAAATTAATACAACTTTCTACAGACGAAGAAATTACCTATCAAAAAAACACACTTTCTGCTGCAAATGATTAACCATTTAGAAACATATCTTCAACACCGATTAAAAGAAGAATTGCCAGGAAAGAAAGCACACCTAGAAGTTGCCCCTTATAGAAAGGTAACTTTTGATAACCACGACCTTCGTCAAGCAAAGAAAAGCAGTGTGTTGATTTTATTTTACAGTAAAAACAATAGTATTTACACGGCTTTAATGCAACGAACAACTTATGATGGATCTCATAGTGGACAAATTTCGTTTCCTGGAGGAAAAGCAGAGCCTTCTGACACCTCCATATTGCATACCGCCCTACGAGAAGCCAATGAAGAACTTGGCATTATTGCTAACGATGTCAATATAATAGGGCAACTCACTGATGTATTTATTCCTGTAAGCAACTTTCATGTTGTTCCCATCATAGGTATCGCTAAAAAAACTCCTGATTTTGTATTGGAAAAAAAAGAGGTGGAAGAAGTTATTGAAGTAAATCTCCACCAATTCGTCCAACAGGAATTAATTCAAAACAAAGTAAAAATGGCGAACAATACCATTGTAAAAGTACCTTCTTTTGAATACCAACAAAAAATAATATGGGGAGCAACAGCATTGATGCTAAACGAACTAAAACACATTCTATCTGATTGGAATAAAACTAATTCTTTTTAATCATGAATATTGATGAAGAAAAAAAAGCTTTACGAAAAGTGATGCTCATAAAAAGAGCTCAACTCAACGTTTCAATGAAAGAAAAATACGATAAGTGGGTTTGTGATGAACTAGAAAAAATGATTATTGCCAAAAACTACAAAACTGTTCACGCCTATTTACCAATGGGTAAAGAAATTAACATTACTCCCCTGTTGGAAAAACTGTTACGTAAAAAAATTACTGTGGTAACTCCTAAAACATTGCCGAAAAGAAAATTAGAAAACAGGGTATTGACCTCTCTTACTGATATTGAAAAAGGTGTGTTTGGAACTACCCATCCTGCCAACCCCGAAGAATATAAAGGGACATTTGATTTAATCATCGTGCCAGGGTTGGCATTTGACAGCAACAATTACCGATTAGGTTATGGCGGTGGATATTATGACAATTTTCTCATCAACCATCCTCAAGCCTATAAAGCAGGTATTTTTTATCCCTTTCAGCAAGTGGAAAAAGTACCTATAGAAGAACACGATTTAGCTCTCCATACTATTTTGCACCAAAAATTCTCCTCCTAAATGTACCCTTACCACAATAAAATAAAGCAACGCATTAAAAACAAAGAACTGGTAAAATACGAATATGTAGAGCGCTACAAAAATATTTCTCCTTGCTTACTTTTATATTTTGATACAGAACCTAAAATTCGACCAATTAGAGAACATCGATTTAAGGAGTATGAGGAGATTTTAACCAAAGAATAAATTCAAAAAATGAATTTTTGTCATTCGTTATGAAAAATTTTCACCTGTATTTAACAATTTTTAAGTAAAACCCGACAAAATTACGCTCCTATACGATTGGCAAACAGATTGTTAAGCTAAATCAAAGATCATGATCTTATGAATTAAATTATTGTTTAACCAGTCTGTTAGTCTTAAAACTTTCTGACTTGCAGACATAAAACTTTTAATTATGGGAACTTTAATAAAAAGAAATGGAAGTTTTTTCCCCACAATACCTACTTTATTTGATGATATTTTAGTTAAAAATTTATTTAATAATTCCGATATCAATCATATTGATCATTCTAATACTTTTCCTGCTGTAAATATTCAAGAAACTAACACTAGTTACGAACTAGAGCTTGCTGCACCAGGCATGAATAAAGATGATTTTGATATTGAGATTAGTAACAATAAATTAATTGTTAATGCTCATCGAACAAAAGAAATAGAAGATAAAGGAGAAAACTATACAAGAAGAGAATTTAATTATCAGCAATTTCAACGTTCATTTCAATTACCAGAAATGTTGGTTAATGAAGAAAAAATTGTTGCTAATTACAACAATGGAATACTGAAAATTACCCTTCCTAAAAAGGAAGAAAACAAAGCAAACCCTTTTAGAAGAATAACCATATCATAATCGTAACAATGAAAATGTTTTGCTAAAAAAAGGCTTTAGATGTTCTAAAGCCTTTTTTGTACCCGGAGTGGGAATCGAATCTACCTGTCGGTAGACAGGCCCACACGATATAATTTCTTTCGAACTAACACAAAAAACCTGTGAGAGATAAAAGTACCCGGAGTGGGAATCGAACCCACACTCCAGTGGAACACGAGTTTGAGTCGTGCGCGTCTACCAGTTCCGCCATCCGGGCATTTATTTTTCTTGATTCTTCAAACGGTTTGCGAAAATATTGAATAGTTTTGATACTTAAAAATTATTACATCAAATATTTCACTCAAATAATTCATTTTATTTGTCTTAGAATTAATAAATTAATACATTTGCAGCCCTTTTAATTTTAGGAAATTAATGATGGAACCAAAAGTTAAATTATTTGCAGGGAGAGCTTCCATGGATTTGGCCAATAAAATTGCTACATCTTATGGTACCGAGCTCGGCAATATAATTATTCATACATTCAGTGATGGTGAGTTCCAACCATCATTTGAAGAATCTGTAAGAGGTTCTGATGTATTTATAATTCAATCCACATTTCCACCAGCAGATAATTTGATGGAATTATTATTAATGGTAGATGCGGCTAAACGAGCTTCAGCTAGAAGAATAGTTGCTATTATTCCTTACTTTGGATTAGCAAGACAAGATAGAAAAGACAAACCAAGAGTGCCAATAGGGGCAAAATTAGTCGCCAATATGCTACAAGCAGCTGGTGTAACTCGAATTATGACAATGGATTTACATGCTGACCAAATCCAAGGGTTTTTCGAAGTTCCTGTTGATCATCTTTATGCTTCGACCATTTTCATCCCATACATTAAAAGCTTAAATCTTCCTAATTTAACAATGGCTTCTCCTGATATGGGAGGAACCAAAAGAGCAAATGCTTACGCTAAAATTTTAGGAGCAGAAGTAGCTGTATGTTACAAGCAAAGAAAAAAAGCCAATGTAATTGAAGATATGTTTTTAATTGGCGAAGTAGAAGGAAGAAATGTTGTTATTGTTGACGACATGGTAGATACTGCTGGAACGTTAACCAAAGCTGCTGATATTATGATGGAAAAAGGAGCTAACAGTGTTAGGGCCATATCTACTCATCCTATTTTATCTGGAGAAGCATATAGCAGAATTGAGAATTCAAAATTAACGGAACTCATCGTAACAGATTCTATTCCTTTATCACAACAAAGTGGAAAAGTAAAAGTGATTTCTGTAGCCGACTTGTTCGCTAACATAATTAATAAAGTATTTAATCACGAATCCATTAGCGAATCTTTTATTTGCTAATAATAAAATAAAACTAAAAAAATGAAATCTGTAGCATTAACCGGAAACAAGAGAGCTGAAAGAGGATCATCAAATGCTAATGCTCTTAGGAAAGAAGAAAAAGTACCTTGTGTAATATACGGAGGTAAAGAAAACATCCATTTCACTGTAAATGAAATAGCCTTTGGAAAAATCATTAACTCTCCTGAAGTCTTTTTTGTTGATTTAGATATTGATGGTACTAAAGTTAAGACTATCATCCAAGATGTTCAATTTCACCCTGTAACAGATAGAGTAACACATGTTGACTTCATTGAAGTTGTTGACAACAAACCACTTATTGTTAGCTTACCTGTATTTACTACTGGTGCTTCAAGAGGCGTCCTTAATGGTGGTAAATTAAGGATGGTAACGCGAAAACTAAAAGTAAAAGGATTACCTGCTGCTTTACCAGAAAAAATCGAATTGGATATCACTAATCTTAGAATTGGTCAATCTATTAAAGTTGCTGATGTTAACCTTGATGGATTATCTATTTTAGATGCCGCTAACGCTGTTGTTGTTGCTGTTAAAATGAGTAGAGTTGCTGTTGCTGAAGAAGAGGAAGAAGCAGAAGGTGAAGAAGGAGCAGAAACTGGTGATGCACCAGCTGCAGAAGAAGCAGAGGCAAAAACAGAAGAAGCAGCTCCTGCTGAATAAATAAAATTATGAAGTATTTAGTTGTAGGACTCGGTAATATAGGTTCTGAATACGAAAATACTCGACATAATATAGGTTTTAAAATACTGGATGCTTTAGCTAAAGCATCCAGTATTTTTTTTGAGGCCAATAAACTAGGCGATACTACTACCTTAAAATTTAAAGGAAGAACAATTATTTTGTTAAAACCATCTACTTACATGAACCTAAGTGGAAAAGCAGTGAATTACTACCTCCAAAAAGAAAAAATTAACCTAGAAAATTTACTAGTCATTACAGACGATATTGCTTTACCTTTTGGAACTTTACGGTTAAAAGGAAAAGGGTCTGATGGCGGACATAATGGATTAAAAAACATTATCGAAGTGTTAGGTAATGCTAACTATGCGCGACTTCGTTTTGGTGTAGGAAGCGACTTTGTTCAAGGAAAGCAAATTAATCATGTGCTAGGAGAATTTGCTCCTGAAGAGCAAGCTCTTTTACCTGAACGAATAGAAAAAGCTATCCAAGTTATTAAAGCATTCACCACTATAGGACTAGGACGAACGATGTCTGAATTCAATAATAAATAAAATCTGATAAAAATCACCCCTTACTTCTGTCAACAAACTTATATTTGTACCCATTAAATTTCTCCAATGGCAGAACGATTAAGAGACAGCAGAAAATCAGAAGCAACTAGATCTTCAGTAAGAGAAACACATTTAAAAGTTACCGATTTTGTTTACCCCCTATTTATTGAAGAAGGTAACAATATCAAAAAAGAGATTGTTTCCATGCCAGGCATCTTTCGTTATTCGTTGGATCGAATTAATAAAGAAATAGATGAAGTTGTTGCTTTAGGAATTAAATCGGTTATTCTCTTTGGGATCCCTTTACACAAAGATGCTGAAGGAAGTGAAAGTTGGAATGAGGAAGGAATTATCCAAAAAGGCATTAAACATATCAAAAAACATTATCCTACCTTACAAGTAATTGCAGATGTTTGCTTTTGCGAATATACCGATCATGGTCATTGCGGAGTTTTATGTAATCACGATGTAGACAACGATTTGACATTAGTTAATTTAAGAAAACAAGTGTTAGCTCAAGCTAAAGCTGGAGTAGATATGGTCGCTCCTTCTGGCATGATGGATTTTGCCGTTAGAGAAATTAGAGATGAGCTGGATAAAAATGGATTTAAGCATATTCCAATTATGGGATACTCTGTAAAATATTGTTCTTCTTATTATGGCCCTTTTAGAGATGCGGCAGATTCTGCTCCAAGCTTTGGTGATAGAAGAACTTACCAAATGGATCCTGCTAATAGAAATGAAGCCATCAAAGAAGCACAAGCTGATGTAGATGAAGGAGCAGAAATATTAATGGTCAAACCAGCTTTATCCTACTTAGATATTATCAGAGATTTAAAAAACAATTTTGATTTACCTATTGCAGCATACAATGTAAGCGGAGAATATGCTATGATAAAAGCAGCTGGGCAAAACGACTGGATTGATGAGCAAAAAGTAATGATGGAAACTTTACTTTCTATTAAAAGAGCTGGAGCAGATATTATAATTACTTATTTTGCTAAAGAAGCAGCTAAAATATTAGCCCCTCCTAACCTCCCCAAAGGGGAGGAAAAAGTCCCCTCTTGAGAGGGGAAGATTTTGTCTAAATCTTTGATTTAGCAAACAAAATCAGGGGTGTGTAAAAATGAGCGAGGGCGAATGAACGAATGGAGCGAAATATGGAATAACTAGCTAAGTTGGTAAGCCAAGAGCGAAAAAGTTATGTAATATTTGGCATTCGTTCTTGATTTTTGGTTCTTTTTATCAAGAAAAAGAACATAAATATAACAACAAACAGATTCCGAAACAAGTTCGGAATGACGATAAGAATAAAGATGAAGAACATAAGATCAAAAGAATTATTTGAAAAAGGACAAAAACATTTAGTTGGAGCTGTAAACTCTCCGGTGAGAGCATTTAACTCTGTAGGCGGAAATCCATTGTTTATGGAGAAAGCTCACGGAAGCAAAATATATGATGTGGATGGAAACGAATATATCGATTTAGTGCTTTCCTACGGACCAATGATTATTGGACATGGTAACAACAAAGTAATTGAAGCGGTTCAAAAACAAGTATCTAAAGGTTTTACATTTGGAGCAAGTACTGAAAATGAAATTAGATTAGCTGAAATGATTTGCAATGCTTTTCCAGGAATGGATAAAGTAAGATTTGTAAACTCGGGAACGGAAGCCATATTAAGTGCAATACGTTTGGCAAGAGCTTACACTGGTAAAAATCACATTGTAAAATTTGCTGGTTGTTATCACGGACATTCCGATGCTTTATTGGTTGCAGCGGGTTCTGGTCTAGCAACTTTAAGTATTCCGGGAAGTGCTGGAGTACCAGCTGATGCGGTAAAAAACACGTTGATTGCTGAATACAACAATATTGATTCAGTAAAAAAACACATTGCTGAGTGTGATGATATTGCTGCAGTATTTATTGAACCTATTGCAGGAAATATGGGCGTTGTAATACCTTCCAATGAATTTATTTCTGAGCTAAGAGAAATAACTAAACAAGCAGGAATATTGTTAGTGGTTGATGAAGTAATGACTGGATTTCGATCTAAATTTGGTGGAGCACAAGATTTATTAGGAATTAAAGCTGATATTACCTGTCTAGGTAAAGTGGTTGGTGGTGGCTTTCCTGTTGGAGCTTATGGAGCAAGAAACGAAATTATGGAAATGGTAGCGCCTTTAGGTGCAATGTATCAAGCTGGTACTTTATCAGGTAATCCTGTTGCAATGGCTGCAGGAATTTCTACTTTAGAAGAACTAGAAACTCAAAAACCTTACGACAAGTTTAATAAACAAGCTGAAACTATTGAAAAAGCATTATTAGCTGCTGCTGCTGAAAATGGAATTGATTTAGCTGTAAATCGATTTGGTTCTATGATTAATCCATTCTTTACTGCTAAAACGGTGACTAATTTCACCGAAGCTCAAGAGTGTGATACTGAGCGTTTCACTAAGTTCTTCTGGGGATTAATAGAAAATGGAGTTTACATTCCACCAAGTCAGTTTGAAGCATGGTTTTTATGTTCTGTATTAACAGATCGTGATATAAATAAAATTATTGATGCAATAAATGTAGCCATGAAAATGGCTAAATAGATTAAAGAGCAAAGACATAAAGAATAGACTAATAAAAAAATCTTTTTTCTATTTTCTTAAAGCGAAGCGGTCTTTACTCTAAAACAAAATAGATATGGCAGAATTTAACGACAATTTTTTAAAAGCGTGTAGAAGAGAAAAAACTCCTTACACTCCACTTTGGTTAGCCCGACAAGCAGGACGTTACCAAAAAGAGTATATGAAGATAAAGGAGAAGTACAGCATAATTGATATCAGTACTATTCCTGAAGTGAGCGCTGAAGTTACCTTGCTGCCTATCAATCAATTTGAATTAGATTCAGCCATTATATTCTCTGACATCTTAATTCCATTAGGACCAATGGGAATTAGCTTTGAATACAAAAAAGGTTACGGACCATTAATACACAACCCTATTAGAACAGTGGCTGATGTTGAAAAACTAAAAGTAGTGGATCCAGCTACCGAAATGTGGTACACAGGTAAAGCTTTGGAAATACTAAAAGGAGAACTGAATGTACCTTGTATCGGTTTTGTTGGTGCTCCATTTACTTTGGCAAGTTACATGATTGAAGGTGGTCCATCGAAGAACTATGAAACCATGAAAGCTTTTATGTACAATGAACCAAAAGCTTGGCATTTATTGATGGATAAATTGGGAACAGTAATGGCTAACTACCTCAACTTTCAGATTGAATGTGGGGCGATGGCGGTGCAAATTTTTGATAGCTGGGTAGGTGCCCTAGACATTGACGATTACAACGAATATGTGTATCCTCATGTAGAAAAAATGATACAAATTGTAAAAGGTAAATACCCGAATGTTCCTTTAATTTCTATGGGAGTAAACTCTGCACATTTAATACCAAGCTTACGTAAAGCCAATCCAGATGTAATTGCTATTGATTGGAAAACAGACTTAGCCAAAACGTGGGCAGACTTAAATTACGAAGTAGCCGTACAAGGTAATTTAGACCCAACCGCTTTGTTTGCCGATTGGGACATTATTGAACGTAAAACCAAAAAGATTTTAGATTCTGTAAAAGGAAAACCGGGACACATCTTTAATTTAGGACACGGTATTTTACCTGGAACACCTGTTGAAAATGTAAAGCGTTTGTGTGAGTTTGTTCATGAGTATACGAGGAAATGAGAGCCCCCTCTTAATCTCCCCAAAGGAGAGAAATTTCCTCCTTGAGGAGGGTGTCTCTGTAAGAGACGGGAGGTGTATTTTTATTTATTCCATAACAAGACTCTCTACCCCCTATTCCCTCTGTAATTATTTGAATTTCGATTACCTCCTCCCTGTTTTGACTTATTAGGGTTTCTAGGTCCACGTTCTTGTTTAGGTGGCGAGGGTATATTTTCCAACTCAAAACCGGATACAGTTTCACAATCGAGTTTGTTTCCCAATAATTTTTCAATGTCTCTAAGGTAATCGTACTCTTCAAAATCTATTAACGAAATGGCTATCCCACTAGCTCCAGCTCTACCTGTTCGTCCAATTCGGTGCACATAATCTTCTGGTACATTGGGTAATTCGTAATTAATTACATGAGGTAACAATGGTATATCCAACCCTCTGGCCGCAATATCGGTAGCTACCAACACACGCACTTTACCACTCTTAAAATCAGCCAACGCTTTAACTCTTGCTCCTTGAGTTTTATTACCGTGTATGACAGCGGAAGTAATGTTCTTTTTAGCTAATTTTTTTGCCAAATTATTAGCCCCATGTTTGGTGCGTGTAAAAATTAATACCTGACTCCAGTTGCCTTCCGATATTAATTTAATTACCAACTCTGCTTTTCTTCCTCTATCTACTTTATACCCTTTTTGGTTTACTTTTTCAGCAGTTGTATTTTCTGGTGTAGCTTCAACTAATACCGGTTGATGTAAAATGCTATTGGCTAATTTTTTAATGTCTTTCGAAAAAGTGGCCGAGAAGAACAAGTTCTGTCTTCTTTTAGGCAACAGATCCATAATGCGTTGAATGTCTCTCAAAAACCCCATATCCAACATTCTATCCGCCTCATCCAACACTAAAATCTCAACACTGGCTAACGACAATTCTCCTTGATTGTGTAAATCTAGTAGCCTACCCGGTGTGGCGACCAATAAATCCAATCCATTTTTAATGGCTTTTATTTGTGGGTTTTGATTTACTCCTCCAAAAATTACTGCCGAACGAAAATCGATAAACTCACTATACTCTTTTACATTATCATAGATTTGAGCTGCTAACTCTCTTGTAGGGGTTAATACCAAGGCTCTAATTTGTCTTTTTTGAGATTGCTGAGATTGCGATAATAATTGTAAAATAGGCAAGGTAAATCCAGCTGTTTTTCCAGTCCCAGTTTGTGCAGATGCTAATACATCTTTACCTTGTAATACAACTGGTATTGCCTTTTCTTGTATTGGTGAAGGCTCAGTATAACCTTTTTTTGCAACAGCTTTTAATAGTGGTGCTGCTAATCCTAATGAATCGAATGACATAAAATCTTTTTGGAAATGAGATTATAGTAATGTCATTTCAGTTAAGCTGCAAAACTATACTGTATTCTTAGTATTTCAATATTATTTTAAAGTAGTTGCAAACAAAATAATATGATAAGTTTACATTTGATTTTTAACAGTACAACTTTGCCACAACAACCGATAATAGAAAAAAAGCACTTCTGCATCCTTCCTTGGATTCATTTGCACGTTTCACAAAACGGTAGAGTTAGTCCTTGTTGCAACAACAATAAGTACTTGGGGAATGTGAAAGAAAACACCATTGATGAAATTTGGAAAGGAAAAGCTTTTGAGGAATTGAGAGAACAATTCGCAAGCAATATTCCTGATAAAAGATGTAACCACTGTTACAATATTGAAGCTTCTGGTAAAGAAAGTATGCGCCAAATTTCTAATCAGAAATATGCAAAGGAACTTGACAGAGTTGAGACAAATAACCCTGAACCGATTTATTTAGACATCCGCTTTTCTAACATCTGCAACTTTAAATGCAAAACCTGCTGGCATGGCAATAGCTCTGCTTGGTTTGAAGAAGGTAGTAAACGAAATGCTTCTGATGAACGAATCATCAAAGCTTTCACCAATAATTTTGATGAGCTTCTAAACTATTTAGATGATATAAAAGAAATCTATTTTGCTGGCGGTGAACCTTTAATCATGGAAGAGCATTACCAGGTTTTAGAAGAACTTGAAAAGCGAGAATTATTTGATGTAGAATTACGTTACAACACCAACTTTTCTAATCTCAACTTTAAAGAAAAAAGCATTTTACACCTTTGGAAGAGATTTAAAAAAGTACATGTAAGTGCAAGCATTGATGCTGCTTTTAAGTTAGGAGAAGAAATTAGAGCAGGTTTTAATTGGGAAGAGTTCATCAAGAATCGAAAAGAAATGTTAAATATCTGCCCTGAGGTCTATTTTGAAATTACACCAACTGTTAGCTCCCTCAACATATTTAATTTACCTGAATTGCATCAAGAGTTAGTGAAACAACAGTTAATGGATATAAACAATATTTACCTTAACTTTCTAGAACGACCTCAAGAATTCAATGTCCAACAACTATCAATAATACAAAAAAAAGAGGCTCAAGAAATTCTTAACCAACACATTAAATGGTTAGTTACCAATAATGCAACTCAAAAGGTAATTACTGATTTTGATAACTTAATCAGCTATATGAAAATCTATTTGATTTAGTTAGAAAAGCACTTATTTAACGATGATAAAATCAGGAAGCGTAACGGTTTCTTCTTTTTCCGTAATTTCAGCATCAACCGAAAGCGCAGTAACTCCAGAAGGAACAGTTCCTGTAGAATCTTTAGAATAAACAAAAATAGTATACTTCCCTTTTCTTAAATTTTTAAACTCAAACAAACCAGCAGGATTGGTTTCCACTTTATCATCATAAAATTCATTGTCACCATAAATAATATACACATCTTCTTCAGGAGCATAATATGAGTTTAGCAATTGAGTGAAAGAAGCATTGTAATCATTAGCATAAACAGAACCCCTGATAGAAGCTCTCCCTCCCTTTCCTTCTTCTTTCTTACATGAAGAAAATCCCAACATTACAATTATTGATAGGAATATTAATGCGTACTTTTTCATAGTAGTGTTTTTAAAATATTGCAAATTTGATGCGTTCATTATATTGATCCGATTTTATCTCAACAACATAAGTTCCTGCTGCCAAGTTATACTGTTTTTTTGTAAACGTGATGGTAAAAATTCCTTCTTCATGAAATTGAGAATGAGGAACCAATTCAGCTACTTCTTTACCATCAGTAGAAAATATTTTTATTGAAAGTTGTTGTTGTTCAGGTATAGTATAGTTAATATTAATTGTTCCTGAAGATGGGTTTGGGTAAACACTCATTTCATAGCCTAATGGAGTAAAATAGGCTGTAAATTCATCATTTTCTTCCACATTAGATTCAAATGAAATAGCTCCTTTATCCAAAAGCTCCGTTAATTTCGATTCCCAATGATCAAAGGTATATCCAGAATTAGCGATAGCAGTGATTGTTACCGGGTTACCATCAAAATAAACACCCGTCCAAGGCAACTCATCAGGGATAATGGTGTTGATTTTAATAACTCCAGCTCCTTCTGGTTGGACTTTAAGCGTAACATCCACTTGTTTAGTTAATGAAAACTGAGCTTCAATATGATCTCTTACTATAGCAGGACGCTTTTCCATAAAATTCAACAAGCTATCTATTTCATTTTTCCAAGTGGGCACATCTGTACTCTTAGCCACCCAAAAGGTCGGGAATAATTCTATTGGACCAGCCCATTTATTAAAGTGACGAGCCATCTCAGGTTCTATATCATCTGCCATTTTATTAGCAATAGCAGCTACTCTGTCATATTGAAAAGTAGTGTTCACTAAATCTGCATACCTATTGATAAAATATTTTTCATAACCCGCGTTTTCTATAATGTTCTGAAAAATTAAAACATGAGGATTTATAGGTGCTGGAGCATTTAATAAAGTGCCCATAAGATCATGGTAAACATTAGCAATAGAACCAAACAAACCTGTGCCTAAATCTGTATCCCATAAAACGTACCTCCATTTACCAACAGGGTTGTTAATTCTCCAAAATTTGATGTTGTTACTTGTGGAGTCTGATAGCCAATCTACATTTCCATAATACAATTCAGCAATATAATAATCAGTAAAGTTTCTAATATCCAGACTATCTTTCACCTTATTATAATTCGAATCTATACTTAAATCATTAGTCACCATATAATTTGCTAAGCTTAAAAACCCTTTATTAGAACCTACTATTTCGTCACCACTAAAACGCAGAAAATCTATTGTTCCTTCATGCACCTCACTATGGTTATTATAAATATAACGATCATCCTGTCTTTCTCTTATCCCATAAACACCCCAATAATCTCCATTTAAAAACACCACACAAGGTTCATACGCCATGTAATCTAATTTTAGATCACGTACAACTCTTAACATATAAGCGTCTCTAAAATGAGTAGTGTTATAATCAATTCCTCCATTTCTTAAATTAAAATTCTTAAACCTATTCAAATAAGGTTTCTCAGGGAAAAGGTTGTAATTAATCCATTTTTGATTGTAATCATCTTTAGCTAAAACCCTAAAACTTTTTTGAGGAAATGATTTAGAATAGTTCCCGTGTATCTTTAACCCCACATCCAAATCGAACCCTAAGTTTTTATTTCTGTCAAAGTACTCTACATGAGCTTCTCTTTCCCATCCCATCCAAAAATTAGACCCATGAAAAGGGTAATTAACCGAATCTGCATTTGGACCAAATACATATATTCCTGTATAATAACTCCATAAATTTTCTGGATTAGTGGTTAGCGAAATTACCGGCAACTTAATGTCTTCATCAATAAAATACGTGGCTGTTGTCGTTCTACTTGCAATCAAATTCGGATCGCTCGGAAAAACCCTTGCCTTTAATACTTTATTAGAAACTATAGGAATAAATGCTCCTACCCCATAAATAGGTGAAGATGCTGTTGGAATGCTTCCATCAACTGTATAACGAATAATACCTGAATTAGATGCTGTAATCTTGGTACTCTGACCTCCATCATAAAAGCCTGTTTTTAATGTAAATTGTGGAGGTTCTGCATAATTTTTAAAACATTGAGCTATCCCATTAGTTGTATCAGGAGTTGGCGTTTCAAAAATACACCACTCTGCAGCGCCATCTGTTTTCCGGCCTCTGGAATGATTAGTCTGCACTTCATTCATAATCACTTCATCTAATAAAGCTCCATTATTATCAACCAATTTTATCCTAAATGGTGAGCTTGATATATTAAAGTTCGTATGTAAGTTACTGCTTTCTACAGGAAAAGGAAAAAATGTAATTGAAGTATCTTTTACTCCTAATAACAAGTATGGTCTAGCTGTCATATCTGACATGTCTCCTGCATAGTTGTGAACCTGAACAGCAAAAGTGTTTAAACCATTAACCAGGGCAGATTTTAAAACAGCATCTTCAATAAAATAGAATTCCAAGCTACCTCCCTGATATTCTTGTGCCTCATGCTCGTCATACGCATAATCGCTATACAATGGAGGCACTCCTTTTACTCCTACATTATTACGTTTCAATTCCACTCCATTAAGGTAAGCTACAAAACCATCGTCATAATCAATTGCCATTAAAGCCACTGCTATATTGGATGTATCAGGAAGAGTAAAGCTTGTTCTCAAAAAACAAGAAATAGCAGGAGCAATAACTGTTGAGTCATCACCATCTCCATAACCAATGCCTCCTTGTCCGGAGTTCCATGATGCATCATTAAAAGACGGTAATTTCCAATTTACTGGAGGCTGGGAGTTTCCTTCAAAATATTTCCATATTAATTCTGGTAAAACAGGAACTTCCCAATGATCAAAAATATTTTTTCTGTCTTTTTCTGAAGCAAAAACGGTTAAATACTCCCCAGGACCGATAAATATCTCTGGAAATGTCCATTCAACAATATCTCCTTCTTGCCTGATAAATTTATATCCTTCTAAACTTACTGGAGAAGCACCGCTGTTGTACAATTCAATCCAATCAGGATAATCTCCATCTTCATCAGCATAACCTGAATTTTGTGCACTAGAAATCTCATTAATCAGTACTTGCCCATAGGAGTATGTACTGATAAAGAAAAATATAAATAGGAGTAAACTTCTCACTTTTAGGGTGTTATTAACTACCGTAAAGTAAAATTAGACATTAATTTTTGATTACTAAAACGTTACATTTTTGCTTTAAGCTTGCAATTGTTCCAGTTTTTCCTGACACTCTTCCCAGTCTTTCATCGCTTTTTCTAGACTTTTCTTTACGACTCCATATTCCTCCATCAACTCTTGGGTATACTGCTTAGGATCTAACAGTTTTTGGTTCATTTCCTCCACTCTGCTTTCCATATCAGCAATTTCTTTCTCTAGGTTAGTCACCTTGTTTTTAGTTTTCCTAATATCTTTATCCAATTGTTTTCTCTCTTCGTAACTCAACTTGTTTTCAGATGTCGACTTGTCCTTTTTTTCAACCTCCTTCTCTTTATGCTCAAATTCCCTGATAGTATCCACTTTTTTTGTTTTCAAGAAATCATACACACCGCCTAAAAATTGTTTTACCCTTCCATTGGTAAACTCATACATTTCATCCACCAAGCCATCTAAAAAGTCCCTATCATGAGATATTACTAATAATGTTCCATCATAATTCATTAAAGCCTGTTTCAATACTTCTTTAGAGCGAATATCCAAGTGATTGGTAGGCTCATCCAGCACCAATAAATTAACTGGTTCCAACAACAACAAACACAAGGCTACTCTCGCTCGTTCACCTCCCGAAAGCACTTTTATTTTTTTATCAATCTCTTCTGATCCAAACATAAAAGAACCTAAAAGTCCTCTAATATTTTTACGAATTTCTCCATGAGCAGCGGCATCAATCGTTTCAAAAACAGTTTTCTCCTTATCTAACTCTTCTGCTTGGTTTTGAGCAAAATAAGCCATATCAACATTGTGCCCAATCTTTAACTCTCCTTCATGCTCCAGCTCTCCCACAATAATTTTAGTCATGGTTGTTTTTCCTTCTCCATTCTTTCCGACAAAAGCTACTTTCTTACCTCTTTCTATATAAAAATTGGCATCGCTAAACACTTGATTTTCACCATAAGCTTTACCCACACCATGTGCTTCGACAGCCACTCTTCCTGAACGGGGTGCTGGAGGAAAAGAAAAACGCATAGCAGCAGTGTCTTCTTCTTCTATTTCAATCCTATCAATTTTATCCAGTTGTTTAATCCTACTTTGTACCTGCACCGCTTTACTTGCTTTTGACCGAAAACGTTCAATAAATTTTTCTGTATCTGCAATTTGTTTTTGCTGATTGGTATACGCAGCCATTTCTAATTCTCTTCTCTCTTGGCGTTGTTTTAAATAATTCGAGTAATAGGTTTTATAATCGTAAATTTTTCCGAGTGAAATTTCGATTGTTCTGTTGGTCACATTATCCAAAAATGCCTTATCGTGAGAAATTAAAACTACTGCCCCACTATAAGTCTTTAAAAAATCTTCTAACCATTGTATGGATTCAATATCTAGGTGATTGGTAGGCTCATCCAACAATAACAAATCAGATCGTGTCAATAAAATTTTAGCCAACTCAATTCGCATTCTCCATCCACCACTAAACTCATCTGTTAAACGATTAAAATCTTCTGGAGTAAAGCCTAGTCCTTTCAATATCATCTCCACATCAGCATCAACATTAAATCCCCCTATTAACTGTAATCTTTCATTATAATCATTTAAATGATTTAATAAATCCATATAGCTATCCGACTCGTAATCTTCTCTTGTAGCCAATTGATGGTTAATAGCGTCTATCTTTTCATTGATATCAAGCACTTCTTTAAAAACAGATTTCCCTTCTTCTAGCACTGTTTTTCCGTGCACAAAATCCATATCTTGAGGCAAATAGCCTACCGTAAAATCTGCAGGAAAAGAAACATTCCCTCCATCCGACTGATTTTCTCCAACAATTACTTTCAACAAGGTTGATTTACCTGCTCCATTTTTTCCAACCAACCCAATTCGATCTTGCTTGTTAATCAGAAACGAAATTTTGTTAAACAAATAACGTTCTCCAAAATTTACTGTCAATTCATTAATCCCTACCATACCGCAAAATTAGTTAAGTGATTTTAATCACCTACAATAAAGTGTAAAATAAATATCTTTGTAGAATAATAAAAAATAAAGGATGCCTCAAAATTCAACTGCCTTTTCTAGTGTAATGCGATTTAAATGTCCTAGATGTCGCGAAGGGAATTTGTTTTGTAATAAAAACGTTTATCAATTCAAAGATTTTTTTAAGATGCCTAAAGAATGTGAAAAATGTGGACAAGATTTTGAACCCGAAACAGGATTTTATTTAGGTGCAATGTATGTTAGTTACGGGTTAACCATAGCTCTTAATGTAGCTATTTTTGTCGTTTTATTAATTTTTCAATGTTACAATTTGACCAACTTTTTCATCGTTGCTGGAATTGCTCTGGTCGTTACATTGCCTTATGTATTTAAAATCTCTAGGTCGATATGGATTACAATGATGGTTAGATACGACCCTAACGCTATTAAAAATCATGAAGCACAACATTAAAGTCAATAGAACTGCTCAGTATTACACGCTTGGCAATCTCGAAGCTCCAAAATCAATATGGTTTGTGTTGCATGGTTATGGCTATTCTGCAAAATATTTCATTAAAAAGTTTGAACCTATACTTACTGATAACATTTTAGTTGTTGCTCCTGAAGGACTTTCTAAATTTTACCTAAACGGGGTTAACGGTAGAGTTGGCGCAAGTTGGATGACCAAAGAAAACAGAGAGGAAGAAATAGATGATTACATTGATTTCCTAAACCGGCTTTATGCAGTTATAATTGGTGATAATTCTAATGTAAAAATTAACATTGTAGGGTTCTCTCAGGGAGGAGCAACAGCAAGTAGATGGTTGGCAAACGGAAATATTAAATGTGCTAATTTTATTCTTTGGGCAAGTTTTTTTCCCGAAGATATGGAAATTAAAAGCATAGCCAATAATACCAATACTTTTGTTTTGTATGGAGATGATGATGAATACATCACCGAAGATTGGGCAGAAAAGCAAGAGCAAATCATTCAACAATCAAATATCAAATACCAACTGATAAAATTTAAAGGAAAACATGATATTCCTGCTGATGTACTAAAAGAAAATAGCTTAATTTACAACTGGTAATCCCTTCAGTACTTCCTCCTCATCAATATCATTCATGCATTTAAAATGACCCTTAGGGCACTTATTATAACCTATCTTGGAACAAGGTCTGCACGATAATTTTTTATTTTGGATTATCGTATATTTTTCAGGTTGATTAGGATAGTAAGGATACATTCCAAATTCAGGGACAGTGTTTCCCCAAACAGAAATAATTTGAACTCCTAATGCAACTCCAATATGCATCAACCCTGTATCATGAGTAATTAACACTTTACTTTGTTTTATCAATGATGCAGATTGATTGATGTTAAATTTTCCACAAGAATTAAAAATTGCCCCCCCAACTTCTTGGCTAATTTTTTCCCCAACCTCCTTATCTTCATTTCCTCCCAACAACACAATTGGTTGATTTGCTTTCTTACAAATAGAACTAATTTTATTTGACGGAAGTCTTTTCGTGAAATGCTGTGCTCCTATTGCAAAAGCAACATATCCATTTTGATGAGTAACTGGTAAATCCGTAACGTTCACCTCATCTGCTGCTGGAATAAAATAGTCCAACCCTTTATTATCATTTTCAACACCCAATGTTTTTACTGCTCCAAAATAACGATCTACAATATGCAAAGCAGGCAATTTATTAATTTTAAAAGCGGTTAATAACCATTTTTGGTAATTGATTTTATCAAAAGTAAATACCAGACTCTTTAGTTTTTTAACTACTCGCTTAGAGCGAAGATTCTTGTGCAAATCAATCACATAATCAAACTTTTCTTGCACCAACACCTCCAATACTTCATTGGTGCTTTTTTCAATAGTATGCACTTTTGAGATATTAGGATTGTGGTCAACAATAGATCGATATTGTTTTTTAATCAAGAAGTGAATTTCAAGCTCTCCCTCCAACTGCTCTTTTAAACTTCGAACAACAGGAGTAGTCAAAACAATATCTCCAATTGAACTAAAACGAATAATCAATATTTTTACCTTCGCTTTTTCCATACAACAAATATAGTTATCCCTAACATTAAAGCGGATTAATTATTACTTTTACTTCCATTTTAATAAAGTTTATGAGAGAGTTAATTGAAAATTTTACCCAACATATTAGCGAATCAATTGCTATAAGTGAAAATGCTAATTTACGACCTACCAACAAAAAAATTAATAATGTATTAATTTGTGGATTAGGTGGTTCTGGTATTGGAGGAACAATTATTTCACAAATTGTAGCAACCGATACTCAAGTTCCTGTTATTGTCAATAAAGATTACAATATCCCTGCTTTTGTTAATGAAAACACGTTAGTTATTTGTTGCTCCTACTCTGGAAATACAGAGGAATCATTAGAAATGTTAATTCAAGCTCAACAAAAAAACGCGGAAATTGCTTGTGTCACTTCTGGAGGAAAATTAAAAGAAATTGCTCAACAAAAAAATTACAATCACATTATTATTCCTAGTGGACATCCTCCAAGAGCAGCATTTGGATTATCTTTTCCTCCTTTGTTTTTTTTATTAAAGAACTATCAATTGATTTCTAATGATTATACCAAACAATTAAAATCAGCCATTAATATACTCGATAAAGAAGAAAATAATATACTTACTGAAGCGAGAACTATCACAGAAAAATTATTTCAAAAAATTCCTGTTATTTACGCTGCTGCTAATTATGAAGGAGTTGCTATTCGCTTTCGTCAGCAAATCAATGAAAATTCAAAAATGTTGTGCTGGCATCATGTTATTCCGGAAATGAACCACAATGAATTAGTAGGTTGGACAAGCAAAAATGAAGATTTAGCTGTAGTTATTTTTAGAAATGAAGACGATTATTTTCGAACTCAAAAAAGAATAGAAGTTAACAAAGCTGTATTTCAGCAATATACTTCTACCATTATTGAAATTTATTCCAAAGGATCATCTCAATTAGAGAAAGCCTTATACCTAATCCATATTGGTGATTGGGTATCTTATCTCTTAGCAGAAAAAAAAGGAATTGATGTTACTGAAGTAGATGTCATCACTAATCTTAAAAATGAGCTGTCAAAAATATAGCTTACTTCGTACCTCACGATGATGAAATTAATACCCAATGCAACAAGTACATTTTCAAGATTTAGGATTAATTGACTACAAAGAAGCTTGGGATTACCAAGAACAACTTTTTAAAACCAATGTAGATGCTAAAATCGAAAATCGTAAAGCTGAAAAAATAATTGTTCCTACTAATCATCATTTGCTTTTCTGTGAACATCCTCACGTATACACCCTAGGGAAAAGTGGAAATGAAAGCCATCTTTTATTATCTGAAAAAATGCTCCAACAAAAAGGAGCAACCTATTACAAAATAAACAGAGGAGGTGATATTACTTATCACGGTCCAGGGCAAATTGTCGGGTATCCTATTTTAGATTTAGACTATTTTTTTACTGATATCCATAAATACCTGAGATTATTAGAAGAAATGATTATTCTTACGCTAGCAGAATATGGTATAAAGGCAGGGAGGTATGAAGGTTTTACTGGCGTATGGATAGACCCTGAAAATCCATTAAAAGCGAGAAAAATATGCGCCATGGGAGTTCGTTGTAGTCGTTGGGTAACGATGCACGGTTTTGCGCTAAATATTAATGCAGACTTAGATTATTTCAATAATATCATCCCCTGCGGAATAAACGATAAACAAGTTACTTCCTTAAAAAAGGAACTTAATCAAGAAATTAACGTAGAGGGGGTGAAAGAAAAATTAAAAACCCATTTTACAACACTCTTCAAGGCTAAATTAATCTAACATGAAAATCGTTAAAAAAATAGTTCTTACAATAATTATCGTTATTGGACTTGCTTCTCTATTGGTTGTTATTACTGGAAACACCCACCTATTTAAAGCTGTTTCTTCTACCTATTTAAAAGGAAAAACAGGTCCTACTATTGATGATTACCCTCTCTTTGAAAACAGAAAAGTAGCAGTCGGAAAATACCAGCCTTGGTTAATTAGCAGAAACTACAATAAAACTAAAGATGATATTCTTTTAAAAGAAATTGAAAAATATCATCCTGCCGCTTTTTTAATAGTTAAAAATGATTCCATTTGTTATGAAGAGTATTGGGATAATTATAATGAGAACTCATTAACTAATTCTTTCTCCATTGCTAAAACATTTGTAGGTTTGTTAATAGGTATTGCCATTGATGAAGGTAAAATTAATGGAGTAGATGACCCTGTTGCTAATTATTTACCTCAATACAAAGAACACACGGAACTTACTATTGAACATTTACTTACCATGAGCTCAGGAATTAATTTTGATGAAAGCTACAATAGTCCTTTTGGCCACATGGCAAAAGCTTACTATGGAACCGATATTAAAAAATTGAACTCCAATTATACCGTAATGGAAAAGCCTGGAGAAACATGGAGATACCTTGGCGGAAATACAATTATTTTATCCCTCATATTAGAAAAAGTAACAGGTATGTCCCTTTCTGAATACATGAGTGAAAAAGTATGGAAACCCATTGGTGCCAAAAATGAGGCATTATGGAGTTTAGATCATAAAGATGGGCTAGAAAAAGCCTATTGTTGTTTTTACTCTAATGCCAGAGATTTTGCTAGAATTGGAAAATTGTATTTAAATGGAGGATTATGGAATGGCGAACGAATTGTAACAGAAAAATATGTTGATGCATCTATTTGTTCTGCCTACCACCTAAAAGATAAAGACAAAAAACCTGTAGATTTTTATGGTTATCAAATGTGGAGCACCTATTACAAAGACATCGATATATTTTATGCTAGAGGTATACAAGGTCAATACATTATCACTATCCCTGAAAAAAATATTGTTATTGTGAGATTAGGCTATCAACGTGCTTCTAACCTAGAAAATAATCACCCAGCAGATTTATACCATTACATTGATTTTGCTTTGAAGCAATAATTAATTTTTCCTTTTAAACAAAGGCACTGAAGAACATGCTTCTCCAAATAAAATGTTCTTTGCATAACCTTGTAGTTTTACTGTAAAATCTACAAAAGCAGCTTCAGGAATAGGATACTTCCCACACCCTTTTACAATTACATTCTTATCTTGAAACCGTGTGAAATCAAGTGTTGAAATTATCGAATCAAAAATTTCTTTCTCTAATTGTTCCTTATTACCCATTATTACTTTTTTAGCAAAAGGTTCTATTTTAGAAGCCAACAACATAAACGCCCAAAGAGGAACAATAGCATCTGAAGAACAAATTATTCCAACATATTTACCTTGGTATTTAGACCAATCATTTTGTAGGATAAACGCTCTAAACTCTTTTTCTACCAATACTAACCCTTCATGTAAATTTTCCTTAATATCATACAATACTCGTTCTCCCTCTGGATAATAGTCATCTAAACTTACTTGAATTAGATTACTGTTTTCTACTCTATTTACAATTTCATCCATAACCCAAAATTACGTTAAAATAATTCCACATCTACCCACTATATTTAGTTAAATTTGTAAATAATTATAAAAAAGCAGCTATGTCTACTACCTTCACAGCAAATCAGTACGGAATAAAAGAAGCTTTACAACAATTAGGTGTAAAGGAAATTAACAACGGCACATCAACTGGATCCATAAACTTTGGAGGTGGAAATCCTATCGATTCTTATTCTCCTGTTGATGGAAAATTAATTGGAAGCGTTACTACTACAACCAAAGAAGATTATGAAAAAGTAATAGATGCTGCTCAAAAAGCTTTTAAGGCATTTCGCCAAATTCCAGCACCACAAAGAGGAGAAATTGTTCGTCAGTTTGGAAACAAATTAAGAGAGTTAAAAGAACCACTAGGAAAATTGGTGTCTTATGAAATGGGAAAATCTTTACAAGAAGGATATGGGGAAGTACAAGAAATGATTGATATCTGTGATTTTGCTGTAGGCTTATCAAGGCAATTACACGGACTCACAATTCCATCTGAACGCCCTGGGCATGTAATGAGAGAACAATACCATCCTTTAGGAATTGTAGGTATTATTTCTGCTTTTAATTTCCCTGTTGCAGTTTGGGCGTGGAATACTGCTTTATCATGGGTTTGTGGTGATGTTTGTGTTTGGAAAGCTTCTGAAAAAACTCCTCTTTGCGCTGTTGCTTGTCAAAATATTATAGCTGCAGTACTTAAAAAAAATAATTTACCTGAAGGAATATCATGCATTATCAACGGAGACTATAAAGTAGGTGAAATGATAACTACTGATGAAAGAATCCCTTTAATTTCTGCAACTGGATCTACAAGAATGGGAAGAATTGTTGGTACAACCGTAGCGCAACGTTTTGGGAAATCTTTATTGGAGTTAGGCGGAAATAATGCTATCATTATCACTCCCAGTGCCGATTTAAAAGTAGTAGTTCCTGGAGCTGTATTTGGCGCTGTTGGTACTTGCGGACAAAGATGTACTTCTACTAGAAGATTAATTATTCATGAATCTGTTTACGATAAAGTAAGAGATGCTATTGTAGGCGCTTACCAACAAATTACAATTGGTAATCCTCTAGATCAAAAAAACCATGTTGGTCCGTTGATTGATAAAGATGCTGTCAACACGTATTTAAGTGCTATCGAAAAAGCAAAATCAGAAGGAGGAAATATCTTAATTGAGGGTGGTGTTTTAGAAGGAGAAGGATATGAGAGTGGTTGCTATGTAAAACCTGCTATTATTGAAGCTAAAAACGAATTTGAGATTGTACAATCAGAAACCTTTGCTCCAATTTTATATTTATTAAAATACAACGGTGATGTAGAAAATGCTATTGAAATCCAAAATGGAGTTGCCCAAGGATTATCTTCTGCAATTATGACCAATAGCATCAAAGAAGCTGAACGATTTTTATCTTTTGCTGGTTCGGATTGTGGCATTGCCAACGTTAATATTGGAACTTCTGGAGCTGAAATAGGTGGTGCTTTTGGTGGAGAAAAAGAAACAGGTGGTGGGCGTGAGTCTGGTTCTGATGCATGGAAATTTTACATGAGAAGACAAACCAACACCATTAACTATTCTGATGAATTGCCTTTAGCACAAGGCATTAAGTTTGATTTGTAAAAAGAAATTCTTTAAATAATAAGCTCAATAGAATTCTATTGGGCCTATTATTATTCTTTTTTATACCAATTAAAACGCTATACCTACAGAAATAGCAAATTTGAAATTGGGAAATAAAAAAGGTGCTTTAACACTCACTTTATCATTTTCTGTGGTTACATTAACCTTGTCTCCAACAATCGTAAAATCCTTCATTTCTTCTCTAATTTCATTTCCCCATTTTTCATAATCAACATCCATATCTTCTGCCGTTATATCTACTTCAAACAAATAAGAATCAATTCCCAAACCAAAAAAATTCCAATCTATTGACACTTTCTGAGCGATTAACCATTGATATCCAATCATCGCTCCTAACCCTAATTGCCTGAACCCTGCATCAAAATTGCCTATCACATCTATATCATAACCTGAACCATTATATGTAGCCTTAGATTGTTGAGTAGGTGTTAAATCTGCAAATTCTGAAGGTGTTGCTTCATAGCCAAATTCTGTCGAAGTTTCAATTTTATACTTGTTGTATTTTATGTATGGTGCAAAATAAAAACCTCTAGGAGCTTCTCTTAGAGAACTAGTATAAAAACGATATTCTCCACTTATAGAAAAACCTGTTACTCTATTTTTAAGATCAATTGTTCCTCCATAATCTTCAACTTTAGATTCGTCATAGATAAAATTGGGCAATTCGTTAGGGATTATTATCCCTAGGTTAATTTGAGCTGTTTGTTTTTCTTTAATTACCCTTTCATAACCCACCCTGATCTCTCCCCATATAGTAGGAAGTATGCTTAATTTAACATTGTTGTTTTGAGTGTAAGATTTAATTCCCGCGATTATTACTATACAAATTATAATACATTTTTTCATTTCCACGATTTAATAAAGGCAAAGGAAATAATATTTTGTGATTTATTCAATAATACATTTTACATTCATTATAATCACTAAATTTGGACTAAGCTTTGAGGGTGTCATAAGTTGTAAGTTTTAAGTTTTAAAGTTACTGAAACACGATTTACTTTTTACTTTCCTCTTTCTACTTTCAACCAAAAAGACTGAAATCATACCCTTTTAACCTGAATTCGGTAATGCGAACGCAGGAAAAAGTATCAGAAAAGGAGATAGCTTCCTAACTCATTTTCAAAGCTATTTTACTAAAATTGTTAATTATGAAAACAACAGTAGAAATAAGTAAATATCCATTAACCAATGATTACGAACCTCCTATTTTAGATTTTATTAATCGCTTAAATGAGAATACTAACTTTACTGTAAAAACTAATGCCACCAGTACACATATTACTGGCAATTACGATGAAGTCATGGAAGCTCTTCAAAAAGAAATAAAAACTTCTTTTGAAAAATATGGAAAAGCTATTTTTGTAATGAAAGTACTTTTAGGTGATTTGGGCATCTAACCATATTGACTTATTGCTTGAAATAATAGCGGTAATTTTGGGAATTATTTATGTTTTTTTAGCAGCAAAAAACAAAATTTCTTGTTGGATATATGGAATATTGGGCTCACTGCTCAGTATTATCCTTTTTGTGTTTTATGCAAAACTATATGCTGAAGCAATGTTGTATTTATTTTATGTAGCAGCAGGGATTTACGGCTGGGTAAACTGGAAAAATCAAAAACATGAATCCGAAGTTTATCAGAAAAAAATATCAACACACCTGTTTATTGTTAGCTGTGGAGTTGGGTTATCAATTGGACTTTATTTGATCTTAACCACATTTTTTAAAGAAGCAAAAAAACCTTTAATTGATTCATTTACAACCGTTTTCAGTCTTATTGCTACTTACTTAACTACCAAAAAATGGATAGCAAATTGGATTTATTGGATTGTAATAGACGTGGTAAGCACCTATCTTTATTTTAGTAGAGGCCTAGAAATTTATGCCTTATTAATGCTAGCTTATTCTTTTATAGCTCTTTATGGTTATTGGGAATGGAAAAAATTAAATGTTATTAAAGTTGACTAAGAAAATTGTTATAACAGGACCCGAATCTTCAGGGAAAACAACTCTAACAAAGTTATTAGCCGAAGAATACAATACCACTTTTGTCAAAGAATATGCCCGAGAATACCTATCAACCCTTCGACATTCCGATAGCTATCGGAATCAGAGTGGCAAATCATACAGTTTGGATGATGTATTGAAAATGGCAAAAGAACAGTTAAATCAAGAAGAAAATGCTCCTCAACAACTTTGTTTTTTTGATACCGATTTAACGGTTTATGCCATTTGGATAAAAAAAAAATACAACTTAGAAATAGATTGGATTACTCAACATTTAAAAACAAGTATGGATAAATTATATTTGTTGTGTGATGTAAATATTAAATGGGAAGAAGACCCTTTAAGAGAACATCCTGATATTAAAGATAGAAAACGATTGTTTCAAGACTATATCAACTTACTAGAAAAATACCAGCTTCCTTACCATATTATTTCTGGAGATATTCCAACCAGAATAAAAAAAGTGAAGAAAATAATCCGTCAATTAAATTAATTTATACCTTTGCTTCGTCTCATGGGGTGCCTTACTTTTCAGGCTGAGATTATACCCATTTACGCTAAAAATGTTTGGCGTAAAGAACCTGATCCAGATAATGCTGGCGTAGGTAAGTTAAATTTATTATTAACATAACGAATGTGCTACCCCACATCGTTCGTCTTATTTTATTAAGATGAAAAAAATCATTACATGTGCGATAAGCATCGCATCAAGTTTAAGCTGTTTAGCTCAATTTAACATCTCAGGAACAGTTAAAGATTCAACACTACAAAACATTACTGGAGCAACCATAAAAGTTGCTGAAACTTACAAAGGGGTTTTCACTGACAACAACGGAGCATATCAACTGGCTAATGTTAAACCAGGTCAGTATGTGATAGAAGTTAGTTTTATAGGTTATTCCTCACAAAAAAAAGACGTAACGATTACTGATAAAGATGTGGAGCTTCATTTTCAGATTCAACAATCAACTACTTCTCTAGGAGAAGTTATTGTTTCAAGTACTCGAGTAGAAGAAAACGCTCCTTTTGCCCACACCAATATTTTAAAACAAGATTTTGAAAAAAATAACTTAGGTCAGGACATTCCTATCTTATTACAAAATTCTCCTTCAATGGTTTCAACAAGTGATGCTGGAGCTGGAGTAGGTTATACCGGGTTTCGTTTACGAGGTTCTGATGCCACTAGAATTAACGTGACCATTAATGGTATTCCTGTGAATGATGCAGAATCACAAGGAACCTATTGGGTAAATATGCCCGATTTTGCTTCTTCAACTGAAAACATCCAAATCCAACGTGGTGTAGGTTCATCCACCAATGGAGCTAGTGCTTTTGGTGGCAGTATTAATTTACAAACCGACAACCTTAACGAAAAAGCTTACGGTTCAATTTCAGCTTCTTATGGTTCTTTTAATACGCATAAAGAAACCGTGAAATTTGGTACTGGCTTAATCAATAAAAATTGGGCTTTTGATGGAAGAATATCCAATGTTCAATCTGATGGTTATATTGACAGAGCTACTTCTGATTTAAAAAGTTACTACTTATCTGCTGGTTATTATAGTAAGAAAACAGCTATAAAAGCCATTACTTTTTCAGGAAAAGAAAAAACCTATCAAAGTTGGTGGGGAACTCCAGAAAGTAGAATTACAGGAAATAAAAAAGAAATGGAAACCCATGCCACAAATAATTGGTTAGATGATGCTCAAACATATAACCTCTTAAATTCTGGAAGAACTTACAACTATTATCAATACGACAATGAAACCGATAATTACCAGCAAGACCATTATCAATTGCACGTCTCAAACCAGTTTAACGATAAATTAAATGCAACTATGGCTTTTCATTATACTTATGGAAGAGGGTATTATGAGCAGTTCAGAAAACAAGATAATTTTTCATCATACGGCTTATCCGATTTAATTATTAATACAGATACCATTACTTCATCGGACATTATTAGAAGGAGATGGTTGAGTAATGATTTTTATGGCAGCACATTTAACCTCAACTATAAAAACACTAAAGTAAAATTAACTTTTGGTGGTGCTTACAACATTTATGATGGTGACCATTATGGAGAAATTATATGGGCTCAATTTGCTAATGAAAGCAGTATCAGAGACCGGTATTACGACAATAATGGTTTAAAAAAAGATTTTAATTCATTCTTAAAAGCAACTTATTCAATTGCCTCTAAAACCACCATTTTTGGAGATTTACAAATCAGAACAATAGATTATAAAGCATCTGGAATCGACAATAATTTAGGTACAATTGCTGTTGACACCAACTTTGTATTTTTTAACCCTAAGGCAGGAGTTAATCACCAGCTCAATGAAAAAATACGGCTTTATGCTTCTTTTAGTGTAGGAAATAAAGAACCCAGTAGAAATGATTTTATAGACAATCCTGCCAACAAACAACCTAAACATGAAACGTTGTTTGATTATGAAGCAGGAATTGATTTAAAATTCAAAAAAATACTGATTCAGGGTAATTTCTATTATATGGATTACACCAATCAATTAATTTTAACAGGAGAACTTAACGATGTTGGTTCAAGTGTAAGAACCAACGTAGCTAAAAGTCATAGAACTGGTTTAGAATTGGTAAGTAGCTTCTTGATAAGTAAAAAAGTAAAACTAAATGTTAATGCCACTTATTCTCAAAACAAAATTAATGACTTTACAGAAATTTTGTATGATTATACAACAGGGTTTGATATTATAGAAAATAAATATAAGAATACAGATATAGCGTTTTCTCCAAATGTAATTGCTGCTGCTGCTATTGAATACAATCCGTTTAAAGGAATTAACCTCATGTTGCAAACAAAATATGTAGGTGATCAATTTTTGGATAACACATCAAATGCTAACCGTAAAATTGATGCTTACCAAACAATTGATGCTCGCTTATCGTATTCTATTTTTCCAAAAAGATTAAAAGAAATTTCGTTTAACTTTTTAGCAAATAATATTTTAAACACTTTATATAGTAGTAATGGTTACACATATAGCTATATTGTTGGAGAAATCATTACAGAAAACTTTTATTACCCTCAGGCTGGCACCAACTTCTTAGTTGGGATGACGGTTAAGTTTTAGTTCATGCTCCTCATTCTCCTTTACGGAGAGAAAAGGAGTATTTAGTTTAGTTCAACCCTTAAGTTCCTCTATAAAGAGGAACTTTTTTCTTATCGACTTTTTCTTACTTTTGAAAGGAACTAACTAATACAGAATGGCTGAAAATAAAACACAAAAAACTCAATTGAATGTTGAAGATTTTATCAATGCTGTAGAACACGAAGGGAAAAGAAAAGATGCTTTTGAAATTTTGGAAATGATGAAAACCATAACTAAAGAAAAGCCTAGAATGTGGGGAACAAGTATTATCGGTTTTGGAGATGTACATTACAAATATGCAAGTGGTAGAGAGGGCGATTGGTTTAAAGTTGGATTCTCTCCTCGTAAAGCTAATATCTCTTTATATCTGATGGGATGCGATATTTCTAAAGCAGGTGAAATGCTAAAAAAATTAGGAAAACATAAAACCGGGAAAGGTTGCTTATATATAAATAAGTTAGCTGATATAGATACAGGAGTATTAAAAGATTTGATAAAAGAAGGATATGAAAATGGTCACATTGGAACAGAAAATCATTAATGAGAGACATTGAAACCAAAGAAGATTTATCCTTTTTAATGAATGCCTTTTATTCTAAAATGCTAAAGGATAAAGAAATAGGCTATATCTTTACAGAAGTAGCTCAATTAGATTTAGAAAAACACCTTCCTTCTCTAACTAACTTTTGGGAAAACATGTTGCTTCAACCCAATGGTTATAAAAAAAATATAATGGATATCCACCTTCAATTGAATGGGAAAGAAAAATTAATGCCCCAACACTTTGAACGCTGGTTGTTCTTATTAAATGAAACCGTTACTGAAAATTTCAAAGGAGAAAAAGTGACACAAATGTTGAATAGTTCCAAAAATATTGCTGCTATGATGCAATATAAAATGGATTTAACTTAATGTAAAAACCGATTAACAATTACATAAGCTACAGCTACTACTAAAATTGCTATTAACACCCAATAAGTACCTTTAAACAATTCTTTGTTTGCTCTACTGTCTTTGTAAAACAAATAACCTATTACTACTAGAAAGGTTATAATAAAGCAGATAGCAAATATTTTCTGACCAGGTGTAAACATCTCCCAAAGTTAAAATTTAAAATAGACAAACAACCGCCCAAAATTCTTACTATCTTTGTCTATTCTATGATATTGGTTTTTAATGTGGGGTTGTTGTAAAAAGCGAATAACCTTTTTCTTCAATTGTCCTGAACCTTTTCCAGGAATAATTTCTACGATTTTAATTTTTTTAGCTACCGCCTCTTCAATAACACTATTTAAAGCAGTATCGATTGCTTTTGCGTTATTGTAAACATCATGTAAATCCAATTGAAGTTTTGCCATCAATCTGCCTTAGAAGCAACTATTTTCCAATCATTATCTTCTTTTTTCATACTCACATGGATAATGATTGGATTTTCTTTTCTAAAAGTAGCTTTCACACTCACTTCATTGTTATTTTCGGCAAAATCAATTACTTCAAAAACAAAGTAACTGTCTAAATTTCCTTTATAAATATTCTTAAAAGTAGTTATTTCAACATGCGTCATCACCTTAACACGCTTATTAAACTTAAAAACAATTAAATTGTTAGGAATCTTATCATCATTAATAATTAGTAATGGGGTTTCTCCAGACTGTTCTTCTTCAGTATAATGCCCCTTTAAAGCATGCAAATCAATTGTTTTTTGGATAACAATATTAATATCCCTAGAACTCTGTCCAAAAAACAATGAAGGAATAAAAAAACACAATATAAAGGCAATTTTTCTCATATATATACGCATCAAAAATCTAGGTTATATTGTACGTAAAAATAATAAAAATGTTACACGATTTATTTTTGAGACTCGCCCAACCACTTTTTTGTTTTCTTAAATAAAAAAATAGTAACTTTGATTAACAATTAAACCACTATAAATAAGCAAGATATGAAATCTTTAAACTTAATAAGCATTATAATTATATTGGTAATTTCTATTACTAGTTGTAGAAAAGATAAAAAAACCATTGATAGCGATACTTTTTCATCTCAAGATAACAGTACTGCTGAAAACTTGTTTGCTGATGTAAAAAAGGTAGTAGAAGAAGTAGCTAATGATGAAGGAGAAAGTAACAAAAAAGGAGATAAGGCTAATAAATACTCGTTTGGATCTTGTGCCACAGTGAGTATAACTCCTACTTGGGCTGACACTACCTGGCCAAAAACATTAACCATCGATTTTGGAACAACTAATTGTACTGGATATTATGGCGTTAATCGAAGAGGAATTATTACTGTTAACCTAACAGGGCGTTACAGAGATCCTGGAACTGTTTTAACCGTAAGTTTAAATAATTATTACGTAAATGATTATAAGGTTGAGGGCACTAAAACATTAACTAATAATGGTCGAAACTCCAACAATAACCTTTCTTACAGTGTAAATGTTACTGGTGGTAAGATTATTGACCCTAATGGTAAATCCATTCAATGGGCATCTTCATATACGAGTGAATGGGTTGAAGGAGAATCCACTAATTTATTTACAGATGGAATAAGCGGCTTATGTGATGATGTTTATTTAATTACGGGTGGAGGAAATGGAATTAATAGAAACGGATTAGCTTTTTCTGCAAACATCATTTCCCCTTTACGTAAAGAAATTTGTTGTAGATGGATAGTGAGTGGTTCTTATGAAATAATCCCTAGTGGTTTATCTAAACGTGTTGCTGATTTTGGAAACGGTACTTGCGACAATTCAGCAACTGTAACCATTAATGGAAATACCTACAACATTAAAATGTTCTAACATTCCTACTTACATTATAAAAAGAGAAAAAGCGGGGATGCCCGCTTTTTCTCTTTTTATAGCTATACTTCCATTTATGTATATAAGTGACCATTGGTGTAAGTAAAGCGGAATAAATCAGAGAATAAAAGTAGTTTTGGTTAATAAACGGTCTTTTATGAAAAATTTATTCAGCATATTAATATCACTAACTGCTTTCTTTTCTGGTTTTGCCCAAAATAATATTTACCAGTTTCACCTCAATTTAAACAACATTAAGGATGACCAATTGGAAGTCACTTTAAAAACACCTCAAATAGCCTCCGATACCATTATATACAACATCCCTAAAATTGTTCCTGGAACATACCAAATCTATGATTTTGGGCAATATGTAACAAAATTTAAAGCTTTTAACAAAGAAGGAAAACCATTAACTGTCAATCAATTAAATAAAAATCAGTGGGAAATTTATAATGCTAAAAATCTTGATAAGATTACTTATTGGGTTGAAGATACTTGGGATGCCAATATAGATGAATTGGTATTTGAACCTGGTGGAACAAATATTGAAACAGGAGAAAATATGGTGTTAAACAATCATGGTTTTTTTTGGCTATTTCGATAATATGAAAAATTATAACTATGAAATTAATATTACTCGTCCTTCTACCTTTTACGGTTCAACTGGTTTAACAACAGGTGTTACTGTCAATAATCAAGACCAATTTGTTACCAATAATTATATGGATCTGGTAGATGCTCCTATTATGTATAATGAGCCCGATACTACAGTTATTAAAGTAGGAGAAACGGACATCCTAATTTCTGTTTACTCTAAAAACAAAACTGCATCCGCTAAAGAATTAGCAAGAGATATTCAAGCTATTTTAGAATTACAAAAAAATTATTTAGGCGAATTACCTGTAAAAAAATATGCTTTTATTATCTATCTTTATTCAGGAAAAAGTGGGTCAGGAGGAATTGGCGCTCTGGAGCACTCTTACTCCTCATTTTATTACCTTCCTGAAATGGCTGCTCATGAACTATCTGAAATTATTGTAAGGATAGCCGCTCACGAGTTTTTTCACATTGTAACTCCCCTAAATATTCATTCCGAGGAAATTGGTGATTTTGATTTTATCCATCCTAAAATGTCCAAACACCTATGGCTTTATGAAGGTGTTACCGAATATTTTGCAGGACACGTTCAAGCTTATGGAAATAAGGTTAACCCTGAAATGTATTTAGATATTATTCATGAAAAATTACTGGGTGCAGAGCAGTTTAAAGACAACTTACCTTTTACAGAAATGAGTTTAGGTTGCTTAGATGAACACAAAGATCAATACTACAATGTTTATCTCAAAGGCGCATTAATTGGCTTGTGCCTAGATATATTGCTTAGAGAACAATCTAAAGGAAAGGTTGGTTTAAAAGATATTACTAAAAAATTATCACTAACCTATGGTAAAAATGTTCCATTTCAAGATGATGAATTATTTGATAAAATCACCGAGCTCTCGACTCCTGAAATCAGACTTTTTTTCAAAAACTATGTAGAAGGAGACCAGTCACTCCCTTTAACAGAAGTACTTCAAAAAGTAGGAATTACATTTAAGAAAAATGTAACTACAAAAGAAATTACACTTGGCGACATAACGCTTGGCGGAAATCCTGAAACCAACCGACTTTTTGTAATGAACATTGAAAACATGAATGCATTTGGAAAAAAATTAGGTTACCATAAAGAGGACGAAATAATATCTATTAATGGCATTGAAATTAGCTTACATAATGCTCAAAAGACAATAGAAAACATACAAAAAAACACAAAAGAAGGTGATAAAATTGAAGTGGTAATTGCTAGAAAAACAAATGGGAATATCAAAAACAAAAAGTTAAAAGGAAAGGCTATAAGCATTGAAAAGACTAGAAAATATTTATTGGAGTTAAACAAAAATGCTACCGAACAACAACATCAATTATATAAAGCTTGGCTAGGACAGAATGAATAATTATTACCTTTAAATAATCAACGTGAAAAAAATATGCTCAATAAGAAAAAACTATACTGGGTTTCTCAAATAATAGGCTGGCTAGTTTATGTATTAATTGCAGGTTTTTTCAATCTCCTTAATAACAATGAACTAAATGCTGAATTAATAGTTAGTTTATTGTGCATATACTTAATTGGTATCACTATTTCTCATATTTACCGAACAGTGATAGTGAGGTTAAATTGGATGCGCTACAACATCACTCATTTAATCCCTAGAGTATTAATGGGTGTTATCGTTTTTGGAACCATCGTTTACTTTATCCAAACCATTGTATTAGACATCATTATAACCAACACTCTTTACCAATTTAGCTTTGCTGATGCTTTTCCAAAAATTATCAATTGGACATTACTTTTTCTTTTGTGGTCATTGTTCTATTTTTTGTTTCACTTTATTAATAACTATAAGAAAGAAGAAATAAAAAACTTGAAATGGCAAGCTACTAAAAACGAAATAGAATTAAATAAAATAAAATCCCAACTTAACCCCCATTTTATTTTTAATTCTATGAACAGTATAAGAGCATTAGTAGACGAAAACCCGATGTTAGCAAAAGATGCCATTACACAACTTTCTAATGTGCTTAGAAATTCTTTATTGATGGGAAAGAAAAAAGTAATTCCTTTTAATGAAGAATTAAAACTAGTAAATGATTATTTAAACCTAGAAAAAACACGTTTTGAAGAACGCTTAATCATCAAAAAAAATATTGATAAAATAACCGAATCCTTTTTAGTCCCCCCTTTAATGGTTCAAACATTAGTTGAAAATGGAATAAAGCATGGAACTTCGCAATTACCCAAAGGAGGAGAGATAAAAATTGATTCTCGAATAGAAAATGATTCTCTAATTATTACCATATACAATGATGGGTATTATGACGAAACTCAACAACCCGAGACAGGTTTTGGATTAATAAACACCAAACAACGTTTACAACTGTTATATGGAGATCATGCACACTTTAAAATAGTTAATGAAGATGGAAAAGTAAAAACAGAACTCATTATTCCAAAAGATATTATCTAATAAAACAAAAATTTATGCAAGCAATTATTGTTGATGACGAACGACTCGCAAGAAAAGAACTACGAACCCTATTGGCTTCATTTCCAGATATAAAAATTATTGGGGAATGTGACAATGCTAACGATGCTATTACAGAAATTGATAAATTAAAACCTGACTTAATCTTCTTGGACATACATATGCCGTGTAAAGATGGTTTTAGTGTTTTAGAAGAACTCCATCATATACCACAAGTCATATTTGTTACCGCTTACGATGAGTATGCCATCAAAGCTTTTGAAGTAAATGCACTTGATTATTTATTGAAACCTGTACAATCAGATCGATTAGAAGAAGCCATCAAAAAATTAACAAAAGAAACTCCTATTTCTAAAGAAAATGATAAACTAAACCTTAACGATTCGGTATTTGTAAAAGACGGAGACAACTGTTGGTTTGTCAAACTAAAAGATGTCCCTATGTTTGAATCAGAAGGCAATTATGTTCGAGTTTATTTTGAGAATCATAAACCATTGATTCTAAAATCGTTAAATAATTTAGAAACAAAGCTCGATGAAAAATATTTTTTTCGAGCCAACCGCAAATTAATTATTAACCTCAACTGGATAGACAAAATAGAAAATTGGTTTAATGGCGGACTAATGGTAGATATGAAAAATGGAAAGAAAGTAGAAATATCTAGACGTCAAACCAGTAAACTAAAAAACATGAAAAGTTTATAGCCTATTTTTTTAATTTATCTATAAATTGGTGTAATTAGTGGGCGTTTTTCTCAATTACGTATAAAAAGTAATGCTTCCTATTGATTTTATTCGGATATTGAAGATTCTAGGTGACTAACTATGGAAGTAATTAAGATTAAACCAACGAATGTTTCTCCTGAAATTATTCTTGATATGAAAAATAATATTTTTTCTATTAGGGGTAAATCCGTGGTATCTGAAGTGGATAGTTTCTACGCTCCCGTACTCGATTGGTTAGAAAAAGCAGAAGGCAGACTGCATCATAAAATGGAATTTGTTTTTGATTTAGAATATTTCAATATTTTCTCTTCCAAAAGAATACTTTTTATTCTATACCGATTAAGTGAGTTAAAAAAATTAGGCGCAGATATTTCTATCGTTTGGCATTTCTCGGCCGAGGATGACGATATGAAAGAAGTAGGAGAGGATTTTGCCTGTATGGTTAACCTTCCTTTTGAGTTTGTCTGTAAGTCACTTGATCCCGAATTAATTTAATCCTTAAATACTTTTTTTTAATATTATTGTTCACCTTTGCACCTGCATTGCGTTTTGACTAAGTTTAGTTACGCAAAAAAATATTTTATAAAATAATTGCTGAATAAACGTTTAAATTAACTACATGAAAAATATATCAATTGCCTTAAATGGCGTTTTAATAGTTGCTATTGCTATTTTATATTACTTGCATTTCTCTACACCAAGTCCCGTTAATTTAGCAAATAACGACACTACTGAAGAAAAAGAAGAAATGCCTATAGATGTTGAAACGGTAATAAATACTAATGCAAAAGTGGGATACATTAACATTGATTCTTTACAAGAGAAATATAAATTGTATGAAGAACTAATTAACCAACTTAAAGCAAAACAAAAAAAATACGAAAGAGAAATAACAGCAAAATCTTCCGTTTTTGAGAAAAAAGTGCAAGAATTTCAACAAAAAGCAGCAACAATGACCCAATTTGAAGGGCAAATAAAGCAAAAAGAGTTAGCCGAAGAAGAACAAAAATTATACAAAATGAGAGATGATTTTGCTGTCCAATTTCAAGATGAAGAACGAAAATTAAATGATCAATTTCAAAAGAAAGTAAAAACCTTTATCCAAGAGCACAACAAAACGGCTGATTTTGAAATTATTATTGGTGCCTCTGAATTGGGAAATCTGGTTCTTGATCATAAAAAAAATATTGATATTACTGACATTGTAGTAAAGGGTTTAAACGAACAATACCAAGCAGAAAAAAAGAAATAATGCTTATTGCTCAAGAAAAAAAGAAAACCAATATTGCTGAATATATCTTATATATGTGGCAAATAGAAGATATTATTCGTTCTAATAACTTTGATTTAACTCAAATTAATGATACCGTAATTAAAAAATTTAATGCCCCCCTCAGCGTTCAATATGATATGAAATTATGGTATCAAAACTTAATAGAACAAATGATGAAGGAAGGTATTGCCGATAAGGGACACCTTAAAAACACGATGACTTATATTGACGAATTGAATAACCTTCACAATTCCTTATTAACCACGATTCAGGATGTTCAATACCAAGAAAAATACCTACAAACAAAAGATAACATTAACAACTTTATCATCAAATCAGGGGGGGAAGGAAAAAACGAAATACACATCTGTTTAAATGCTCTTTATGGCTATTTGTTGTTAAAATTAAGGAAGACTGAAATTAGTCAGGCAACTAAAGAAGCTATGATTACGTTTAGTACATTATTAGCTATTTTAGTTGACCGATATAATAAACTTCAAAAAGGAGAGTTAACAATACTATCTGAAGAAAAAAAAAACTAGATCACAACTTACCGCCTTTAGGGCAGTAAATTTGTCTAATTATTAGTTTTGAAAGCCACCATATCCATACTATTTACTATACTTTCATTTATTCAATTGAATGGACAATGTGTACCAAAAAGTGGTCCTTTAACCCCTATAATTGTAGATTCCGTAACTGTAGATTCTTTAGGGAACATTGGTATATGTTGGCAAGCAAGTCCTGACCCTAGTCTTCTTAGGTATTATCTCTTTCGTGTAAATACACTAACGGGATCTAATGACGTAATTGATTCCATAACTCCTCCAACTAATTGTTTTACGATTTTAGCCGCTAATAACAATTCCAATACCACTACCGAAGAATATGCTATTGGTGTGCGAGATAGTTGTGATAACACTATGCTAACTGTTTTAGATTATCACAATACCATTTTTCTACAAAGCACTCCTAATCCCTGTACAGAATCTATTTTGTTAAATTGGAATGCTTATAATGATTTTCAATCCGGGTTAAATGTTTTGTACAAGATATATGTTCGTGAAAACTCAGGAGCTTATGTTTTAGCTGGCACTACCAACTCTACTAGTTATAATTATACCGGAGTCAACCAAGGTTCTATATATGATTTTTATGTGAGAGGTGTTGAAAATGGAGGGGTTGGTCCTTTTAGCTCTTCTTCTAATGTCATCTCTGTTAACACTAACTTTTTCTTAAAAAATCCATCTTTTATTTATTCCTACACCGCTACTGTTATCGATTCTCAACAAATTGATTTGCAATTTTACGTAGATACAGCAGCAGACGCCAAAGAATACGTTATTACAAGAGCATTAAGCGCTTTTGGAAATTATGAAGCCGTTGCTTCTGTTTCTGCCTATGCAGGCATGAATCCAATGATTACCTATTCCGACTTTAGTGTAGATGCCAACTACCAATCTTATTATTATAAAGTAAATGCCATTAATAGCTGTGGCGATTTAAAATTAACTTCCAATATATCAAAAACAATCCTTTTAAAAGCAACTTCAGACAACCTCAAAGCACTTAACACCCTTTCTTTTAATGCTTATGATTATTGGCAAGGAGGAGCAAGTAGATATGATATTTATAGATCTGTGGGGGGCATTTGGGATCCTGCTCCAATTGGATCAACGGCTGACTTCCTTGATACGACAACATACACTGATGACGTAACGTATCTACTTACAGGTACTGGAGAATTTTGCTACAAAGTAATAGCTGTAGAAAACCCTATTGGACATGTTGCTAATTTACCTGCTGCCTCAAGTTCATCTAATGAATCTTGCACAAAACATACTCCTATATTTTTTATTCCTAACGCTTTTGCTCCTGATGGAGAGTACAACCCTGTTTTCAAACCTATTCTTAATTATTTAGAACCTTCTAGCTACTCATTAACTATTTATGATAGATGGGGGCATGAGATATTTAGAACGGAGGATATTACCGAAGGATGGAATGGACAATTTAATAATTCGGGGGAGAAATGTTCTTCTGGGACTTACATTTACCTCATCCAATATATATCTGCAGAAAAAGAAGAATTCCAACAGCGAGGAAAAGTCCATTTACTTTTCTAATATCCGGTAAGGATGAGAATAACAAGTTGCTTTATCTTCTCGACAAAAACCTAATAAAGTTACTCCCAGCTCTTTTGCAAAATCAACCGCCAATGTAGAAGGAGCAGAAACAGCTCCTAAGATTGGTATTTTAGCAGCAAACACTTTTGTTACAATTTCATAAGATATTCTTCCACTCACCACCATGCATTTAGCATCGTTGAGTAAATCATTATTTACCACATAACCTATCACTTTATCCACTGCATTGTGTCTTCCTATATCTTCCATTATAGTAATTAAATCACTATTAGATGTAAAAGCTGCCGCGGCATGAGATCCTCCCGATTGATGAAATGTTGGCTGCCCTTTTTTCATGGCTTCAAACATTTTAAATAAATTCTTTATTTTTAGTTTATTAGCATCATCAATTTGTTTTTCATTTTGATAATCTTCCAACTCTCTTTTTCCACAAATACCACATGAAGAAACAGACAATATACTTCTACTGTTTAAATACCCTTTACCCAACATTTTTTTATCTATAACGATGTTAGCTTCCGTTATTGCTTTCTCTTCATTTTCAGAAAATTCGATAGTTAAATTTTCTTTTCCCTTATATATATCTTCAGAAAACAATAACCCTCTAATTAAATCCTCATCATTCCCCGGAGTTCTCATAGTAACAGTAAAGGGCTGTTGATTGATGGTAATTTGTAAAGCACGTTCTACTGTCAAATTATCATCAACATTGACCATTTTTTCCCCACAAAATTTCCTTCCTTGATAATTATCTATTGCCATGACATTCCACCTAAAAATTCAAATAAAAATCTTGGGTTAAATTTATGTATTCTTTTGTGTATTGATGCCTTTTTTCCGTTTCAATTGTTAATTCTTCTTCTATAACAGGTAGCATAGCATAAGAAAACTCCATTAACACCCTTTTAGGGATTTTATTAATGTTGGGTTTTACGCTACATTTTCTATTTAAAAACAACTCTCTCCCCTTTGCTTCCTCAATAAATAGTTGAGCTTCATTTACTGGTAAAACAACAGCAAATATACCTTCTCGTTTTAATAAGCGCTTTACCGCAACAATCAATTGATTATAAGGCAGTTCATCTGCATGTCTTGCTCTATTCCTAGCTTCTTCACTTGCTTTAGAGGAATTGATAAAATAAGGAGGATTGGAAAAAATAAGGTCATATTTCTTCTCTGTTTTAAAAAGTTGAATGGATTGATGCTGAATGTGAACTCTATTTTTCCATGGGCTATTACCTACATTTATCATGGCTTGTTGATAAGCGTTTTCATCAACATCTATTGCATCTATTTGAGCTGTACTCGTTCTCTGAGCCAACATTAATGATAATAATCCAGTACCTGTACCTATGTCTAGTAAATCTCCTTCTTTAGGAGTTAACCATGCCCCTAATAAAACAGCATCTGTACCTACTTTCATCGCAGACAAATCTTGCTGGATAGCAAATTGCTTAAATTGAAATGAATTCAACATACCATTCCCTTAAGATGTCTGTTGCATATTGATGATAGCATTACGAGTAAGCTCCATCAATCCTTTTAAATTGTCATTACCATATGCAGTAGTATCAATTGGCTGTCCAATTTTCACAACAACATCACTTGGAGTAATTGTGCTTGCATTTTTAGACCATACCTGATAAGTTCCTTTAATACTAACTGGAATTATTTTTACTCCTGCTTGAACAGCCAAATGAAAAGCTCCTTTTTTAAAAGGCCCAACATTCCCATCATTACTTCTTGTCCCCTCAGGATACATCACCACACTTTTGCCTTGCTTAATTTTTTCTGCCGCTTTTTTTAAACTTGCAGCTGCTTTTACTCTGCTTTTTCTGTCTATAAAAATATGCCCTGCTACCAACATGTACCAACCTACTACTGGAGTCCACATCAACTCTTTTTTACCTATAAAATGTAAGTTAACAGGTAGTGCGTTACACAAACAAGCAATGTCTAGATGTGAACAGTGGTTCGCCACAAAAATAACAGGTTCGCCTTGTGGCACATTTTCTTTTCCTATAGTTGTTAATTTAATTCCAACAATTCTCATTAATACTGGTGCAAAAAACGTTCGAGCAACTAATAAAGGAAATTGACGATTTAATGTTAAAGGAATAAATAATGGAGCTAATATCATCAAAGAGAATGTCCAAAAAATCATAAAAAACATTCGAAATGCAGAAACCATACTATATGTAATTAAGAATTGTAAAACTAAACTTTTTATACCCTTAAAAAAAGTACTTAATCGGCCGAAAAAGGATTGTTTAACACCTCTATAAGAGAGGGAATAAAATGTTGATACCTGCTATATAGATCTGACAACCTCAGGAGCGAAAAAGCAGCTTCCTTTTCCGTAGGGTTTTTGGGTTCCATTCTTTGTTTTCCCACTCCAATCAACTTCTGTTGGAATAAATTGTACACCTCATAATCCATGTAATGACTAGCATAAATGTAACGTGTCCTTTTTTTTCCTCTAGAAGTAAATGTTTCTTTTTTGATTTGATACCAATTAATAAAGAGCACAAAACTCGCATCATGCTCTTCCATTAACGCTGTAAATTCGTTTTTAGGAAATTGCTGAATATCTACCCCATAATGATTTTTCCCTTTGAACTTCGCATCAACATATTTAACATATTGCTTATAAGATTGATATCCTTTTGCGGTAATAGGAAGAAATGTAAAATTCTCATCTTCATAAATAGCCAACTGGTTTAAAATTGCTTTTTGATAAGCATTAAAAACCATTGAAGTTTCAATCTCATTTTTTTCTGCTATTTCTTCTAATGTAAAATCAGAAACAAACTCAAATCGACCATAAGGAATCACCAACACTTTTTTTTTGTTGGAGGTTTGGGAAAAGGAGGAAAATACAACTCCTAAAAATAAAAAAATCAGGAAAGTTCTTTTTACTACGTCATTGCGAACAAAGGATGAGTGAAGCAATTTTACCAATGAAATCGATTCCTGTTTTTGCTTTCGTAAAACACTCACAATGACAATACTTTTAATATTACTAAAATTATTCACTATACCGCTTTAACTAAAAAATAGTTTTTCTTCCCTCGTTGAATTAAAATGTACTTCCCGTTAATTAGATCACCACTATTCAATACTTTATCCTCCTTCACTTTATCTTTATTAACGCTAATAGAACCTTCTTGTAATGCTCTTCTTGCTTCTCCTCCTGATTTTAAGAAATTAGTAACTGTAGATAACGCATCAACAATAGGCAATCCTTTTTCCATTTCAGCTTTAGCGATTTCTGCCTGAGGCACTCCCTCAAACACATCATTAAAAATAGCTTCGGGCATACTTTTTAATCCTTCAACAGCTTCTTCTCCTTTTTTAAATAAGATTTCTGATGCATTAATTGCCGCAGCTAGGTCTTCTTCAGAATGCACTCTTACAGTAATATCTTCCGCCAATGCTTTTTGTAAAACTCTTAAATGCGGTGCTTCAGCATGTTCTTTCTCCAATGCTTCAATTTCTTCTTTTGTTTTTAAAGTGAAAATTCTGATATAGTTGGCAGCATCTTCATCTGAAGCATTGATCCAATATTGATAAAACTTGTAAGGTGATGTTTTTGTTTTATCCAACCACACATTCCCCCCTTCTGTTTTTCCAAACTTTGTTCCATCTGCTTTTTTAATTAATGGGGTAGTTACCGCAAAGGCTTCATTTCCTGATTTTCTTCTAATCAACTCCGTACCTGTTACTATATTTCCCCATTGGTCTGAACCACCCAACTGCACTTTACAATTTTTATGTTCGTTTAACCAATAAAAGTCATACCCTTGAACCAATTGATAACTAAATTCTGTAAATGACATCCCTGTTTCCAAACGAGATTTTACCGAATCTTTAGCCAACATGTAATTGATTGAAATGTGTTTTCCCACATCTCTGATAAAATCCAAGAAACTAAAATTTTCAAACCAGTCATAATTATTGACCATCTCGGCCGAATTCTCTCCACAGTCAAAATCTAAAAACTGTTCCAATTGTTTTTTGATACAAGCCACATTGTGGTTGAGTGTTTCCGTATCCAATAAATTTCTTTCTGCAGATTTCCCTGAAGGATCACCCACCATACCCGTAGCACCACCAACCAACGCATACGGTTTATGACCTGCTTTTTGCAAGTGCACCAATATCATAATTTGCACCAAACTACCAATGTGTAACGAATCTCCTGTAGGATCAAATCCAATATAGGCCGAAGTCATTTCTTTGGCAAATTGTTCTTCTGTTCCCGGCATCATGTCGTGTATCATGCCTCTCCATTGTAGTTCTTTGATGAAATTCATTGTTGTTATTATTTTAAGGACGTAAAGTTAGTAATAATGTGTTTAAGTGATGAGGTAATTTAGTTATAGGTATATTTGAGTTAAAGTATTATTAAAATGAGCTCCAACAACAATTTCTACCTCAACCAACAAGAACCCAATCAATCATGCTTATTGGCATTGCGTCAAATTATCTTAGCTCAAGATGAATTAATTACGGAAACCACTAAATACGGCATGCCTTGTTTTTGTTATAAAAACAAAATGTTTTGTTACCTCTGGACTGATAAAAAAAGTAATGACCCCTATATCTTAATGGTAGAAGGAAAACACCTCCATCACCCTCGATTAGAAACAGGTAGTCGGGCAAGAATGAAAATTTTTAGGGTGAATCCTAATGAAGATATTCCTAAAGATATCGAATTAATCTTAAATGAGGCCTTGGATTTGTATAGAAATGGAGTGATCAAGGTTAAATAAACGTTGAAGCGACCTTTCAAAATGGCTAACCTCTCCATTCCTTACGAAGCGTTAGCGGAGATAAGGAATCCAAAAAGAATATTCAATTAAAAAACTGGATCCCTAAGCGGAATTTATCCCGAGGAATTCGAGGGATTGTATTGCGTCAGGAATGGTATAGGATTAAAAAACTATTCCCAAACCTTTGTTCCTTCAGTACAATTTTGACAAATATCTATACTTTGTCTATCGGTAATTAACGCTTTCCTAAAATGATTATACGATTCCGATTGCCAAATTTTTTCCAGCTCAAATACATTCACATCCCCTAGCTGATGTTTAGCATCCTTATCAAAACAACAAGGCACTACTTTTCCATCCCAAGTAATCACACAAGAAGTCCACATGCGCCAACATTCATTTAACAATTGATTTTTTAATCGGTAAGTACCATCAGCTTGTTTTTTGTAGCGGGAATATTTATCAATAGTAGGCATCAATTCATTGCCGTTTTCATAATCGTACAATTGAGCTGTTTTAAATCGTATTTCATCTACCCCCAACTCTTTGGCTAATTGCTCGGCTTCATCAATTTGATGTTCATTAGGCTTTACCACCAGGAATTGAAAAATAATAAATGGGGTTTTAGATTTCAACTCTTTTCTCCATTTCACAATGTTTTTTGTCCCTTCAAGTACTTTATATAAACTTCCATTTTTTCGATAGCTCTCATACGTATCTTGGGTGGTACCATCTATAGAAATGGTTAACCTACTCAATCCACTTTCAATTGTTTTTTTTGCCGTAGCATCATTTAAAAAATGTGCATTGGTAGAGGTTGCTGTGTATATTTTTTTCTGGTTTGCATATTGCACCATTTCCAAAAAATTAGGATTGATAAAAGGCTCTCCTTGAAAGTAAAAATTAAGGTAAAACGATTTTTGGTGAACCTGGTCAATTACTTTTTTATAAAAATCCGTTTTTAAATTTCCTTCGGGACGAGAAAATTGTTTCAACCCACTCGGGCATTCTGGGCAACCTAAATTACAAGCCGTTGTTGGTTCTATCGTTATACTTGTTGGTAAACCACTTATCACCACTTTTTTTATCCATTTTGAATAATAAAACGACCAACTTAAACGAATAAAATTGAACAACCTCTCGGTAGTCATTTTAGACATGATGTTCAAGGTATCATTAAAATGGATTGCCATACCTCAAAAGTACTAATTCAAATGAGTCAACAAATTAGTAATTTTACTTTCAAATAAAACATTCGTTTTGAAATTCAAATTACTTTATCCCCTCATTTTTATTTTATCTCCATTTTTAATGGTGGCTCAACACCAGCTAAAAGGAAAAATAGTTGATGTTAAAACAAAAATGCCTTTGGCCTTTGTAAACATTATTGCTAACAACGAAAAGACAGGTACTACCACAAGTATTGATGGTGATTTCATATTAAAATCTAATTATCCTATTGATCGTATTCAATTAAGTTATGTAGGCTATGAATCATTAGAGTTATCGGTAAAAAGTAAAGAATACCTTACTATTTCTTTAAACCCTACTAGCTATAAATTAAATGAAGTGAGCGTTTTTCCTGGTATTAATCCGGCAGAAAGAATAATTAATAAAGTAATTAAAAACAGAAAAAAACATAACCCTGAAAAGAGCCTTAATTTCAAATATGAATCCTACAGTAAAATGTACTTTACTGCATTAATTGACAGTACTATTCTTAATAGCCCTGATAAAACAACTAATTTAGATAGTACTGGTCAAAAAGAAATTAAATGGTTAAAGGATCATCATATTTTTATGATGGAATCGGTTACTGAACGAAAATATAAACAACCTGATAAAAGTTTTGAAAAAGTAATTGCTTCACGAATTTCCGGATTAAAAAACCCAACCTTTTCGTTAATAGCAACAGAAATACAATCTTTTTCTTTTTATAATCCAAGCCTAAATGTTTTAGATAAGGCTTACCTTAACCCGATAACACCAAACAGTATCAATAAGTACTTATTTTTAATTGAAGATACTACGTTTAGTGGGACTGACACTGTTTTTATTCTATCCTTTAGACCACAAAAAGGAAAAAAATTTGATGCATTAAAAGGGTTACTTTACATTAATACTGATGGTTTTGCTTTACAAAATGTTATTGCTGAGCCAATGATTCAGGAGGAAGGAATTGACATTAAAATTCAACAGAAATATGAGAAAATTGAAGGGAGCTGGTTTCCTGTTCAGTTAAATTCTAATTTAACTTTTAATACCCTCGAGCTTGTTAATTACAAGGTGATGGGAATAGGAAAAACCTATTTAAAAAACATTGAAATAAATCCTAAACTTTCTAACAAAGAGTTTAGTTATGTTGAAACAGAGATTGACCTAAACTCTACTAAAAAAGACGAAGAATTTTGGAATATTCACAGAAAAGATACGCTCTCTCAAAAAGAAAAAAACACGTATCACGTTATTGATAGCTTAGGGAAAGCAGAAAATTTTGATAAAATGGTTGTCGGAATGGAAGCATTGTTAACTGGAAAAATAATGTGGGGACCAGTTAGTTTAGATCTCAACAGATTCATTAACTATAATGAATATGAAGGATTTAGATTAGGTGCAGGATTACATACTAACGAAAGAATTTCAAAATGGTTTTCAAGTGGTGGTTATGGGGCTTACGGGTTTAAAGATAAAACCTTTAAATATGGTGGAGACGTTGACTTTTTAATCCATTATAAAAATGATGTATCTTTTAATTTATCTTACGCAAAAGATGTTATTGAGCCAGGGGTTACTAATTTTTACGATTACAAAACGCCCTTACTCTCTACGGCAGGTAATAGGATGTTTTACCTTAACCGAATGAACAATACCGAAAAAATAGAAGCCAGATTACAATTTAGAACACTTCGCTATTTAAAAGTTTACCTATTTGGTAATCAGGAAAATGTAGACGTCACTAATAATTATTTTTTCAAAAACCGTGTTGACGCCAATACTGTTTTAAGTGATCAGTATTACGCATTTACTCAGGTTGGTATTGAGTTTAGGTATGCCTATAAAGAAAAAGTAATAAAAACATTAAGTGGAAAATATCCCAAGCCTAGTACATATCCCATCATTTATGCAAAAATAGAACAAGGTATTAAAGAGCTTGATGGTGAGTATCAATATACTCGATATATTGTAAGAGCTGAAAAGAAATTTCATATTAATAATCTTGGAAGACCCAGTTTTTATGTAGAAGCAGGTTTGATTAATGGTCAGGTTCCACAACATAAGTTAAATAGTTCTTTAGGCACATTTAAACCAAACACGTTTACAATTACTACTGAAAATGCTTTTGAAACAATGCTCCCTTACGAATTTTTTTCAAGTGAATATGTTCATTTTCATTTCAGACACAGCTTTGGTTCTCTCTTATTAAAAATAAAAAAGTTTGAACCAGAATTTGTCATTACTACAAGTGTAGGTTTTGGTAGTTTAAACAATGAAAACTTACATCAAGGCGTTATTTTTAACACTATGGAAAAAGGTTTTTTCGAATCAGGGCTAGTCATTAACAATATTCTTAACTACAGCTTTACCACATTTGGTGCAGGTGTTTTTTATCGGTATGGTCCATACAGGTATGAAAAATCAGGAGATAATTTGACAGTAAAAATGAGTTTGGGATATAGTTTTTAATTTGAAAAACTACTCCCTTACTTATCTTAACCAACTAATATTTTACTAACTTTATGTCATTAAAAACATTAACATTCCTTAATTATGAAAAAAATCCTATATCCGTTTATCTTATTTCTATTTCTTTCCTCAACTGCTTTTTCCCAGAAAGGAGAACTATTTCCAAGCTTAGAAGGAGAAACCATTGATAACAAAGCTTTTACTATACCAGAAGATAGTAAAGGAAAATACACTATTTTAGGATTATCATGGTCCAACAAATCTGAAGATGACTGGAATACCTGGTTACAACCTGTTTATGATAAATTTATTAATTCCAACAACTTTATGCAAACATCTTATGATATTAACATTTATTTTATTGCGATGTTTACAGGACTAAATAAAACAGCGTATAAAGGGGTAGTAGAAAAATCTAAAAAACGATTAGGTAAGGATGCTGCTTCTTACTTATTGTTTTACAAAGGAAAATTAAAAGAGTATAAACAAAAATTAAATCTCGGAAATAAGGACACTCCTCATTTTTATGTATTGGATGAAACTGGAAAAATAGTGTATATCGCTACAGGAAGGTGTTCTGATGAAAAAATTGATGAAATTGAAGCCATACTACCCGAAGAATAATTGAAGATAACCAGCGTTTGATTTTTTAAGATTTTAACTACATTTGAAGCAGACGATGGACTACAATAAAATATTTGCTGAAATATACACCGAGTTAGAGAAAATTCCAGACACAGGGAAAATAGCTTCTTATATTCCAGAACTAGGAAATGTTGACCCCAATAAATTTGGCGTTCATTTAACTACTACAGATAATCAAGATTATTCCTTTGGTGATGCTAACGAAAAATTTTCCATACAAAGCATTGCTAAAGTTTTAGCGCTAATATTGGCTTACGATTTAGAAGGTGAAAAATTATGGGATAGAGTTGGTGTAGAACCTTCAGGAACATCTTTTAACTCTTTGGTGCAATTAGAAAGTGATTTAGGTATTCCTCGAAATCCTTTTATCAATGCTGGTGCACTAGTTATTTCTGACGTACTCGTTGGACATCTTAAAAACCCGAAAACCGATTTTATTAATTTCGTAAGGAAAGTGGCTAACGATCCTACTATAGATTATTCGTCTCGAATTGCTGATTCTGAAAAATCTACTGGTTATAGAAATGCAGCGCTTGCTAACTTTATGAAATCATTTAATAATATCCATAACGAGATAGATGTAGTACTTGATTTTTATTTTCATATGTGTTCTATCGAAATGACTTGTAAAGAACTATCTAGAACATTTCTGTTTATGGCAAAAAAAGGGGTAAACACACATAATAACGAAGCAATTTTAAGTGCCGCAAAATCTAAACGAATTAATTCCATTATGCAATTGTGTGGCTTTTATGATGAAGCAGGAGAATTTGCTTTTAAGGTTGGGCTACCCGGAAAAAGTGGTGTTGGAGGAGGTATTATCGCCATTTACCCTGGAAAATATAGTATTGCTGTTTGGAGTCCAAAATTAAATAAAAAAGGAAATTCGAGCAGAGGAATCAAATTTTTGGAAATGCTGACAACAGAAGTTTAAAGATTACTTCAAGTTATTTTTCAATCCATTAAATTAAGAACATTCATTAATGCCTCAAAACTCCTCTCATTAGAGTAATTAATCAGCAATTGTTTTCTTTGAGCTATCAATTCAGTAGTAAACGTTTTCGAGAAAGTATCAGTAATTGTTTTTTTCATTTTACCAATTTCATCCTCCAGAATACAAGCTTCATGCAATGATGTGCCAGCCAACATTTGTGTGTTGGCGATACAAAAACGCCCTTTAAACAATACATTTAACAACTTCAATTTCAACCCTGTTGCTTGGGGAGTGTACAAGAAATTAATTTGAGCATTAGTAATTAGTCCGTTCATTTCTTCTTCAGATGGGTTGGTAACCAAACGAATTTGTTGATACTGATTAATCAGTCTTTTAAGCTTATCATTAGGGTTTAATCCGGCTATCACTAACGGTATTTCTAAATCATTAAAAACTTTCGTTACCATAAACTCAACTGCTTTTATATTTTCTCCCACACTCAAATTACCATGATACAAGACATAACTACCTTTTCCCTCTTTTATGCTTACTCCTTCATTTTGATGAAAACCTGATACTAACACATTTTTCACTTTGGGATAATGTTTTTGAAAATAAGCTAAATCATTGACTGATATACTTAAAGTAATATCTGCATATTCCAACACCTTCTCAAATCGTTTTAAACGTTTAGCTTCAGATTTGTAATATTGTTTTTTGGCAGGACTCTTCTCTGAAACTGCTAAATGAGCATAATATTCATGCTCTATATTGTGATTTCGTACAATTTTCAACCGTTCTTTAAACTGCTCATTATCCAACAAAAAGCAAGTATGTAAGCCTTCAAATAAAATCGGAAAATCGTTTTGTAATAAATTTTCTCTTAACACCTTACTTTCCCTTGATTGAACGATGTATGGCTTATTTCCTAAAAAAGAAACTAGTCCCGTTTTACGTTTATAATAGTTTACTGATTCACAATAATTTTCCAATTCCTTCTGCTCCCCTCTTCCATATTCAAAACAATGCAGATACACCTTTATCCCTTTTAAATGAAAGTATTTCAATTTATAAAACACGTCAATCGCTCCACCATAATTCGCAGGATAAGGAACATCGAACGATATGATATTTATTGCTTTAGGCATTTAATAAATTGATTATTACTTGCTGTTCTTTTTCCCAGTTTAGTTCTTGAGCGGCTTTTTTTGCATTTTGTTTCCATTGATTCATTTTTTCCTCATCAGCTAACATTTTCTTAATTGTTTCAGCTAAATATTTAGCTTCATGTTGTTTAAGAACCACTCCTACTTCATATTGATGTACCACCTCTGCCATTTCTGGTAAATCAGCTACTAAAACAGGAATCCCAGCATGGATATAGTCAAATAATTTGTTTGGCAAAGCATACTGGTAATTCAAGCCTTTACTTTCTTCCAAACTCAACCCTAAATCTGCTTGCTGAGTATACCCATGCAATTTTTCTAGTGGAATAGCTCCTAACATTTTTACTTTTTCTTGTAGTTTTTTATCTTTAACTAATTCCGATATCTGATTTTCTATATCACCTTTTCCTAGAATGTACAATTGTGTATTTTCAAGATAAAGCATAGCTTCCACCATCAATTCTATTCCTCTATTTACGTTGATTGCTCCTTGGTAGATTACTATTTTCTTGCCCTCCATCTTGATATTTTCCACCTCAATATTTTCTTTATTCAGCATAGGAACATTTCTTAATACTTTCACATCAACTCCGTATTCTTTACGATACAAACTAGCTATAGACGGACTAACTGTAACAACATTATTTAATTGAGGTAAAATTTTTCGCTCCAATTGTTTCCATACAGCTTGTTTTTTAGACCGGTTTACTAATTCAGGAACTTCCGTAAAATACTCATGGCTATCAAAAATAAGTTTTACACCTTTTATTTTCGAAATCAAAAAATTAGACAACAAGGTATCTAAATCATTACTCCACAACACATCCGCTTTATTAAATAATAAAAAGAAAAACAACCGAATATTATAATTCAAATAAAACAAAGGGCCTTTATTAAAGCATAGTTTAAACCTTTTGGTTGGATAATTTCTTTGAATAGCAATACTGTCAGAAAGCTTTCTTCCTATTAACAACACTTCATAATTCTGTTCCAATAAAGTATTACAAATTTTAGCTACTCGTTGGTCAGTAGTTAAATCATTGGTAACAGAAACTATTATTTTTTGTTGTGACATGGAGTGTAAAACTAATTCATAAAAGCAATTCTATCAACAATCCAATATGAATATTTATCTAACGTTAATGTATTTCATTTATTGGTACGCTATAAATTTGATAGCAACTAAGTTGTTTGACTATGAAAAACATTGCTGTAATAGAAGGTGGGTATAGCCATGAGAAAGTCATTTCTCTAAAAAGTGCTGAAACCGTATTTCAAAATATTGATCGAACGAAGTATAGACCTACCAAAGTTAGAATTGATGAAGAAGGTTGGTTTGCTTATGATGGCGATAAAAAAATTGAAATCAACCTTAACGATTTTTCATTTAACAACATCCTATTTGATTTTGCTTTTATCGTGATTCACGGCACACCTGGGGAAGATGGAAAATTACAAGCTTATTTTGACATGCTTGACATCCCTTATTCTACTTGTAGCCAATTAGCAGCAACTTTAACGTTTAACAAATTCATCTGTAATCAATATTTAAAAAACTTTGGTATTAATGTAGCCGATGCTGTTTTAATTCGTCAACAGGAAACAATTGATACTGCTGCTATTATTAAAAAGGTAGGATTGCCCTGTTTTGTTAAACCTGCAGATGGTGGAAGTAGTTTTGGCGTAACGAAAGTAAAAGAAGAAAATGGTTTGGAAACCGCCATACAATTAGCCTTAAAACACGGAACACAAGCCATAATAGAAAGTTTTATGGATGGTAGAGAAGTAACCAATGGAATTTATAAAAATGCGCAAGGAATTGTTAGTCTTCCTGTAACAGAAATTATTTCTGATAACGATTTTTTTGATTTTGATGCCAAATACAAAGGACAATCGCATGAAATAACTCCTGCTGATTTACCTGAAGAGCTTACCCGAAAAATAAAAGCAACTACCCGTAAAATTTACGAAATCATAGATCTAAAAGGTATTTGTCGTGCTGATTACATTATCCAAAACAACGAACCTTATCTAATCGAGATAAATACTGTGCCGGGACAATCTGCTCAAAGCATTATTCCTCAAATGGCAGCGCACGAAAGAATTTCGTTAAAACAATTGTTTAATGAGGTTATTGAGATAGCGATAATGAAGTAAGGTAATCAATTAATTTTTTAACTGCTTTTCCTCGATGGCTAATTTTATTTTTTTCTTCTAAACTCATCTCGGAAAAAGTGATATCATAACCTTCTGGCTGAAAAATAGGATCATAACCAAACCCTGCTGAACCACTTTTTTTTGGAGTAATTTCTCCCTGAACAATACCTTCAAACAAATGTTCTTGTCCATCAACTATTAGAGCTATTACTGTTTTGAATTGCGCTTCGCGATTTTCAATACCATTCAGCTCTGATAACACTTTATTCATATTATTTTCAGCTAACCTTTGCTCCCCAGCATAACGTGCCGAATAAATTCCAGGAGCACCGTTCAATGCTTCAATTTCCAGCCCAGTATCATCAGCAAAACAATTATAACCATACTTCTCATAAACATACCTCGCTTTTTGTAATGCGTTTCCGGGAATGGTGTCTGAAGTTTCAGGAATGTCTTCATTACAGTTAATTTCCTCTAAACTCAATAATTCAATAGAATCACCTATAAGGTGTTTTATTTCTTTAATTTTATTTTTATTATTTGTAGCAAAAACAAGTTTCATCAATATAATAAAGTTAGTTAATGGTTGCTCTCCCAAATATAGGATTGTTTGATTTATGTTTGGGGGTAGTCTACCTATTTCTTATCTATTTTTTTGCTTACCGTTTCCAACGGCATAAAATAAATGAAAATCCCGAATATCGTTATTTACTAGTCGGGTTAACGGCCAAAATAATTGGAGGAATTGCTTTTGTTCTCCTCTCTGTTTATTACTACAAAAAAGGAGATACTTTCCTTTATTTTCAAATAGCAGAAGATTTAAGAAGCTTCATGAAAACAAACACTATAGAAACATTTAAACTAATATCCACTCCATATCAAGAATTGAACGAAGCTATTTACAATCCGCTTGAAAAATATAATTACTACTATGAACGAACAACCACTTGGTCATTTTCTAAAATTGTTTTCTTTTTTAATCTAATTGGTTTCGGTTCTTATTTAGTTTCCTCACTATTATTTTCTTTTACTTCTTTTCTAGGGTTGTGGTTGGGGTACAATACACTTTGTAAAGTATACACTAAATCTTCCAAACTAATGCTGATTCCTTTTTTTCTAATTCCTACCGCCCTAATTTGGAGTTCGGGAATACTAAAAGATACCATTGTTATAGGTGATTTAGGCGTACTTATATATTCGAGTGCTAACCTTATTCTCAACAAAAAACAACTTGTTCAAAACTCCATACTATTTACAGGAGGAATACTATTGATTTTACTACTTAAACCTATTTTATTATTTGTTTTTACCCCCTTTCTGATTGTTTTATGGACAGTTTACTCCATCAAAAAAATTGTTATTCATAATAAAATAATCATTGCTATTAGTGTAACGATAGTTTCCCTAGGATTAGGTTACGCAATAAATAATAATTTCCTAAAAAGCAGACCCAAGTATCAAATCACACATTTAATTGAAAGATTAAAAGTATTTCACACTCAACATCCCGAGCACCCTATTGCTAAAAGCAAATACGAATTAGGAGAAATAAATTACTCTCCTTTAGGTCTAGCTATAAAAACTCCCGAGGCTATTAACGCTACCTTTTTCAGACCCTACTTGTGGGAAACGCACAACTTACCTACAAGAATAGCAGCAGTCGAATCCTTCTTGCTATTTCTCTTTTTTATAATAGTAGTAATTAGACTCTTTAGAGCTCATTTTTTAGAAATATTCCTCAACAACAAGGAGGTTATTTTAATGCTATTTTTTTCAATAATTTATGCAATAATTGTAGGTTTAGGCTCTACTAATTTTGGAGCACTTTCTCGACATAAGATTCCTGCAATTTTCTTCTTTTTACTTGCGTTGATTATCCTTTTTAGAAGTGAACAACATTCTTCTAAAGAAAATTAAGACATATCAATTTTCACAAAGAAGTCTCTTTTTAAATCAATTACCTCATACTTTCCTTCAAGACCAACTTTTTTCATTAACTCCTGTAAATCTTTTAAGCTGTATAAATATAGTGGACAATTTCTCATCTTATAGCGAATTTTTCTCTGCCATATCAACAGTCCTCCTGATTGAGGGAAACTAGCGTAAACCTCTTTTGTTATATCTTTTTTTAATTTTTCTAACACATCTTCTGGGTTTTTAATATAATCGAAAAAACCCATTAAACAAGCAGCATCATACTGTTGTTCAAAATTATGCTCTAAATAATTGGCTTGTAAAAAAGCTATTTCTCCTTTACCATCAAGATGAGTTTCGTTCACTCTTCCTTTTGCTATTTTCAACATATTTTCAGCTAAATCTATTGCCATTACTTTTTTACCTTGTTTTAAAAATTCCACACAATAATGTCCAGGGCCACATCCTATATCCATTACCGAATGAATTGCTGAATTAGCTGTTCGTTTCAACGTCTCCTTAAACCTCAAAAGCATTACCTGCCGAAATAACTTGTCTGCCAACTTGTCTAAAATTCCTCGTTGATGGTCTGTATGCCCGTATATACTATCAAAATCATTCGCATAACCATCAAAAAATGATTTAACTTCTTGTGTGTCTTTACTTGTTGTATTATTCATTTATTTTATTTTTAACAATGTCTATTAAAGGAACAAATTCTCCATCACTTAAAAATTGATCCATTTTTTTTTCTGTTTTATCCAAAAACCAATAATGTGGTAATCTTCTTCTTCGTGACAAAGAGGAAAGATATGGATGCTTAGGGTCTAACTCCCATGGATGTATGTAAAAAATTCCTGGTCGGGTTTTATTAACCTGACTTAATTTCTTAGCAAAATATTTGTAGGGAAGCAGCCTAAAATATGCTCCTCCAAGAGCAAAGTCCATCTTTCCTATCTTAAATGTTGAAAGTGGTACTTCTATTAAGTTATTTTCCAATTTATGAATATCTCTACGAAACCCAGGTATTCCTGTTCTTTTACTATCTCCAGGGAAAATACTTGAATCATATTGAAAGTTATGTGTCTTAAGTACATCAATAGCCCACAATGATCTTGCATCAATCGAAAAGTAAGGGGCCCTGTACCCTATGTACTCTTTATCAAAAAGTTTTATTAATTCTTTACAGTAACTAATCTCTTTATCAAATTCTTCCTTGTTCATGTAAAATAGCTCCAAATGAGAATAACCATGACACCCTATCTCATGCCCTGCATCAATAACTTCTTGGATAATATCCGGATGATCCTCAATCACTTTACCTAATATAAAAAAGGTAGCTTTAGTGTTGTGTTTTTCAAACAGATTCATCAATTTATCAAACCCTATACGCAATCTTTTTTCGTACCTTCCCCATTCAGAGACAGGTATTCCTACTCCCTGATACCAATCTTCTAAATCAACTGTAATTGCATTGGTCATTTTAAAAAAGATATTACTCTGTTATTAAGTGTGAAAATTACAAAAAATATTAACGGGTACCATTTTCAACAAAAAACACCATAATTGAATTTAGAAAGTAATCTGTACTTTTATCATGTCAAAAATAACCTGACAATAAACAATTGTGGATCCATCAATTTACATCCCTAAAATATGGGCGCTTGATTATGTTCTCGCATTCTTTTATATGTTTATTATTTACATTGTTGCTTTTGCCTATAAAAGCAAAAAAATGAAAGAAGATTTGGATTACAATTACTTTATGTGGGCACTCTCTGTAAAATTATTCGGTGGGTTAGGTTTTATGTTACTCACCGTTTATTATTGGGGAGGCGGAGATACCTATTCTTATTACAATACTGCTAGAGATTTTTTAAGGTTTTCTTTTGAAAATCCAGAAGAAGGTCTAAAAATACTATTTGCATCTTCTGAAAATATGAATTGGTACAAGTACAAATTTGCATATAACCGGCATAACTTTCTTGCCACCACTACCAACTTTACCACCGTTAAAATTACTACTATGGTTAACTTAATTGGGTTTAATTCCTATGTAGTAAGCACAGTTATCTATTCAGCGCTATCATTTTTAGGAATATGGAATATGTATTATTTATATAGTAAAATGTATCCCCATCTAAAAAAACAGCTATTTTATGGGTTTTTCTTTATCCCCACTGTTATTCTTTGGGGGTCTGGAATTTTAAAAGACACCATAACCATAACCTGTGTGGCATGGATAGTATATTCCTTTATCAATATTGTCATCTTAAAAAGAAAAAAAGCTTTAAGCCTTATAATAATTATTGCTACCACACTAACTATTGCATACATCAAACCTTACATTCTATATGTGCTATACCCTTGTTTATTTATTTGGGTTCAATCCAATTTAAAGGCATTAATTACAAGTTCCTTAATCAGACGATTAATAGCCCCTTTCATTGCTTTAACATTAATAATTAGCTCTTACTTCTTGGCTCAAGAACTTTCAAAGGGTGCTGGACGATATAGTCTAGACCAAGTAGAAAACACATTAGAAGGGTTTCAAACATGGCATACTACTGTATCTGAAACTAAAAATCAAGCAAGCTACACTCTTGGAGATAATGATTTTACCACTTTTGGAATCATCAAAAAAATACCTTCAGCAATTGCTGTTACCTTTTTTAGACCATATCCTTGGGAAATAACTAATGCTTCTACTTTATTAGCTTCTATAGAAGGACTTATTCTTTTCTTCTTCTCTTTATGGTTAGTCTTAAAATATAGACTCAAGCTTTTTCAACTCATCTTTCAAAATAAAGATATCTTATTCTTATTGTTATTTGCTCTACTTTTCGGTGTTGTTGTAGGTATTACTTCCTATAACTTTGGTGCTTTATCTCGGTATAAAATTCCTGCCCAAATGTTCTACGTTGTAGCATTGATTTTAATTACTGATAAAACCAGTAGTTTACCTCAAGATGATTAGTGCGAGATAAAAAATAATTCCGACAATACATCCTATAGCTTTTATTAAGTAGGGTGATTCCAAAATATAAATACATAAAGAGGGTAACCTAACCTTTGAGAGTAGTGCTAATCCTGGTGTTTTACGGAGCAGTTTTATTCTACAATAATCCAAATAAGGATTATTGGGATAATCGTCAGGGTACTCATTAATATTTTCACTAAGAATAGAAACCACTTGACTATCTCTCAACAAAGTATTCTCATCGTAATGTCCATCAAACATATACCATTTCTTGTTCATTTCATGTTCAATTAAAACATGCTCCCATTCTTTCCGAAACAAATAGATTCTATTTGCCTTTACTCCCCCTAAAAGAAATAATTTGATAGCTACTCTCGCATTCTCTCCACAAAACCCATATTTAGATTTTATAATTTGTGTTGCTGTATGCCGTAGTAGTGGCCGCTTTTTTTCCTTTAATTCTTGAATATGAGAAATTGTTGAATTAAGATAATTCTTAATGTTAATCAAATCATCAGTAGAAGTAATATTTGATTGTCCGATAATTTTTTTCAATACTTTTTTAAGAAAAAAAATCTCTTGAAGTTCTTTTATTATAAAATAAAAAAATAGAACTATTAATAATGTTAATACGATTATTTCTAATATCGACATTACTGAATTAATTGATTAAAAGAAGTTAAATAAATATTTTTATTAGACTCAACAGCATATCTATTCAACACACTTTCCCTACCCCTTTCTCCCATTTTCTTTCTTAAATCGACTGAATCAATTAACATTGATATCTTTTCTACCCACTCTTCTTGAGAATTAGCTAAAAAACCATTTTCACCATCTTTTATAATTTCAGTATTAACACCAACTGGAGACATAATCGTAGCTATTTCTAATGCCATATACTGAAGCCCTTTTAACCCACACTTTCCACTCGACCATTCGTCATTAGGCAAAGGCATTATACCTATATCAAAACTCGAAAGCTCTTTTAATTCATCCTCTTTATTCCAATCAAGGCCTTGTATACCCAATTCATCATGCCTATAATTCTTATCCCCAATAACTTTTATTTCAATTGAATCAGCATACTTATTTTTTATTTTTTTTAAAAAAGGAACCGCATATTCGAAATGCTGAATAGTAGTAATACTTCCGCTCCAGCCAATACATATTTTTTGCTTTTCTATTGGAATTCTTTGGTACTCTTCTGTATCAATAGTAGTTGGGATAATAATAACATGAGAATTCACTTTTTGTGCATAATCGGCTAAATAGGCATTCCCAGCAAATACTAAATCTGCAATAGCTATTATTTCTTTCGTTTTATTAGGATTTTTTAACCAGTTCCACTTTGCATTCGCTTCAGAAACATTGGACAACCATATAGAATCATCAAAATCATAAACCAACTTAGCCGATGATCTAGCAATTCGTTTTTCAAAAAAAGTAGTTCCTGTTAAAAATGCTTCTCTTTGTATAAATACAATATCATATTTTGAAGCATTCAATATATCCTTTAATCGAATAAAAAACGCTTTAACAATGATGAGAATTTTACGAAAAAAGTGGCCTTTTTTATAAAATATAGCATCATCTTTTTCTGAAATCAAAAAAGAAAAGTCATAATCCCAACGATTAGCTTTTAAATACTCTAAATATTGTTCAAATCGAAATCGTTGACTAGGAGATCGATTTGGTCGATGATTAGCTATGAATAAAATTCTAGGCATAAATTACGCTGACCAAAAAGGAGGTAGTTTTTCTGTAATTTCTATATTCTCAAATTTATCACTTTTTCTAGATCCTACTTTCTCTGCCCACAAAGCCATTTTTTTTATTCCATCAACTAAAGAAGTAAACTCTGATATCGCAAAAATTAATTTTGCTTTACTGTGATCAGCATGAGCATGAACTACTTCATTTCTAGCTTCTAAATGCATAATAGGTTGATTAATTCCCATAGCTTGCTGAATAGCTTCTGCTAATTCTAAAACCGTATATTCCTGATCTGCTCCAAGATTAAACACTTCGTTAACAGAATCTGGCACGTTTACGCAATTTGCAATATAAGGAGCCACATCTCCTATATAACTAAATGCTCTAGTTTGTTTACCATCTCCAAAAACCGAAAGCGATTGCCCTTGCATCAATTGGTTCATGAAGATACCTACCACATTTCGGTACTTATCTCCAATATTTTGATATTCGCCATATACATTGTGAGGTCTAAAAATGGTGTAATTTAAACCAAACATTTCGTGTGCTGTTTTCAAATCTAATTCCACTGCATATTTAGCCACTCCATAAGGATCTTCAGGTTGGGGGTGCATATCTTCTTTCATCGGTGGTGGAAGAGCACCATAGACAGCTATAGAAGAAGTAAAAACAAATCGTTCCACTTTGTGTTTAATAGATTCATTAATCAAATTAATACTTCCTATTAAATTATTCTCATAATTAAATCGTCTAATAAAATGACTCAATCCTTCTGCAGCATAAGCTGCTAAGTGATACACATAATTAAATTTATATTTTTCAAATAACTCTTGAACCAACTCATTATCCGTCACTGATCCTTTAATAAATATTGCTTGTTCATTCACATGATCTTCAAATCCGCCACTTAAGTCATCTAACACCACCACTTTGTGCCCCATTTGAATTAACTCATTGGTAACATGTGCTCCAATAAAACCTGCTCCTCCTGTAACTAATGAAGTCATCATTTTATATAATTCTGATAAATAAACTACGAATATACTGCTTTATATATATTCTCTGCAAGTTCAAAACTTCTGTATTTAATCGCTATTGATTTTATTTTGTCTCTTAACAACACTCTATCTCCTTTCAATAGTTCATCTATTTTCAAACAGGCATTTTTATATTCATCTTCATTTAAGTTCTTCAAAACATAACCGACATTGTTTTCTGCAATAATAGCTGAATCATCAGAAATATTTTGAGGAATAACAACAGGCAAACCTGCCGCCCAATATTCTCCATCTTTTATCGAAGTACAGTAACGTTTAGATGGAACGGGTTTTACTGGATTAATGGCAAAATCTGACAAGCTAAAATAAGTGTGAATTTCATCATATGGAACAAACTTTGTATCAACACAATCCATTGGGATATTTTTACTTTTCAGAAAAAAATCCACTTCTTTTTTGTCTTTATTAGTTAATAAAAAAACTTTCAGTTTCTCTCCCCAATGTTGGTGAGCCGACTTAATAAAATCAAACACCTCTTCTTCCAAATAAATCCCCCCTAATTTCCCTGCATAAATGCATACTACTTTATCCTCAACATTGTATTGCTTTCTGTTTAGCATGTAACTGTCTTCAGTAACATTAAATTTATTAAGATTAACCATTGCTGGTTTTACATAAAAATTGTTGAATGTGACATTATATTTATCCTTAGCATAACTTCTCATCTCTTTCGTTAAGGCAATTACCGCTTCTGCTCGTTTACTTTGTTTTTTTTCTAACCAAAACAACAATTTAAACTTAAAGCCTGATTTGTTCCAAGTTCCATTCTCCACCATAGCCTCGGCATGAGGTTCATAACTATCTATTACCAATCGTTTTTTTGTTAAGACAGAGAGAATATAACCTAATGCTCCTGCTGTCATACACCATGAATGAATAGTATGTATGTTTTCTTTTCGAATCAATTTAGTCAACTGTGGGATAAACCCAATCATTCGAAAAAGCATCTTAAATCCAAAATGGTCATATTTAAAACGAATAAGCTCAATGTTTTCGTTTCTTAGTTTAATGCACTCTTCATTCCATTCCTCATCACTCATCCTATGAAAAGGTTGCTCAATTGTGACTAAGAAAACCTTATCTACAGAAACTTGGTTATTAATAATTTTAACATAAGGCAAAGTATAAGATTGCACTAGTGCATCTTTGTAACTCCAATATGTTAGAATTAAAATATTTTTCATTCTAATAACTACTTAAAGAATCTAATTATTGAAAAAGGATTAGCAAACAAGGCTAAAATAACAAAATAAATTCCTCTAGATTTATTATTCCCATCCTTCCACCAACTTCCAGCTAATATCCAATATAAATTACTAAAACATTTTTGTTCAATCCAAAATGATTTAAAAAATCTCATTTTTTTTGCTTTTTGAAAAACCTTTATATGATCTTTCTCCATTACATCAATATTTTGATGCATATTGTTATCATGAACTCTATAATAAAACAATACCTTATCAATAGCTATTATAGGATGTTTAGCAGCTATGCGCATAAAATAATCTTGATCGGCTCCTGTCGAAAAATCAACATCCCACTTTTCAATATTTTCTGGTGCTGGTAATCGAAAAATTGTACAGCTAGGAGTTGCTACAAAACCCTTCTCCCATTTTAAAACATCCATAACCGAATTAATCGTATTTGCTTCGATAAAACTATCTAATCTTTCCGATTTTGAATTTATCAATTGTCCTTTAGTATAGATGGCTTTAATGGTTTCATCCGAGTTAAAAAGAGAAATGCAATTTTGCAAAAAAGTATCACTCCATAAATCATCAGCATCTAAAAATATTAAAAACCAACCTTTTGATTCTTCTATTCCTTTATTTCTAGCGTCACAAACTCCTGAATTATACTTACTAATAATTTTTATTCTATCATCAGATTTTTTAAGCCGCTCCAGAATTCCAGGTGTACTATCCGTACTTCCATCATTTACAATTATTAGCTCTAATTTATTGTATGTTTGTTGTAGAACTGACTGTACGGTTTCTTCAATAAAATCCTCAGCATTATATACGGGAATAATAACCGAAACCAAGTCTTTTGACGTCATTTATAATCGCTTATTTGAGAAAATTTTATTATAGGTCTTATAAACAAAGCTAATTAAGTTTTTGTTGTTGGGAAAATCAATATAGGTTTTTGGTGAAGTACTTAAATACTTTTCTAGTTCTTCTTGAGTAATTCCAAACTTTTTAGCTATATAAAGTTTGTCCTCTTTTATCTTTTCTACATCATAAGAAGGCTCTCTTAACTTCTCCAAAGCCACTTCCCTTGTAATTTGGTTACTGCATATTTGAGAAGCAAAAGTAGTTCTTCTATAATCCATATTATACTTTATAGGCATCACATAGGATTGCCAAAAAGCAGTAATTTTTGATTCATGATGCTTTCCTCCGTAATTCTCCCAACCGTAATTTTCCATTAAAAAAGTTCTTGCTTTGTCTTTATCAAATGGAATGTAATTCAAAGGATATATTTTTTTAATTCCTTTAAAAAATTTATAATAAAATTCTCTCAAAATCCCAAATGTTGGGATTGTTTTTAAAGGTACCGAAGAATATTCTTTGACGATATGACGATAAAGCTTCATATCTTTATATGTATGGTAGCCCATTTGTAATGGAAGAATGCCTTCTGCAGTATAGTTACCTCCTGGCAATATATATTTAATATCGTGTTTAATTGCCACTTCGTATATTGCAGCTGGAATAGCAATATCTGTTGGCATTTCTAAGTCAACTATAGATGATTTTAAAAAAGCCAATTGTATTTCTCTAAATTCTTGCCAATCTAATACATAACTCACATAATCAAAACCTAATTTTTCAACCATCGTGTTGACATTTTTTACCGAAATTTCCGTATTCCAACCATTATCCATATGAATTAATAGTGGACGTAACCCGTATTCTTTACATAAATGTGCAGTGTAACAACTATCTACTCCCCCACTAATTCCAACAATACAATCATAAGTTTTGTTTTTCCCCTTCTCTTTTATTCTACTAATAATCATTTCAAATTGTTTCTCCGATTCTCCCTCAACATATGTTTGTAAAGCTATCCGAGTCAAATAGTCTTCACAATGATTACAATAACCTCTTTCATCAAAAACAATATCAGGATCTGATATATCCATTACACATCTTTTACATATCTGGTAAGGTTTGTTACTTTTCATCTGCTAGCTTCGTCTATTTAAAATTATATGCTTTAACATCAGGATATTGTATCAACACCCCCCTGTGTTGTCCTTTAAACACAAAAAAACTTCCAGCAGCTAATCCATTCGCATAAGCATACTTATATCCTTCTTCAATGTGCGATATAGAACCTGCTCCTCCCAGGGCAATGACAGGAATAGATACTGCATTAGATATTCTTTTTATAACCTCTAAATCGTAACCTGACATTGTGCCATCTTTATCAATAGATTGAATAATTACCTCTCCAACTCCTGCATTTTGCATTTCAACGGCAACAGTTTCAACATCTTTTCTAATATTCTTTTTACCTGATCTTGTATACACATTCAGTTTTCCAAAAATGTTTTTCTTGTAATTAATACATACACAAATAGTGGAAGATCCAAAATAATCTGTAGCTTCTTTAACAAAAGCAGGGATTTCTATTGCAAAGCTACTAAGCACTATTCTTTCAGCCCCTGCACTTGTTAATTTTTGAATGGTTTCAATATCTTTAATCCCTCCACCAACAGAGAATGGCATATTCGCTTCTTCACCTATTTCTTTCACTAAATCAATAGATATTGAACGGTTCTCTTTCGTAGCATCGATATCTAATAGTACAATTTCATCCACTTTTAAATCGTTAAATATTTTAACCGCATTCATTGGGTCTCCAATGTAAGTGCTTTTGCCAAAATTGACTGTTTTTACCAATCCATTATTATGCAATAGTAATACCGGTATAACTCTTGGTCGAAACATTATAACTCAATAAAATTTTTAAGTAATTGAACACCTGCACCATGGCTCTTTTCAGGGTGAAATTGTGTCCCATAAATATTATTGCGCTCAACAGCAGATACAAATTGAGTTTCATAAGCCGTAAGACAAAGCACATCCTCTTGTTTCTTACAATTGAAATGGTAGGAGTGAACAAAATAGAACTCTGCAAGATTATCAATATTTTTAAGTAAATCTGATGATTTTGCTATCTCTATTTGATTCCACCCTGTGTGGGGTATTTTATATTTAAGGCTATCCCTCACCTGAAGTCTTTCAACAGTAGCATCTATCCAGCCTAATCCCTTCGCATCTCCTTCTTCACTAGCTGATGCAAACAGTTGCATTCCTAAACATATCCCCAATATAGGTTTTTTTTTCTCCAATACTTCTTCATTTAGCGTTTTGATAATGTCTAATCGCTGTAAATTTTCTATCGCACTACTAAAATGCCCTACACCAGGTAAAATACTTTTATCTGCTTTTTGAATATCTAACTCTTTATTAGTTGTAACTATATCAACTCCCATGCTACTAA
>JAGFIT010000091.1 GCA_024103385.1 Vicingus serpentipes
CACTACTATTGCCAACTATTGGGATAAAAGCATAAGAGAAACTCCTTCTGTTTTGGTTCAAAATTATTATACCGATATTAATGGATCTACAGTACCTATAGCAGTTATGGATTCTGTTAATTTCTACAACTGTATTGTACATGGCAACCTCGATATTGAATTTGATACCGATATTATTTCTTCTGGAACCATTAATTACAAATTTGTCAACTCTATTCTTAAAACTACTAATTCTACAAGTGGCTCCAACTTTATTAATGTTATCCAAAACCCTACTGCTGAACTGTTTATCGATAAATCCATTCAAAATTATCACTTGGCTACTGGTTCTCCTGCTATTAATGCTGGTGTTTCTTCTGGGGTTTTGTTAGATCATGATGGAGTAGTAAGAGGCAACCCACCAGATATCGGTGCTTACGAAAATTGATGTTTAACATGAATTTTGAACAATAAAATACCGTCAGTTTGAGTGAAACCTTGCAAAGGTTTTGTATCGAAAACAAAGTATTTTGTTCATTTCGATACAAATTTTCTTCGAAAATTCACTTTATTTACGCTAAATTCAACAAAAACTGCATCGTATCCACCCCATCAGCATAATCATCCAAAGCAGGAGATTGAGACATTCCAAAACCCAATGTTTTTAGAGGAGTATTTGAGCTAGATACTATACATTGAATATCTCCTTTCTTTTCATTTAACTCTTCTTCCAGTTGTTTTATATCGTTATAGTATTCATAATACAATACTCCAACAGGAGAAGCCAATGCTTTATCTTCCTTCAATAACACAAAATCATTGTCCAACAACTGATTATTTCCTAATAAATAAACTGCCTTATTGTAATCATAATTATTGGCATACTTATTATTATGTACTACATTCTGATAATCATCTATGATAGCCTCAAAAAAATGATTGATAGAATAATTTTTAGGGAAATATAATTTAGAAACATTTCTGCATCCTAAACCATAATACTTAAAAATATCCTTACCCAATGGTTTTAAATCTGCTGGAGTATCATTTTCATGAATAATAGCCACTGAATTTCTATTCTTCCTAATAATATGCGGATATTTTCCAAAATAATAATCAAAGTACCTTGATGAATTATCACTCCCTGTTGCTATTACTGCATCAAAATTCTCCAATCTTTCTACAAAAGAAACTTTACCTTTAAATTCAGGTGCTATAGCTTGTAATATTTCCGTGATTTTTGGTAATAAAGTTTTATCGTTAGAAGAAAGTTTAGCCACTAAAGTATTACCTGTAATCAATACCGATAAAAAATCATGAAACCCCACTAAGGGAATGTTCCCTGCCATTATCACTCCTATTCGTCTATTCTCACCTTCAAGCGAATAGTTAGAAATCCATTCTTTTAATTTCTCTTCAGATAAATTGGTAACTATTGAATTTAATGCCTCTAATACATTCTCCTTTTCAAACCAACCGTTATATGATTTTTGTCTTAAAATCAATTCTTCAAAATCAGTATAAAATTGTTGATTTAGAGCACCTAATAAATCATTTTTATCTCCAGTAGGAAACTGTTTTAAAAAGCTACCTAATAATACAAATGAATTTATTCTTTTATCTAATGTCATTTTACTAATTTTGTAAGCGAAATTACAAACATTAAAAATAGATAACAATGGCTATTATTATAACAGATGAATGTATTAACTGTGGAGCATGTGAACCAGAATGCCCTAATAATGCAATATATGAAGGCGGTGACGAATGGAGAATGAGCGATGGAACAGATTTAAAAGGTGATTATACATTAATGGATGGATCGAGTGTTGATGCTGATGCAACACAAAAACCCGTTAGTGATGATCTTTATTATATTGTACCTGACAAGTGTACTGAATGTAAAGGATTTCATGATGAACCTCAATGTGCTGCTGTTTGTCCTGTTGATTGCTGTGTAGATGATGAAAATGTTAGAGAAACAGAAGAAGCATTATTAGCTAAAAAAAGTAAATTGCATTTATAAGAAACGGCACAATATTCGTGTAATAAAGCCGTGTATTATTCGTACACGGTTTTTTTATATTAAATTGTAAGAGTTATGAGAAGAAAATTAGTTGCCATATTTATTTTTTCCTTAATCGCCTCAGTGGGGATTGCTCAAAAAACCAATACCGATTTCACTAAAGAAATTAAAGAATTAAACCAATATGGTAAAAAAATTATTTCCAGTAATAATGACAGTGAAAAACAAGCATTAAATGAACAATATAAATCCTTATTATTTCAAGTAATTTCTAACAAAGCAGCTTTCGAGTACAATTTTGACTCCTTAACCACCATCAGCATACTCAAACAAAACCAATTAAAAATATATAATTGGGCACTTCCAAAAACAGATGGGACTTTTGAATATTATGCTTACGTTACTACGCTTATGAACAATCAAACTTATAAGATTACTGAGTTAATCGATAAATCGGGCGAAATAACATTACCTGAGAATAAAATATTAACTGCAAACACATGGTATGGAGCATTATACTATCAACTTATTCATGATAAAAAATTAGGGGAGAATTATTATACCTTATTGGGTTGGGATGGCAACAACAACCTTACCAACAAAAAAATTATTGATGTTATACAATTAGATGCTAGGGGAAATTTAAAACTGGGTGCCTCTATCTTTAAGATGGAGCAAAAAACAAAAAAACGAATCATTTTTGAATACGCTGAAAACGCTGTAATGTCTCTGAAATATCATCCTAAGATAGAGAAAATAGTTTACGATTACCTTATTCCTACTGGTTCTAATTTACAAGGTGTTTACGAGTATTATGGTCCTGCTTTAAATCGATTTGATGCTCTTTTAATTTCTAAAAGAAAATGGATTTATGAGCCTGACACCAAGATAGAACTGGATCGATCTGTTAAAGATCATATGTGGAATGACCCTAAAACAAAATAATTAGTTCATTTTATTTAAACACCGTTTAATAACTTCATAAGTTCTCTCAATGTTATTATCCAACCCTATAGAAATTCGAACTAATCCATCTGTTAAACCCATCTCCATTCTTTCTTCTTCGGGTATTTCAGAAGAAGTACTTCCTCCAGGAGCGCTAAACAATGTTTTATAAGAACCTAAACTTACTGCTAAATAACCAACATTTTCATCCTGCATCATTTCCATCAGTTCATTCGCTCTTTCCGCAGTTTCCATATCCAACACCAACAATCCTCCAAAACCAAATTCTTTGTTCATCATCCTTTTCATTAACTCATGCTGTGGATGTGAAGGCAATCCCGGATAAATGACCTTAAAACCATCTTCATCTAGTTGAGTAGATAAAGACAAGGCATTTAAGCTATGCTGCTTCATTCTGATGTGTAATGTTCTTAGGTTTTTTAAAATCCCTGCTGATCTAAAACTATCCAACACAGGTCCTAACAACATGGCTGCTCCATCATTAACATCATACAATGAGGTAATGAATTCATCTGAACCACATACAGTACCAGCAACACAATCGCTCATTCCGTTAATAAACTTAGTCATACTATGCACCACCACATCTGCTCCCATTTCTGCTGGTGAAAAGATCATCGGGGAAAAGGTATTATCCACCACCAATTGACAATCATTAGCTTTAGCTATTTTAGATAACGCTCTGATATCCGAAATTTCGAGCATAGGGTTACTCATTGTTTCACAATAAATGACTTTTGTATTCGGAGTAATAGCTGCTTCAACTTGAGTTAAATCCGTAGTATCAACAAACTTAGTATTGATATTAAACTTGGGTAAAAAATTCTTAAGAAAAGCGTATGTACCTCCATAAACTGTTCTGCTAGATACAATTTCATCGCCAGCACTACAAAGTTGCAACAATGTTGATGTAATCGCCCCCATACCTGATGATGTAACAGAGGCACTTTCTGTGCCTTCCATTTTAGCAAGCGCTTGTGATAAATATTTATTGCTAGGGTTCCAGTGCCTCGAATACAAATAACAACCATCAATCTCTCCTTCAAACACCCCTTCCATTGTTCCTGCTTTCAAAAAAGTATAAGTAGATGAATCTGTAATAGAAGGATTAACCCCTCCAAACTCCCCAAAGTATTGTAAATCTTGAATATTATCTGCTGGATTGAAATTTGACATGATTTAATATTTTTATTAGTTCACTATAAAATTCATTTTTTAACAACATTAAAACTATAATATATTTCTTTTTAAGAAAATATTTCTTTTTATTTGCAATATATAAGATTAATATTCTTTTATATCGTATATTCTTAACCCCAAACAGGATAAATTTCTTTTTATGAATTTCGACTCTATAGATGAACACATTTTAAGACTGCTTGAAAAAGATGCTACATTAAAAACAAAAGAAATAGCCAATAGCATAGGACTATCAGTTACTCCAACTTACGACCGAATTAAGCGATTGGAAAAAGCTGGCGTAATTAAAAAGTATGTAGCTATTTTAGATAAAAAATTAGTCAATAAAGGGGTTACAGTAATTTGTCACATTACACTACAAAAACACGAGCAAAGTTTATTATCCATATTTGAAAAAGACATTAGTAAAGTTAATGAAGTACTTGAGTGTTTTCATATTGCAGGGAATTACGACTACATTTTGAAAGTGATTGTTCCTGATTTAGATTCTTATACTGATTTTATTAAAAATAAAATTGCTACAATAAAGAATGTTAGTAATGTCCACAGTTCTTTTGTGATGACAGAAGTAAAAAATGAAACAGCCTTATTAACTTAATTTCAACCTTATATTTGCTGTTATGAATGTAAAGACTGATGTTCTAATTGTAGGAGCCGGTGCTTCAGGTGTTTTCGCAGCAATTAATGTTGCTAACCAACACCCCCATTTAAACATCCTCATTATTGAGAAAACAAGTAAACCACTTTCCAAAGTAAAAGTTTCTGGAGGAGGGAGATGCAATGTTACCCACGCTTGTTTTGATCCAAAAGAGTTAATTAAATATTACCCAAGAGGAAATAAAGAACTATTAAGTGCATTTTATCAGTTTCAACCAGGAGATATTATTGAATGGTTTGAGCAGCGAGGAGTAACTTTAAAGATAGAAGAAGACGGAAGAATGTTCCCTATAACAGATAACTCCCAAACCATAATTGATTGTTTTCTAAAAGAAATTCAATCCCATAACATTCAAATTCATTATCAAACATCACTTCAAAAAATAGAAACTAAAAAAGATGGTTTTATTGTCCGCACTAATGTAAATGAATATGAATGTAAGCAGCTACTTATTGCAAGTGGAGGTATCAGTAAACTAGAACAAGGAAAAGTTCTCTCAGACTTAGGTCATCAAATTATAACACCTGCCCCATCCCTATTTACATTCAATTTACCTAACAATGCCATTACACAACTACAAGGAGTAGTATGTGAAGCAGAAGTACAAATAATGGACACCAAGTTTATTGAACAAGGTCCACTTTTAATTACCCATTGGGGAATGAGCGGACCAGCGATACTGAAACTAAGTTCATGGGGCGCACGTTATTTACAAGAAAAAAACTATCAATTCCGTTTTCAAGTTAACTGGCTACCAAATCACTCTTTAGATTCTGTAGTACAACATCTAGAAAAAATAAAAACCACGAATGGAAGTAAAAAAGTAATCAATCAATTGGATGTTGATGTTCCTAAAAAATTGAAATTTTATCTACTCGAAAAAGCAGGGTTCAATAACGAATTAAGATGGGCAGAGATTAATAAAAACCAACTCCAACAATTGGCTACCATACTAACATCTGATATTTATGAAGCTAACGGAAAAACAACTTTTAAGCAAGAATTTGTCAGTTGTGGAGGCGTTAAATTGAATGAAGTGAATTTTAAAACCATGGAAAGTAAAATTGTTCCTAACCTTTATTTTTCTGGAGAAATATTGGATATTGATGCACTGACTGGAGGTTTTAATTTTCAAGCTGCATGGACTACAGCATGGATTGTAGCTAAAAACATGGGGTAAACAATGTCATTCTGAACGATAATTTATCGATAACTTGTTGTCGAAATAAAATGAAGTGATGAATCTACATCTAATAACTCCTTACTCTCACAGATTCATCACTTCATTTTGCTAAGCAATAAATTGCATGCAAAATATTGTTCTGAATGACAATTCCCAATAACTAGCTACCTAACGACAAACCTAAACTCTTCTTTATAAACCGAAATAAACAAAGGATAATCTTTTCCTAATTTATTATACGTAGCGGTTTCTTCATTCATTCTATGCTTAGTGACTTCTATCAATAAACTATAGTTTCCTTTTCTCTTAAGTAAATTATTAAAATAAAAAACGCGTTCTTCTAGCGGATTTAGATTGTTATCACTCAATTTTTTAGCTTCAGGATACCATTGCCACTCCTCTCCCACTCTTTCTTTCTTTTTAGCCATAACTTTTCCTTCTTCATCCATTAACTGAAAATTAAAAATAAAGAAACGCTCTGGATCACCTGTTGGAACTCGATGACCAGCGTATTCATTCTTAACTCGAAAATTAAAAATCAGACTGTCGTTTACCTTATAGTTTTGTTTAACAGGTGAAGGATAAAAACCATAACCATCCAATCGCTCAGGAATGTAAGTCGTATCTTTAGGAATTCCCGAACCTATAAAAGAATGTTTCCTGCTTTTTCGTTTATCATAACCAGCAACAATACTTCTATTCAATTCTGGCATATGGCAACTAATACAGTTCTTTTGTCCATAATAAGGCCCTGATTTCCATTCATCACCCGTTTCAAATGTACAAGCCAAAGTAGGAGTTACTACTGCAGTAGCATTATGACAACTTATACATAATTGTTCTGATAAATGAATGGTATCTTTTTTTGTTTTGTGAGGAGCTAATTTTGTTCCTGTGGGACCAATTACATACCCATCCCTAATATGACAAGAAGCGCAATTAATACCTTCCTCTCTTAGTTTTTCATCATAATGTGGATTTTTCTTTTTAACTGGTTGATATACATCTCCATCAATTAATCCTGTTACCACATATTCTTGCTGGTTTTGTAGAGGAATATGACAATTGATACATAAATAAGGGCTCGACTCCTTTTTTAACTCCGACTGAAACTGTTTATCTGTCCATGCATGAGCATGCGTAGACAACTTCCATTCATTATAATGTTCTTGATGACAAGCTTTACAACTTTCTGCACTTAAAGAAGTCAATCCTTCTGGAATAGCTTGGTGAGGGATAGCCATTTCCCAAGAATTTGTTAAAGCTAACGTATCTTGATTCAATTGTTCTTTCTTGAGTGTCACTGTATCTTCACACCTTGTAAGAGACATGATGATAAATCCGAGAAGAACAAAAATGAATAGATTTTTAGACATATCACTACAATCTTAAATTACTTTGAGGTGGTAATTTACTAATTCATCTATAGGCTGTCTTATTATTTTTCCTACCTCTACTTTGTATTTTTTAGCAATTTCTCCTATTAAATCTTGATAAACAAAAGCAATAGACCCCACTAAACTTAATTTATAGTTTTGATAATCAGTATATTTACAAATGTTTTTCTTAAAAAAAAGATCGAACCTATTTTCTAGCATCTCTTTAATAAAAGGATGATCTAAATATTGAAGCACAAACAAATTAAACCCTGCCAAAAATCGATTAGGTAAAGGTTTTTTATATACCGCTTCCAAAATATCATTAGCAGATAAGTTGTATTGATTCATAAAATTCACACTAATTTCTTCCGGTAATTCTTTCTCTAAATAAGCTTTAATGAATGTCTTACCTATATCCGCACCACTGCCATAATCACCCAATATAAAACCTAAAGCTTTTACATTATCTACAATTTTACTTCCGTCATACATACAAGAATTAGATCCTGTTCCTATTATAGCTGCCATCCCTTTTTCATTACCACATAAAGCTCTCGCAGCTGCCAACATATCGTGTTCTACCTCCACCTTTGCCTGCTTAAAAAAAGTAGCTAACGCTTTTTGCAAAATTTGATTATTTTCTAATGATGAGCAGCCTGCGCCATAGAAAAAAACGCGAGAAACATCTCCGCTTATTTTTAATAACTCTGAATTAGTTAATTCATGGATAACACTATCTCCCGTTATGAAATATGGATTAAACCCTATTGTATTAAATGGTAAAATTTCATTATCATTTTTTACTAATCTCCAATCCGTTTTGGTAGAGCCACTATCTGCTACTATTATCATAAAACAAAGATATTATTGTTTTTTCTGTTTTACGATAATCGGAACATTAAATATCAACTGTTTTTATTACTTTTAATTTTTGAAATTTTTAGCACCATTTTTGTTAAATAACACATCAAACAACAATAAAAAAGTACAACTATCATGAAAAAATTCCTCAAAATCTTCGGTTTCTCCATCTTATTTTTAATCATTTTAATTATTGCTTTACCCATAGTTTTTAAAGGGAAAATTGTAGAAAAAGTAAAAGAGGAAGCAAACAATAACTTAAATGCAAAAGTCAATTTCGGTGATTTTGATTTAGGATTGATAAGTACATTCCCTAATTTCAATTTTTCTATTGATGATGTAACAGTAGATGGTATCAATCAATTTGAAGGAACTCAGCTAGCTAACATTAAAAACTTAACCTTAAAGGTAGATTTGATGAGCTTAATTAGTGGTGATGAAATTAAAATAAAAACCATTTTTATTGATCAACCTGTAATTCATGCTGTTGTTTTAGCAGATACAACTGCCAATTGGGATATAGCAAAAGCAAGCGAAGAAGAAGTTGAAGAAGAAAGTACTGAAAGCTCTTCTTTTAAATTAGGTCTAAAAGATCTTACCATTAAAAATGCTACCATCACCTACAATGATGCCACTATGGATTTAAATACCTCCATAAAAGGGTTTCATTTCAATCTTTCCGGAGATATGACAGAAAGTGTTACGGATTTAGTAACCCATACAGTTATTGATACACTTAATTTAGAAATGGAAAACATTGGGTATTTTAAAAACACTGTTATTGAAGCTGATGCAACCATAAAAGCAGATTTAGCAAATGGGAAATATACTTTTACTGAAAATGAATTTAGAATAAATGAACTTATTCTAGGATTAGATGGTTGGGTAGCGTTCTTTGAAGATAAAGATGATATTGAATTGGATTTAAAATTTAACGCCAAACAAACAGCTTTCAAAAACATACTTTCTTTAGTTCCTGCGGTATATATGACAGATTTCGCTTCTGTAAAAACAGATGGAAAATTGGCTTTGGATGGCTACGCTAAAGGAACTTATACTGAAACTAACCTACCTGCTTTTGGGCTTGACTTGAAAGTAGAAGATGCTATGTTTAAATATCCTGATTTACCAAAATCAGTCAACAATATTCAAGTTGATTTACATGTTGAAAATCCTGGAGGAAGTGAAGATAATACTCTAATTAACCTAAAAAAATTCTATATGGAATTGGCTGGAAATCCTATAGAAATGAATTTAAAAGTGAGTACTCCTATCTCAGATCCAAATATAGATGCTGGATTAAAAGCAAAATTAAACTTAGCATCTGTTAGAGATGTAATGCCTATGGAAGAGGGAGATGAAATGAATGGTAAAATTGATGCTGATGTTCAATTAAAAGGAAAAGTCTCTTCTTTAGAAAATGAAAAGTATGAGGAGTTTAACGCTAAAGGACAGTTTAGTATTACCGATATGAATTACAAAAGCGATTCACTACCGTATGATGTATTATTAAACAAAATGCAATTAAACTTCTCTCCTCAATATGTAGAATTGGCTACGTTCGATTCTAAAATTGGGAAATCAGACATTAAAGCTAATGGTAAAATCGAAAACTTTATTGGCTATGCATTTAGCGATGATGAAGATCTTAAAGGGCGTTTTAATTTAAACTCTAATTTATTGGATTTAACGGAATTTATGGAAGAAGATTCTACTATTAGTGCTGAAGCGACTTCAGAAGATGAAGAACCATTAAGTGTTATAGAAGTTCCTAAAAATATTGATTTCACATTAAATTCAAATATTACCAAAGTGCTTTACGACAATATGGAAATTGATAATCTAAAAGGAGAGTTAATAGTAAAAGATCAAAAAGTGAGTATGAACAATGTTAATATGAATTTATTAGGAGGAAGTATGTTAATGAATGGTTTCTATGAAACAACTAATCCTAAAAAACCAGGCATTAGTTACGATATGAATATTCAAGATTTTGATATTCAGACTGTAGTAAAAACGTTCAATACCATTGAAGAAATGGCACCTGTATCAAAATACTCCAAAGGTAGATTTAATACTTCCTTAAAAGTAATAGGAAGCTTGGATGAAGAAATGATGCCTGATTTAAATACTTTAACAGGAAATGGAGATATGCTTACAAAAGGTGTAAAAGTAGAAGGGTTTAAGGCGCTTGATAAATTAGCTGACGCACTTAAAAATGATAAACTAAAAACACTAACTGTAGATGATACGCATGTTAAATTTGAATTTAAAGACGGAAGAGTTTATGTAGAACCTTTTGATGTTAAATTAGGAAAAGCAACAGGAACGATGTCTGGCTCTAATGGGTTTGATCAATCAATTGATTATAAAATGACCTTAAAAGTTCCTACGGCCGATATGGGAGCTGGAGAAGCTGTTAACAAACTAAATCAGCAAGCTGCAGGATTGGGAATGAATCTAAAATCTACCGAGTTTGCAAGTGTGGATGTTTTAATGACAGGTACTGTTGATGACCCAAAAATTAAAGTAAGCTTAAAGGATGCTGTTGGCAATATTAAGGAGGAAGTTAAAGAACAGATAAAAGAGAAAATTGAAGACATCAAAGATGATGCTAAAGCAAAAGCAAAAGAAGAAGCTGATAAACTATTAGCCAAAGCAAAAGAAGAGTCTGATAAAATTAGAGCTGCAGCAAAAAATGCAGCTGATAAAATTAGAGCAGAAGGTCAAAAACAAAATGATGACCTAATTAAACAAGCTGGTAGTAATCCTTTCAAGAAAAAAGCAGCAGAAGTTGCTGGCAAAAAATTAATAGATTCCGCTGAAAATCAAGCTAAAAAAGTTGAAGCCGAAGGAGATAAACAGGCTGACGCTGTTATGGCTAAAGCTCAATCTCAAGCTGATGGAATAATGAAAAAAGTGGAAAGCAAATAAGTTGTTTAGTAATAAAAAGTAGATATAACCACGTGAGAAGAGGGCATTTATTATTCATTATCATATTATTTTACCTAGGTACAAGTGCTCAGGAAAGAAATTGTCCTGAACCTAAGAAAAAAGCAGTTAAAATATATGATTCGGCTAAAAGTGCTAGCACCTTTTCTGAAAAATATTCTCTGTTATTAGAAGCTATTAAAATAGATCCTGATTACCTAGAGGTGTATGATGAACTAGCAACTATTAATGAGAAAAAAGCGGCTAATGCAGAAAACCCTATGCAAGCCAAACAATACATTAATAGAGGTATTGACTACTTGAATAAAATTGTAGAAATCTGTCCTGATTACAGGAATTTTTATGCTTCCCTAAAATTAGGCTCTTATTACTTCGATACGAGAAATTACGAATTAGCAAAACCTTACTTTAAACAAGTTTTAGCATCACCAAATGCCTACAAAAAAGACGAACGATATGCTCATGATAGAATAGAAGACATTGAAACCTATGAGCGTTTAATCCGTGATTCTGTTCCTTTTAACCCTCAAAAAGTAGTGGGGCCTTCTACTAAAAAAGATGAATATTTACCTATGCTTTCTCCCGATAATCGATACTTATATTTTACAAGAAAAATGCCCGATGAAACTAAAAGTGCGATTGATGCTGGAGATAAGGAATTATTTATCGTTAGTAGAAAAATAGGGAATGGAAAATATACAGGAGGTATTCCTATGCCAGCCCCATTCAACTTAGGTCAATACCAAGGTGGTGTAAGTATCTCTGTTAATAACAAATTACTTTTTATTACACTAGTTGAGGTTATTCCCTATCAAGGTGAAAACAGAGCAGGTTACAAACGTATGTTCGATAATGCTGATATTTTCTTTTCGGAATTTAAAGATGGTGCTTGGACAAAATTAGAATCTATCGGAAGTAACATCAACACCCCTACAACATGGGAAGCACAACCATCCATATCTTCTGATAATAAGACACTTTATTATACCAGAGTAATGGATCCTTTTGGGGGTGATATGGACATCTATAAAAGTGAGCGGCAACCTGACGGTTCATGGGGAGATCCAATTAATCTGGGTACGCCTATTAATACTCCTGGTGATGAAAAATCGCCTTTTATGCATTCTGACAGTTACACACTTTACTTCTCCTCTAATGGACATATTGGTTTAGGTGGTTACGACATTTTCTATTCTAAAATGGACGGGAAAACGAATACTTTTCAAAAACCTGTTAATATAGGATACCCTATTAATACTAAAAAAGACGAACATGGATTTATTGTTAGTAAAGATGGAGATAAAGCTTATTACGGTTCCCAAGAAGGAAAAGGAAAGGATAAAGATTTGAATATTTATTCTTTTGATTTATACGAGCAAGCAAGACCTGAAAAAATTGTATTTGTTAATGGGGGTATAACCAATAATAAAGGAGAAGTTCCTGAAGGTGCTCAAGTGATGTTAAAAAACACCAAAACGAACAAAGAAGTGGAAGCAGTTATAGACCAAGAAACTGGAGACTATGTAGCTGTTATGACCGTTGAAGAAGGTGAAGATATTATGCTAACAGCCAAGAAAAAAGGGTATGCATTTTCTTCTCAATTGATCTCCTCAGAAGAAATTGTGATAGGTAAACCCGTTAACACAGAAAAAACAGAAGTTAAACCTATAGAAGTTGGAGAAGCATATCGTATTAATGATATTAACTTTGCAACCAATTCATCAGAAATTACTCCTCGCATTATAAATGTATTGGAAGAATTTATAGATTTTCTAACCACCAATCCTACATTAAAAATTGATATTAATGGGTATACAGATAATGTAGGTAATCCACAAGAAAATTTATTGTTGTCTGAAAACAGAGCTAAAGCTGTGTACGATTACTTAATAATTGAAGAAATTTCTCCTGACCGATTATCCTATAAAGGCTACGGTGAAACAAACCCGGTAGCTTCCAACAAAACAGAAGAAGGAAGAGCTAAAAACAGGAGAACAGAATTTGTGATAAAAGAAAAATAGTTTCAGAAAAACAACTATCAAAATATCAAAATGTTATAAAAGAGAAAAGGCTGAATTATTCAGCCTTTTCTCTTTTTGATATATCATTTACTTTT
>JAGFIT010000064.1 GCA_024103385.1 Vicingus serpentipes
TTGCTGGAGATGGTCAATTTAAATTGGTATTAGGCGGTCTATTTGAGTGTTATTTGCACACTTACCCAGATCCTGAAACAAGTTCAGGATGACGTAGAGGAAAAAGATTCCTGATATCCGCTAGCGCTTCTTCAGGAATGACATACAATATACTACTCAAACTCCACTACCAAATCATCTTGCTCTACCATAACACCTCCATTTAAATGGATTTGCTTTACCTTCCCATCAAATGGTGCAGTAACGGTGCTTTCCATCTTCATGGCTTCAATAATAAACAACGGGTCGTTCTTTTTAATGGCATCCCCTACTTTTACTACTACAGAGCTTAAGCTCCCTTGCAAAGGTGAGCCTATCTCTGTATCGGTTTCCGCTTTTTTATGTGCTACTTTATCGGTTTGGTAACTCTTGTCTTTTACCTCTATCACCCGTGTAGTACCATTAAACTTAAAGAATACGCTGCACATTCCATCTTCATCTGGTTTGGTAGTGTATAATAGCTTCACTAAAATAGATTGTCCGTTACCGAGCTTAATCAATATCTCTTCGTTATTTTCCAATCCAAAGAAGAAAGCCTTCGTAGGTAACGGAAACAAGTCGCCATATTTTTGATAATCATCGTAATACTTTTGGTACACCTGAGGATACAGCTTGTAACTCAAAAACTCTAACTCATCACAGTGTACTGAAAACTTTGCTTGAAATTCAGCAAACTCTTTATCAAAATCAATTGGCTTTAAATGCTCGTTAGGCTTATTGGTGTATGGCTTTTCCCCTTTCAATATCATTTTTGATAATGCTTTAGGAAAACCTCCATATGCTTGTCCTAGATCTCCCCTAAACAATGCTTTTACGGAATCAGGAAAAGACAATTCGTTTCCTTTCTCTAAAACATCAGTAGCACTTAAATCATTGGATGTCATAAACATAGCCATATCACCTACTACTTTACTTGAAGGGGTCACTTTCACGATATCACCAAACAAAAGATTCACATCCTGGTAGTTTTTCTTAATGGTTTCAAACTTGTGTTCTAACCCTAAACCTCGTGCTTGTGGTCGTAAGTTAGAGTATTGTCCCCCTGGTATTTCATGATCGAACACCTGAGCAGTACTTGCTTTTAAGCCAGACTCAAACGGATAATAATACTCTCTTACTGATTCCCAGTAGTTAGAGAATTCATTTAAACTTTTAATATTCATTGGTCGTGCACGCTCTGTACCCTCTAACATCTTTACAATAGAGTTAAAATTAGGTTGAGACGTTAATCCACTCATCGAAGCCAATGCCACATCAATGATATCTACCCCTGCTTCTACCGCTTTCATATAGGTAGCTACCTGCAACCCTGAAGTATCGTGCGTATGCAAATGAATAGGTATCTCTAATTCTTCTTTTAATTTTGATATCAATACCTCTGCAGAGTAAGGCTTTAACAAACCAGCCATGTCTTTAATAGCTAAGATGTGAATACCTTCATCTTGTAAACGCTTGGCTAAATCCACGTAGTAATCTAAAGTGTACTTCGTTTGGTTAGGATCTAAGATGTCTCCTGTGTAACAAATACAACCTTCAGCAATGGAGTTGGTACGCTCTCTAACGGCCTTAATGCTCGTTTTCATACCATCTAACCAGTTCAACGAATCAAAGATTCGGAACACGTCCATTCCGTTCTCTGCCGATTGCTCAATGAACTTTTCTATCAAGTTATCAGGATAAGCAGTGTATCCTACTGCATTAGACCCTCTTATCAGCATTTGTAACAAGGTATTAGGCATGTGCTCTCTAAACAACTGTAACCGTTGCCAAGGGCTTTCTTTTAAGAAACGGTGTGCCACATCAAAGGTAGCTCCACCCCATACCTCCATCGAAAAGATGTTGGGGTTATTTTTAACATACCTATCTGCTACATTGAGCATATCTAACGTACGCATCCGTGTTGCTAACAAGGATTGGTGCGCATCTCTAAACGTAGTATCCGTGTAGTGTATTTGCTTGTCTTTTCTAATCAGCTGCGCAAATTTTTCTGGTCCGTGTTGTTCTAATAACTGCTTTGTACCATCAGGAAAAGGTGCAAAACGATCGAAAGCAGGTACCACAGGCTCTATAAAAACTTTGTTTTTATCTACCAACTTCACATCAGGGTTACCGTTAACGATCACTTCTCCGATGTAGTTTAGAATCTTCGTTCCTCTATCCATAGAGCGCTTAAATTCAAATAGCTCTGGATGATTTTCAATAAACTGTACCGTGCAGTTGCCTTCTTGAAAAACGGGGTGATTAATTACATTCTGAACAAACTTGATGTTCGTTTTTACCCCTCTAATTCTAAATTCAGATAAGGCCCTGTTTAACCTTCTTGAAGCTCCTTTTAATGTCCTCCCTCTTGCACTTACTTTACACAGCATAGAATCGAAAAAAGGGCTTATAGTGGTTCCTGGGGTAGAACTTCCTTCATCCAAACGAATACCATAACCTGCTGCATTACGGTAAGTAATAATGGTTCCGTAGTCGGGTTTAAAATCGTTTCGAGGGTCTTCGGTGGTTATTCTTGACTGTATCGCAAAACCATTACATGGAATATCTTCCTGACTCTTAATAAATATTTGAGGATGTGCCAGTTCTCTACCTGTAGCAATTACAATTTGAGAACGTACAATATCTATTCCTGTAATTTCTTCTGTTATGGTGTGCTCTACTTGTATTCTTGGATTTACCTCAATAAAGTAAATATTCTCTGCTTTGTCTACCAAAAATTCTACAGTACCTACGTTGGTATAGTTCACATACTTAGCAATATCTAACGCATATTTATACAAGGCATCTTTTGTTGCTTGTTTGATAGAAGAACAAGGTGCCACCTCTACCACTTTTTGAAACCTACGTTGCACAGAGCAATCTCTTTCGTACAAGTGAACGATATTGCCATGCTCATCGGCCATTATCTGTATCTCGATGTGTTTAGGATTCTCTACATATTTTTCAATAAACATGGTAGCATCTCCAAAAGCTCTTAAAGCTTCATTTGATCCATCTGTATATGCTTTTCTGATCTCTTCTACATTCCTTACTACTCTCATTCCTCTACCACCACCACCAGAAGCAGCTTTAAGCATTACCGGAAAACCAATTCGTGTAGCTTCTTCTTCTGCAATCTCCACAGAAGTTACATCTTTTATGTTTCCTTCGATAATGGGAACACCTGTATCTATCGCTACTTTTTTCGCAGCTACTTTATCGCCCAACATTGCCATTGCTTCTGGCGTTGGCCCCACAAACTTAATCCCTGCTTCTCTACACTTGGTAGCAAATTCTACATTTTCTGATAAGAACCCATACCCTGGGTGAATTGCATCTACCCCTTTCTCTTTGGCAAGATTGATGATTTCATTAATATCCAAATAAGGTTTTAACGCTTCGTCATCTCTACCTATTTGATACGATTCATCTGCCTTATACTTATGCTGAGAATACCTATCTTCATTCGTAAAAATTGCAACTGTTCTTATCCCTAATTCAGATGCTGCTCTTAAAACTCTAATTGCAATCTCCCCCCTATTTGCAACCAGTAATTTTTTGATTTCAAAGTACTCTTTTTGTTGTCCCATTTTTTTTAAAAGTGTAGTTTTTTATAGTGTTTAGTAGTTTTTTGCAAAAGTAAATAATACATCAAATGTGATGTCCCTATTTTTTAATTTATTTTTTTTATAAAATTACCTGCACTAATGAAATAAGTCTGAAGATAAATAACGGTCTCCTCTATCACAAATCACTACCACCAACACCCCTTTATTCAATGTCTTTGCTAATTTCAATGCTGTAGCTACTGCTCCTCCACTACTCATTCCTGCAAAAACACCTTCTTCTTGTGCTAATCGTTTAGTCATTTCTCTTGCCTCTTCTTCACTTACTTCTATTACTTGATCTACTTTCTTTTTATCAAAAATCTTAGGCATATACTCTACTGGCCATTTACGGATACCTGGTATTTTAGAACCATCTGTAGGTTGTGCACCAATAATCTGTATCGCAACATTTTTCTTTTTTAAATAAGTAGATACTCCCATAATGGTTCCTGTTGTTCCCATTGCAGAAACAAAATGAGTAATGGTTCCTTTGGTAGCCCTCCATATTTCTGGTCCTGTAGTTTTGTAGTGGGCTTTCCAATTATCATCATTAGCAAACTGGTTCAGCATGTAATATCCTTCTTCTGCCACCATTTTATCTGCTAAATCTCTTGAGCCTTCTATGCCTCCATCTGCCGAACTTAAAATAACGGTTGCTCCATAAGCCCTCATTGTTTGCACTCTTTCTATTGTAGAGTTTTCTGGCATGATCAGGGTCATTTTAATTCCTAATAATTGTGCGATTAAAGCCAATGCAATACCAGTATTCCCACTCGTAGCCTCTACCAACTTATCTCCTTTTTTGATATCTCCACGATCTAGCGCACTTTTAATCATATTATAAGCCGCTCGATCCTTTATACTCCCTCCAGGATTATTTCCTTCCAGTTTTAAATATAGTTTAATATTAGGATTATCCATTATATTGCTTGCTTCTACTAAAGGAGTGTTTCCTATTAAATTGACAATCTTACTCATGGTGTTATTTTTTTAGGTTTAATAATGGCTTCTGATTGATGAAACACATTAGAGTTAGGTGGCACTGATTGGGTTAGCCAAACGTTACCCCCTATAGTACTGTTTGCGCCTATCACCGTTTCTCCACCCAAAATAGTGGCATTGGCATATATGATTACGTTATCCTCAATGGTAGGATGTCTTTTTTCTAACGACAAACTTTTCTTTACGTGAAAAGCCCCTAAGGTTACCCCTTGGTAAATTTTTACATTGTCTTTAATAATTACTGTTTCTCCTATAACAATCCCCGTAGCATGGTCAATAAAGAACCCATCTCCTATTACTGCTCCTGGATTAATATCCGTTCCTGTACAAGTGTGTGCATATTCCGTCATCATTCGTGGTAATATAGGAGTACCTAACAACAACAATTGATGTGCTAAACGATAAATGGCAATGGCATAAAACCCTGGGTAAGCCAAAATAACCTCTTCAATAGTATTGGAAGCAGGGTCATTCTCTACTAAAGCAGCGGCATCTTTTAATGTTTTTTCTTTAATCACAGTAAAGCACTCTGAAAATCTACCCCATATTACTCCAGGATTTTCCAACCCAATGCTGTTAGCAATTTTCAGAAACGTTGCCTGCATCTTATCAAACTGTGTTTGATAGTTCTCTTCTTCTTCAAACAACAAATAGAACATTTCTTTCGTGAAATACTCTATATCTTCTTTTAATCTAATGTTTATTTTCATTTTTTTAATCATAAAAAAAGCCCTGAATAAACAGGGCTTAAAATATATTTATATTATAATACATTGCTAGCCCTTGTATGTTAAAATACAACAGTGTTTACAGTTATTATAATGTTTATTCTTCATTGTGAGACAAAAGTAGTAAATCATTTTATGCATTACTACAAAAACAAACTAGTTTTTTATATTTTTTCTTTTACAGATGGTCTTAACACCTCTGTGGCTTCAGAAACAATCATTTTTGCCTGATCATCATAAGCTAAAACAAACTGTTTTAAGGTGCTTAATCTATTCTTATCTATCAAAATAAAGATGATGTCTTTGTGTCCTACTAAACTAATATCCTCTCCTTTTACAATGGTACCTGAAATACCCAGCTCATGCCTTAACATGTTGGCAAGTGTCCTTAATTCCTTAGAGGATGAGATATGTACTATTTTTTCTGTAGCCCTACCCGTTAATATCAAATCAATCATTTTGGTGGCTACAAAAATGCTAATCATACTCCATAAAGCTAACTCTATACTTTTAAATACAATACTAGCTAATACTACAACAATAGCATCTAGCACTAATATCACATAACTTGTTTTTACCTCTAACTTAGCTACCAATATTTGTGCGATAATAGTCGCACCACCAGCTGATGCTCCGCCTTTAAATATCAACCCCAAACCTACTCCAACTGCAGCACCTCCATAAAGTGTAGCCAACAATAAATCATCACTTAAACTAGACAAACAAACTATTTCTGCTAATACATCTATAAAAACAACTGTTAATACAATACACATTATTGATTTTGTAGCAAATTGTCTTCCTAAATATTTAACACTTACTAACAACAACGGTGCGTTAATAATAGCCATCATAATACCCGTAGGCAAATTGAATAAGTAATGAAAAATAGTAGCCAATCCAGCCGTTCCCCCTGTAGCAATTTTATTAGGAATTAAAAAACCTACCATTCCAAATGCCAATACAAAACTCCCTAACACTGTAAATAGGTAGTTAATGAACTGTTGACTTTTTTTTATCTGAATCATAACACAAATATAGTTTTTATAAAGATGTATAAAATATGATTTAAAGCAGCATTAGTACATTTGTGCAAAAACAACTCTATGAGGGGATTAATCTTTATTCTTACAATAAGTATTTGTTGTTGTTTATCTTCAATCTATGCTCAGAATAATGCCGGTGAATTTGCTTTAGAGATAATGAAGCCTAAAGTAGGATTGAATGTTGGCCCTTACCGAGGAAGAACACAACAAACTGACGGCTTATTCAATCAAGGTGTAGCGGGGTTTGCACAAGTTTACTTTCCTTTTCAATGGGTGGTTGATTACCGTAACAATTTTTCTGATTCTGCTACTATAAAAAATGAATACAACAACCGCTTATTTTTAATTCGTCCTTCGGCCTTGTTTCATTTTGTAGATAATGGCAGTTATGCAATGGGAATAGGTTTGCAATTTAGTTTTTTAATTACCCATCAATTCTATATAGAGTACCAAGCAGCCACCATTTATATGGAGGCTCCAAAAACAGCTGCTCCAGATTTGCGTAGTGGTTTTAACCTGCATCATTTTATATCTGTGAGCAAACCAATTAGTAAACAGCTATCCCTCTCCTTAGGTTACACCCATATCTCTAATGCATTCTTGGTTAGCGCCAAAGGATCTAATCAAGACATTATAACCATAGGTGGTAAATGTAATTTTTAACGTTAATTAACTTTTTTTCACCACCATTAAATCCTATTTTTACGGAACAAACTTAAAAGATAAACAAATGAAAAAGTTAACCATCATAATAGCTACTTCTGTTTTTACCATCATTGCTAATGAATTATTTGCGCAATCAACAGCGAATACTACCCCTCAAGAAGTAACTAAAACTGTTTCTTACAACGAAAGTAAGGGAGTTAAATTATTAACCATTACTTCTACTGTTGACGGGAAAACCACTACTGAAACTTTTAAAGGTAAAGAAGCTGAACAAAAAATGAAAGAAATGGAAGCAACCAGAAATGAATCGGCTAACGTTACAAAAGTGGAAGCTGATGGTAAAAAGATAATTACCATTGAAGAAAAAAAGACCGTTACAAAAGAAAAGTAAACCATTATACATGAAAAAAGAGCTATTTCCTTGAGTAGCTCTTTTTTTGTTATAATACTTTTTACTCCTTATTTAACAACTATATACTTACCTGAAGCCCAACCTTCAATTTTAGCTGTTTTAATTTTCAACCACCCCTTCTCTTCTTTAAACACAGTTACTATTTCTCCATTCTTTAACGCCCCTACTTTCTTTGCTTCTGCAGAAGCTTTTTCTCTCACATTTAAGAACGTTTTTACTTTTACTGTACCCGTCTTCTTTTCCTCTGTTTTCGATTTATTTTCAATTACCGTATAAACAGATTTACCTCTCTTTTTAGAAGCCCTCAGCAATTGATTCCTATTGGGTTTGGAAGTGGTATAAGAAACGTGCACCCAATCAGGCTCCTTATCTGTTCCAAACTCCCATATTAACTGATCAAATTCTAAATTATCTTTAATGTAATTGTACAATTGTTTATTCGTCACTCCAGCAGTTGCATCAATATCAATTGCCTCTCCCTTACAATGCTGAGAAGTAGCACTTCCTCCAATAGTTTTGTTTAAAGCCACACTTCTAAAGAACGAATTTACACGTATCGGTTTATCAAAATGAACTCTCAATGGTTCAAAAACTTTTTTAGCTAACGTTTGCATAGCTTTAAGCTGTTTTTCATTAGGTACATTTTTAATGTTTCTTCTAGTCGCTGTTGCACTTACAACCGCTTCTTTATAACTGATGTGTTTGCTAATTTTTGTTGTTGACATAATTCCATTTTTGTTGTTCTAAAAATAAGAATGATCTGGTAAAAACAATAAATTAAATGGCTTTATTACCTTTGGTATTATGTTACAAAAATTATTTTATAGTTTAATACTCATTTTTCTTATAGGTTGTACTGAAAACACACCACAAAAAACAACTACACTCCAAAAAGTCCCAAAGAAAAAAGAAACGCCTAAAAAAGTAATTCCTCAATACGATTTAATTACCAACGAAAATGTGGTTGAACGTTTAACTAAGTATGGTAAAGAAAACCCCGAAACCATTGCTGACATCTATACCAGTAAAGGAAAAATTAGAATTAGGTTGTATGAAGATACTCCTTTACACCGAGCTAACTTTGTATTGCTAACTAAAAAAGGCTACTACAACGGTTGTTTATTCTCTAGAGTTGCTAAAAACTTTATGGCTCAGTTTGGAGGTTCGTATGATGAAAAACAAAAGGAGATTCAAAAAACTATTGGTGTGTACACTATTCCTGCAGAGATAAAACCAAATCGATTCCATAAAAAAGGTGCTATTGCTGCTGCTAGAAGTTACACCAACAACCCCGAAAAAAGATCAGCAATGGATGAACTTTATTTTGTGGAAGGCAATCGATTTAGCGACATTACTTTAGACAAATACGAAAAAGAAAACAATTACAAATACAGTAAAGCTCAACGACAATATTATTTAAATAACCCAGGTGCCGCACACATAGATGGGGAACATACTGTTTTTGGGGAGATAATAGAAGGCTATTCGGTAGTTCCTCAACTAACTCATGTAGTTACTGACACACAAGATTGGCCCAATATTGATATGTTCATTGACTCTGTAAAATTGATTCGATAGTAAAAAGGTTTTATTTCTTTTCCTTTAGTTCTATATTTGCAAAAAATATATTTTTAGTACCATGAGATTAGGCCAATTAGCAAGAAAATTAGACGTAAAATCAGACAAAATAGTCAGCTTTTTAGCAACTGAAGGTGTTACATTAAATAGTCATCCCAACTCAAAAGTTGATGATTCTCTAATTGAAAAAATAGAAAATCACTTTCAACCTACTGAAGCAACCGAAGAAATAACTACCTCAGAAAAACCAAAAACTAGCGCAACAAAAACCAAAGAACCTAAAGTTGCTCCAACTAAAGAACCTGAAACCATTGAAGCTGATAAACCAGTAGTGACTCAAGAATTAAAAATTATTGGTAAAATTGATTTGCCAGACAAAAAACAAATTCAAGTAGAAGTAGACGGTGTTGTTTACAACCAAGAAACACTAGATAATAAAAAGAAAGAAGAACTAGAAGCCGAGAGAGCAAGAAAAACTATTGAGAAAGAAGAAAAAAGAAAAGAAGAGCAAGAAAAGAAAAGAATTGCATTAGAAAAAAGGAAACTAGAGGAAGAGCGTAAAGCTATGCTAGCGAATGAAAAACACAACATTTTAACTGCTGAAGAAGAAAAGAAAAAAGCCATCATTCTTAAAGCTCAACAAGAAAGAGAAAGAAAGTTAGAAGAACGAAGAAAACAACTTCAAAAAGAACATTACCTAAAAAATGTAGTTGAGAAAAATACTGCTTCCACTAAAAAGAAAAAAGAAAAAACAATCACATCTACGCCATCAACAAAAAAAGTAAATGAAGAAGTGGTTATGGAGCAAGAGCAACCACAAGTTCATTTAAATATTTTTCAAAAATTTATTAAGTGGCTGAATACATAAGCTAATTTCCCTATTTAAAAGGAGATAAAAGGTTGTATTTATTTTGGCATAAAAACTGCATAACTGTAAGTAACCACAATACTTATAGTTATGAAAAATTTAGCTCTACTCACCATCTTTTTAATTTTCAATGTATTTTTTACTAATGCACAAACTGATTTTGAGGAAAACAATGAAGTAAGCACCTCATTAAACAGTGTAGAAAATTATATTCAAGCATCACTCTACCCTAACCCTAGCAAAGGTTATTTTTCTATAAAAGTAAAAGAATATGATCCTTACGACATTTCTATTTATGCTATAAATGGAATATTAGTCTATAAACAAGAAAACATTCAGGATAATCACATTCAAGTAGACATCACGGATCTTGTTAGCAAGGGGTTTTATCATGTAAGAATCACTCAAAACGAGAATGCTATTATTAAAAAGTTAGTTATTCAATAATATACGCTCACTCCAACTCCATACAACTACTTGGTTATTGTAATTGGAAAATCATGCCCCAAAGAGAAAGTATACGGATACTGTGCTTTACCTTGAAATTTTTGAGAAATCTCTGGAACTTGATCATCTAAATAAGAAATTAATTCATAAATCGTCACTTTCCCATCTTTTGGCGCTCCATCTGCTTTTCCATTAATTGCTTCCATCAGTACATAGGTAAAAACTCCATGCCCTAATGAACCATATTCAGTAGCTTGTTGTTCACTTCCTGCTGCTGCTAATACGTGTATTCCTTCACTTCTTGACATTTGAGCCAATGCTTTCTCACTACTACTCCCTCTTTGAGATAATATCTCTGTAGATGCTCCAGCATGACAAGCATCCAACAAAACGATTTGTTTTAATGCTTTAATCTTCCTTAAATTTTCTTGTAATAATGAGGCTGAAATAGCAGATTTGTCGAGTTTTATTTTTTGGTATAAACTCACGTTGTCTGTTGGAATAAAATAAAATTCCCCTTCACTTACCCCTCCATGCCCTGCATAATAAAATATAAAAACATCCTCAGGCCTCACTTTTTGACTGATACTATCAACAACAGAAAGAATATGTTCTCTGGTTGCTTCAGAGTTATAAATAGTTTTAATAAAAACATTTTCATATAATTCCTCTCCATTTTTACTAACAGATGTTACAAATCCTGATGCGTCTGCTTGCGCGTAATTTAAATTGAGCTCTGTATTCTTATATTCATTAATGCCTACGGCTAAAATATAACAATTGGCTACTTTTTTGGACCCTTGATAAATCACCTTTACTGTTTCTTTCTTTGATTCAATTCGCCCATCACTAAATGCCGAAACAGTAATTATATTTTCTCCAGGAAGTAGAAGTAAGTTGTAATTTTTAGTCATATCGTTTCCCTTTCCTGGTATCCGTGAAAGATTATCATTAAAATGAATTCGTTTTCCATTCTGCGTCACCTTAATCTCATTAATCCCTCCTCCATTATTGGTTATTTTAACAATCAACTCCAATCCTCTTTCTTTGTTTTCTTTATCTTCAAATGGAGAAAGTATTGTAACGGTGGGTGGTGGAGATTTTTGTAAATCATAAATAATGTTTCCTTGCCTATCTTCATTTAAATCATCATTTTTTAGTGCTTTTTGCATAATTCCTGGCTGGTAATATTTATCAAAAAATTGATCTAACGAATAAGTTTTTATCCCATTTACAAAAAATAAATTTTGTTGAGCTAAACCTGTTGCATCAAAATACCCTTTCGGTGTTTTTACTAACCACTCATTTTCTGTAAGTGAAAAATGGGTCAATATTTCTTCTCCACTTTCAATATCCCAAATCTTAACGGAACCATCCCTGCTTGATGTAATTAACCTTTTAGCGTCAGGCGTAATCTTTACATATGTTATTGCTCCATTATGCCCTGAAAAAGTTTTGATATACTTGCCTGTTTTAAAGTCCCACAATACAGCCGTCTTATCATCACTACCTGACACAATGTATTGATCTTTATTATCAATATCTATCGAAAAAACTGCTCCCTCATGCCCTACGAGTTTCTTTATCTGTAATCCTGAGTTAACATCCCATATTTTTACTTTCCTATCCCAACCAGCAGTTGCAAAAATATGATCATCACTACCAAAACAAATATCACCAACAACCTCTGTATGCCCTATAAATTCCTTTACTTGAGCTCGTGTATCTATTTCAGAAAATCGAAGTGTTTTATCCAATCCCCCTGTTATTAAGTAAAGTCCATTAGGAGTAATACTCGCTGAGTAAGGAGAGCCATCGTGCATCTTAAACCGACTAATAATTTCTTTTTTATCAACATCCCAAATAACAGATGTCCCATCCCAACTGTTACTCACTAATTGCTTACCATCTTTACTAAATTTTACAGAAAAAAGCATTGCTGAATGTCCTTCTAACTTTTTAATAATTTGACCTGATGTTGCATCCCATAGAATGATTGAGCGATCCAAACTCCCTGTGGCTATTATTTTACTAGTAGGGTCAAAACTTAAACAAGTCACCAACTCTTCGTGTCCGACTAATTTTTTATTTGCTTTTCCAGTATTTAAATCCCACAGCACCACGTTCTTACTTCGCTTAAAGAAAGCCAACGTATTTCCATCAGGACTTAACTCAACTTCATTCAATTTATCTAAATAATATTGTTGAGAATCATTTAGTCTTGGTGTTGGAGGACGGTTAACAACTCCTTGCAAGACTAATAATTCTTCCTTTTTATCAATGTCCCATACCGAAGCAGTATGGTTAGTGTTAGCAACTGCTATATTTTTTCCATTAGGACTAAAAGCAACGTCTTTAATCCCTTTTTCGTTTTTTACAGACAATAACTCTTTTCCTGATTTTACATCCCACACTTTTAATACTCCATAATACCCTAATACAGCTGCAAGGTATTTATTGTCTGAACTAAATTGTACCGATTTAAAATCTTCATCATCTACCAGTTTCTGTAAAATTTTTCCTGTCTGCACATCAATAATATTTAATTGTCCACTTCCTTCTCCTGAAGCAATATATTTCTCATTACTTGATAATGCTGCAGAGCTTTTACAAGAAGAGCAAGAACCGGGTGTAAATTGGAAAGTTCTTACCGTATCTGTTGTTTTCACATCCCAAATGATAGCTGTTCTATCTCCGCTACCTGTAATTAATTTAGAACCATCTTTATTAAACTGAAGAGAAGGAATACACTGGTAACAGGTAGATGGTTTTTGACGAAACTCTTTTATCTTCTTTCCGTTAAGCCCCCATAAAATAGCATTTGTGTGGTGCCCTCCTGTTAAAATTTGAGTACCATCTGGCGTAAAAATGGCATTTCTAATCTCATCCAATGAATCCTTAAAACTAGTTAATAAAGTACCTTTTTCAACATCCCAAACATGTGCTATCTGGTCATAACCTACAGAAACTATTTTTGTTCCATCAGGACTAAAGGCTACGTTAGTCAATGGTTGTGTATGCCCATTAAAAGTTCTTATTTCTCTACCCGAAGAAGCTTCCCATAGCTTTATGGTTTTATCCTGACTACCTGTAACAATAAAATTTCCATCTTTACTATAATCTATAGAAGTAACAGGCGCATAATGCCCCCCTTGAACAATAACTTTTAATGTTTCCTGCTGACCAAAAACCGATAAAACAGGCACAAAAAATAAAAAAATAGCGAGTAACCTTATCATGGATATATAATTGTGAACACTTCAAAAATAAAGATTTAATTTAGCTAAACTGATGATTTAAAAAATTGTAAATTCATACCTTTTAATCTTATCTAAAAAAATATGGCTACTATTTCTAAATCTAACTTCGATTTTCTAAATAAATTAAAAAAGAACAATAACCGTGATTGGTTTAATGCCAATAAAGACGAATACCTTAAGCAATATCAAAACGCTATCGATTTTGCTGATGCTTTATTGTTAGAAATGAATAAACACGATAACATTGAAACTCCTACAGGTAAAAAAAGTCTTTTTCGAATATATAGAGATGTTCGTTTTTCTAAGGATAAGTCACCTTATAAAACACACTGGGCTGGTGGTTTTAAAAGAGCTACTAAAGAATTAAGAGGTGGTTACTATTTTCATATTGAACCAGGAAATACCATGCTTGGTGGTGGTTTTTGGGCTCCTAACAAAGATGATCTACAACGTATTAGAGAAGATATTGCTGCTGATGATAGCGAATTAAGAAAAATTTTAACGAGTAAATCATTTAAAGAAACTTTTGGATCGTTGGAAGGTGAAAAACTAAAAACTTGTCCAAAAGGATTTGATAAAGAACACCCTGCGGTAGATTTGTTACGCCATAAACAATTTATCATTTCAACAAAATTTACCGATGAAGAGGTTTTAAGTCCTGATTTCGTATTAAAAGTTAACGAAGTATTTAAAAAAATGAGACCGTTTTTTGATTACATGAGTGTTGCTGTAACCACCGATGCAAACGGGGTATCTATTTTTTAAATGGAAAAGCAAACTATTACACTAAGCCACATCAATACTCCTATTGGTATAGTAACTGCAGGGTTAACACTTAAAGGGGTTGCTATGCTAAAATTTGACACTTTAGCAATTTCTGAAAGCAAGCAACATATACTAAACAGAAAATCTAATCAGCTCTTCAATCAACTTGAAAAGCAACTTAATGAATATTTCGAAAAAAAGAGAACAACATTTGATATTCCATTAGACCTAAACGGAACCGATTTTCAATTAAACGTATGGAAGGAATTACTGAACATTCCTTACGGAACAACAAGAACCTATAAAGAACAAGCCATAACTCTTGGGAATATAAAATCTATTAGGGCAGTAGCTACTGCTAATGGAACCAACCCAATCCCTATTATAATTCCCTGCCATAGAGTTATAGGTTCTGATGGTAGTTTAACTGGTTTTAGCGGTGGCTTATGGAGAAAGAAATTTCTATTGGATTTAGAAAGCAGCCAAACTTCATTATTTTAAACTATCATGACTACTTTCTATCGCTTTAAACAATTCAACTTTATCTACTGGCTTATGTAAATAAGCATGTACATACTTTTCAAATGAATGTTTAACAAAACTATCTTCCCGTGTTCCTGTGATTACTATAATTGGTATATTCTTTAATTTTTCGTCAGCAAACATGTTCGACATTAAATCTGCTCCATTCTCCCCAGGCAAATAAATGTCCAATAAAAGCAAATCTATTTGGTTATTTTTGAGTATTTCCCATGCTTCTTCAATTCTTGCTGCAAAAAACAAGTTTTCCTGTAAGAAATTTTCACATAGTATATGTTGTAGCTGAATTCTTTCTATTTCAGCATCATCTACTATTAATATTTTCTTGTTTTTATTCATTAATTACAAAATATCTTGTTCTAAAAAAACCAAATCTTCTGATAGTATCTTTGGTTCATCGCTTATTAACACAGCTCTCTCAATCATTGATTTTAACTCTCTTACATTTCCTGGCCACGAATAAGACATCATTTTCTGAATAGCCCCAGAACTTATTCGTTTTTCTTCTATTCGTTGTTTCTCACAAAATGTCTTCATAAAATGTTGTGCTAAAATAACAATATCATTTCCTCTTTCTTTCAATGAAGGTACATTAATAATAAAACCTTGTAACCTAAAATACAAGTCTTCTCTAAAATTTCCTGCCTGCACCTCTTTCCATAAATTTTTATTGGATGCAGTAATTACGCGGCAAGTTAAATCAATTGTAGTATTCCCTCCTAATCGAGTTATTTTCCGCTCTTGTAATACACGTAATAATTTAGTTTGCAAGTTTATATCCATTTCCCCTATTTCATCTAAGAAAAGTGTCCCTTTATTGGCTTCCTCAAATTTCCCAATACGCTTACCATTAGCTCCTGTAAAAGCTCCTTTTTCATGACCAAACAATTCAGTCTCAATCAAATCCTCTGGGATTGCTGCTACATTTACCGCTACAAAAGGTTTTCTTTTTCTATCTGAATTATAATGTAAGGCTTGAGCTATTAACTCCTTCCCTGTCCCATTATTTCCTGTGATTAAAACAGGCATATCAATGTTTTCTACTTTTTGCATTAAACGAAATACCTTTTTAATAGCATCACTATCTCCAATAATATTTTTATAACTGTGATTTTGCTCAATCACATTTTCTCTTAATGCTTCTAATTCTTTTTTAATGGCAAGGGTTTTACTCAGCTCCCTTATATTTTGAATCAACTCAATAGCTGCATTTTCGTTTTTCATAATATAACGATGCGCTCCTTTCTTGTATGCCTCAACAACTACTTTAAAATCTTCTTGACCTGATAAAACTATAGGAATAATCGAATTATTTTGTTTCTTTAATTCAGTTAAAATTTCTACTCCATTTTTATCTGGTAAGTTGTAATCAATAATAGCTACATCAGGCTGATCGTCCAACGCCTTAAAAAACTCCTCTGCAGTGGTTAGCAACCTAAAATCTACATTATTGAGTAGTTGTAACGCTTCACTAATCATCAAAGAGAACAATTCATCATCGTCAACCATTAATATTTTTATAAGATATTTATCTTCCATTATTTATTAAGTTCTAGTTGTACCTCTTTAAAAACATGTTGGCTTAACTCTTTTACCTGGTTAACCATATCTAATATAGATTCAACTTTTTTATCACAAGCTCCTCTTTCTATTTCTGCTAATATATTTCCTATTGAAGTTGCTCCTAAGGTATTGAACGAACTTTTCATTTTATGCGCAATCATTTGAACATCTTCCCATTTACTATTGACTGCATTTAATGATAAATCTTCTACCAACTGAGGAGTATTATTCAAGAAACTACTAAGCACCTTATTAATAATCATCCTATTGTTACCGAATGTAGTCTCGAGATATGTTAAATTTATTTGAGAATTTAGTTCTTTATTAGAATTCATTATTACTGATCTTTACTTATTTGAAATGTAATTTTATCTAGAAGCAATTCAGAATCATAAGTTTTTGAAATATATTAATTATTACCTTAATCAATAAATTT
>JAGFIT010000027.1 GCA_024103385.1 Vicingus serpentipes
TTTATTAATAATTGTATTTCAGGGAATCCATCAGTACCTATAATATCACTTTCGTCTAAATCACTAACTATTCTTGCTTGTTCCCATCCAAAAATAACTTTGTTTGGTTGTTCACAAGATGTAGCGATTGTAATTAAAACACATAATGTCCAATAATATCTTTTCATAATTGATAACTTGTTACTTTTCTTTCCAATTTACTTTTTCATAAGTCCCATCGTCATCTCCGTACTTAATTTTTAATTGTTTTTCAAAGCTAGACTTTAGTTTCGAATAATCTTCATATTCTACTCCTTCTTGATTAGAATAATCATTTAAAAACAGTTTTATCATTTTAGTATGATGATCTTTCCATTCTTGCGTTGTGTTTTTCCATGACTTATGTTTAACCTGTGCCATATAAGATTCTAAATGAGTTTTTGAACCTTCAGGTGTACCCATTTCTGTAGATTTATCTTGATGACTAGTCCAATGCTTATTCTCATGGCTTAATAAATTAGCAAAGTTAGACCCTGTATTTAAAAGGGTACTAAATTCACCGGTATAATCATAAGTAATACCTATTTGACCTTTTTTATTGCTATGTCCAATTGCTCCACTAGCACTATATTCTGTTACTATTGGTGCATCTGTGATTTTTTCACCATCATAATTATTATTATAGTGTTTTGCTATACCACCATAAAGATTTGAGTATTTATCATCATTATATTTACTTAAAGGAGCACTCTTACTCTCTAAATCTTTCATATAAGTTGAACTCGTTGTCATTACCTCATTAACTTTAGATTGAGATAAATTTATCACCATTACATAATCTGTTTTTGTGGCTGTTGAAAAAAGGAAGTTACCTTGAATATCAAAATAATCATCATCTCCTCTTGGGTCAACCTTTATGATAGGATTATTACTGAATGCCGAATACATTGAGATATTCGATCTCATCTTAGGGTCTAAACTCCACCATCTTCCAAGCCTAGAATCATATCCCCTATGGAACGTTGTATAGTGACTACCTGTTACATTATTCACCTCGTCATCTTTCTCCATACCATTAAACCCATAACGATAGTCTCCGCTATTGCTGTTTCGTCCAGGCATAATCGAACCAAAATTGTAGCCATCAAGAGGATGGGTCGTAGTATTTGAATCGGCAACAAAATTTGCACCTGAATTGGAATGGATAAATTCAGGAAAGGGAGGTTTTACTATTTGAGTTCTTTGTTGCATCAATAACAAATATAACGATAAGTAAAGCACAAAAATTATTCCATTGCGAATAATCACTTTCTTTTAATTCAGTATAGCCCTGAAATGGTTAAATTTGGAGCATGGAAGAATTGGATGCCTTGCAACAAGATATAGCCCAAAACCTGCGTAAATTGAGAAAGGCTAATAACTTAACCTATAAACAGGCAGCTAAAGTATTAGGTATATCACTTACGCAATATACCCGATTAGAGGGAGGGCAGGCTAATGCTTCTATTGTTGCCATTACCAGGGCAGCCGTTTTTTACAAGGTGAGCATCAGTGAGATTGTTTTTGGAGAAAAACCAAAGCAAGAGAAAAAACCTACTAAGTTGAATAGAAACAAGAGCTTAAAAGAAAAGATAAAGGAAATAGAAAAGCTTAGTAAGAAGGACAAAGAAATGGCATACGAACTGATAGAATTGCTTATTATCAAAAATCAGTTAGATGATATGGAAAACAATTCATCACCATCTGACCATTAATTCTTTTTTATTTCTTTTAAAACGAATAGCTAAATTTGAGGCATGAATAGTATTGCTTCATTATTAAACAATGTTGGGAAAAATATTACCCAACTAAGGAAAGCCCATAAACTTACCCAACAATCAATGGCTAATAATGTAGGCGTGTCTGTTTCTCAATATCAAAGAATTGAAGCAGGAGCAGCAAACGTATCTTTTGAAACATTAATAAAAATAGCAGCTTATTTTAATACCGGGATAGATCTATTGGTTTATGGAGAAGAAGTTAGTTTTGAAAACGAGCATATTGTGATTAAAGAACCAAACCTGGCTGAAAAAATGATGGAAATAGAGCAAATGAGCAGTGCTGATCAAAAACTAGCCAAGCAAATGATAGACTTACTCATTGCCAAAAAAGAACTCGATAAATTGGTGGACAAAATGCACTAACTAAAATGAGTTACTTCTAAATAAAGAGAAAGCTAAGAATCAATAAATTTCATTTATTTTCGTTGAGTATAAAGTACAAGGCGAAAAAACAATCTTTATGAAAAATGGGTTACTGGCAATAGTTCTGTTCTCGGCATTTTCAGTTTGGGGGCAACAACAAACGAAAAAGATCATTTTTTTTCAGCCTAACCAATCTTCTGTTTCTACAGTTCACCAACACCAATTAGACAGCTTGGTTACATTTATTCAGAAAAACGAATGTGAGCTTACCTTAATTGGCAGAGCTGACAGTATAGGGAGTGAAAAGCTCAACTTATACCTTTCCGGGAAACGAGCCAAAGCAGTGGCAGCCTACTTACAAAGCAAAGGAGTTGATCAGTTAAAAATTACAACCAAATTTTTAGGAGAAGCCAATCCTTTGTTTTCTAATTCCATCCCAAAAGAACGGGTAAAAAACCGGTGTGTTGAAATAATTACTTCGTGTAAGGGGAACAATGCAGGTTCTTCAATTACAGGGACAAGCTTTGAGGATAGTACCAAATACACCAACACCAAATTTGAGAACGATACCATAATTTATCTCCCGAACGGTACGCAGTTCGAAATAGAAGCAGAGACATTTTACCCGAAAAAGATCCGGGACATTGATTTTAATGTTACCGAAATATTCTCTTTATGTGATATGCTGAGTAATAACACCGTAACACGTTCTGCCAACGGAGATTGTTTAACCTCTGCAGGGATGCTGTACATTAAACCCACTTATGACGGAGTGGAAGTGCAACCCAACAAAGAAAAATATGTAAGGATTAAGATACCGGTGAAGAATGGAGAGGTAGATAAGTCAATGACTTTGTATGGCGGAGTAAAAAATGATATAGGTGAAATTGTATGGAAGAATTTAAAATCGGAGCTGTCGTACCAGGAAAACGGAGTGCAGTATTACCTGTTTAAAACAGATACTTTGTATTCTTTTAACCTGGATAAACCGATAGGAATTATGTGTAACAAAGATGGTCCGAAAGTAAAAGTGAGGAAGTATAAAGATGCGATGATCTGCCAGACCTACCCGAACGAAAAATACCTGGCCGTTGCCGAAAAATTAAAGAAAAGAAAATTTGCCCTGGATAAAGTAAAGGAAGAAAAGAACCCTGTTTTAACGGTTGTGGTACAGGATGATGCCGGCAACCCACTATTAGCGAAAGGAGTATTGTACGATTTGAAATACCGAAAGTGGAGCAACTCCTATATCATAAAAAAGAAGTATTTTAAACGTATTTTAAGAGACTTTAGCCAACCAATGACAGCAAAAGACTATATGTGTAATTACCTTGATAATTGATGTATATTTTGATAATTATTCAAAACTACAATTAGGGAGCGTTCATTAATTCTTTTCGCCTTTTTTCTTCGGCTTCTTTGAGCCATCTTTCTTTGGTCTTTTTGGATATTTCGATAATCCGTCCGTCTTCCAGTTGCCAGGTTGTTTTTTGGCTGTCTTTAATGTCGATTATTTTTTCCTTTACTCCTGGCAATAATTCAATTTCTTTAATGGTGTCGGTTTCAGGGTCAAACAAGTCTTCAAAAGAAGGGCATACACAATCGGAAGGTACAAAATCGTGTCTCCAGGAACGTCCCCCATAGAACCTAAGCATAGAATCAATTTCAGTTACCTCACAGTATTTATCCAGGTCTTCAACATAACGTCCCAACAACATAGCTTTCCTTAAATCCTCACAAGCATACTCCTTGTCATAGAAAAAGTCGTAATACACCATTCCCCGGTTGTAATATGCCTCTGAAATGGTAGAATCCAGACCAATCACCCTGGTGTAGTCGTCCCTTGCAAATCCGGGAGGGCCAAACCGCTTATAGAGGTTTCCCCTGTTTAAATAATGCCAGGGATTTTCCGGTTCCAGTTCAATACACTTCGTGTAGTCTTTTTCTGCCGGTTCGTACTGATTGAGCCAGTAGTAAAAATGTGCCCGATGTACATACGCCCAAACATAGGAGGAATCGAGTGTAATACTTCGAGACAGGTATTCAATCGCTTTGCCATTATCAAATACTCCGACACCCTGGTCGGTAAAGTAGTACCGGTTAAAGATGTTGTTTGCCAGCCATAAGCTGTCTTTCTTGTGCTTTTTGATCACGGTAAATAAGCTATCACTGTACACGTTTATCATAGCAGAAGCAAGTCCCTTCACATACCAGGCGAAGGGATTTTTCTCATTCATGGACAATGCTTTATTGCAATAGCCGATGGCTTTTTCATACTGCCCAAGTTCATAGTAAGGATGGGCAATCAGTGAATAAGCAGTATCAGCTTCGGGTTCTAATGCAATGGCACTATCTAAATAATAAATGGCTGCAGCATAATTACCCTGTTCAATAGATTTGAATCCATTTTGATAATAGAAATTAAAATCCCTGGGAACGACAAATGCCATTAAGGTAAAAACCACTACTAAAAATATGAGCCTTTTTCTTAACACAAAACAAAGATAGGATTTGAAAATGATGTGTTGGATTTTTATTTTGGAGCTGTAAAATTCTTCGGGAACAATTTGTTTAAATATTCAATCCAATAAACTTTGATTGTTGGATAATAATACCGGAATCTAACATTAAAAAGTTCGATATTTGACCCGTTTTGTGTACAAAAGCCTTTCAGGAAAACCTGAGGGGCTTTTTATTTATTGATTATCAGTGTTTTAAGTTGATTTTTTAAAGTTTGATAATTATAAAGATATAACGTTTTTTTTTCTTATAGTTTTGTAATGTGCTTATAATGAGGTAATTTAACGTTCAAGTCCTATTTAGGGGGGGGGGAGATTAAATATTTTGCCTTAACCATATGAAACAAGAAACCGAAACACATAAACCTACTGAGGTATTAAGAAAAATTCTAGTAAGTAAACCAATGACTCCAGAAAGATTAAGATCTTATAAGGGATTTGAAGATGTTACTGATCAAGAAGCTAGAAATATTATTGAAACTTTAAAAACTTATTCAAAGATATTATTGAAGCATAGTTGGAATCTTCAAACTACTAAAAATAGAATTATTTAATTCTGGTTTTTTCTTAAAATGATCAGAAACATCAATTTTGGCACGTGAATGTCATTGATTTATGGTTTTGAATTCTCGCTTACAATTGGGTATTTCCACATAGTTTTTATTGTTTGTTCACGAAACATGAACAAAAGTAAATAATGAACAAAATATGTAGGTTTTTTTAATAGATTACTTTATTTAATGAATCTATTGGATAATGGATGAGTCATCTTCTGTTTTTTATAAAATCTTTATGGTTAATCAAGTATCTTTGAAGATAAAAAGAATTGGCTCTTTCAAAAATACAACAGAATAAAACTGCTCAATATTTAATCAGTTTAGGGTTTATTTCGGTACCTATTTTTTCTTGTTATTTCTTTATAGGGGTGATTGATTATAGAGTCGTTGCCCTCATTTTATTGTTAGTAGTATCAATTCTTGCAATGTTGTTTGATATTTTTCCGGTATTATTAGCAGCTATATTGAGTGCTGTAATATGGAATTTCTTTTTTATTCCTCCGACAATGACTTTTCATATAGGAACACCTGAAGATGGATTGATGTTCCTGATGTATTTTGTAATAGCCATGATTAATATCGTTTTAACTTCCAGGATAAGAAGCTTTGAAAAAAGAATACGAGATAAAGGAGAACGCGAAAAAACCATTAAATTATATAACACTTTACTTAACTCATTATCTCATGAATTAAGAACTCCTATATCTACAGTAATAGGAGCAATAGATACGATAAAAGAAAATCAAGATAATCTGTCAGATAATGACAAACGAGAATTATTCGATGAAATAGAGATTGCAGGAATACGGCTCAATAGACAGGTGGAAAATTTGTTAAATATGAGTCGCCTGGAAGCAGGAGCATTAAAGCCTAAATCAGACTGGTGTGATGTCAATGAAATGGTACATACCATTATTAAAAATAATAGAGAGAATGCAACAGAGCACCGTATCATTTTTGAAACAGACGAACAATTACCCCTCTTTAAATTAGATCGTGGTCTTACTGAGCAGATTCTTAACAATATTTTCCATAATGCGTTACAGTATACTCATAAAGGTTCAACTATAGAAATAAAAGTGTGCCAGAAAGGTAATAATTGTTGCTTTGTTATTTCAGATAATGGAAAAGGAGTTACTGAAAAAGAAATTGATTATGTATTTGATAAATTTTACCGGTCTCCCAAAGTATCAACAGGAGGAACAGGATTAGGATTATCAATAGCTAAAGGATTTACAGAGGCTCAAAACGGAACAATATACCTGGAAAATATAAAAACAGGAGGTGCACGCTTCACCATTGAAATACCGGCATCTGTATCATCCATCAATAAAGAATAAAATATGAATAAAGCAGAGATTCTTATTATAGATGATGAGCCTCAGATTAGAAAATTATTGAGGATTAGCCTGGAAAGCAATGATTACAAAGTAAATCAGGCTTCAAGTGGAAAAGAGGGATTAATTATAGCCGCTAACCATCCGCCTGAACTTATTTTACTGGATATAGGACTACCAGATAAAAGTGGCCATGAAATATTAAAAGAGTTAAGAGAATGGTATAATAAACCAATAATCATACTTTCAGTACAGGACAATGAAAATGATATAATAGGTGCTTTAGATAATGGAGCGACAGATTATATTACCAAACCTTTCAGAACAGGAGAATTAATGGCAAGAATACGTTCAGCTATTAGAAGGACTCAAAACATTGATTTGAACGAGACTATTATTATTTGTAATGACCTGCAAATAGATTTAGTCTCAAGGGTTGTTAAAAAAGATGATGAGATATTAAAATTGACTTCTACCGAATATAACCTGTTAACATTGTTTGCCCGAAATGAAGGCAAAGTATTAACCCATCAATATATCCTTAAAGAAATATGGGGAGTTGGTTATCAGACAGAAACACAATATTTAAGGGTTTTTGTAGCTCAACTTAGAAAAAAAATAGAAGAAAACCCCAACAACCCTCTACACATTATTACAGAAAGTGGTGTAGGTTATCGATTCAGTTAATTTTATAAAATCTTTATATCCTACTCTTTAATTTTATTATATCATTATGTAAATACAGCTTATTTTACCCGTCATTAGATTAACTTTAATAAAGAGAAGATATGATTAATTTTTTTGAATATACCGTCACCAAATCAATTAGGTTGTTGGTCAATAGCTTTATTCATAGGAGTTGTCCTTGTGGTTGTTACCTAAAAGAAGTTTATCGAAGAGATGATTGATAATTCTAAGTCAAAGAAACCTAATACTGCCCATCTGAAATGGGCAATCATTATATTTCTGATTTTATTGCTGGTACTTATCCGATTAATTGATATTTATTTTCCAAATTTATAACCTGTGCCATATAACAGAGAACCTGACAGAAGAAAGAAACTGGTAAATCAATTAAAACTTATTCCATTATGGATATATTTACTTACTGTTTTTACACTCATATATGATTATGGGTTTAATCAGTCTAAAACCGTTCAATATACATTGGACTGGATCTATGTTTCAGTATTATTATTAGGAAACCTTAGTATTATAATACGGTATTTCATACCCAAAGAACGACCACGCAAAAAAGTATGGATTTTTGATATATTGTTGCTATTATTTTTAGGCAGTCTTTTATTGCATATATTTCGATGGATAGATATTCCGTTACTGACTCATAAAATCTGGGTGTTTTTTGCTGTTTTTTCAATATTCATCAGGGAATTTTCCACACTTAATATCAATTTTAAAAAGCAATATTTTAATCCGGCACAACTATTCATTTTCAGTTTTATCTTCATTATTTTTTTAGGAGCCTTATTATTAAAACTTCCCAATGCTACTTATGAAGGAATTACATTCATAGATGCACTTTTTACCTCTACCAGTGCCGTTTGTGTAACAGGATTAGTAGTAGTTGATACCGGCACTTATTTTACATCATTTGGTCAGTCTATTATCATTGTACTTATTCAAATTGGAGGTTTAGGAATAATGACCTTTACCAGCTATTTCAGTTATTTTTTCAGAGGAGGCTCAACCTATGAGAATCAACTTTTATTAAGAGATATGACCAATACGGAAAAGATAGCAGAAGTTTTCAGCACCTTAAAGAAAATAATTATCCTGACCTTTATTATAGAAATAATAGGAGCTATTTCAATTTATTTCAGCCTTGATGAAAAAATCATGGGCTCTATTTCAGAGCGTATGTTCTTTTCTGTTTTTCATACTGTTTCGGGGTTTTGTAATGCCGGATTTTCGACATTAACCAACAGTTTATATGAAACAGGGTTTCAGTTCAATTACTCGCTGCATTTGATTCTGGCTTTCCTATTTATTATTGGAGGAATAGGGTTTCCTATATTATTTAACGCCTTTAAATACATTAAACATCTTGTCATTAACCGATTATTACCGTTTAGCAGAAGAAAAGAAGCATTACATATACCCTGGATTATCAATATCAATACGAGGATAGTGGTGATTACTACTTTGATACTAATCATTACAGGAACAGGGTTCTTTTACTGGTTTGAATATAACAATACATTAGCTCCTCATAATGGATTTGGGAAAGTAGTAACAGCCTTTTTTGGTGCTACAACGCCAAGAACCGCAGGATTTAACAGTATAGATACTTCAACCCTTAATTTTTCAACCATCATGCTGATTTTCTTTTTGATGTGGGTGGGAGCTTCACCTGCCTCTACAGGAGGGGGTATTAAGACCAGCACCTTTGCAATAGGTACAATGAATTTTATCAGTTTAGCCAAAGGAAAAGATAGAGTAGAACTATATAAAAGAGAGATAGCGGATATATCAGTAAAGAGAGCTTTCGCTATTATATCATTGTCATTAGTAGTGATAGGGCTATCTGTATTCCTGATAGCTTCATTTGACAGTGATATAGATTTACTTTCCATCGCATTTGAATCTTTTTCTGCATACAGTACAGTAGGACTCAGTTTAGGAATCACCTCTAAATTAAGTAGTATGAGCAAAATGGTCATTATTGGTACCATGTTTATCGGGAGAGTGAGTATGCTGACTATTCTTATTGCTGTTTTCAGGAAAGTAAAGCATATGAAATATCGTTATCCAACAGAAGAGTTATTAATCAACTAAAACATGAAACGAGCCATGTTCAAGAGTTTAACACATAGAAGAATGATTACAGGCAAGTTCCATGTGAACTTAAAAAAATAAATATAAACACATGAAATATATTATTATAGGATTAGGAAATTTTGGTTCCTCATTAGCTGAAAAACTGACCAAAACAGGGCATGAAGTAATAGGAGTAGATAGCAAAATGAGTAAGGTAGAAGCATTAAAAGAACGAATAACACATACCATTTGCATTGACTGTACCGATCAGCAGGCAGTAACCCACCTACCATTAAAAGATACTGATGTGGTTATAGTTTGTATAGGAGAAGATGAGGGAGCCAATATTATGGCTACCGCATTAATGAAACGATTGAAAGTAAAACGTTTGATAAGCAGGGCAGTTTCTCCATTACACGAAACAGTATTGGAAGCTATGGGAGTGGATGAAATTGTTCATCCCGAAGAAGAAACAGCAGACAGGTGGGCAAAAAAACTGAACTTAAGTGGTGTGGTCGATTCTTTTGACCTGACAGGAGAATATAGTATTATTGAGGCTACCGTTCCTAAAAAATACGTTGGGCAAACCTTATTGGAAGTAGGTTTCAGGAAAAACTACAATATTGTGGTAATGACAACCATTAAAATGACAGAAGAAAAAAACCTGATCGGGGTTACTAGAAAGGTAACAAAAGTACAAGGGGTAGCATCTTCTAAAACAATATTGAATGAAGGGGATATACTGGTAATGTATGGAAATATAAAAGACATTGAGAGATTGTTACAGGAAGATTAATAAATTGCATAAATTTTCCTTGTCCATAACAGATTCTGTTTTGATCCATATGATTATTCTTATTGTGTCAAAGGTACTGAGAAAAGCCTATATCTCGTCATAGTTGGATGATATCATTATCGTTAATAAGAATAAATCCAACTATGACGAGATATAGGCTTGCTTTAGGTTATTTTCCGGATGAAATTGGAAATTGAATTTGTTGAACACAGAAAAATAATATCAAAGAGGTTAATTTTACTCAATACTATCCTGTACTTCCATCTGTGTTGTATCTGCTTGCATGGATAAGCTATCAGTTTGCTGTTCATTAGTTATTTCATCCTGATCTTTATTAGCTTCTTCAATCATTTCTTTGACTTTATCCACTTTTTCATCTACCTTTTCCTGAACATTTTCTTCAGTATTATTACAAGCAACAAATGCTGAAATAATGAACATTGTAATAAGTAATTTTTTCATTTTGTTTATTTTATGGTTTTATATGGGGACAAAACTAAAACTGGATTCTAAAGCAAATCTAAAGATGAATTAACTAATTAAATTATTTAAAAATGATATGAATAATAGTGAAATTTTTATCGTTATTTGCTTGTATGAATAGAAAATTTCCAATAAATGAAGTACTATCGGTATTATCTTTTTTATTTATAATACAAATTATTTTTATTGTTATATCCTGTAATAAATCTAACATGATAGTAAGGATTATTCAACATAAATTAATAACTGGATTGCCTTCCGCATCCGGAATAACCATACTGAATAACTCTTTGTATATTATTGGGGATGATACCCCTTTTCTATACAAGTTGGATGAGGATTTCTTTATCTCTGAGCAAATAAAAATCCATGATGCTGTTCCAGGGTTAGATGGCAGGATTTCTAAGCAAATAAAACCAGATTTAGAGGCTATTACTGAGGTGAAATGGGGAAAAGATAAGGATATATTGATTTTTGGTTCAGGCTCTAAATCGCCGGAACGTGAAGCTTTAATTCGTATTGATATGGATAAATTGCCAGATGTCCAACATTATTCGCTTGATAAAATCTATGATAAGATAAAAGACATAAAGAGTGTTTCTGATGAAGACCTTAATATCGAAGGAGCGGGAACATCGGATGATCGGTTATACCTGTTGAATCGTGGTAAAAATTATTTATTCGAGTTTGATCTGGAAGATTTTAAAAAATACCTTCAGGGTGAAAAGGAAAGGGTACCAGAGCCTAAGTCATATCAATTCACACTACCTGAAATTGATGGTATAGAAGCCGGATTTTCCGGGGCATGTTTATTACCGAATGAGAAAAAAATGATTTTTACAGCCTCAGTTGAAAACACTTCTGATTGGATTAATGACGGAGAAGTTCTAGGTAGTTTCATAGGAATAATTCCGCTCAAAAACTTAAAAGAATGCAAACCAATATGTGTTCAGGTTGTAGATGATAAAAGCCTTCCCTATAGCGGTAAAATTGAATCCATAACTATACGTTCTATGAATCCGGATGGTAGCTATTCTGCACTTGCTGTTACTGATAATGATGATGGGGAATCGGAGTTACTTGAATTAGAAATTAAGTTATAATTTTCCTTAGATACAGAAAGCAGTAAGAATATAATTATTTTATGATTAATAATTATGATTCTTTCATTACGAGGTAAGTCAGGTATATGCTATAAGTGAAAAGGAAAAATAAGCCATTCCACCGATCAATATGATTTCTTTTACCGATCACCAATGCTATAATCAAGAAACTACTCGATAATAAGACTACGAGAATATCTGTGTTATTTTCAGGTGAAAATGGTAATGGTTTTATTAAGGAACTGATTCCGAGTATCCATAACAAATTGAAAATATTAGAACCAACCACATTTCCAACGGCAATGTCTGTGTTTTTACGATATGCAGCTACTGCAGAGGTTGCAAGTTCAGGTAAAGATGTACCCACTGCAACAATGGTTAATCCAATAAAAGATTCACTAAGACCAAACATTTGTGCGAAATAAACAGCTCCATCAACAATCCATTTTCCTCCAAGAAACAATCCCAGGCACCCTAAAATAATATAAAGAATAGACTTACTGGTAGAATAACTAATTGTTTCATCTGAAGAAATAGCTTCTTTTTCTTTCGATAATTTGAAAATGTAAGCCATAAATAATGAGAAGAAAAATAACAGTAAAATACCATCTGAAATACTTAATTCATGTTTGTTTGTATCTATAGGTAGTTCTGAGTTCACAAGAAAACCAACAAGTAAAATAGCAGCTATTGAAAAAGGAATTTCTGAGAGTACTGTGCTACTTTTAAGAGGTAATGGAAAAATAATTGCAGAAAATCCAATGATGAAAAGTACATTGGCAATATTACTTCCAAGAATATTCCCCACAGCAATTCCTGAATTTCCATCAATGCTGGCCATTACATTAACAATCAGTTCCGGCATAGATGTACCGAAAGATACAATTGTAAGTCCGATAATTAAATCGGATAAACCAAAGGTCTTAGCAATAGAAGAAGCACCTTTAACCAATATATCAGCTCCTTTGATCAGGAGTATAAACCCTAAAACAAGTAATGTAATTGTAAGCCACATAAAAGTTATTCTTCATTAAATAGTTCATCATCCCAATCAAGCCGTGTATCTTCATATTCTTTTATCGCTTCATCAAGAAGTAATAACTCTTCATATTCATACGAACCTTTTTGTGCATCTTCAATATGCTGTCTTCGTTCCAATGCTTTTTTATAATCAAGTACGGTATATAACTTTTCCATTTTATTCTTGTGATTTACTTTTTATCATTTTCTGAACAAAAACATTACTTGGGAGTGTTATTTTTTCTTCATCAGTTGTTTTTAATATTACAAAAAATAGACCTATATCACTAATCCTTCCCTCTATTGGATAATCTTTATCCATAATGGTTATTATATCTCCTAATTTAACAGGATGGCTAAAAAATATTATTACTCCGGAAGTGATATTTGATAAAAAAGACCATTGAGCGACTAATGATATACCTAAAACTGTAAGTACCGTCCCTATAAAAACAGCTAACTCAGACTGATCAACTCCCCAGATAGCGAATAAAATAACTATTGCTATGGAAAGTAAAATAATAGTGAGTACTTTTTTAATGATTTTACCTCTTACTTTTTGTAAAACATTTTTCTCAACTGTTCTGGAAATTACTTTATTTAACAGAAGCCTTATAATAAAATACATTACAATTGTAATTGCTGTTCCTATAATTTTAATTTCCATAATTGATAAACTTATGTTTTAGGATACAAACTTATGATTAGAATCTAAATCAAATCTAAAGAACCAGAAGATAGTTTTATTCTATGAATATGACCATGAATATTGTACTCAATATTTAAATGATATAGTTTACAGATTTGTCTTACAATGGCCAACCCAAGACCTGAGGATTCATTAGAAGTCCCGTACTTAACAAATTTTTCAAATAAATTATTGGGGTCTCCCTCAAAATGACTTCCTGTATTAGCAATTTCGAGTACATTTCCAATAATCTTAATACTCAATAATCCTTTATCCACATTATGTCTTATGGCATTTTGAATAAGATTACCGATTAGAATTTCTGCTATGTCAGGATTCATAGTTATCTTAATAGGTGTCTTCATATCAAGATCTATCGATAAGTGCTTTGTATTAATCTGACGTTCAAACACTGATAAATACTTCTCTATTATTTGAATTAATTCTATTGGTTTGGTTTCCGGGAACTGTTCATTTTCAATTTTTGAAAGAAGGAGTAAAGAATCATTAATTTTAGCTAATCGATTAACAGTGTCATGTATAACCTGAATTATATGAATGTCATCTTCTTTTAGGTTGTTACTTTGTATCAAAGTATCTATGTTCGCGTTAATAATAGCTAAAGGAGTTTGTATTTCATGAGTTACATTATCGATAAATTCTTTTTGTTTTAAGTAATCATTTTTAATCTTTCGGGTTAATTTTTTTGCCACTTTGTTCAACTCACTAAACTCAGTTATATTAGTTTCTCTAAATTTTTCTTCACTATAACCATCCACATTAAATTTTTTAAGTTGTTCTAGTGTTTGATTGAATGGATACCATATTTTTGATGAGACACTGCGGTTAAATAAAATTAAAGAAACAGTTAAAAATGTAAACATGATCAAAACAACGATAGCAATGCTGTATATTAAATCATTGGATTCCATGAGTGATTTTCTAATGATTAACTCGTAAGAGTTCCCATTTTTTGTTATTGAAGTAATCAATTGCCGAAAGGGTTCGTATTCTTCTTCGATATTATCATAAACTTCAATAGTAGTAAAATGATCCTGCATTTTTTTAGCTATTGATATTTCTTTTAGATGATAATCATCAGTTAAATCTAAAAACAAGTGATTAATATCATCTGTTTCATCAAGCTGAATAGCAATTAATGCTTTATCGGCCATTAATGATTCATCAGCTTTCTTAATAATAAGATATTCCAGAATCAGATAAAAAGTAACACCACATGCTAAAAAAATCAAGGATGTAAAAAGTAGATAATACCTCGATGTTTTTGTTAAGAGCTTCATGAGATTTCAAATTTATATCCTATCCCGTAGATAGTTTTAAGATAATCTGTACACCCGGCATCTATCAATTTTTTACGAAGATTACCTATATGGGTGTATATAAAATCATAAGTCGTAAATTCAATTTCTTCTCTGAGATGTTCAGAAAGCGAAGTTCGTGTTATCACTTTATTTTTATTTGAAATCAGGAAAAGAATAAGTTGATATTCTTTTGGAGTAAGTGTCAATTTCTTCTTATTAATGAATACTTGATTGGCATTAAGATCAATGTATATTTCATTTAGTTCAATTATATTGCTTCCTTCAAAATTCCTTCTTCTATATAAGGCTTTTACTCTGGCATTTAGCTCAGATAAATGGAATGGTTTCACAATATAATCATCAGAACCAAGATTCAGACCTTTTACTTTATCTTCCATAGAACCCTTAGCTGAAATTATAATTATCCCTGCATTTGACTTACTTTCTTTAAGCTCCTGAATAATATCAAAACCAGTTCCGTCTGGTAAGGTTAAATCAATGATTACACAATCATACTCATTAAATAAAATTTTATGTAATGCTTGACTAAAATTACTTGCTTCTTCACAAACATATTCTTCTGTGCGGAAATACCGGAGTATAGATTGCATTAATTTATATTCATCTTCAACTATAAGAATTTTCATGCTTAGAAAGTATTTTTTGCAAAATACGGTATAAAAGCTGAAGGAATTCTAAAGGTATTAAAAACAATAAAGAGTAGTTCTTTACTCGAAATAAAACTACTAATTAACAAATCTTCTTTAGATTTACTTTAGAATTAGTAAATACATTTATCAAAATTTTTAAATAAATCTAATGGATAGAAAAAAAAGGTTTTTACTCGTGTGTTTATGTTTCTTGTTTTTTGTTTCAGGGTATAGTCAGAAAAAAGAGTTGCTGGAAAAAAATATTCCACAACCTGTAATAGAAATATTGGATGTTAAATTTAATGTAGAAAAAGTAAAATGGGAAAAAGATGGTGATGTATATGAAGCTCGGTTTAAAAAGAATGATAGAAAATATAAGGTAAGTATTTCTGAGGAAGGAAAATGGCTTGAAACAAAAAAAGACATTAAAAAGAGTGAAATTCCTCATAAGATTAATCAACTCATTGAAAAAAAATATGGAAAACATAAAATATCTGATGCTGATATTGTAATTACATCAGATACTGAATTATTGGAAATTGAAATAAAAAAAAATATTGTATTTGATAAAGAAGGTCAACTGATAGATGAAAAATAACTAGTTTCTTTTGATTTGTTTTAGACAGACAAATAAAAAAGCCAGTCAAGAGAAATAATGACTGGCTTTTTGTTATTACAGTGAAAAAATTATGAGAATAACTAATTTTAGAAAAGGTCAACTTTTGATAATTCCTAATTTAGGTTTTTTGGTTTTAACTATTGAAAAAATTGGACTACAGAATGGTATAAGGAATCTAAGTTTCTTGTTATCTTTTTCATTTTTCATATTATCAATTAGATATTTAGTTAAAAGTAATTCTAAACATAAATATATAGTTCAAGTTAGATGGATGATTATAATATACATTATAATAGTTATCTATTATTTATATTACTATATCAATTAAATGAAATTAAAAAATAGAATATTAAATCTTTTAGTTTTATTACTTCTTAGCTCTTGTACAGAAGTTTTATTTGTTGAACCACAACCTAGAAATATAGAAAATGAAGAAACCTTTCCTATAGAATTACAAGGTATTTACATAAATAAAAACAATGATACACTTATTATTGAAAACAAAATGTATAGTTATAGAGATTATAAAAATGGAGAATTATCCGAAAGTATTATTTTACGAGAAAGTGATGGGTATTATTTTTTAAATGAACAAAAAGGAGTATTCTGGAGACTATTTTTAGCAAAATTTGATAAGAAAAGTATATACATATATGCTATTAATGGTGGTGATAATGAAAAAATTAAGATGCTTAAGAAAATTACAGAAGTAAAAGAAATAGTTTCTATTAATGATTCAACTAACATAGAAAGTTATATTGTAAATCCGAGTTCAATTGAATTAAAAAATATGTTGGAAAGTTCCTTATTCTCACAGCGAGAATATTTTTTAAAAATTAAAAAAGGAAGAATAAAGTGATAAAAAATAAGATTCAAAAAATATCATCAATATTTAATCCGGTTATTAATTTACCGAAAAAACTAAAAATTTTTCCAAATCATGTTACTACAATAAGTTTCATTATAAATATAGTTGGGAGTGTTATTTTTATTATTGGAGCAGAAGCTGAACAAAGAGATAATCTTTCATATGTTGGTTGGGGAGGTTTTGCAATTCTTTTAGCTGGGATAATGAATGTTATAGGTTATAAATTAACCAACAAACCTAAAATATCGTCTAGGTTTAATTTTTTTTACAAATCATTTTTAGAAAGATATGGTGAGTTACTCATATTTTTAGGTGTTTGTTATTACCTAGTTTCATACAATTATTTTTTTAGCTCTCTATTTTCATTTATTGCGTTGATTGGTTCGATGATGATGAATTATATAAAAGCAAGAGCTGAAGGTTTGAATATTAAATGGGAAGTAGGATTTATTGAAAAACCCATGAAAATTATTACTCTTGGATTTTTTGCTATGATTTGTGGTATTTTCAATTATTTTATAGGCAGCCATTTTTCATTTCAATACTTACCATTACCAATTTTTGAAACCATAATAATTTTTACTGTACCTATTGCTATAGTTGCTATTTTTTCTAATATAGTTGCAGTAAAGGGTATAATGTATTGTAAAAGGGAGCTAACTCTTAATAGAAAATAAACAGTTTTTATTTATATTTTGATTTAAATTTAAGTATTAACTTAAATAGTTACATTACATTAACTTTGACAAAAATATTAAAAATAGAATCATCTACCTATTTCATAAAATTAGTT
>JAGFIT010000080.1 GCA_024103385.1 Vicingus serpentipes
AGACAGTAGACAGTAGACAGTAGACAAAAAAAACAAACTTTCAACTTGATAAACTTTCAACTTGATAAACTTTTAACCGTTAAACTTTACAAACTTTTTAACTTTACAAACTTTTTAACTTTACAAACTCATCAACGTTATAAACTTTTAACTAAAGTATATGAAAATCAATTGGGGAGCAGGCGCATTTATCTTTTTTGGGGCTTTTGTCATCTTTATGTTTGGGTTAGTATATCTTGCTTCTCAGCAAAGCCATGAGCTAGTCACAGAAAATTATTATGAAAAGGAATTAGCCTTTAAAGAAACACTCAAAAAACAGGAACAAACCAAAAAGTTGACTGAGCAACTCAGTTGTAACATTAAAGAAAATCAACTCATCGTTAAATTTCCTAAAGAGGTTACCCAACCTATTTCCGGAAAATTATTCTTTTTCAAACCATCTAACGAAAAAAATGATCAAACCATTCCTTTTGAAACAGCTACCAATGAGCATATCGTTGACATTACTACTTTTTCATCAGGTATGTATAAGCTAAAAATTGACTGGCAAACTCAGGAAGTAGCCTACTTCAACGAAAAAGTGATTGTTATCCCTTAAATTGTCGAAGGAGTGAATGCAAAAAATTAAAAAATAAGGATGTGCTTAATTTCATTAAATCATTCCCCCATTAAATCATTCATTTTTTATGGAATTGTATATCACCGCATTTAGTATTGGGTTATTGGGTAGCTTTCATTGTATAGGCATGTGTGGCCCAATAGCTTTTGCTCTACCCTCGAAGTCAAACGCTATTTTTCACCGGGTTATTAGTGGTATTACCTATAACATAGGTAGAATAACCACCTATATTTTGTTGGGTGTTTTATTTGGTGCTCTAGGTCAAGGAATAAGTACTGCATCCACACAGCAAGCTATATCCATTCTTTTAGGTGTAATTTTTATTCTTTCAGTACTTATTCCTAAATCATTACTCAATAAAATAAATCCAACGAAAAATATTGGCTATTTTATCAATTCTATCAAAGCTACCTTAGGAAGATTGTTTAACTCCTCCTCTATTCCCAATCTTTTATTAATAGGTTTATTAAATGGCTTACTGCCTTGTGGCTTAGTTTACGCTGCCATAGGTGGAGCAATAGCAACAGGTGATGTGGTAAAAGGAACTTCATTTATGCTGTTCTTTGGGTTAGGTACTTTACCGATGATGTTTACCGCTGTAATACTCTCTAATTTTATTACCGTTAACTTCCGTAATAAAATCAAAAAAATAATTCCTGTATTTATCGTTTTACTGGGTTGTCTTTTTATTCTTAGAGGGCTAAACCTAAACATCCCCTATTTGAGCCCTAAAATAAATATAGAGCGCCCATTTATTCAAGATTGCTTATAATTAAGTAATTGACAGTTAATATATTGGTTCATTTCCGTATTTTTGAAATCATAATACTATTCTTATGAAAAATTTATTTATTCTAATTCTACTATTCACTAATTATACCATTTCAGCACAAAATACTAACCTATCAAATGGATTTGTATTTGATGGCGAGCCTTACATTACTGTAAACCCTAACAACTCTCAACACCTTGTTGTTGCATGGATGGGATGGAAACTTAGCAACCAATTAGTAATTAAAACAAGAACAAGTTTTGATGCAGGTCAAACATGGAGTACAACTACAAATGTCCCTCACGTGTTAAGCACCTACACTTCTGCTGATCCTTCTTTGGCTTTTGATAATAACGGAAACTTATTTTTATGCTTTATTGACCATGTTGAAAATCCTATTACTGGAGGAGTTTATGTAGTTAAATCTACTGATGGTGGATTAAACTGGGGAACACCAACAGAAGTTATTAATGTTAATGCGGATGGCAACCAATTCCCTATAGACCGACCATGGATTGCTATTGACAACTCGGGAGGAAGCAACGATGGAAATATTTATGTTACTTCAATGAGTCCAGATAGACCCAACCCTGTGCCTCCTTATCATCCTTATTTGACACGTTCTACTGATGGAGCAGCCTCTTTTGATGCTTATCGATATACCGATACTAGTGTAGCTAATTATTTAGCTGGAAACATTATTCGACAACCGATGTCTTCTCCTACTGTTTCTGCTGATGGAACATTACATATCATTTACCCTAGTTATATGCCTTCTCAAAGTTTATTTGCCCAATATATTTTGGCAACATCCAATGATGCAGGAAATACTTTTACTTACAATTATGCTCTCTCATCTACTACAGGAATTAGTGATACCTTAGCAAAAGCTGGATATTTGCTTAAATCAAATCCTGCAGACGCGAATCATTTAGCACTTTTTTACCCTCAAGTTACCAACGGAGATTTAGATATTTTTATGGTGGAAAGTACCAACAAAGGTATAAATTGGAGTGCACCAATAAGAATCAATGACGATGCTGTTGCTAACAATCGAATGCAAGATTTGGTATGGGCTGATTTTGATACTGATGGTGATTTAATTGTTACCTGGAGGGACAGGCGAAATGCAAATGATTCTACCTATACAGTTAATACAGAAATCTATGGAGCTGTTCGTTGGAAAGATTCAACTAATTTTTCAGCTAATTTTCCGATAACAGACTCCAGCATATCCTACAATGCTGTTCTATCCCAAAATGGAAATGATTTTATGTCTGTTAACATGGTTAACGATACAGCTTATGCAGTTTGGGGAGATACCCGAAATGGTTATTTAAACATCTGGTTCCAACAAATTGATTTGGCCACAGGAGCTACTTCTGTCAAAGATTTAGCAAATGATATTACTTCCATTCAAATTTATCCTAACCCTATCCAAAACCAAACAACTATTGATTTTGGTGATAATCATTTAACAAATGCGTATTATGAAATTTTAAATGCATTAGGAGAAGTTATTCTGCATGAAAATGTCACCCAAAATAGTCAGGTGATTGATTTATCTCCTTATGCTAAAGGAAGTTATTTTATACGATTCACGAATGATTCGGGGAGTCAAACGCTTAAAATGGTGAAACAATAAAATGTTACTATGAAGTTAACTCCATCCATATTCCTTGTAATATCCTTTCTTTGCTGTAATTCCATCTTCTCTCAATTAAATATTCAACATGCTGTGGATATTCCTATGTCTTGTGGAGCTTTACCTATGACAATGCTTCATGACCAAATAGGGAGAGACTATTTGTATGTTGCTCAAAAATCAGGAGGATTAACTATCTATGATATTTCTACCATTAACACTCCCATATTAGTAGATTCTATTCCTATTAATTCGCTAGACACCTTAGACGTGATGAGCCTCTCACAAAAAGGCAATTACCTTTATTTGGCATTAGGTAATTTCTTTAATGGAGGCAATCAATATTCTGGAATGGCAATTATTGATGTTACTACTCCCTCATCCGCTATCATAACCGATATATGGAAGCATGCTACTCCCGGACAAGGTGCTGGGTTTGTTGCTTTAGAAGGCAATTATGCCTACCTCGCTGCAATGGGAAATGGATTAATTACCTTTGATGTGAGCGATAAAAATAACATCGTCTTTTTATCTCAATTAGTACCCTCTATTAACTTTCCAGATCCCAGTCCAGATCCTAACAAATATAATGCAAGGGGCATGGCTGTTAAAAATGATATCGTTTACCTAGCGTACGATGCTGGAGGATTAAGAATAATTAATGTTACTGATAAGTTAAACCCTGCACAAAATGGTCAATATTCCCTTCCTGTATTAAATGGAAAACCTCGTGCCTATAATAACATTATATTAGACGACTCTTTGGTTTATGTAACTATCGATTATTGTGGATTAGAAATATTAAATGTTAGTGATACAACTAACATAACACAAGTAGGTTGGTGGAATCCTTGGGGGTGCCCATCAAACAATTGGTTTACAAGTACAGGGCATACTAACGAACTGGCTTATGATAAAAACTGTGAAGTACTATTTATGTCTACTGGAAAAAGCGAAATGTATGCTGTAGATATTTCAAATCCAGCTCAACCCGACTCTATAGCCGTTTTTGGAAATACAACTAATAATTTAGGGACTTGGGGAGTATCTCAACACAATAACCAGTTATTTTTATCCTACATCTGTACGTTAGGTATTCCCTTTCCTGGAAATTGGGCAGGAGTTAAAGCCTTAACTTACGATAACAATTGCAGTACTGGTATTAGTGAAGAACTAGAAAAAATTGAGATTAAAATTTATCCTAATCCTACTTCTAATAAAACTACCATTGATTTTGAAGAATATGATTTAAACCACGCCTATTATCAAATCATTAATCTTTTAGGTGAAATTATAGAAACCCAACCCATAACTAAAAAGCAACAATTACTAAACCTCTCTTATTTTGATCAAGGAGTCTATTTTATTAAATTCACCAACCATTCAGGAAGTCAAACACTTAAATTGATTAAGGATTAAACATAATTAACCATTTGAAAGTACAAATTCTAGTATACTTTGTTATTCAACAAGGTTAGAAGTAAATTTTCTTCTAATCTTTATTAGTTGATACCTAAAATTATCGTAAAATAGGCTTACAATTAAAATCAAAGCACAAAAAATCAAGGTGTTTAGTTTTAAATCAACTTTAGAATAAAGAAACCCACCTACTAGTCCACCAGCAAAAAAGAATGAAATGATATAAATCCTTAATTTAATATTTGCTTTTAGTTTTTCCCTATATGGATATTCTTTTGGAAAGAGCAATTGAGAAATATCAATACCTAAATCTGTAAAAAGACCTGTTAAGTGTGTTGTTCTTACCACTGCATTTGAAATTTTGGTTACAAAAGAATTCTGAAGTCCCATTGCAAAAAGCAGTAAACAAACAATTAAATCGGGAGATTTCATCTCAATAGTATTACTTAAAATCCCGATAGAGATTAAGATGAGGCTTTCAATTATTGTTGGTAAAAAGAAAACATTGAGCTTTTTATTTTCTTTAAATTTCTCAATCAAAAAACTAGATGAAAATGAACCGAAAAGAAATGAGAAAATATAAAGGAAATATATTGTGCCTTTCCAAAAATTAAAAGTAGCAACATCATTAATAAATAATGCAAAATGACCTGTAACATTTGTCGTCAATTGTTTAAAAGCCAAAAATCCTGTAACATTTACAATTCCAGCCACAAAAGACAAAATAATAGCAATTTGTAGATTATGTTTTAAAGTTCTACTTTCACCTTGATGTCTAAACATTTCATTTTCATTTATTCAATTCCATTTTTTGTAATCACAATCTTTAGGTAACGGAAACTATATGCTATATTTAATAGTACCAAAGTAATGAAGTTTGGATTAATTGACAAAAGAGGTTAATAAACAACTATTCTTCCGAGATAATTACTTTAGGAACTCTTAGCAACATTAAAAATCCAAAAATAAAGAATACGATTAATGCCAAAACAGATTCTCTTATACTAAAAAAGCTTTCTATAAATCCAAAGGAGAAGGTTCCTATTACTATTCCTAATTTCTCCAACACATCATAAAAACTAAAAAACGAGGCGTGGTCTTGCGTTTCTGGAAGCATTTTAGAGTAAGTAGATCGTGACAATGATTGTATTCCTCCCATTACAAAGCCTATTACCGCAGCAATAATATAGAATTGTAATGGTTCACGGACAAATAAATAAGCAGCAATACAAATAAACACCCAAAATAAAACCACTAAACCTAAAGTTTTAATATTCCCAACTTTATTGGATAAAGAAGCCATCAAGTAAGCTCCTGCTATTGCAATAAATTGTATCAATAATATACTCACAATTAAACCTGTCTGCATTTCTTTTTCACTAGTCCACTTTATTTCCTTTGTCCCAAAAAACACAGCCATAATCATCACAGTTTGTACCCCCATATTATATAAAAAGAAAGATGTTAAATAACGTTTCAATCCTACCATTTCTTTTACTTGTTTCCATACTATTTTTAGTTCTTCAAAACCTTTAGTTAATTTATTTCCCTCTACTTTACGGTGGTAAACATTGTTAGGCAAACCTCTAAAAGTGATCTGACTAAACAATAACCACCAAAGCCCTGTAAGAACAAAAGACCATTTGGCTGCAACACCAAACCCCATCATTAACACTAAACAAATAATAAGCAATAAAGAAGCTCCTACATAACCTTTTGCATAACCTATAGCGCTAACCCTGTCGTGTAACCTAGGTGTTGCAATTTCTGGCAAATAGGCATTGTAAAAAACCAAACTTCCTGAGAAACCAATACTTGCTAATAAAATTGAAATCATGCTAAATTCTAGGTAATCCGCATTAAAAAAAAATAGACTCATACATGAAATTGCTCCTAGATAGCAAAAAAAGCGCATGTAACTTTTTTTTGTCCCAGAGTAATCAGCAACTCCTGACAACAGAGGGGATAAAAAAGCAACTAAGATATACGAGAAAGAAATTACATAAGAATAGAGTTCTGTATTAACAAATTCTTTTCCAAAGAAAAATACGTTTTCATCAGTTGATTTTTCATAGAAAATGGGAAAAATAGCAGAAGTAATAACTAAAGGGTAAACAGAGTTTGCCCAATCATACATTGTCCAAGCACTAATAGTTTTTCGGTCATTTACCTTCAATTCCATTAATGACAAGTATTACAATAAAGTTCTTTTACCGACAAATCTTTTAATAATTGAAAACTCATGTTGGGAAATCCAAAAAGATTACAAAATCGCTTTTTGTTCATCAATTTTGCTCTTTCCATAAACTGTAAATACTCTTCTTCAGGTACTTTTTCTTTATTATAAATAGCTACTGATAAGAAAGTGTACAAAAACTCTTCGTCAATATTCGGTTTTTCAGCCCAAGGCTTCATTAATTCAATTGTCCAATCAATTCGCATTTGAAAAATAAAATAATTGGCGACTTTAAAAACCTGATCTCTCGTTAAGTTCGATTGTAATAAAATTTTCTGCACTTCATCCAATGCTTTATCTCTTTCTTTAAATTTATTATTGTCATAATAAACATCTGCAGCAACCAGGTTATAATTAAGCACTAATCTACTAATTTGCCACTTTTCAATTTCTGTACTATACAAAGCTTTAATCTCTCTTAATAAATCTTTTGGATTAGGCTCTCTGCTATATTTTGTTGCCCACAACAATAACCTCAATGCGATTTTGTTATATTTCAAAAACACATTATCAGGGGCAATAACTAATTGGGTTTCTATTTCTTTTAATAGGTGTTTATTTAAACTATCTTCATCAGCACTTTCTATTTGATTTTTCCACCTAAATGCAATTTGATTATTATTTAAAGGTACTGCTTCCTTTAAATGGGGAAGTTGAGGAGTCAAAACAACTTCTTTATTCATTTTTCCATTTTTAATACTGTTAATCATTACTGATTGATATATCTTCGCTTTAGCGAAATCTTTATTCGATAACGCATTTTCAAAATACTTAGGCAGCATTTGATAAAGGCTTTCATCCATGAACACCTTTTCCACGGTAAGTGTAATTATTGCTTCTCTTTGGGTTTCTAAGTATGGTTCTAAATCATAACTCAAAGTATCTGAGTTTACTATTTTTCTAATTTCTTCTTTACTTTTCCCTTTAAAATCTTTTTCATAAGGGGATCCTTTTATTGATTCAAAAAATCCCTCCCAGTTTTCCGCTGTTTTTATGGTATACGGTACGTCTTTCAAATTGTACTTTTGCATCGCTTTAAGAATGGTTTTCGCTCTTTTTTGTTGGAGAATCTCATTGGTTTTAACTTCTCCTTCTATAGATGAATAAGCTAAAATAGCTATATTCTTTAGCTCATATTTAGGCAAACTAATCGAATCTAAAAACGGTTTAATATCTGCATCGCTATAATTGGTTTTATTTTTTTCAAAAGGAATAGTAAACTTTAATACATTTAAAATTGAATCTGCTCTATCTGTTACAGAAAGTGTATCCATAATCAAACGCATATCCAACGAATGTAAATTCTCTCCTCCTAAGCTGTTGTAAACTATTGTTTGACATAAACAATTATCTTTAATGATCAACAAATTAAATTCTGTTTTATTGGTATCTACATAATCTGGTATAGGTCCTAAAGCAACTTCAATTTCTCCTTTCTCCTTTAATTCATTTTTACCAAAAATGTGCGACTTAGGAATTGGAGGCAACATGATTCCTGTATGTATTTTAGATGGATAAAGTTTATTACCCGAACCACAAGCAAATTGATCTCTAGAAATAATATCCAGTGCAATTGCATCTTTTGAATCTTTAAGTACATTTTGAAACAATGCCAGGTCATGGAAATAAAAATAAATTTGTCCGTTCTTAAAATAGATATTATCAGACATTAATTGAGGTAAATAAGGGTAAGTACTAATTAACTCGCCACACTTGTTTTTATCATAGCTTTCAATGCCATAATCATCCCTGTTAGGCTTAACACCTGGAGGTAATAGATAAGGTTCAGAAGCCACAACATGAGTAGCTATCACCGTTTTATCCTTTTCATCCAATAGTACTGCTAATCCTGAGTTAACATATTTAGGATTACTTATTACTTCTTTATCGTCTTTATCTGCTAACCAACCTTCCACTATAATTTTAGCAACACTTTCATAAGACTTAATCTTAACTTTCCCCCCTGATTTAGGTGATTTCATGTAAGTATCTATTTTTACCTTGTAACAATTTTCTGACACTTTTCCATGCATTCCATCATAAAACATCGCTCGATTAAATGGTGTATCTTTTTTACCTGAAGGCTGAGAATGAGTTACACTTCCGCTTTTAAGAATAAATAAGGATTGATCTTCAGCTGCTAGGGTAAGCACCTCGTCTTTTATGTATGGTGGTAAGCTTTTACTAGTTCGGTAAGCATTAATTTCTTCTCGAATCAACTGTTCTAAATAAGATCGACTATATTGATAATCAACATCATCAACTGGTTTCTGAGCAAACAAAAACAGAGAGCAAACTAAAATTAATATGGTAAATAAATACTTCAATCCTTATTATTTATCAACTATGATACCACAAAATAGATGTATATACAATACGATGCAAATAAAATAGCACCACTTAATCTTCCTATTCTATTTTTAACCGCCATTAACGGGAACAATAAAAGAGCAATTCCTAACATCCAAAAGACATCATTCTGCATGACCTGATCACTTATTGGTATTTCTTTTATAAGTGATGTTATTCCTAAAACAGCCATCAAATTAAATATATTAGAACCTATTAAGTTCCCTACTGATATATCCGTTTGTTTTTTTAAAGCGGCCATAACCGAAGTTATTAATTCTGGTATACTTGTCCCAAAAGCTATAATCGTTACTCCTATTATATGCTCTGTAACTCCAAAATTGGTAGCAATATCTACTGCTCCATTCAGTAACCATTTCGCTCCAAAAGTTAAGCCAACTATTCCTATCAGTATATATATAATACTTTTCGGCAAATTTAGCTTTGCATCTTCTTCCAAATCAACATCATCTATGAGGGCTGATTTGTTGTCCCTCATAGATTTCCAGAACAAATAAAAATTAAAAGTAACCAATCCTAGAACATATATCAAGCCCTCCCACCAATCAAAGTTCCTATTTAACCCAAATAAATAGAAAAGAACGGACGCCAACAGCATGATTGGCCAATCCAATGTTTTTGTTGTTCTATTTATGGCAATAGGCAACAACATCGTAGATAAACCTAATACCAATGCAAGATTAGCTATATTAGAACCTAAAACATTTCCTATTGCCAATTCTGGGTGTCCATCAATGGCAGCTCTAATACTCACTAATAATTCTGGAGCTGATGTTCCAGTTGAAACGATAGTCATACCTATGACTAAAGGTGATATTTTAAATTTTAATGCTAAACCAACAGCTCCTCTAACTAATAGCTCTCCCGCAACAACAAGTACAATTAATCCAATTATTAAAAGTACGTACTCCATTAAGTATTGTCTTTTTTTAATTGGTCTGATGATTCAAAAAGGTTACCACCTCTTTTTACCGTATTTTCTACACTTTCTTTCTCTTCTTTATTTTCCTTCTGTACTGTTTTCTCCTCTGATGAATTTGATATTGGTTCATCTTTCATCAAATCTTTCATTTGCTTTTTTATATCCACAGCATCTTTTATCTCTGAAATGGGGTTAGCATTTCCTTTAATTTCTCTTTGAATATCATTGGTTGCATTTTTTAATTCTTGCATCCCTTTCCCTAGAGCTCTAGCTAATTCTGGAATTTTTTTAGCTCCAAAAAACATGATGATAACTAATACTATAATAAAAAGCTCTCCACCACCGGGCATTCCTAATAGTAAAATATAATTCATATTATCCTCAAATAAACTATTATTACAAATCTACTAAAAAAGCCTTTCCCCGTTGTTCGAAGAAAGGCTTTATCATTTTAATTATAGGTGTTGATTATTTTTTCAACTTATCTGTAGATTTTCCAACAAAATCATACATTACAGATGATGCAATAAATAACGAAGAGTAAGTACCTACTATTACTCCAATCAACAATGCAAATGCAAATCCTTGAATTACTTCTCCTCCAAAAAAGAAAATCATAGCCAATACAAATATGGTACTTAAAGATGTATTTACTGTTCTACTTAATGTGCTATTCAAGGCATTATTAACGATATCACCCATTTGTTGTTTTTTATGTAAACCTAAAAACTCTCTAATTCTATCAAATACTACCACCGTATCATTGATAGAGTAACCTACAACTGTTAAAATAGCAGCAATAAATGCTTGATCCACTTCTAAAGAGAAAGGTAAAAATCCGTACAATAAAGAGAAGATTGATAATACAATCAAAACATCGTGGAATAATGCAATCAATGCTCCCATTCCAAACTGCCATCTCTTAAATCGAAATACAATGTATAAGAAGATAATGATTAAGGAGAAAATAATTGACATGAATGAATCCCTTTTAATATTATCTGCAATAGTAGGCCCCACCTTTTGAGAACTCATTAAATGATTTTCACTAAAAGTAGCATAATCAATACCAGCAAGAGTTGAACTTAACCCTTCGTATAATTTTTGTTCAACAATATCATCTGCATTTTCTTCATTACTATCAATCATATAGGTAGTAGTAATTTTTACTTGATTGTTATCTCCAAAAGTTTTTACCTCTGGAGCAGTTTCAAACAAAGGAGTTAAATCTTTTGCTAAATCTACTGTAGATACTTCTTTATCAAAACGAACCACGTAACTTCTACCGCCTTGAAAATCTACTCCATATTGTAGCCCTCTAGTCACTAATGAACCTATTCCTGCTACAATTACAATACCTGAAAGGATATAAAATTTCTTTCTATTTTTTAAGAATTGAAAGTTGATATTACTAAAAGCTCCTTTCGTCAACTTTGTCGAAAAAGATAATTTTTTATTGCTGTTTAATTGATATTCAAAAATTAATCGGGTAATAAAAATAGCAGTAAACAATGAAGTGAAAATACCAATCACCAATGTTTTCGCAAATCCTTCTACTGGACCAGTACCGAAAAACCACAATACAGCTCCTGTTAAAAGAGTAGTTACATTGGCATCAATAATAGAAGAATACGCAAATTTGTAACCATCTGTTACTGCTAAACGAATTCCTTTTCCTGCTGTAATTTCCTCTCTAATTCTCTCAAAGATAAGAACGTTTGCATCTACTGACATCCCTATTGTTAAAATAATACCTGCAATACCTGGTAAGGTTAATGCTATTAAAGAAGGCATAGAAGCTAAAATTCCAAAAATGAAGAACATATTAGCTAATAATGCAATTACAGAAGCAACACCTGCTTTAGAATAGTAAAACACCATGTAAGCCAATACTATTAGTAAAGCAATTGCAAAAGACATTAAACCTTTGTTAATTGATTCGTGCCCTAAAGTAGGCCCTACAACTGCTTCTTCAACAATTCGTGCTGGAGCAGGTAATTTACCTGCCTTTAAAATATTAGCAATCATTTTTGCTTCTTCTATCTCAAAATCTCCAGAAATGCTTGATTGTCCTCCTGGAATTTCTCCATTTACTGTTGGGAAGCTATATACTAAATTGTCCAATGCAATAGCTATTGATTCTCCAATATGGCTTCCTGTTAGTAGTTTCCATTTGTTCGCTCCTTCACCATTCATCGACATAGAAATTTCTGGTGATCCTGTAAATTGATCAAACTGTTGAGAAGCATCAATGATTACATCTCCTTCCAAAGCAGCATTTCCATCTCTATTATCAATTTTAATAGCAATTAACTGTACCAATCTACCTTCATCATCATATGGTTTTGCTGTCCATAAAAATTTAATGTTTGGAGGAAAAAATGCTTTTACTTCTTTCATTCCCAAATATTTATTCACTTTGGCGGTATCTTTAATAGCTGCAATACCAACTACAGGACCTTTTCCATATTCATATTGCTGAGTTTGTTGATTTTGGTAAATAGCAGGACGCATAACAGCAAATAAAGGGTGATTCTTTGCATATTCTTCATATGATTGATCTGCGGCAACTGCTGCTGAATCTGTTGAACTAGTATCTCCTGTAGCCAAGTCATCAAATAAACTAGAAGCATCAGCTTCTGTAGAATCAGTAGTCAATGAATCATCTGCTGTAAGATTCTCTTCCAATTGCTTAGTCGATGCTGTATTTGATGTATCTGTTAATGTTGTATCTTCAACAGTAGTACCATTTAATACTTTACCTAGTTTCTCATCTGCTTGAGCTAACATAGGATAAACTTCTTTATTATCCCAAGTCAACCAAAACTCTAATTTAGCAGTTCCTTGTAACAATTGACGAACTCTCTCTTTATTCTTTACTCCTGGTAACTCTACTAGAATTCTATCTGAACCTGTTAGTTTTTGAATATTAGGTTGAGCCGCTCCAAACAATCCTATCCTTGTTCTCAGAACATTAAACGATCGTTGAATAGCATCATCTGCTTCTTCTTTTACAAATTCCAATACCTCTTTATTGGTAGCATTTGGAGATAATTTATCTTTATTATCCAAAGTGTAAAATATAGCAGAAAGCTTTCCATTTGGATTTGCTTCTTCATATGCTTGTCCAAATAAAGTAACAAAATCAGCGGTTGTATTTTGTTGTCTCTTTTTAGCTTCAATCACTGCTTGATTAAAAGCTTGATCTTTACTGAATGATGATAAAGCCCTTACTACTTCTTCTACTTGAACCTCTAGAGTTACGTTCATCCCTCCCTTCAAATCCAAGCCCAAGTTTAACATCTTAGTTCTTAAATTTCCGTAAGTATAATCTAATACTGGATAAACCACCTCAGATGACATAGAATCTAAATAAGCGAACTCTATATCTGAATTACCATTTGCAAATTCTTTTGCATCATCTTCTACACCCGTTGCAACCCATGTTAATGAAAGTGCATAAATACACCCTAAAGCAAAAAGTATTGTAAACGTTGTTAATAGTCCTTTGTTTTGCATGTTTTTAAAATTATTCTTCTGTTAAATTTATAAGCCTGCAAATATAGAATTTCAAAAGCTATTTATCAACCAAAATATTCATTAACTTTAAAACACTTTTTTAGTAGCTTAAATTAACTAATTTTACAATAGTTGTAAGCCTAAAAACAACTCATAATTATGTTTATTTTTAAAAAGAAATACTTCTTCTTACTATTATTATTCATTTCTACGGATAGTATTGCCCAGCTAACTTTTACTAGAAACGATAGCATTATTATGATTAACATGAATGGAGATACGTTAAAAAATCCTTTTGCAGGAGGTTTTAACTCTGTTCAATTTTCAGATATTGACCTCAATATAGATGGATTCAAAGATTTATTCGTTTTTGAAAAAGCAGATGGAAGAATTACTCCCTTTATTAATGAAGGTATCCCAAACAAAGAAAGCTATATTCATGCTCCTCAATACATCCAAAATTTTCCAGACCTATATGGGTGGGTATTACTAAGAGATTATAATTGTGATGGCAAAATGGATATTTTTACCTATGTCTCCGGAGGGGTAGCTGTTTATAAAAACACATCAACCACCTCACTCTCTTTTGAATTACAAACTAAATCGATCAAGTCTAAATACACTAATCTTATTAATTTATATGTAAGCTCTGCCGATATTCCTGCAATTGACGATATTGATGGAGATGGAGATTTGGATATTCTTACTTTTGGACTTTTTTACCCTAACAGAATAGAGTATCATAAAAATTTATCTAAAGAAACTTACGGCAATTGCGATAGTTTAACTTATGAATTAAGGAACAACTGCTGGGGGTATTTTTCAGAAAGTAATAGCTCTAATAGTGTCACTTTATTTGACACATGTTCCTTTAATATTGGCTCACCTGAAAGAACTGGAAAAGAAAACAAACATGCTGGATCCACTCTTTTAACTTTAGATGTTGATGGCAACAACAGTAAAGATTTGGTATTGGGTGATGTCTCTTTCAACAACATGACGTTATTGTACAATGGTGATAATTCTATCAACTTAGACTCATCATCCATTATTGCTCAAGACAGTCTTTTTCCTTCGAATAATTTATCTACTAACCCTGTAGATATTAATGTATTCCCTGCCGGTTTTTATCTGGATGTGAACAATGACAATAAAAAAGATTTAATTGTTACCACTAATTGCTCTGGAGGATGCGAAAATAATAATAATGTTTGGTACTATAAAAATAATAACACCACTATCAATCCAGATTTTGATTTACAAACAACCAGCTTTTTACAAGACGGTATGATAGAAGTGGGAGAAGCCTCTCATCCTGTTTTTTTTGATTACAATGCCGATGGTTTAATGGATATTGTAATTGGTAATTATGGTGACTTTAAGCCAGGAACTAACCCTACCAACTACAAAACTTCTTTGTGGCTTTATAAAAACATAGGCACCAACAATACACCTGCTTATCAATTAATTGATTCTGATTATGTCAACATTTCCAGTATGAATTTGGACATAGGAGCTAGCCAACCGACACTAAGACTAATCCCTACATTTGGAGATATCGATAATGATGGAGATGAGGATATGATAATTGGAGATTTTAAAGGGGTCTTGCATTATTTTGAGAATACTGCTGGAGCAGGAAATACAGCCAACTTCACATTAAACACACCACAGTATGCAGGTATTGATATTGGTAATTACGCTTCTCCTCAATTGATTGATTTAAACAAAGATTTATTATTGGATTTAGTTATCGGAAAAAGCAACGGATACATCAGCTATTACCAAAACACAGGTACATTAACTACACCTTCTTTTACCTTAATTACAGACTCATTAGGTTATGTTAGAACCAAAAGATTCAATGATTTTAACGGGTATAGCACTCCGTTTGTTTTTGATGACAATGGTAGTTATAAATTGATGGCTGGATCTTATGGTGGGGGTATTTATCTTTATGATAACATTGACGGAAATTTAAGTGGAACTTTTTCAATCATTGACTCTATTTACCTTAATATTTGGGAAGGAAGTCATTCCTTTGTGAATCTTGCTGATATAACCAATGATGGAAATTTAGACTTATTGGTCGGTAATTTCACAGGAGGTGTTGCCTTCTATAAAGGGAGCATTAGCAATACTACCCCAAAACACATTAATCAAACATCACCTATTCAAATATATCCCAACCCTACCAGTAATATTATTAATATAAACATGGGAAATAACCAATTGAGTAACGCAAGTATAGACGTTATTAATGTGTTAGGAAAAATCATTTACAACAAAGAGGTGTTAAAACAAGAAGTAACACTCAATTTAAATCACTACCCTAATGGAGTTTATTTTATTCGATTCTCTAATCACATAGGCAGTACCATCTATAAAATAGTTAAGAACTAATATAGCTTCTTTAATTTTAGTCACTATCTCTCAGAAAAGTTTCACTAATTTAGCCGTATGAAGGAAAAAGAACATTTAATTTTTGGAATCCGAGCTATCATTGAAGCCATTAATTCAGGGAAAACCATCGAAAAACTTTACTTGCAAAAAGACATTAATGGTGCATTAATAAGTGATTTGCGTAAGCTAATTAAAGAGAAAGGAATTGCCGTTAGCCACGTTCCGGTTCAAAAATTAAATAAATTAACACCAGGCAATCACCAAGGTGTTGCTGGATACACCACTCCTATTCAGCTTTTTGATGTAGAAGATTTAGTAACAAAGCTAATTGAAGAAAAAAAAACACCTTTAATTCTGTTATTAGATGGTATCACAGATGTTAGAAATTTTGGTGCAATATGTAGAACTGCAGAATGTGCCGGAGTGGATGCCATTGTTATCCCTAACCAAGGTGCTGCTCAAATTAATGGAGATGCCATTAAAACTTCAGCAGGGGCATTACACCGTATTCCTGTATGTAGAGTTAACAATTTAACAGATACCGTTTTCTTACTAAAAGAACTTAATTTGCAAATTGTAGGTTGTACTGAAAAAGCCAATAGCAGTATCTACGAAATCGACTTTTCTAGTCCTACTGCAATTATTATGGGAAGTGAGGAAAAAGGTATTTCTAATCAATTGTTAAAATTTTGTGATGTTAAAGCCAAAATACCAATGGCAGGAAATATTGCTTCACTCAATGTTTCTGTTGCATCAGGAATTATTCTTTATGAAGCTGTAAAGCAAAGGTCAAACTAATTGTCGAGATTGCTCTTTAACCAACTCTACATAAGGACGTTGCTGAATTTTACTATCTATCCATGTAATAAAACCAAAATAATCCCTTCCTATTTCTTTATAAGGACCTACTATATCTTTCTTGAACTTGATAAAAGTTTTTCTCAGCTCATCAGGATCATTCACCTTGTTCAACTTTTTAATACCTGCCAAAAACGTATTTTCAAAATTATAATTACGTTGATTTTTGGTAATATACCTCTTCGTTGATTTTATGGTGTAATTAAGCAAATCATAATTTCCCAACTCATAATGTATAATTAGATTAATTAGTCGAGCAAAAGAAAAAATATCTTCTCTTAAGCCTGTTTCAGCACTATTTAAAACATAGTTAATATATTTAAGTGCCATCTTCATATCTCCGACCCCAAAATAAGTAGCTGAAATATTGTAATTAAATAATAAGTTAGCTTCTTTGTTTACTTTACCTCCAAACTCTTCTACTCTTTCTAGAATTTCGGGAATTAATTTATTAATTGAACTTTTGTAGTTGCCTAAGTATAAATTCCGAACTAATTCTCCGTTACTGGAAAAAATAAATAATTTCAATTGGACATCCATATTTGAGAATCCTTTTCTATCTCTCAAATCTTTCATTTTTTTAATGTATTTCGAACAATTATCCCAATCTCCCATAGCTGTATACTCTATCATCATGCCATTGAGCGCTTTGATATATCGTTTAGGCAACTCTTGCATAATAAATGGATTATTTTCCATAATGGTTACCACCTTACTAAAATTCTCTAAAGGCAATTTCGTATTACCATCTCTTTTAGCACATAACGCTTTTATGGAATAGCACGCTGTAGCTGCTTTAGTAGACATTGCTGTCCTTTTACCAATAATAAGAGGGTGTTTCGCTATTTCATCAACAATTTTACGCTCTTCTTTATTTCTGTAATCTGCTCCCTTCCTAAAGGCATAATTTAATTTAGAATATAACTTTTGATATTCCGCAATATTTCTCAATTTCTCTGTACACTCCTCTTCTTCTTTAATTAAAAGATTTAAGTCCTTTTTAAAATCTCCCCTCAAAATTTCTTCTTCTGTCAAGCTTTTTTCCCAATCTATTAAATCCAACAAAAAATAAAATTTTTCATAATCATAAGCTATCTTTTTGGCTTTGCGTACTATTTTAGCACACTCCACATACAACGCTTTATCATATAATAATTCTATATTTCTTAGTTGTTCCTGTATAATTGAAGCAGCCGATTTATCCGCATGAAACCCCCTCAAACCTTTAAGTATCAATCCATAAAGATGGTTTTTTTCTGATGGTAGATGCTTAATAAAAGTTTCTTTTTTAAAAATAGTTTTTATCTCCTCCTCATCATATTCCTCTTGTTTATCTATAACATCAAAAAGTTTAATGTAATTTTTTTCCCCCGATTGTAAAGAAGATATCAATTTGAAATACCGTTTCTCTGATTTGCTTAATGACTTTATTAAGCGAAACAACTCAGCAGAAGTTTTCATAGCAATTCAATAAATAAGTTAGTTAGAGCCCCATAAAAATAATAAATATTTGTAAAAAATCTATTTTAGAAATACTATTTTGCTATTTATTACTTTTGTACAAAACAATTTATAATGAAATACCTATTACTCATTATTGCGCTTCTTTCAGGAATAAACTCTTGGAGTCAAAAAAATACTCAACAAAAAGCACTCCATAGCAGAAGTGATACCATTGACATTTTAAACTACGAAATAAACTTAGATTTTACTGATTTTTCAAATAAAACGCTAAAGGGAAACTGTATTATCAAATTTACCCCAAAAATGAATGGCGTAAACAGTATTGGTTTAGATTTATTAAAATTAAATATTGATTCTATCACCTCTCAAAACACCGCCTTAACCTATAGCTACAATGATACATTGCTAACAGCTAATTTACCAAATACATTAAACCAAACTGACACTTCACTTATAACGATATACTACAACGGTTCTCCACAAAAAGATGCTTCTGGATGGGGAGGTTTTTATTTTGATGCTACTTATGCTTTTAACCTTGGTGTTGGTTTTGATGCAAATCCCCATAATTACGGAAGAGTATGGTTTCCCTGTTTTGATAATTTTGTTGAGCGTTCAACCTATCATTTTAACATTATTACTAGTGGAGGAAAAAATGCACACTGTAATGGATATTTAGACACTACTTATACTATTATTAACGATACCATTATGAATAGCTGGGTAATGAATGAAGAAATACCGACTTATTTGGTTTGTGTTGCCATTGCTGATTATCAAACTGTACATCAATTGTTTACTGGTATTTCAAAAAACATTCCTGTAGAATTAGTTGCTAGAGAACCTGATACAACTGCTTTAAAAAATTCGTTTATCAATTTAGAAAGTGCTTTAAATACCTATGAAAATGCTTACGGGCCATATCTGTGGAATAAAATTGGTTTTTCATTGGTTCCTTTCTCTTCAGGAGCAATGGAACATGCAACAAACATTGCTTATCCAAAATATGCTGCCAATGGTACTTTAACCTCAGAAACTTTAATGGCTCACGAATTTGCTCACCATTGGTGGGGAGACTTAGTTACTTGTGAAACTGCTGAGGACATGTGGATTAATGAAGGAATGGCTTCCTACTCCGAACATTTGTTTTTGGAAAAAGTATATGACTACAATACCTCACTAATGGAAATAAAAAGAAACCACAAAAAAGTACTCCAATTCACCCACATCAATGAAGGAGGGTACAGAGCTATATCTGGAGTCCCTCATGAATATACTTATGGAGAACATGTATATGACAAAGGTGCTTCTGTAGCGCATAATATGAGAGCTTATTTAGGTGATTCTCTATTTTTTGTAGGGCTCAAAGCAATAACCAATAATTACAAATATAAAAACATCAACTCTGCTCAGTTTAGAGATGAACTAACTAACTCTACTTTGTTTGATATGACCAACTTTTTTAACGACTGGGTTTTTTCTCCTGGATTTTCTCATTTTGCTATTGATTCCATTCAAACTTCACCAAATGGAGGAGACTTTGATGTAACTCTATTTATTAATCAAAAATTAAGAGGCACAACAAATTACCATACAGGAACCCCTCTTGAAATTACTTTTTATGATGCCAACTGGAATAAAATTACAACTTCAATTATTGCATCAGGTCAATACTCTAATCATATTGTTACTATTCCTTTTTCTCCTACCCTGGCACTATTAAATGAAGACAATAAACTGAATCAAGCGCGAACTGATGATAATTTAATACTTAAAAATATCACTAGCAAGAACCTTGAATTCTCTTTAGTTAATAATTTTAATGTGAGCTCCATTAGTGATTCAGCTTTGCTGTATATAGAACATCATTGGGTCGCTCCTGATACAATCAAAAACAATACTAATAACTATAGAATATCAACCAACAGGTACTGGTCTTTTGATGGTATTTTACCAACTAATTTTAGTGCTAGTGCACGTTTAAATTACGATTCTCGATCTTCAAATGGTTATTTAGATAATGACTTATTAGCTATAAATGGAGACAGTTTAATATTATTATATAGAAAAGATGCACATTCCGATTGGAAAGAATATAATTACTATACCAAAACCTCGATAACAAATGCTTTCGGGTTTATAGATATTAATAATCTATCACTAGGTCAATACACTTTTGCAAATGGTATTTCTACTATTGGAATTAATAAAAATGATAACGCTTCAAATAATCAATTTGAGATTTATCCTAACCCAGCAAAAAGTTTTATCTGGATAAAGAACCTGAATTCTAACGAGAACGTTAAAGTAATAATCTATGACATAACGGGTAAAGAAATTTATAAAGAGACTTTTTCTGAAAAAACAAGAATTAATACATCTAAATGGAATAAAAAGGGAACATACATTATCACAATATTAAAGAATGAGAAACTGGTTTATAATAAAAAAATAATTATTACATAGTTAATTAATACGTATAAAAACGTATTTAAAAATAGGTGTTTATACACTATTTTGAATTAAAATATGCCTTAAATTTGATTCATTACATTTTTTTAGAAATGGCAGAATCTATTGTAATTCAAAATAAAGAAATCAGATTAAGTTCTCATGCAAGAGATGTCCTCTTTAGAAAAAAGTTCAATGAGTTAAAGGTTAAGGTTTATTTAAACTTTTTTGAATTGTTCGCTTTTTTTTGTGTTACTATTATTCTTAGTTACTTTTTTATATTTAAAATGATAGGAACCGGCAAATTTATTATCTTTATATTAATATCAGGGATAATTAGCAGTATTCTTACTTATCTCTTTTATAAAGTTAGGGGCTACCAACTATTGATTTCAAAGTCAGATAAAGAAAAAATTTACATGAAAGTGAGCAAAGAATTACTTGAAACGAAAACAAAGTACGCTTAACTTTCACTTAAAAAAGCTTCTATTGCTTCATAAATAATATCCAATTCTTCTTTATGGATACAGTAGGGAGGCAATATATACAAAACATTCCCTAGTGGTCTCAGCAATATATTTCGTTCTAAAAAATAGGCGTACAGTTCATCTCTTAATGAATTAAAGTAGGAAGTAGATTCGTTGGTTTTAAATTCTAAAGCAATTATGGTTCCTGTCTGACGAACTTCTTTCAATTGTTTATTTCCTGCTACTTTTAAAGCAAATTCTTGGTGAGAGGCAACAATCATCTCTATTTGCTCCCACGTTTTATTATCCTCAAACAAATCCAAACTAGCGCATGCAGCAGCACAAGATAACGGACTCCCTGTAAATGAATGACCATGAAAGAAAGTTCTAGAATGATCATCAGATAAGAATGCATCATAAATTTTATCCGTACATACGGTAAGCCCTAAAGGCATTACTCCTCCAGTTAGTCCTTTTGATAAAGTAACTATGTCTGGCTTATTAACTAAATGGTCTGTAGCGAAGAGTTTTCCAGTTCTCCCAAAACCTGTCATTACCTCATCTGCAATAATTAAGACATCTTTTGATTTCGTAATTAATAACAACTCTTCTAATACCTTTGCAGAATACATTACCATTCCTGCAGCCCCTTGTACCAAAGGTTCAAAAATAAACGCTGCAACATCATCATTCTGAAGTACTTCTTTGAGCTGTTTTTTTGTTTTTTCTTCATTACCTGAAGTAGGAACATCAATATAAATGACATCAAATAAAAATGGAAAAAAAGCTTTATTAAATTCGCTTCTTCCACCAACACTCATTGCTCCAAATGTATCTCCGTGGTAAGCATTTTCAAAAGCAATAATCTTTGTTTTTTGATTGCCTTTATTATACCAATATTGAAAAGCCATTTTTATAGCTACCTCAACGGAAGTACTTCCATTATCTGAAAAAAAGACCTTATTTAAATAAGGTAATTTTTGAATAATTCGTTCTGACAACTCAACAGCTTTAGGATGAGTAAATCCAGCAAAAATAATGTGATCCAATGTTTTAAATTGTTCACAAACAGCAGCTGCAATAAGTGGATGTGAATGTCCATGCGCAGTTGTCCACCATGAGGAAACAGCATCCATTATTTTACGACCATCATCAGTATAAATGTACAAACCATCTCCTTTTACAATAGGAATATGATCTCCAACAGTTTTCATTTGCGTAAAAGGATGCCAAATGTATTTTTTATCTTTCTCTTGAATAGTCATAACTGAGCAAACTGTTTTTTATAGTCTAATACTACTTTTTTAGTCAAAACATCGTGTTTTTTGACTCTTCCTAAACAGGTTAATCCTGAATAACTTAAAATATAACTTTCTGAAGCTTCGTTCTTTGTACCATTAAATATAACACCTAGTAATTCTACCCCTCTACTTTTCAATACTTCAATACTTAATAATGTATGATTAATGCTCCCCAAATAATTTTGAACCACCAACACCACTCCTGCCTCCAATTTTTCTATTAAATCAATTATCAAACACTCATTATTTAATGGAACCATTAAACCTCCTGCACCTTCTATAACAAGTCGGTTATTCGTAAATGGGAGTGTTATTTTTTTGACATCTATTTCAATCCCATCTATAGCTGCTGCTGCATGAGGAGACATCGGCTCTGACAATTGATAAGTCTCTGGATGAAAAACAGTTTTAGTATTAGAAATCAAACTTTGAACTTTCAGGGTATCTGAATTCTTTAAATCTCCTGCTTGAACTGGTTTCCAGTAATCAGCTTCCAATGCTTCTGTTAAAATTGCTGAAACTATCGTTTTACCAACATCCGTTCCTATTCCAGTAACAAATATATTTTTCATGCTTGCTTTAAAACTCCGAAAGTAATGGAAAAAAACGACACCCTAAAAAAGCTAAAGAGATGTTTAGAAATATAAAAAACAAGAAAACACTATCTATCTCAACTATTAATTAGCATAAACCATTTGTTTAGTACTTAACAGTTTACCATCCACTACTAAACTATATATATAAATACCAGCTTGTCCATACCCATGTTCAAAAGCGACTTCATTGTATTGCCCCTTTAAACTTATCGGTATTTCTTTTACCAACCTTCCCTGCAGATCTCTTACGACTATCATTGCTTTTTGATAATTATATTGGTAGTTGGTTTTGACACCTATCATTGTCACTTCATCATAAGGATTAGGGTTGTTTTGCAACAATTCAAACGGAGAATCAATTTTGTTTGTGAATTCATCTATACCTGTAGGGAACTTCAATACCTCATCGGAGAACAAACTTTCAATATCTAATGAATCAACAGAAGCTACGCTTATACGATAAATATTACTAGCTACTGGAGCATATACAGTATCCTTTAAAGAGGTAGTGGTATATACTGAATCCCAATCATTGCTAGTTGATCTAATGGCAATTCTATATGCTGGATAACTAACCGCTGAACTAATCGTTACTTCAAATGCAGGTCCATCTAACACCTGCACAGATAAACCCGGTGTAGCTGGACCAATAGCAGCCATAGCGGCTGAATTCCCATTAATAACAGCATTTCTGGCTAAATAATTAAAATCAACAAAAAAACTATCAATCACACTATTACTATCTGTATCTACTCCTAGAATATCATTGCTAGAATGTTGTCTATCTGTATATCCTGGAGCAGTTGAACCCGCATCCCCATTCTCATTCGCTGAACAAAATCGCATAGCAGCAAAACCATCTTCTCTAAAAGGTATATGATCCCCTCCTCTACCTGTTCTATCTTCTGCCGTCATTATTGTTAATAACATAGGTACACTAACAATAGGCAACAATTCTTCTTTATATTCCAATTTAGCATACCTCGCTAATTGTTTAGATTTTGAAGCCGCTCCATTTCCATTAGCAGAGAACAACCTGACCTGAGTACTATCAATATGTCCCTCTCCAGGGCAAGAAGGTGCCGAAGAAGTTTTTCCACATATAATACCTCCCACTACATCATTATTAAAAACAGCTTCTATCTGTATTCCTTTATCTAGTGCATATTGAGAAAAAGCATTTGCTCCAAGCAACCCTTGCTCTTCTCCAGTTGTTGTCATAAATACCAGTGTATTTTTAAAAGTATATTTACTCATCACTCTAGCTAATTCTATTACTAAGGCTGTTCCAGAAGCATTATCATCCACTCCCTCTGCGACACATAATGAATCACAACGATCTTCACATCGACTATCCATATGTCCCTCGATTATAATCACCTTATTATCTACAACGTCTGTTCCTGGAAGCACAGCAAATACATTTTTATGTTTCACTACTCCGCAAATCTCTTGATCGAATTGCAAATAGGAAGTAATTAAACGATTTTCATTATCCGTACTTATCTCCTCAAATTTGCTATAAACCCACTTCCTAGCAGCACCAATACCTATAACAGCAGATATAGTATCTGACCCCGTATTTCTATTTTGGAAAGACGCCAATTGAATAATTAATGATTTCAAAGAGTCAGGATTAACATCAGTATTAATTCCTTGGATAATCATATCATGATCATCAATAACAACTGTAGAAGCGTAAGCAGATGGTGTATAATTTCCTAACATCACCTGCTCTGCAACTGGATTAGTACTTAAAATGTTAGTCTGACCAAAACAAAATAATGTTGACCCTACAAAAAAAAGTGTGATTATCTTCTTCATAACTAAAGATTTAAAGTAGTAAATATAACCATTAAATTATTGTTTATAATAACATATTTTAACATTAAATCTGTAATTTAACGCTTATTTTTATTGGTACATGAGCGCCATATTTAAATACATCTTTAGTTGCACTATGACAATAGTGTTATTGTTATCTACACTACAAGTAAGTGTTTCTAAGATGACATGCCTAAAAAGTGGCAGAACTACTTATGCTATTTCTGAATTTGAAAATTGTGACAACAAAAACAGTTGTTCTTTCAATGAAATTTGTTGTGAATTTCAAAAAATAATTTTTGATTATGAATATGATGCTCCGATCCACACTTCATCCTTAACCTTTCTTTTTCTCCCCTTTACCCACGAAACCATCCTGTTCTTAAGAAGTCTAATTCCTTTTTCAATTGATGATGTATTTTTCTACACCAATCTTCCCCCTCCAAGCGGATATGATTTATTAAAATATATCGAGACCTATCGTTTATAGAATTTCTTGTTTTGCTTCAATGATGGCTTTATGACCTCGTTGAAAATTATGTTTTCATAATTAATCAATAAAACAAGATATCATGACTTTAAAACAAATTACACTATTTATTTTTCTTCCTTTAATCACTCCCTATTTACCTGCCCAAACTATTAATGGAATTGTTGTTAATGAGGAAAAAGAGCCTTTACCATTTACTAATGTAATATGGAAAAACACTAAAATTGGAACTACCACTAATGAAAAAGGAAAATTTAAAATTATTGCTCCCGACAATTATCCAGAATATCTAATTGTTTCATTTGTTGGCTATCAAACAGACACTATTAAAGTATGGGAGAACATGAAAACACTTCAAATCACACTAAAAAGTATGATCAACCTCAAAGAATTTGAAGTTACTAAACAACAAGCAGGGACAAACATTAGTTTAATTAATCCTATTCTAGTAGAAACACTTAACCAAAAGGAGTTAAAAAAAGCAGCATGTTGTAGTGTTTCCGAAAGTTTTGAAACGAATGCTTCTGTTGATGTTAATATTACAGATGCTGTTTCTGGAACAAAAAAAATTCAAATGCTGGGATTAGATGGCACCTACACCCAAATTCAATTTGAAAACATTCCTTTAGTTAGAGGCTTGTCCGCTTCTTCTGGTTTAAATTTTATCCCTGGAACATGGGTAGAGTCTATTCAAATAAAAAAAGGTGCTGGCTCTGTTGTTAATGGCTACGAGTCCATTACTGGTCAAATTAATTTAGAATTATTGAAACCAGACAACACCGATAAATTTTACCTAAACATTTATGGTAACGAGATGGGTAGAAACGAAGTAAATGTTCATTTATCTCAAAAACTAAATGAAAAGTGGAGTTCTTTACTGTTTGCTCATGTTAGCAATCAGTTAGTAGAAATTGACAGAAATAAAGATCAATTTCTTGATACACCATTAAAAAAAACATATACTGTGTTTAACCGATGGAAGTATTTTGGCGAAAAATACATGTCTCAATTCGGTATAAGAGTTTTAGCAGATGATATAAATGCAGGACAGTTAACCGCTATTAAAAATAGATATGATGTTCAAATAAATATGAAACAAATTGATGGCTTCTTTAAAAACGGATTTCTATTCAATAGTGAAAACAGTATTGGAGTTATTGCAAACGTCAAATACCATTCTCATCAATCTAACTATGGATTAACTGACTATAATGCAGAACAAACCAATGGTTATTTAAACATTGTGTACAGTGACGAAATTATTAATGAAGCTACCACTATTAAATCTGGTTTAAGTGTTAATTATGATAATTACGAACATCATTTCAATGATTCTTCTTCCACCAACATAGAAGTTGTTCCTGGCGCTTTTGCTGAATATACCTACAACAATCAAAGTATTGCTTTAGTGGCAGGAATTAGAGGAGATCACCATAATCAATTTGGATTTTTTGCTTCTCCACGCCTGCACTTTAAATATAATTTCACAGAACTTTCTGCTTTTAGATTATCTGCCGGTAGTGGATTTCGAACAGCCAACACGCTAATAGAAAATTCTTCTTACTTAATTAGTTCTAGAAGGGTACTATTTTTAGAAGATTTAAAACCTGAAAAAGCGTGGAATTACGGGACGAGCATTTCCCATATTTTTAGTATTGGGAAAGTTGAATTGAATAGTAATATCGATTACTACTATACCAACTTTCAAAATCAAGTAATTGCAGACGTAGAGCATCCTAGCGAACTCTCTTTTTACAACTTAAATGGAAAATCCTACTCCCATGCTTTACAAGCTGAATTAAGTTTACAATTTAAACGTTTTGAAATGAAAACAGCTTATAAATGGTTAAATGTAAAAACGCAATACAATAACTTATTTTTAAGTAAACCTTACACTCCAACCCATAGAGCATTGGTTAATTTAGGGTATTCCACTCCTTTTGAAAAATGGAAATTCGATATAACTGCCCTTTGGAGTGGATTAAGCAGAATTCCAAGCACATCCACTAACACTTCTGAAAACAGGAGGCCTAATCTTTCTAAAGAATATACTGTTTTTAATGGACAAATTACTAGAAAGTGGAAACATTTAGATATTTACTTAGGAGGAGAAAACATCTTTAACTACAAACAAAATAACCCTATTATAGACGGTCAAAATCCTTTTGGCTCCAATTTTGATGCTTCCATGATTTGGGGACCTATTGGCGGAAGAACGCTTTATGCAGGATTACGATATTCAATTAAATAAATAATGAACTTTAAAAATTAAAACTATGAAACATTTAACACTTATTTTAACCCTCATTTTAACTACAACATTATCCATTAAAAGTGTAGCTCAAAATGAAGTCAAAATACTTACCATTAAAACTTCTGCCCAATGTGAAGAGTGTAAGGAAAGAATTGAAAAAGCAATGGCTTATGAAAAAGGAGTAAAAAAATACAACCTAGACGTTAAAACTAAAGTGCTAACTGTTGAGTACAAAACCAATAAAACTAATCCAGATATTATCCGAAAAGCCGTAGCAAAAGTAGGTTATGATGCAGATGATGTTCCTGCTGATAAAGAAGCATATAAGAATTTACCTTTGTGTTGTCAGAAAGGAGGAATGGAAAAGAAATAAAAAAGAATTTCTTAAATACTATTTTTTATATTTGTTCAAAATTTAGAATGATGAAAAAGATTATTTTGGCTTTAATTACACTTTCTACTTTAAGTTTATCTGGAGTTGCACAAGTTGAATCTCATGCAATTGGTGGTAGATTTGGAGGTGGAAATTACGGAGGTGGTTTTGAAATTAGCTACCAACATGGGTTGAGCGATGTGAATAGATTAGAATTAGATTTAGGAATGAATTCTCATAATGGATACAGCTACTTTAGCTTCGCTGGAATTTATCAATGGGTTTGGCAACTAGAAGAAGGATTTAATTGGTATGCTGGTCCTGGTGCTCAATTTTTAGGCTTAAAAAATAGCTCAGCTTTAGGAATTGGAGGACAATTAGGTTTAGAATATAACTTCAATACCAATTTAGATACTCCATTACTGATTAGTATAGATACTAGACCTATGCTAAATTTTGCCAATGGCGGAAATGATTTTGGTTGGGCTGCAGCACTAAGTATTCGTTATACTTTTTAAGATGTTTCAATTTCGTTGATAAATACGTAATCCTAAAAAAACAGCGAAACATAAAATTAAACCACTTAAAAAATAAAGGAGGCCTCAAAAATAACAGGACCTCCTTTAAGTTCAAGCACTAACTAAACTTGATGTGAATTATCATTATAATTTAAATGAAATAGGTAAAGTCATTTCTACATTTACCTTTTTCCCATCTTTTTCTCCAGGCTTCCATTTCGGCATATTTTCCACTACTCGAACAGCTTCTTTATCCAAAAGTTCATCTACTGATTCTACTACCTTAACCTCTTTGATATTTCCTTTAGCATCTACCATAAAACCAACTAACACTTTGCCTTCTATATTCTTTTCCTTTGCTGCTTCAGGGTAATTAATATTCGTTACCATATAATTTATCAGCGCATCCATTCCCCCATTAAATTCAGGCATAACATCTACTTTGTCATACACCTTGCCTTCTTTCACAACATGATTGGAGTTAACGACTTCCTTTCCTTCTTTCTGTGCCGTAGCAAATACAGAAAAAGTGATTACAGGTACTACTAATGCATATTTAAATATGCTTAACCGATTTGATTTTTTTATTTTCATCATCATAATTCTTTTTTTTATTAATGGTTCATAATTAAAATTGTTTGCTAACACACTGCAATTCACACCAAGCAGTTGAGCAACAAGAACTGATGAATACTTGTCAGCTTTTTCGGAAGCCAACTTATCCGCAATAAATTCGTGATTACTTTTTACCGAATGCAAGCCCATCCATATCAATGGATTCCACCAAAGTAACACTTTACTAATTTCATAAATCATTATGTCTAATGAATGCCATTGGGTTGAATGTGTTTGTTCATGATAAACAATAGCCGCTCTATCTTCTTCCTTAATGTAACTAGGAATATGAATAAATGAAAAGAAAGAAAAAGGGGCACAATCAACTTGTTTTCCTTGTTTAATGTGTAAGATAATACGCACCGTTTTTATAAAGTTCACAAAAAAGAAACTTAACAAAACTCCTGATACTAATACATAAAGGCTAATTATCCATGTTTCCCAATCAAAACCAGCAGAAGTTATGCGCTTTAATGTATTTATCTCAATAGCAGGTAAATTAACCTGAAATTCACTAGTTAATCCAATGTTGATATTTATAAATGGCAATACAAACGATAAGGGAATAATGATTAGCAAATAAATTCTGTTTGCCTGAAAATTGGTGTTGTTACGAAAAAATAAAAAGTAGATACTATACAACACAGCATAGAGAATACCCACTTTAGCCAAATAAAATAACTGTTCCATCTTATTTCTTTTTTAATTCTTTTAAAATTTCATCCATCTGGTTAATGTCAATCTTTTTTTCCTTCATAAAAAACGAAAGCATTGATTCTGCTGAACCACCAAAAAAATTAGAAACCAAATTATCTGTTTTTAAACCCTTATACTCTTCTTTAGAAATTAGCGGATAATATTGGTGTGTTTTACCAAATGCATTGTATCCAACAAAATTCTTTTTTTCTAAAATCCTTACAATTGTAGATACCGTATTGTATGCTGGCTTAGGCTCTGGCAATTCAGCAACAATCTCCTTGACAAAACATTGCTTCTTTTGCCAGATAATTAGCATTATCTGCTCCTCTCCTTTTGTTAATTCTATCATGAAGCAAATATACAACTAATTTTTTAGTTATACAACTATAAAAATAGTTTTTAATAGAAATCAACTCCATCTTTCATATTAAACCATTGTAATATAGACGTTTAAATTTTCAACTATAATGTACTATCATTTTTACTCATCTTCCCTATCACCAAATCTCAATCATCCAATTTATACTTAACTTAGCTCCATGAAAATAAAAGCAATAATAACAGGGACTACAGGAATGGTTGGAAAAGCTGTTCTACTGGAGTGTTTAGAACACCCAGATGTTGAATCAGTATTGGTCATTAACCGTAAATCCATTCAACTGAATCACCCCAAATTAAAAGAAATTATTCATGCTGATTTTTTCGACCTCACCCCCATACAAAACGAATTAACCGGTTACAATGTCTGTTTCTTTTGTTTAGGCGTTTCTGCTATGGGAATGAATGAAAAAGAGTATACTAAATACACTTATGAGTTAACCACACACTTTGCAAAAATAGTTGCTCAACAAAACCCTGAAATGACTTTTAATTATGTTTCAGGAACAGGAACAGATAGCACTGAGAAAGGAAATATAATGTGGGCAAGAGTAAAAGGAAAAACAGAAAATGCATTATTGACCATGCCTTTTAAAAATGTTTACCTATTTCGTCCTGGAATTATTTTACCTGAAAAAGGAGTAAAATCTAAAGTAAGCTGGTACCAAACACTTTATGTACTTCTTAAACCATTTTACCCTTTATTTAGGCAATTCAAATCGGTAACCACTAGTAGTAGAGTTGGAAAAGCCATGATTAACAGCGTATTAAAAGGTTATTCTAAAAAACACCTAGACAATACCGATATTAATGAATTAGCTAAAGGATAAATGGATCAACTTTCGCCCAACATTGAAATAGACCCTGATATAAAAGCTTTTTTGGAGGAAAAAGTAATCCAATACAATCGGTTTAGTTTTATTGAATCCGATCCCATCTCCATCCCACATCAATTTAGTTTAAAGGAAGATATTGAAATTGCTGGATTTCTGGCTGCTACCATTGCCTGGGGCGACAGAAAGATGATTATAAAAAATGCCAACAGAATGGTACAATTGATGGGCAATTCTCCTTACGATTTTGTGATGGAGCATAACCAGTCGCAATTAAAACGGTTAGAAGGTTTTGTTCACCGCACCTTTAACTCAGAAGACTTTACCTATTTTATAAAAGCGCTACAAAACATTTATGCCAACCACAATGGAATGGAAGCTGCTTTTGCAAAACACGCAACTAACTCTTCCATGCAACCTGCAATACACGAATTTAAAAAAGTATTTTTTTCTATTAACCACCCTATCAGAACACAAAAACATGTAGGCGACCCACAAAAAGGCTCTGCTGCAAAACGATTAAATATGTATTTAAGATGGATGGTGAGGGATGACAAAGCAGGAGTAGATTTTGGTTTATGGAAATCCATTTCTCCAGCAATTCTTTCGTGTCCGTTAGATGTTCACTCGGGCAATGTAGCCAGAAAGTTAGGTTTACTCACTCGAAAACAAAACGATGCGCGTGCACTCCAAGAATTAGATACCAACCTACGCTTCCTCGACCCTAAAGATCCTGTTAAATACGATTTTGCCTTATTTGGTTTAGGTGTTTTTGAAGGGTTTTAGATTCGTCATTGCGAGGAAATGAGTCCCGATAACTATCGGGGCGAATAACGAAGCAATCTATTTTACATAAGGATTAACTGAGAACCTCATTTGCTTTGTTTGTATAAAACTAGATTCCTGATATCCGCTATCGCTTCTTCAGGAATGGAGATGAGATAAAAAAGCGTCATGCTGAACTTATTTCAGCATCTGGTTTGTATAGCCTCTAAAATAATCCTTCGACATTCCGATAGCTACCAGAACCACATTTTTAGAGTGGCATTCAATCTTGTCCGTCATTGCGAATGTAACGCAGTGGAATGAAGCAATCTCATTGTTTAGATTACGGACAAATTGCTCGTTCCTCCCAATTTTCCGTAATGACGATTTATTTTATAGTTCTGCATCATTCCTGCGCAGGCAGGAATCTGTTTTTAGTATTACAAATACTTTAAAATAGATAAGCGTAGTTATAAACTACGCTTAGTTGGGGGTAAAATCAACTCACAATGCTTAGCTTTTCTTTAATGGCAAGACTTTCAACAGTTTGTAATAAAGAAAGAATTTTCCCTTTAATATCGTCTCTATTAATTCTTACTTTAGAAAAATTGGAATGAGAAATTAAATCATAATCTTTGAAATAACTATGTTCTTCGTTATATGGATTCCCTGCATTCCATTTTATACTATATCTAACTCTATCACCATACAATTCTTCTTCGGGATATCCGAAATCTGGCCTATATCTAGTTTGAGAATTTTGATCTCCAAGGGAATTGAAAAATATATTTAACTCTTTTTTATTATTAATATAATAATCAATCCTTCCAATTAATCCAAAACTTTTTATTACAGAAGAATTGATATCTTCATTAAAAAAATTGTTTGAAACTTCTATATCTATTAAGGCTTTTTTAAAATTGTTGTATGAACCAAATATTATAGAAAAATATTTTATTAAATAAATTATGCTCACATCATCTGAGGAAATCCATAAACGTTCAAGTCCAGAATTAAATTGCGGGATTTGGTTATGTGTTAATTTAAAAGGAACACTCAGTAATTCAAAAGGTTTAATAACATCAAATTTATCATTTTTAATAAGTTGCCTTGTTGTCACAGAAGTTTTACTAGAGAAGCATCTTAATAAATATCTAAATATATCCAATACATAATCAGGAATTTGCAAGTCTAATTTTTCAAGATAAACATCTATAGCATCTATATTATTAAATTCAAATACCTCTTCTGAATAAAACTTATCTATATAACCATTGAAGTCTGTATTATCTCCATATTTATGATGAAAAATAGACTCAATATTTTGTAAATCACATACTAATATTACTTTGTTAAAACCATATTTATGTGATTTGCTTTCGTAATCATGATGTGATGAAAAAATATTCAGTAATCTAAAAATATGATCGGGATCCAAACGATCTAAATCATCTATAAGTAAAACAACTTTTTTCTTTTTTTTTATTCTTTTAATAACCTTTGTTATTAACTCACTGATTAAATTGTACTCCACGTAAGAACCTATTTCATTAGCTTTTTCGTTAGAGTATTCAAGAAGTATATTGTCATCAAATTTGAGTTCTTTATTTAATTTAGCTTCATATTTAGAGAATTCCGTTATTAATTCATATACACCTTCAAAAGCTACAGAAGCAACTTCACCAACTGGATGTAATTTAGATAAAGCTTTTGATAAATGCTTACCTATAGTTAAAGGTTTATTTAAAGCGAGAGATACTCCCGTTTGAATTTTACTAACCTTTAAATCTTCTTTTAAATTAATTTCTCCAAGAATTTGAAGCTGCTTAATAATATCTATTTTTATCAACTCGAAAATATTATCATTAGAGTTGATGACATAATTCACGGGGAATAACTTTATTGCAACGATATCCTTTCTTTTTTTAAAATAAGAACTAAGAAAAGTGGTTTTTCCTATCCCATACTTACCTGAGAATAAGATACTTTCATTATGATTTAATTCAAAATGTTTATGAAATTTTTCCCAAACATATCCATAAGGAATTTCTATTTTTTTACTCACAATCTATTTTCATATAAGAAATCCTAAAATTACCTATAATATGAAAAGTTTAAAGTTTTTATATTTCAAAAGTTTTAAACAAAAAAACTGATTATGAGTCGTTTATCCGTTTTTTAACCTACCGTGTGTACACATCTTTTCTTTTTAGTTTTGCAGAAAAAAAGGAGAATGAATTTTAAAGGATGTTTTGGCGATAAGCGATTAGAGAAAAGAGCAGTAAAAATAGTTCAA
>JAGFIT010000090.1 GCA_024103385.1 Vicingus serpentipes
GCTAGAATATCGCAAAAAGAATAAAGTGAATTTTCCAACTTTAGAAATGACCAAGACGATTGATAATCTGAAAGAAAGAACGAAAGTTTTAGCAGCTGGAAAAGATAAAGCAGGAGAATTTTATCGAAAATCTTTTTATGGATTGTTTCAATATGTAGCCAACAGAGTACCTGAAATAACGGATGCTATTTATAAAATTGATGATGCGTTGAATGCTGGTTTTGGTTGGCAGTTGGGACCTTTTGTAACGTGGGATGTTTTAGGGGTAGAGAAGACTATTGCCAAAATGGAAGAGGCGGGTTTAACAGTAAATTCATGGGTAAAAGAAATGATTGCTGGAGGAAACGCTTCTTTTTACAAAGTAGAAAATGGAGTAAAATACTATTATGATATTGAATCTAAATCTTACCAGATAATTCCTGGTTCTGAGAACATTCTTTCTTTAGAAACTTTGAGGGATGAAAACACCGTTTGGAAAAACTCAGGGACAACAATAGTTGATTTAGGAGATGGAATCATCAATTTAGAATTCCATACAAAAATGAATACGATAGGAGGGGAAGTAATAGAAGGGATTAATAAAGCAATTGACTTAGCTGAAAAAGAATATAAAGGATTGGTAATCTCTAATGATGGAGAAAATTTCTCAGCTGGTGCGAATGTAGGAATGATATTTATGATGGCGGCCGAACAAGAATATGATGAGTTAAATTATGCAATTCAAGCTTTTCAAAGCACAATGATGCGCGTTCGATATTCATCTATTCCTGTGATAGTAGCACCACATAATCTAGCTTTAGGTGGTGGTTGTGAAATGAGTATGCATGCGGATAAAGTAGTGGCTCATGCTGAAACTTATATGGGCTTGGTAGAATTTGGAGTAGGTGTTATTCCTGGAGGGGGAGGAAGTAAAGAGTTTGCCTTAAGAGCATCAGATGAGTATAAAGATGGGATTCGTTTGAATGTGTTGCGTAATCGTTTCTTAACGATTGGACAAGCTCAGGTATCTACATCAGCGAAAGAAGCTTTTGAATTAGGTTATTTACGAGAAGGAATAGATGAAATTGTAGTAAGTAGAGCACATCAATTAACCCATGCAAAACAGGCAGCTTTAAATTTAGCGAACAAAGGATATACACAACCTATTCAAAGAAAAGATATTAAAGTATTGGGAAAAGAAGGTCTAGGAATTGTTTATGTTGGAGCTAATTCTATGCAATCAGGAAATTACATATCTAAACACGATCAATTAATTTCTGAGAAATTAGGCTTTGTGTTGTGTGGAGGAGATTTATCACAACCAACTTTAGTTTCAGAACAATATTTATTGGATATGGAGCGAAAAGCATTTTTAGAGTTGTGTACAGAACGCTTAACTTTGGAAAGGTTGCAAAGCATTATTACAACAGGGAAGGTATTGAGAAATTAATCTAAGATTTTAAGAAAAAAGACGATAGATATTAAGAGATGAAGCATAATTTTAGAGAATTGAATATTTGGAAGAAATCAATAAACTTGGTTTTTGAAATTTATAAATTGACTCGAGAACTACCAGATATCGAAAAGTTTGCTTTGGTAAGTCAAGTTAATCGTTCTGCAGTTTCTATTCCTTCAAATATTGCTGAAGGAACTAGTCGTGGAACAATAAAAGAATTTTCTAGGTTTTTAGATATTGCATTAGGTTCTTCTTATGAGTTAGAGACACAATTATTACTAATAGGTACATTGTATAATGAAAAAGAAGAACAAATAACAAGTTTAATAGACAATATAAATGAAATACAAAAAATGATTGGAGGATTTAAGAGAAAGATAAATTCAGTAGAAAGTCTTATTTCTTAAAATCTTAAAATCTTAAAATCTAATAAAATATGAACGCATATATAGTAGCAGGATATCGATCGGCAGTAGGGAAAGCACCAAGAGGGTTGTTTCGTTTTATGAGACCAGATGACTTAGCGGCAGCAGTAGTTAAGCATTTGGTAAATAATATCCCTAATTTAGATAAAGAAACCATTGACGATGTTATTGTTGGTAACGCAACTCCAGAAGCAGAGCAAGGGTTAAATATTGGTAGGATGATATCATTAATGGGCTTAGATACTGATCAGGTTCCGGGGATGACAGTAAACCGTTATTGTTCATCAGGATTAGAAACCATTGCGATTGCTTCTGCAAAAATTAATGCAGGATTAGCAGATTGTATCATAGCTGGAGGAGTAGAAACAATGAGTCCTATACCGTTTGGTGGTTGGAGAATAGTACCAAATGCAGATGTGGCAAAAAATAATCCAGACTGGTACTGGGGAATGGGTTTGACAGCCGAAGCAGTCGCTAAACAATATAATGTGTCGAGAGAAGATCAAGATGAGTTTTCTTTAAAGTCGCATTTAAAATCATTGAAAGCGATTGAAGAGGGAAAATTTAAAGATGATATCGTTCCAATAGAAGTAGAAGAAATCTTTTTAGGAAAAAATGAAAAAAGAGAAACGAGAAAATATACTGTGGATACAGATGAGGGACCTAGAAAAGGAACAAGCATGGAAGGGCTATTGAAACTTAGACCTGTTTTTGCACAAGGAGGAAGTGTAACAGCAGGAAATTCGTCTCAAACGTCTGATGGAGCTGCATTTGTGATGGTGATGAGCGAAAAAAGAGTAAAAGAATTAGGTTTAGAGCCTATCGCACGACTGGTGAGTTATGCTGTAGTTGGAGTTGAACCACGAATTATGGGGATAGGTCCTGTAAAAGCAATTCCTGCAGTAATAAAAAGAGCAGGGTTAACAATGAAAGACATTGAACAGATAGAATTAAATGAAGCTTTTGCATCACAATCCGTTGCTGTATTGAGAGAATTGGATATTAATCCTGATATAGTTAATGTGAATGGAGGAGCTATTGCAATGGGGCATCCACTAGGGTGTACTGGTGCAAAACTGTCAGTTCAGTTGTTTAACGAAATGAGAAGAAGAAAACAAAAATATGGTATGGTTACGATGTGTGTAGGAACAGGACAAGGAGCAGCAGGTATTTACGAATTATTGAAATAAAATATATTACTATTAAAATAAAGAAGAATGGCATCTAAAGAAGCAATAAAAGGAGGAGAGTTTTTAATTAAAGAAACAGCTCCACAAGACGTATTTATTCCAGAAGAATTTAATGAAGAACAGCAGATGATTGCACAAAGTTGTTCTGATTTTTTAGATCAAGAAGTGAATCCAATTTTAGATCGAATTGATGCTTTAGAGGAAGGATTAATGCCATCATTGTTGGATAAAGCAGGTGAGTTAGGATTACTAGGAATTACTGTTCCTGAAGATTTGGGTGGTTTTGGGAAAGATTTTGTAACAGGAATGTTAACCACTGAAATTTTGGGAGGAGGGCATTCATTTGCTGTTGCGCTTTCAGCTCATACTGGAATCGGGACATTACCTATTTTATATTATGGAAATGCTGAACAAAAACAACAATACATCCCTAAATTAGCTACAGGAGAATGGAAAGCAGCATACTGTTTAACCGAACCTGGTTCTGGTTCTGATGCCAATTCTGGAAAAACAAAAGCAGTTTTAACTGAAGATGGAAAACATTATGTATTGAATGGACAAAAAATGTGGATTACTAATGGAGGTTTTGCCGATATCTATACTGTATTTGCGAAAATTGGAGATGATAAGAATTTATCAGCTTTTATAGTCGAAAAAGAATTTGGCGGGATTACATTAAACCCAGAAGAAAAAAAGATGGGAATTAAGGGTTCTTCTACCCGACAAGTTTTCTTTAACGATTGTAAAGTGCCAACTGAAAATATGTTGGGCGAAAGAGAAGAAGGATTTAAAATAGCATTAAATATTTTAAATATTGGGAGAATTAAATTGGCCGGTGCAGCTATTGGAGGTTCTAAAAAAGCAATTGACCACTCGATAAATTATGCCAACGAAAGAGAGCAATTTGGTAGAGCGATTTCAAAATATGGAGCAATCAAACATAAATTAGCAGAACAAGCAATTAGAGTGTATGCTTCGGAAGCTGCGATATATCGTTGTAGCCAGAATGTGGATGATGCTATTCATGCGTTAATAGAAGGAGGAATGGATAAAGAGAAAG
>JAGFIT010000038.1 GCA_024103385.1 Vicingus serpentipes
TATGCTTTGATCCCAATAGTTGGCAATAGTAGTGTGGTTAAACTGGTATTCACCACCACCTCTAATATAAAGATTAAACTGACCAGAATTGGATATAATGGAGTTAGTGTCTGTAATTAAGAAATTGGTAGCTAAAATACCTACAGCTGATGAGTTTTGAATGACGCAATTATTAAGTCTCAATCTGTTAGTACTTAAACGTGGTGTGGGATCAAATGGTAGAGGTTCTACCTGTAAACCAATGAATGCATTTTTGATGACGGCATAATTAAAAACATTATCATTGCTTCCTTCATTAATCCAAATTCTGTCCCATTGTCCTGGAACATCTTGCCAAGCATATTCTAATCGAGTACCTTGAAAAGTAACGGGTTCATCGACTGTTCCATTTACATGGATATTACCTCCTTGATACACCCATATTCCTGAGTTATTGTGTAAATGAACTCGAACTCCTTTATCAATGGTTAATTGATCATTACCATCGAGTGTTAAGTAACCACCATAAATGACGTAAGGCTTGTCGTTGGTCCAAGTTACGTTTAAAGCCCCAGCAGAAGTATCCCTATCTAAATAAACTAAAGGAATTCCACTTGAGGATGTATTAGCTACAAAATAATGCGCGTTCTGACCCCAAGCAGTCAATTGAACACTTTGCTTATTGCTATTAGTCACAAAGTTTATTTTATCATTAATCACGAAAGGAGATAAAGTGCTATTAGGGTCGATGGTTACTTCTATGAATATAAAGATACTGTCATTACCTTCAATTTCTACGTCAGAATGACTGTTTCCAGAAACACCGTCTACATTAATTCTAAATTGCGAATTATTTCCTTGTTCCAAGGATATATTAGAGATAATTACTCTATTGTCGTTTCTGTTATAAACTTTTAATCGTTTAGTGGTGGATCCTAAAGTGGTAAAAACAGTATCAAACAATATAGAATCTGTTGAGAAATTTAAAATAGCAGAGGGGTTCGTTTCAATATTGTCTTTTCTACATGAGAATGCACAAGAAAGCACTATAGTTAAAAATAATATGGTGAGTATTCTATACATGGGCAAGCAAAAGTAATGAAACAATACGTTTGGTGTTGCTTATTATTGTATTAGTCCGTTTGATTTATAAATTGATAATCAAAGAGCCTCTTATAGAATCCATTTTTAGCTAGCAATTCTGTATGATTTCCTTTTTCAACAATTTTACCCTTGTCAATTACCAATATCGTATCTGCATTTTGAATTGTAGATAATCGGTGTGCAACAATAATAGAAGTTCTACCTTCAGTCAATACTTTTGTGGCATGTTTTATTAATTCTTCGGATTCACTATCTATAGAAGAGGTGGCTTCGTCCAATATCAATATTTCTGGTTGATGAACATAAGCTCGTATAAATGATATTAATTGGCGTTGCCCAACGGAAAGCATAGCACCTCTTTCTTTTACATTATAGTCATACCCACCAGGAAGCTGACTAATAAAATCATGAGCGCCTACTTTTTTGGCAGCTTCCACCACATCTTCCTTAGTGATGGTTTCACTATTAAGTGTGATGTTATTATAAATGCTGTCAGAAAATAAGAAAACATCTTGTAAAACAATCGCCATGTATTTTCTTAATCTATTCAATTCAATATCGTTAATGTTAATGTCGTCAATTAAAATTTCTCCCTTATTGATGTCGTAATACCTTCCTAATAAATTAATGATAGAAGATTTTCCTGCACCTGTAGCTCCTACTAAAGCCAAGCTTTCTCCTTTTTTTACTTGAAAGGAAATGTTTTTAAGTACATATTCCTCATTGTTGTATGCAAACCAGACATTTTTAAAGGAGATATTACCTTCTAAACCTTCCGTGGTTAATATTCCTTTGTTTTCTATGTTTGATTGGGTATCTAATACTTTAAATACTCGTTCAGAACTTACCATTCCCATTTGTAATGTGTTAAATCGATCTGCCAATTGGCGAATAGGGCGATAAAGCATATAAATAAAAAAGGTAAAGGAAAAAATTTCTCCAGAATTAGCATAGCCTTTTGCCACTTCACCTAATCCATACCAAACTAATAAAGCTATAGATAATGCAGAGAGAATTTCAACTACAGGGAAGAAAACAGAGTATGCCCAAACAGTTCTGATATGTGCATCTCTGTGCTTTTTATTGATCTCAGAAAATGCAGCCATTTCTACTTCTTCTCTGTTAAACAACTGAACAATACTCATTCCTGTAATGTGTTCTTGAACAAAGGTGTTCAGTTTAGATACTTGTTCTCTAACATCTTGAAAAGCTTTTTTAATGATGCGTTTAAAAACGGAAGTGGCAAAAAAGAGAATAGGAATTGGAATAAGTGTGATGATGGCCAAATCCCAGTTGATGTAGAACATACAAATGATAACAGAAACTATTTTTAATAAATCACCTATAATCACTAATATTCCACCGGAAAACATTTCTGCAATAGTTTCAATATCAGAAACTGTTCTAGTAACCAATTGACCTATAGGAGTTTTGTCGAAATATTTCAATTTAAAATTGATGACCTTCTTAAACACTTCATTTCTTAAGTCTTTAATTACATTTTGACCTAGTAAATTGCCTAAAAGCGTAAAGAAATATTGAAATATAGATTCAACAAACAAGGTAATAACTAAAAGTATAGTTATGAATAGAAGCCCCTCTTTATCCAATTTTTTGATGTTATCATTTACGGCTATTTGAATAAGTATTGGACGAATCAGAGCAATTAAAGCCAAAAGAATACTTAAGAAAGCAGTAATGTAAAACATTTTGTTATAGGGTTTTACATAAGTCATGGTTCTCTTAAATAGAGAGAAATCAAATGCTTTTCCTGAAATACTTTTAGACATTGGTTATTCCTTTTGGATAAGTGATTTTTGTCAAAGTTAATCCGTTTGCAGGAACTGATCTTCCTGCATTGCTACGGTTTTTAGAATTGATTATTTTAGGAATATCGTTGAGTTCAATTTTGTGTTGTCCAACATTTAAAAGAGTTCCAACAATTGCCCTCACCATATTTCTTAAAAATCGATTAGCAGTAATCGTGAAAATAAGTTGATTATCAACTTCTTTCCATATTGCTTTTTTAATTGTACAATCGTTAGTAAAGCTATCTGTTTTGCTCTTGCTGAAACAAGAGAAATCGGTATATTTCATTATTTCCTCTGCGGCTTGATTCATAGCAACTACGTCTAATTTGTGAGGAAAGTAATAAGCAACATCTTTTAAAAATGGATTTTTTTGTTGCGTAATTCGATATTCGTAAGTTCTAGCTGTAGCACTAAACCTAGCATGAGCTGCTGGGCTAACAATGAATATGTTCTGACAAGAAATATCATTAGGGAGAATGGAGTTGAGTTTGAATAATATCTTTTTTAAATCAAGTTTAGTATCAGTATCAAAGTGAGCAAATAATTGCTTGGCATGCACACCAGTATCTGTTCTTCCAGCCCCACAAACCATTATGTCTTTTTGTAAAATAGTAGATAAAGCGTTGTTAATTTCTTTCTGAATAGAGTTGGCATTATTTTGTATTTGCCAACCATGATAGTTAGCTCCATTGTATGCTATTTCTATAAAATACCGCTTCATTATGAAGTGGTAAAATTAGACATAATAAAAAAAGGATAAATTTTAATCCCTACCTTTTTCTTTTAATAGAGGGACAAATCGGAATGACCCTAAGTCTTCTGTTTCAAAATTAGTGGCTGAGGTTTTTGTTATTTTTTTCATTATTTGGTCATTACCTTCACCTACAGGAATTATCATAATTCCTCCTGTTTTTAATTGGTTGAGTAAATCTTCTGGAATGTAAGGAGCTCCAGCGGTAACAATTATTTTATCAAAAGGAGCAAATGAAGGTAATCCTTTATACCCATCACCATAAAAAAGTTTGGTTTTGTAACCTAGCTGAGGTAAAAATGTACTTGTCCTATCAAATAATGCTTTTTGCCGTTCTATGGAAAAAACTTTAACTCTCATTTCTAGTAGTACGGCAGTTTGATATCCTGATCCAGTACCAATTTCTAATACTTTTTCTCTAGGTTTTAGATCTAGCATTTCAGTTTGAAAGGCAACTGTGTAGGGTTGAGAAATAGTCTGACCAGAGCCAATAGGAAAAGGCTTGTCTTCATAAGCGTATTTATGCAAGGCAGTATCTGGTATAAATAAGTGTCGAGGAATAGTCTCTATTGCTTTTAAAACATTAATATTGGTAATGCCTTTCTTAGCCACTATTTCAGCTAATTTTTTTCGTTGACCTTTATGTCTATAGGTATCTAACATTTTTTAATTTGAAGTAACAAATTAAAGAAGATAAAAGGAGGTTTTTACTAGGCCTTTTAGGGTTATTATTAAAGTTGGAGTGTTAATAAGAATTTTTTTAGCTAACTAGCTTGGATTATCTATAAACTACTTTTGCTAAAGAAAATGAATTAGATGTTAAAAATCGCTGTTATAGGTGCAGGTAAGTTAGGTCAAACACACATCAAACTATTAAAAGAGATTGATCAGTTTGAGTTGGTTGGTTTTTTTGATCCTAATGGAGCTGATAAAAAACGCGTATCTGAAGATTACCAAGTTAAAGCATTTGATGATGTAGAGGAGTTGATGAACTTAGTAGATGTTGTTGATATTGCTAAACCTTCTATTTCTCATTTTGATTTTGCAGTCATGGCTATTAGGTTATCTAAGCATGTTTTTATTGAAAAACCCGTAACCAACACAGTTGAAGAAGCAAAGCAGTTGTTAGAATTATCTGAGGAAGCTAATGTAAAAGTTCAGGTGGGACATGTAGAACGATTTAACCCTGCGTTTAAAGCCGCATTACCTTATATCTCTCAACCGATGTTTATTGAGTCTCATCGAATGATAGAGTTTGATGCAGAAAAAGCTAATATACCAGTAGTGTTAGATTTAATGAGTCACGATTTAGATATTATTTTAAGTATAGTTAATTCTAATATTAAAGATATAAAAGCAACAGGAGTAGAGGTTATTGGAAATACACCAGACATTGTGAATGCCATAGTAGAGTTTGATAATGGCTGTGTGGCGAATTTAACAGCAAGTAGAGTTTCACTGAAAAATGAGCGAATTACTAAGTTTTTTCAGAAAGATGCGCATATCAGAATTGATTATTTAAAGAAAGAGACGAATTTATTTGCGTTAACTACTAATGGAAAAACAGAGATTTGTGCTAAGAATATTGAAATAAAAGACGAAAACCCTGTAAAAACAGAATTGGAAGAATTTGCTTCTTCAATAATCAATAATACAACCCCAATTGTTGGAATTTTAGATGGCTGCTTAATGTTGGATGCAGCTTACCGGATAGCAGAAAAATTAAATATTTCTGCTCCATTAATCGAAGATTAATACATTTGCACAATAATTTTTCGTAACCGTTCGTTTAACGGACATATTTTTAAGCTTTGCATAACGTAAAAAGTTACACTTTATTTTTGCTTATTGTTGGAATGTTTTTTCCATCATGTTCTAAAGAAAAACTGGAGGCTACAATTCCTTCATACATTTCTATTGACCAAATAACAGTAGCTACTAATTATTCTACTGAAGGAACTTCTTCACAAAAAATTAAAGATGCATGGGTGTATGTTGATGATAATTTGATAGGGATTTATGAGTTGCCGGCAAAAATACCTGTTTTAAAAGAAGGAAGCTGTAACTTAAAAATATATGCAGGAATTAAAGAAAACGGTGTTACGGATGCACGTGCTAGGTATCTTTTTTATGCACCCTATGATAAACAAGTTACTTTGGTAAAAAATAAGGTCTTGAGTATTAGTCCTGAGTTAAGCTATACTTCTACAACTAAATTTGCATGGATGGAAGATTTTGAAAAAGCAAGTTTATCTTTTACATACACATCAGGAAGTGATACGACAATTAATAAAACGACAGCAGATGTTTTTGAGGGAATAACTTCCGGAAAGGTTTTTTTAACTTCCTCAATGGGTTTTTTTGAAATGCAATCTCCTGAAGTTTCAACTATCCCTAGAAACGGAACAGCTGTTTTTTTAGAGGTTAATTTTAAAACAAATGAACCCGTATTAGTAGGGATATACGCTGATACAGATCAGTTTGGGGTTGTTTATTTAAATAAATCTACAGCGTGGAATAAAATATACATTAACTTAACGGGAGTAATTAATAGTCAACCTTACGCATCCAGTTATAAGGTGTTTTTTGGAGTTTCAAACTCATCTGTTTCTTTTGGTGTGACTAATCCGGAATTTTATTTGGATAACATCAAACTAATCCATTTTTGATGAATAAAGCTTTACAAATTTTTAAGTATATCTTTTTAGATGCTTTATCAGCTGCTATTGCATGGACGTTCTTTTTTGTCTTTCGTAAAACTTATCTGGAGTCAATTAAATATGGTTATGATATACCTATAGACTTTGATGCTAATTTTTATAAAGCATTAATATTTATACCGCTTTATTGGATTGTCCTTCATTTTTTAATAGGAACTTATAATAATATTTATCGGAAATCAAGATTAAAAGAGTTTGGTCAAACGTTGTTGATTTCTTTGATAGGTACATTGGTATTGTTTTTTGTATTGTTATTAGATGATGAAGTGGATTCTTATAATCAGTACTATAAGTCTTATCTAGTATTGTTTGGCTTACAATTTTTTATAACCGAATTTTTTCGATTTTTATTAACTACTTACACAGGTATTCGAATTAAAAATAGAAAAATAGGGTTCAACACTCTGATAATTGGTTCTAATGAAAATGCCGTGGAATTATATAAAGAATTAGAGGGACAAAAATATTCAGCAGGGAACAAATTGATAGGATTTTCTCCTATTGTAAAAAAAGAAAAATATTTATTAGAGGGCTATTTGCCTCATATAGGAGATTGTGCCAGTTTAAAAGAGATTATTCAGAACCACAATGTGGAGGAGGTAATCATTGCAATAGAATCATCTGAGCATGATAGTTTAGGGACTATTATTAATGAATTGGAAGGGTTACCAGTAATTATTAAGATTATACCTGATATGTATGATATCTTATCCGGTTCAGTAAAAATGACCTCTATATTTGGAACGCCATTAATTGTTATTAATAAAGAGATTATGCCGCTTTGGCAACAATCTATTAAAAGAATGATAGATGTAGTGACTTCTGCAGTTGTTTTGATTCTTTTTTTACCTGTTTATATTATTACGGCATTAGTTGTTAAAATGACATCCAAGGGTCCTGCATTTTTTGTTCAGGAAAGAATAGGAATTCATGGCAAGCCTTTTATGATTTATAAGTTTCGATCGATGTGTACTGATGCAGAAAAGGATGGCCCAGCTTTGTCCAGCCAAAAGGATATGCGGATTACCAATTTTGGACGATTTATGCGGAAAGTTAGGTTGGATGAATTCCCTCAGTTCTTTAATGTATTAATTGGAGACATGAGTTTAGTTGGCCCTCGTCCTGAAAGGCAATTTTTTATAGATCAGATTACGCAGAAGGCTCCGCACTATAATCACTTATTAAAAGTTCGACCAGGAATAACGTCATGGGGACAAGTAAAATATGGTTATGCAGAAAATGTAGATCAGATGGTAGAACGATTGAAATTTGATATTATTTATATCGAAAACATGTCGCTACTCGTTGATTTTAAAATTCTCATTTATACCGTACTTATTGTTGTTCGAGGAGCAGGACAGTAAGGCAGTTAATCTTCCTTGTAATAATTATCAATTCTATCCTGCTTGTTGCCATTGGCGAAAAAAAAGGCTAAATAATTATTCAAAAAACCTTCGATCTCTTTTACTTTCAAATACAGTGCTTTCATAATAAAGGAGTATTAGTTAAGTTAAACTCCTTTAAAGCTAATTATTAAGATAGATGAAATAACGAGAGCCTTAACTAGTTATAAACAAGTGAATTGTTAATTATTTGAATGAATTTAACCATTCAATTGCTTTATCTTCAGTTTTGAATAGTTTGGTGGGAATAGAAGGTTTATTGAATTTGATAAAAAAATTAGCAATTAAAATAGTGGTCATATTTGAACCTGGCAATAAAGCCATAGCTATGGTTAAATCTTCCACTCTTTTTTTTGTGGAATATGCCCGGGACTCACTACTAACTTGCCAAATATCTCTTGTATCAACAAGCATTAACATTTTTTTTCCGTTCTGAAGTTGTCTTCGAGCGTTTACACTTTCTATGGTTGCTCTTAATGTAATATCAGCATCTTTTTTAGAGCGCATAAAAAGGATCTCGTCTTCAATGTAGAAGTAGGCTATTGATGTTTCTATTTGAGTTATTATTTCTTCCATTATTCGACCAATTTAAATTATTTATAGATTGGAGTCAAATTTTTAATGTTAAATCTTTAACTTTTGATTTATCTTAGGTTAAATATCAATGTTGTTTTATCTTGCAAAAATAGCGCTTTTTAACTATTTTCGTGCTCCGGAGAAACAAGGTAAGATATGGATAAAATTGAAAAATATATCCCAAAAAATAAAGTAAGGATTGTAACGGCAGCTAGTCTTTTTGATGGGCATGATGCAGCAATCAATATTATGCGAAGAATTATCCAAGCAACAGGTTGTGAGGTAATTCATTTGGGACATGACAGAAGTGTAGAAGAGGTAGTGAATTGTGCAATTGAGGAAGACGCGAATGCAATAGCCATGACTTCCTACCAAGGTGGGCATGTAGAGTACTTTAAATACATGTATGATTTATTGAAAGAGAAAGGATGTGAACACATCAAAATATTTGGAGGAGGAGGAGGAACCATTTTACCAGAAGAAATTGAAGAATTACAAGCGTATGGGATTGCTCGAATTTATCACCCAGATGATGGTAGAGAGATGGGCTTGCAAGGAATGATAAATGACATGATTCAGCAGGCAGATTATCCTACAGGAGCGAATTTAGATGGTGAGGTAAATCATATTCAAGAAAAGGATGTAAAGTCTATTGCCAAGTTAATTTCTGCAGCAGAAAATTTCCCAGAAGAAAGTAAGGGAGATATGGCTAAAGTTTATGCAATGGCTGAAAAATCTACTACTCCTGTTTTAGGAATCACAGGAACTGGAGGTGCTGGTAAATCTTCTTTAGTAGATGAGTTGGTGCGCAGGTTTTTAATTGATTTTACTGATAAAACCATTGCTATTGTTTCGGTAGATCCTTCTAAACGTAAAACTGGAGGTGCCTTATTAGGAGATAGAATTAGAATGAACTCCATTAGAAGTAACCGTGTTTATATGCGTTCGTTAGCTACGCGTCAAAGTAATTTGGCGTTAAGTAAACATGTGGATGAAGCTTTACAAATTTTGAAAGCAGCTGAGTATGATTTAATCATTTTAGAAACTTCTGGTATCGGGCAATCGGACACAGAAATAATGGACCATAGTGATGTTTCGTTATATGTAATGACTCCTGAATTTGGAGCTGCAACTCAATTGGAAAAAATTGACATGCTCGATTTTGCCGATGTAGTGGCGTTGAATAAGTTTGATAAAAGAGGAGCGTTGGATGCCATTAGAGATGTAAAGAAACAATACAAGCGTAACCATAATGCGTTTGAGATGGATGATGCAGATGTTCCGGTTTATGGAACGATAGCTTCTCAATTTAATGATCCTGGAATGAACTCCTTATACAAAGTGGTGATGGATAAGCTGGTAGAGAAAGCTGGGGCAGATTTAAATTCTACTTTTGAGATTACACAAGAGATGTCTGAAAAGATATTTGTTATTCCTCCGAGTAGAACTCGTTACTTATCAGAAATAGCTGAAAACAATAGAGGATATGATGAGTGGGTAAATCAACAAGTAGCAATAGCAGACCAGTTATATGCAATTCATCAAACGATAAAAAGCCTTTCGGGTGAAGCTGATGTAGTTAAAGTATTACAAGCTCAATACGATAAAATTAAATTAGATTTTGACCCAAAGAACATGTTGATTATTGAAGGGTGGGAAAAGAAAGTACAAGAATATAAAAATCCAGTTTACAAATTTAAAGTAAGAGATAAGGAACTTTCTATTGAAACGCATACAGAAAGTTTATCGCACTTACAAATACCTAAAGTAGCGTTACCAAAATACAAAGGTTGGGGAGATGTATTGAGATGGAGTTTACAGGAAAATGTTCCAGGAGAATTTCCTTATACAGCAGGGTTGTTTCCATTTAAACGAGAAGGGGAAGACCCTACCAGAATGTTTGCTGGTGAAGGCGGTCCAGAAAGAACGAATAGACGGTTTCATTACGTAAGTTTAGGAATGCCAGCCAAACGTTTATCAACCGCTTTCGATTCGGTTACTTTGTACGGTAATGACCCAGATTTACGACCAGATATTTATGGAAAGATAGGTAATGCAGGGGTTTCTATTTGCTGTTTGGATGATGCAAAAAAATTATACTCTGGTTTTGATTTATCACACCCAATGACTTCAGTGAGTATGACCATTAATGGTCCTGCTCCTATGTTACTAGGTTTCTTTATGAATGCAGCCATCGATCAAAATTGCGAGAAATACATTGCAGCAAATGGGTTGGAAAAAGAGGTGGAGAAGAAAATAGCTGATATCTATAAAGCTAAAGGAGCTAAACGACCAGCTTACCAAGGCGATTTACCCGAAGGAAACGATGGTTTGGGATTAATGCTGTTAGGGGTAACAGGTGATCAGGTATTGCCTGCAGCTGTTTATAACAAAATTAAAGCAGAGACCTTAACCAAAGTAAGGGGCACTGTTCAAGCAGATATTTTAAAAGAAGATCAGGCACAAAATACCTGTATTTTCTCTACCGAGTTTGCATTACGTTTAATGGGCGATGTGCAGGAGTACTTTATTAATAATGGAGTAAGAAATTTTTATTCCGTTTCTATTTCCGGATACCATATTGCTGAAGCTGGTGCCAACCCTATTACCCAATTGGCATTAACATTAAGTAACGGATTCACTTATGTAGAATACTATCTAAGCAGAGGAATGGACATCAATGCTTTTGGTCCTAACTTGTCGTTCTTCTTTAGCAATGGTATTGATCCGGAATATGCAGTAATAGGACGTGTAGCACGTAGAGTTTGGGCAAAAGCATTGGCAAAGAAATATGGAGCCAATGCCAGAGCACAGATGTTAAAGTACCACATCCAAACGAGTGGAAGAAGCCTGCACGCACAAGAGATAGACTTTAACGACATTAGAACGACTTTACAAGCATTATATGCAATTTACGACAACTGTAATTCTTTACATACCAATGCTTATGATGAAGCCATTACTACCCCAACCGAAGAATCGGTGCGTAGAGCAATGGCGATACAGTTAATTATTAACCGTGAGTTAGGCTTGGCGAAAAACGAAAATCCACTACAAGGAGCGTTTATTATAGAAGAACTAACCGACCTGGTGGAGGAAGCAGTATTAACGGAGTTTGACCGTATTACCGAGCGTGGAGGCGTGTTAGGTGCTATGGAAACCATGTACCAACGTAGTAAAATACAAGAGGAGAGTTTGTATTACGAAACCTTAAAACACAATGGAGAGTTCCCAATTATTGGGGTAAATACCTTTTTAAGTTCTAAAGGATCTCCAACGGTATTGCCTAAAGAGGTGATACGTGCTACACAAGAGGAAAAAGAATACCAAATAAACATGTTGAGTGAGTTACATAAAGGCAACGTAACCAAAGCACAGGAAGAACTCAATAAACTACAAAAAGCAGCCATACAAAACGAAAATGTTTTTGAATACCTCATGGAAGCCACTAAGTATTGTTCTCTCGGACAAATTACGGATGCGTTGTTTATGGTAGGAGGACAGTATAGGAGGAATATGTAAGCAGAGAGCCAATTCCGAATTTATTTCGGAATGCGTGAATCGCTTATTCCGATATTACTCGACAATAGGAGAGTAAATAATTGGAATCTATTACTCCCCTGCAGGCAATTTTGATGTTGTTACCTCGATGTCATTCTGAACGAAATTTTACTCCCGATTTATCGGGATAGTAAAATGAAGTGATGAATCTAACTATCTAATATTGTCATTCCGATTGGAGTGACGAAGGAACGAAACAGAGGAATCTTTTAAATTAAGAACTATAAACCACAAAGATACCTCAACTGCGTTTCGGTATGACAAATTCATTCTTACATCCGTTAAAAAACCTACCGTGTGTACACATCTTCATAAAGAATCCATCCTTGATAAATATCATAGAATCTTCTGAGGCCAATTAAAAGAGTAGTAATTCCAATAGTTGTTTGAGAATTATACCCTT
>JAGFIT010000039.1 GCA_024103385.1 Vicingus serpentipes
TCGATAAAATTCTCCTGCTTTATCTTTTCCAGCTGCTAAAACTTTCGTTCTTTCTTTCAGATTATCAATCGTCTTGGTCATTTCTAAAGTTGGAAAATTCACTTTATTCTTTTTGCGATATTCTAGCGTTTTTAAATCCAACACTAAAATCTCACTCTTTCCATCCTCTCCTTTTACCTTTTTAAAGAAACCCTGTTTGGTTTTTGATCCTAACCAGTTATTCTCCACCATTTTATTGATGTAATCTGGAACAGAAAATAAATCATTCGCTTCATCATCTTTGCAATTTTCTTTCAAGCCATTTGCAACGTGCACCAATGTATCTAGCCCAACTACGTCACAGGTTCTAAAGGTGGCAGATTTTGCTCTACCAATCAATGGACCTGTCAATTTATCTACTTCTTCCACCGTCAAATCCATTTCATTTACCATATGAAACAAAGACATGATAGAATAAACACCTATTCTATTCGCAATAAAAGCTGGTGTATCTTTACAAACTACAGTTGTTTTCCCTAAAAAACGCTGCCCATAATCTTCTAAAAATGCAATCACAGAGTCATCCGTTTTTGCTGTCGGAATTAATTCTAATAATTTTAAATATCGAGGCGGATTAAAAAAGTGTGTTCCACAAAAATGTTTCTGAAAATCTTCACTTCTCCCCTCTAACATTAAATGTATTGGTATACCAGATGTGTTCGAACTTATTAATGTCCCAGGAGTTCTATATTTTTCAATATTAGTAAAAACCTGATGCTTAATTTTTAAATTCTCAATAACCACTTCAATTACCCAATCACAATCTTTTATTTTAGGCAGATCATCATCAAAATTTCCAGTAGAAATTCTATTCACATATGACTTACTATAAATTGGAGAAGGATTAGATTTTAATGCGAACTGCAACGCATCATTTACAATTTTATTTCGCTCTTTTGGGTTATCCGAATCAACAGCCTCCTTTGGTACAATATCCAACAACAGCACTTCTACTCCAATATTTGCAAAATGACACGCAATTCTAGACCCCATTACTCCAGAACCTAAAACAGCAACTTTATTAATTTTTCTATTCATTATATTCAATTATTACAACCCATTTTGTTCTTTGTACTTCTCTATTACAATATTAATGTTTTCCATTACCTCAGCAAAAACACTCAATTTATTCTGAGGAATCTCATCAACAAGCAACTCATTAAAAGCTGATACCACCTTCTTTGCAACCTTTCTTTTTTCAACCCCTTCTGAGGTCAGAAAGATACGTACTATTCTTTTATCTTTTTCGTCTTTTTTACGATAAATTAAGTTTTTTTCTTCTAATGATTTTATGATTCTACTCATACTCGTAGCTTCCATTCCCAAAGCAGGAGCTATGGATGTAGAAGGTGTTCCTTCTTTAGCAATACTTAACAACAATAACCCTGTGGCTTGGGTTGTTCCATACTTTGCTGCAACCTGGTTATACATCTTAAACATGGAGTGCCAAGTTGACTTAATTTGGTAATCTATTGTAGTATTATTCATTTATTATGTAAACATAACAAATATAATAAATTATATTATGCAAGCATAATATTTTGACTAAAAATAAAAAATGTGTATTTTAACGTATCCTTATAATTGAAAAAAGATGACTACCTTAGCTTTAGCATCAAACAGAAGTAACACAAAATGAGAGCTTTAATTGTTATGTCCTTCCTACTTTACTGCACAATTGCCCTGTGCCAAAAAGAAACTACCTATATAGATTCCATTACCGTTAAAGGAGTTACCACTAAATTTAAAAACAAATACGAAACTAGTGTTATCGAAAAAGTTAAAATTCATGCCTATAAATACAACTCAAAATATACTACCTTTTACAGTGACAGTGTTGGTTATTTTGAGTTTAATATCCCCATCAATTCTTATATTGTTTTGGCTTTTGAAAAAGAGGACTACATTGTAAAAAGAGTTTTATTTGATACTAGAACAACTGCTAAACTCAAAAAAATTAATCCGTTTGATCTAGAAATAGTGATGTTAAAATACTTTAAAGGCATTGATTATAATGATTTGGATTTTCCAATAACCAGAGTTGAGTATGATGAAGAAATTAAAGATTTTAACTATGCCAGCACTTATACCCAACTGATGCTAAAAAAACAAGAAAAGATACTATTCAACATGACTAGAAAATCAAATCAGTTTTAAGTACAAGTAAGCACTTTATGAAGATACTGATAACAGGAAATTACGATTCCACCTACAACAGAACCCGTATTCTTTTAAAAGGGCTTCAAAACAATCCTCAAATTGAATTAACGGAACATCCCATTAACTCTCCTAAAAAGTTAGATAAAATCCCATTAAAAAAACTATGTGATGAAGCCGATTTTATTTATCTCCCTCCTTTTACTCATGAAAGTGTAAAATACATCAAGAGGCTCACCAACACACCTATCGTTTTTGACCCATTAATATCAAAATACCTCACTAAAGTTTTTGACTATAAACAAATATCCAAATACTCCCCAAGGGCTTACAAAAATTACCTAAAAGACAAAGTACCAATGCAACAATGTGATTTATTAATTGCTGATACCTTGGAACATAAAAATTATTTTTCAGAAAAATTTAAAGTAAACCCCAACAAAATAGTTGTATTACCCATAGGTGCTAATACTTCAGATTTCATTCCTTCCACTAAGAAAGAAACTTCTATTTTTAAGGTTGGTTTTTACGGTGGGTTTATTCCACTACAAGGAGTTAGCCGCATTATTGAAGCTGCTCAAATTTTACAAAACGAAAAAGACATTCATTTTAATTTAATTGGAACTGGCTTTGAATTGGAAAAAATAAAATTGTTAGTTCAAAAAAAGAAACTAAATAATATTAATTTCTTAGGTTGGATTGAATACAATGAATTACCCTCTAAAATTAATGAGTTTGACATTTGCTTAGGAATTTTTGGAGATACACCAAAAGCAGACATGGTTATTCCTAATAAAATTTACCATTACGCTGCGCTTCAAAAATGCATTATCACTAAAGAAACACAAGCCATTAAGGAGGTTTTCACTGACAAAACAGATATTATCCTAACCAGCAATAAAGCTAAAACTATTGCCGAAAATATTTTGTTTTTAAAAGACAATAAATCAGTAACAGATAAAATTGCTAGGGCTGCTCACACGCTAATACAAAAAGAATACAATGAAAATAAAATTGCTGAACGATTTATTGATTTTCTCAAAAAATTCAAATAAATGTCTTTTTCCACCCACCACTCCTCTTATTAATGGTATTTTTACAAAAAATTAAAAATTATGAGTGAAATAAAAAACAAAGTAATATCAGTAGATTACAAACTTTTTAAAGATACTGCTGAAGGTGAAATGATTGAAAGTACTGAAGGGAAACAACCATTAGTATTTTTATCTGGTTTGGGACAAATGATTCCTGAATTTGAAGCAAATGTGGTTAACTTATCTGTTGGAGAAGATTTTTCTTTTGGGATAAAATCAGAAAATGCATACGGAAAAAGAACGGAAGAAGCTGTAATTGAATTAGAACAAGAAATGTTCATGAAAGAAGGTAAATTAGCAGAAGAAGTGGTTATTGGTAATATATTACCTCTACAAGATCAAAACGGACAAGTACATCCTGCAAAAGTAATGTCTGTAAATGAAAAAACGGTAACCGTTGATGTTAACCATCCTTTAGCTGATCAAGATTTACATTTCACAGGCAACGTGGTTGAAGTAAGAGAAGCTACAGCAGAAGAATTAGCACATGGACATGTTCATGGACCTGGAGGACACGAACACTAAGTCAACATATATCAATCAAGGATAAAAAAATCCCCCCGAAGTATTTCGGGGGGATTTTTTATTATATTTATTTTTTGATGATTAAAGAAATAGCCTCATGGACACTTTAAAACCTGTCTTTTTAGTAATAATATTATTGTTTTCAATAATAACCAGCGCACAATCCATTGTTGGGAAATGGAAAACCATTGATGACGAAACAGGCAAAACTAAATCCATTGTAGAAATTTTTATGAAAGAAGGAAAAGCTTACGGAAAAATCATCAAATTATTTCGAGAAAAAGGACAAAACCCAGATCCGATATGCAAAGAATGCACTGATTACCGAAAAGGAAAAAAAGTATTAGGTATGACTATAATTACTCACATGGTAAAAAAAGGCAACGAATGGGTAGATGGTGAAATCTTAGATCCTAACAATGGAAAAATTTACGATTGTAAATTATGGGTGGAGAACGGACAATTGAAAGTAAGAGGGTATATTGCCTTCTTTTTTAGAACCCAAACTTGGATTCGGGTTGAGTAACTAAATCATCTCCAAAAATTGATTTTCATCAATAATCTCTACACCTAAATCTTGTGCTTTTTTTAGTTTACTTGGCCCCATGTTTTCTCCTGCAACAATGTAACTGGTCTTTTTAGAAATAGAACTCGATACTTTTCCTCCATTCTGCTCTATCGTATGTTTTAGCTCATCTCTGGAGAACTTGGAAAAAACACCTGAAACTACAAAAGCCAACCCTTCTAACTTTGTAGTAGAATTGGCTATTTGTTCTTCTGATAATTCAAATTTCAATCCTTGGTTTCTTAGTCTTTCAACGGTTTTCACATTTTGCTCTATCGTAAAGAAATGCATAATACTTTCTGCAATCTTATCTCCTATCTCATCAGCAGCAATAAGCTCTTCAAAAGTTGCATCTTTTAACTTATCGATAGTTTTAAAATGTCTCGCCAATTTTTTAGCCACAGTCTCCCCAACATATCGAATACCAATAGCATACAAAACTCGCTCAAAAGGAATTTGTTTAGAAACTGCCAACCCTTCAATAATATTTTGTGATTTTTTTTCCTTGAAACTTTCTAACTCCAACAGGTCATCAAATTTTAATTCATACAAATCTGCACTATTTTTTACTAATCCTTTTTCATACAACAAGTCAATCGTTTCTTCTCCTAATCCATCAATATTCATCGCTTTCCGACTAATAAAATGTTGCATTTTTCCTTTTATCTGAGGCGGACAACCCCATTCGTTCGGACAGTAATGTTTGGCATCTCCTTCACTTCTTATTAATTCAGTATTACATTCAGGACAGTTTTTAATGTATTCCGTTGGTTTGGAAAAGATATCACGTTGTTGTGTTTCAACACCCACAATTTTAGGAATAATTTCTCCACCTTTTTCTACAAAAACAGTATCGTTAACCCTAATATCTAATTTTTCAATTTGATCTGCATTGTGCAATGAAGCTCTTTTTACCATCGTGCCTGCTAACAATACTGGTTCTAAATTGGCAACTGGTGTTATCGCACCTGTCCTGCCCACCTGATAGGTAATTTCCAACAATTTAGTAGCTACTTTCTCTGCTTTAAACTTGTAGGCAATAGCCCATTTGGGAGATTTTGCAGTAAAACCTATTTCTTCTTGTCGAGCATAAGAATTTACCTTAATAACCACCCCATCTATTTCAAAATTGAGACTGTTTCTTTCTTTATCCCAATAATTAATAAATTCAAATATTTCATCAATAGTCGTACATTTTTTGATGTAATTTTTTCCTTCAACAGGAACTTTAAAGCCCCACTCTCCCGCTTTTTGAATAGAATCATAATGGTTCTTAAAAGGTAAGTTTTCTCCCAACACAAAATACAAATAAGAGTCTAACCTACGCTGAGCAACTACTGCTGAATCTTGCATCTTTAAAGTTCCTGATGCCGTATTTCTGGCATTGGCATACAAATCTTCCCCTATTTCCTCTCGCTCTTTATTTAATTCTTTAAATACCGTTTTAGGATAAAAAATTTCTCCTCGTATTTCAAACTCTTCGGGATAGTCATCGCCATTTAATTGTAAAGGGATAGATCGTATTGTTTTTACATTGGTCGTAATATCATCTCCTTGAACTCCATCCCCTCTCGTAACTGCTCTTTCTAATTTTCCATTTTTATAAGAGATTCCTATCGCAACTCCATCATATTTTAATTCACAGATGTACTCCAACTCATTTTCAACCAATTTTTTTATTCTTGTTTCAAAGTCTTCAATATCTTCCTTGCTATAACTATTACTCAGTGAAAGCATAGGATATTTATGCTTTACCGTTTTAAAATTCTTTGTAATTTCTCCTCCCACTCTCTTTGTTGGAGAATCGTCATGCGCCAATTCAGGAAACTGCTCCTCTAATTTTTGCAGTTCTTCCATAAACATATCAAAATGATAATCAGAAATAGTAGGCTCATCTAAAACATAATAGCTATAATTATGCACATTTAATTCCTCTGTTAGCTGTGCTATTTTATGTTTGGCTTCTTCTTTCGTCATTTCAATATTAATGGGATCCTAAATTAAGAATACTTCTTAATTTTAACGAAAAAAATAGTTAACAAATGGTTGAACTAGAAAAAGGGAAAGCATTATTTGAACAACAGCAATATAAAGAAGCTATTGAAGTATTAAATATTTTTTTATTACAACAAAACAACAATGCTGATGCCCTATACACCAGAGCCATTTCTTACCGTAAAATAGGTGAATTCGAAAAATCAATTGATGATTTTAGCACTATACTAGAGCGACTTCCTGATGAACCTTCTTTATTGAGTGAAAGAGGCGTTTCTCATTTTCACAACAAAAATATTAATGCAGCTATGAACGATATGAATAGAGCTGTTGAACTAGAGCCTAATAAGCCCTATCGGTATGCTAGCAGAGCATATATCAGAGCAAACATTGATATTGAAGGGGCTATAGAAGATTACAAAAAAGCAATTGAACTAGATCCTAAAGATGATATTGCACACAACAATCTTGCTTTATTAGAAGAAAATGCAGGAAGAATGAGTAGTGCTAAAAATCACTTTAACGCTGCTAATAAAATTATTGGTTATCATCCGAAAAAAGGAACTGAAATCAACAACTCTACTTCTTCAATTGGGAAAGTAATGCTAGAAATATTTACTTCAAAAAATACCAGAAAAGAATATTTTAATTTTTTAAAATCATTCTTCAAAAACAACCCATAATCTTATTTTAAGCAGATAAAGTTATTTTAGATGGTGTTTTTAGATAGGAAAGTACTTGGTCGTATGTCTCATTGTTAATCTCATCAGACAAATAAACAGTTCCATTAGCCACAGTTCTTACCGCTTCAATATAAGCCGCTCTATTATCTCCTTTAGTAATGAATCCATAGGATCCAGCTCTTATCATCTCTTTTATGTAAAGAGGAGTAACATAAAATGAACTCGCTAAAACCTTCATATTAGGATTTATTTTTATAATTTCCTTAGTAGCCTTAATTCCATCCATATTAGGCATATTGATATCCATCAATACCACATCATATTCGTTTTTTTCAATTAACCTCATCGCCTCCGCCCCGTCTACAGCTTCATCTTTAACATAAATATCTTTAACTCCTGAGAAAGTTACCCTTAGACTATCTCTAACAATATCTCTATCATCAACTATTAACACATTTATTTTTTCCATATAATTCAATATTTATATATTAAAGGGAAAGTAAAGGTGGTAAAAAAATTTGACATTAGTATCCGTTAAAAAACCTACCGTGTGTACACATCTTCATAAAGAATCCATCCTTGATAAATATCATAGAATCTTCTGAGGCCAATTAAAAGAGTAGTAATTCCAATAGTTGTTTGAGAATTATACCCTT
>JAGFIT010000013.1 GCA_024103385.1 Vicingus serpentipes
TCTACTGTCTACTGTCTACTGTCTACTGTCTACTTGGTCCTAAAAAGTTGGTTTTATCTTTTTCTAGTAATCTTTCACCTTCGTAAACTCCAATAACAATAGGTGTCTTTTTAGCGATTAAGTCATCTTTATGGATTTTTACAAACAACGCTTGCTGATTGCTTCCTCCTTTTTCAATACTTAAAACCGGATTTCCTACCATTTCTATACTGCCTTTATGGTTCAATAACTTGAATTTTAGGTTCAATGCTTTGTTAGATTTATTAATCACCTTAACATTATAAAGATTGGTAATAAAACCACCATCCTGTTCTTGAAATAGCATTCCAGGTGTTCTTAAAATACTAGCTTCCATATCTCCTCTTAAAGTAAAAAGATATACAATTAATCCAATTAACAAAATCAGAAAAACAGAGTAAGCTTTAGATCGGGTAGTTAATCGATTTTCGGTTTGGTTGGCAATGGCGTTTTCAGAATCCAAGCGAATTAATCCTTTGGGCTGATTGGTGTTTTCCATCATATAATCGCAAGCATCCATACAAGCCGTACAGTTAACGCATTCTAGTTGAGTGCCATTTCTGATATCAATTCCTGTGGGGCATACGTTTACACATTGGTTACAATCAATACAGTCTCCTTTACCTACTTCAGCTCTATTTTCGTTCTTTTTGAATTTTGCCCGTCCATTTTTGCCTTCACCTCTAATATAGTCGTAAGCCACTACTAAGGAGTTTCTATCTAACATTACTCCTTGTAATCTTCCGTAAGGACAAACAATTAAGCAGACTTGCTCTCTAAACCAAGCAAAAACAAAAAAGAATACCCAGCTAAAAATAATGATGGAAATGAATCCACCCAAATGTTCTTGAACGGGGGAGGTTTGAATTTCAATTAACTCTTCGGATCCAATGATGTAAGCTAAAAAAGTGTGAGAGATAGCTAATGCAATTAGATAAAACAAACCGTATTTAAAAGTTCTTTTCCATACTTTTTGAAAATTCCAAGGTTGCTTTTTTAAACGCATTTGTTGTTTGTAGTCTCCATCTATCCAATATTCAATTTTTCGATATACCATTTCCATAAAAATGGTTTGAGGACAGATCCATCCACAAAATACTCTACCAAAGATGGTGGTAAATAGAACAATAAAAATAACCATGCAAATCATGATGAGCCCAAACAGGTGAAAATCTTGAGGCCAAAACACTTGCCCAAACAACACAAACTTTCGAGTGATGATGTTAATCATCACCAATGGTTCGCCATCTACTTTTACCCATGGGGCTCCAAATAATAGAATTAATAACACATAACTTAACGCTGTTCTGTAATTATAAAACTTTCCTTTAGGTTTTTTTGGAAACAACCATTTTCTTTTTCCCTGCTCATCAACAGTAGAAATAGTATCCCGAAAGGCTTCTTCTTTACCTCTTTTATGATCGTTTTCCATATGGTTGTATTAATTAAAAAGCCTCAGCAATTTATTGTGGTGCAAAATAAATCCCTGAGGCCTAAAATAGTATTGTTGTTTTAGTTTACTTTATCTCCTTGAGGTTCTTTTCCGCCTTCTACGTTTTTGCCACTAAATTCAGCAAGAATAAAACTAGCAACATTTTGTATTTGCTCAGGGTTCAATTGGCTTTCCCATGGAATCATTCCTTTTTCTGGAACACCAAACTTTATTGTTTTAAATAGATCGTTAATTGAATTACCATGAATCCAGTAGTCATCAGTAAAGTTAGGGCCAACACCACCACCACCATTTGGTGCGTGACAAGCTACACAGTTTTTATCATAAATTTCTTTACCATTAGCTAGTTTAGCTGCATCAGAAACTAAAGTTACATTGGTTTCATCAACACTGTTTCCGTTTTTCTTTTTGTACTTGGCAATGGCTTCTCCAGCAACGGCAATTTCGGTATTTAATTCATCTTGTTGTTTAAACTTATCCATTCCAAAATAAGCTACACAGTATATGATAGCAAATATGATAGTGCCGTAGAACATATACAGCCACCATGGTGGAAGACTGTTGTCTAACTCCATAATACCATCATAATCGTGGTCTAAAAGGTTTTCACCTAATACTTCGTCTACTAATTTTTTATCGTCACTCATGTCTTTAAATTTAAATATTATTTGTCATCCTCTAAAGGAAGGTTCTCTAAATGATTTACGTAGCTCTTATCTGTTTTGAATACCCAGTATAATAAGCCAATAAAGAAGCTAAAAAATATGACAAAGGAAATGATAGGGAATAAAGCTATTCCATCTATCGTTTCCATCGTATGTTTTACAAATTTTAGCATGTTCTTATTTTTCTGCTACTTTTTCAACATCTGTACCCAAACGTTGTAAGTAAGCAATCAAAGCAATAATTTCTTTGTTAGCATCCGCTTCCTTAATGCCTTGTTCTACAAGTTCTGCAGCAATACCTTCAGCCTGCGCTTTTAAATCAGCTTTACCCGATTTAATTTCAGCATCTGTATAAGGAACGCCTAATTTTTGCATTGCAGCCATTTTAGATGTGGTGCTTCTTACATCAATCTCTTTCACCATTAACCATGGGTATCTAGGCATTACAGAACCTGGAGACATCGTTGTTGGGTCAAACATATGGTTATAGTGCCAGGAGTGAGATTTTCTCAACTTTTTAGAACCTTCACGTGCTAAATCTGGTCCAGTTCTTTTAGAACCCCATTGGAAAGGGTGGTCGTAAACAAATTCTCCTGACTTAGAATAATCACCGTAACGTTCAGTTTCATGTCTAAATGGTCGAATCATTTGTGAGTGACAGTTGTAACATCCCTCTTTAATGTAGATATCTCTACCTTGTAACTCTAAAGGAGTATAAGGTTTTACTGCCTCAATAGTTGGTACGTTAGATTCAACTAAGAAAGTAGGTACCATTTCCACTGCTCCACCAATTAAGATTACCACTAAAGCGAATATTAATAAACGAATTGGTTTTCTTTCTATTGGTCTGTGCCAGTATTCTCCAATACTAGCATTGTAGGCTCCTTCTAGTGCAGGAGCTTGAGCTTCTTCGTTAGCAGTGAAAGAACCAGCTTTAACTGTTTTAATGATGTTAACTACAAACAATAGCGCTCCAACAAAATACAAGGTACCACCAATACTTCTCATGGCATACATAGGTATAATTTGAGTTACTGTTTCTAAGAAGTTAGGGTAAGCTAAAAATCCGTCTGGAGTAAACTCTTGCCACATTAGATATTGAGTAAATCCTGCCCAGTATAAAGGTAAAGCGTAAAATAAAATACCTACTGTACCAATCCAAAAGTGGGCGTTAGCTAACTTTTCAGAATGCAATTTGGTGTTAAACATTCTAGGAATTAACCAGTAAATCATACCAAAGGTTAAAAACCCGTTCCAGCCTAAAGCTCCAATATGTACGTGAGCAATAGTCCAATCGGTGAAGTGACTAATGGCATTTACATTTTTTAAGGATAACATTGGTCCTTCAAAGGTGGACATACCGTAAGCAGTAATTGCTACCACAAAGAATTTTAATACGGCACTGTCTCTCACTCTATCCCAGGCACCACGCATGGTTAATAACCCGTTAATCATACCACCCCAAGATGGAGCAATTAACATTACAGAGAATACCACCCCTAAAGTTTGTGCCCACTCTGGTAGTGAAGTGTATAATAAGTGATGCGGACCAGCCCAAATGTATAAGAAGATTAATGCCCAAAAGTGGATAATAGATAACTTGTAAGAGTAAACAGGACGGTTAACCGCTTTAGGAACAAAGTAATACATTAACCCTAAATAAGGGGTGGTTAAGAAAAATGCCACTGCATTGTGTCCGTACCACCATTGTACTAAAGCATCTTGTACACCAGCATAAAAAGAGTAACTTTTCATAAAACTAACTGGTAACTCAAAAGAGTTAACAATGTGTAATACGGCTACTGTAACAAAAGTGGCAATGTAAAACCAAATGGCAACATATAAATGTCTTTCTCTTCTGGCTAAGATCGTAGCGAACATGTTCCATCCGAATACTACCCAGATACCAGCAATAGCAATATCAATTGGCCATTCTAACTCAGCGTATTCTTTACCTGTGGTGAAACCTGCTAATAAAGTAACAGCGGCAGCAACAATAATGATTTGCCATCCCCAAAAGTTGATTGCACTTAATTTATCACTCCACATTCTTGTTTTTAACAAACGTTGCAATGAATAATAAACCCCAGTGAAAATACCATTACCCACAAATGCAAAAATTACGGCATTGGTGTGTAGCGGTCTAGTTCTACCAAAAGTGGTAAACTCTAAATTAAAGTTGAGCGCTGGAATATAAATTTGAAATGCGACTAATAAACCGACTAACATTCCTACTACACCCCATAAAATGGTAGCGTAGGCAAACATCTTTACGATTTTGTTGTCATAATAGAATTTTTCTAATTGTCCTGACATTGTTTAAGTTTTATGATTTGATTTATTATTTTTTATTTCGTTTTCTTTTGTAGTAATTTTTTCATCAAAGAGCATCCTAACAGATGGCGTATAACCATCCTCGTACTGTCCGTTTTTTACAGACCAGATAAACGCCACCAAAAAACCGCTGGCTACCAAAAGACTTACTATGATTAAAATGAATAAAACACTCATTAGAATAAATTATACCACAAATGTAATATGTTCTACAACATAAAAAAGCTGATTTATGTCATGCAGTAAACTGTTTTTTAACAATTATTGTTGATTATCCTTCGACATTCCGATAGCTATCGGAATCAGGATGACAAACCGATACCAATTACTTAGCAATATAATGCAACCCAACACTCTCTTTTCTGCTTTGGGCGGCTTTGGTTACTAAGTAAGCAATACTTCTTAAATTTCTTAACTCGCAGATGCTTACGGTTATTTTAGATTGGGTGTACAATTCTTCCGATTCATTGAAAATTAATTTTAACCTAGAAATAGCACGTTTTAACCTTTTTTCGGAACGAACAATACCCACATAATCACTTAAAATCGTTTGGAGTTCTATACGGGCTTGTGTTACCAATATTTCTTCGTTTTCAATTCTTGTTCCTGTATCATCCCAATCAGGAATATTGTCTTGAAAACGGTTGTGTTTTACTTCTTCAATGCCTTTATTAAAAGCCCTGTGCGAATAGACTAAAGCTTCAATTAATGAATTAGAAGCCAATCTGTTGGCGCCATGCAAGCCGGTGTTGCTACATTCTCCACAGGCATACAATTGTTGAATGCTGGTTTGTGCTTGGGTGTTTACATTTACGCCACCACACAAATAATGTGCAGCAGGTACTACAGGAATGTAATCTTTGGTTAAATCTAAGCCAATGGATAAACACTTGTCGTAAATATTTGGGAAATGTTCTTGTAGTTTTTCTTTTTCAATCATGGTGGCATCTAGATAAACAAAATGGTTTCCCGATTTCTTCAATTCACTGTCAATAGCTCTAGCAACAATATCTCGCGAAGCCAAATCTTTTCTTTTATCATATTTTTCCATAAACGCTTTGCCTTTATGATCTCTTAAAATAGCTCCAGCACCCCTTACGGCTTCAGAAATTAAAAAAGCAGGATTGTCTGTTGGGTTATACAAAGCCGTAGGATGAAACTGCACAAACTCCATGTTGTTGATTTGTGCTTTTGCTCGATAAGCCATGGCAATACCATCTCCAGTAGCAATAGGGGGGTTAGTGGTGCTAAGGTAAGCCTGTCCAATACCACCTGTAGCGAGCAAGGTTATTTTTGACAATACGGTATTGATTGCTCCTGTTTTTCGGTTGAGTACATAAGCTCCAAAACATTTTTTATCGGGAGTAGCACGAGTAACTTTTTCTCCTAAGTGATGTTGAGTAATGATATCAATGGCAAAGTGGTGATTCAGTATTTTAATGTTGGGATGGTTCTCTACTTTTTGAATTAAAGCACGCGCAATTTCATTCCCTGTAACGTCTTTGTAGTGTAATATTCTGTGATCAGAATGCCCACCTTCTTTGGCTAAATCATAATCACCAGTTGCGGTTTTATCAAACTTGGTACCCAGTTCAATCAATTCTTGGATCCGTTCTGGAGCTTCTTCTACTACCAAACGAACTACCTCCTCATCACACAAACCATCACCAGCAATTAAAGTATCTTTAATGTGGCTCTCAAACGAATCGGTACCTTTGGTTACTGCGGCAATACCTCCTTGTGCATACTTGGTATTGCTTTCTTCTTCATGGGTTTTGGTAATGATGGTAACGGTAATTTTTTCTCCTTTCTGATGAAAATAATCAGCAACCTTGTAGGCATAACTTAAACCAGCAATGCCTGATCCTATCACTAAAAAATCTGTTTTGAGTTGACTCATTCTATATCAAAAAAGTAAAGGTACAAAGTTTTAGGAATTGAAAAAGATTTTGGGGTTTTAACGGTTCGTATATGGGGTGTATCCAAAAGGTATGCACTACACACCTTGTTGTAGTTAATTTTATTTATCAGACCAAACGGCCAATTCGTTTCCTGCAGGGTCAATAAATTGAAATCTTCGTCCGCCAGGAAATGAGAAAATTTCTTTTGAGATTGTTCCTTGATTTTTAATAACAGTTTCTCGTATTTTCTCAAGATTACTATGATACAATACAACTAATGCACCATTTACAACTTTGTCTGCTGATTTTTCAAAACCACCTTCAAGACCACTATTGGAGAAGGCGGTGTAATCGGGTCCATAATCTTTAAACTCCCAATCAAAGCATTTTTGATAGAAAGATTTTATTTTTTGTAAGTCCTTTGCTTTCAACTCTACATAATTAATATGGTTGTTTGTTTTTGTCATCATTTATGTTTTAAACTAAAATACTTATTGTTAGTAAATCATCTTCTTTAAGTGATAGCTTTTTTCTAACTTCAGATTTTATGGGTAGGATATAGCTATTTTTATTTGTATCGAACCAAATTGACGTATCCCAATTTAAATCGTTTATTATTACTGTAGCTTTCATACGTCCCCAACCTTCTTCTTGCCACTTGAGGTGGGCTCTAATTTCTTTTGAATAATTTTTTGGCACAGTTGCAAAATACCAACCATTTTGGGAATTATATCTCCATAGTTTAGTTGAAAATTGATATTCTATTTTGGTTTTCAATGCGTTTTTCTAATGGGTTACGTATAGCCATTGTTGTAGCCAGTGTTTATTTACATTTCATTTATGTATTTTTCGCAATCTTCAATAATAAAATCAGGAATTATATCATATTTACTTGGGTCAAGTTGGCATATTAGTTCATTTTCTATATGAAATGTTTCATGAATAAACTTTCTTAGAACACTTGGTATTTTCTCAAGTTTTTCGTCATAAATCAGTCTAAATACACTCAGCTTGGTATAATTATTTTCTGCATTTAAAAATAAATTCTTTAAGAATTCTATGTCATTTAATGAATCCAATAATACTTCATAGTCAAAATCAGGTATATAAGATTTTATATTTTCTAAACCTGAATTGTAATCTTCTTCTGATAGTAAGTTATTCTCTATTTCTTTTCTGTGGTCAGTACATTCGACTACTTTCCTTTTATGAAACAAATTTGAGAGCACTTCATATTCATTTCCTAAATCATCTAATATTTCATAATGTCGTCTTAGATATATTAGTTTAATTATATTATCAATTTCAGATTTTAAAGTTTTTATACAAATTTGAGCAAATGATAATATATTATTCTTTTTTATTTTCGTCTCTGATAAAATTCCATTTTTAGTGGATATGAAATTCGATTCAGATATGTTGTTAAACTCTTTAATGACTTTCACGGTGTCAATTACGGGGTCAAGGTCGTGAGTTAACATCAATACTGTTTTATTCAAAAGACAGTCTATACTTTTGCCTCTAAAAAGCATATGCATAATTGCATATTTTTTGCTTTTATCAAATGAAGATATTGGGTCATCAAGAACTATTAAGTCAGGGTTTTTATGCAAAGCTTGATACATAAATAGAACGAGTGCAAATGCATTTTTTTCTCCAAAACTTAGATATTGTTTTCCTCCCGTAATAATATCGGTAGACTCAATATGTTTTAGAAGTAGTTTGTAGTCACTTGTACCTACATTTTCAATTTCAACTGTATATTTATATCCCGCATTAGTTAAAAACGAATTGATACTTTTTCTATGTTTTTGAATTAATTTTTTAACTAAACTTTTTTGCTTATTTATTTTGCCTTCTAAAATTCCTACTTTTTCAAGAACGGTGTCTAATGAAGAATTTAAAGAGTCTATTATCTCAACAGTTTTATCAGATTTCAACCTATCAAATAAGTCTACATTAATTTTTAATCCTTTTAATTTTTCCTCTGCTTTCTCATCTTCACTAAAGCTTAAAGGCGAAATGTCTTTTAATGACTTTAATTTTAAAAGTAAATCATCAATTTGTTGTTTAACAACAACAATGTAGTTCATTTCGGATTCTTCTAAACCTGTTTGTTTTTCTGTTATATCTTTAAGTGTAGTATTGGCTGATTCAGAAAAATATTCGCCAAGATTTTGCAATGCTTCAATTATTACATTGAAATTTTTGATAACATTTTTGTTATAAAACGTAGAAACGGATTTTATGGTATCTTTTTTCTCAATTGTTGGAGAGGTACAATATGGACAATCGTCCGAAATATCGAGATATTGTTCTCCTTTATTTTGCCAGTCTAACCAACTAACACAGATTTTGTCTTTAATTAATTTACTATAGCCTTTTAAAGATTCTGGAATATGTTCAATTTGGTTTCCATTTTCAAGTCCTTTATATAGTGCTGAAGTTTTCGAGAGACCAGTTTGAGTGGCTTTAAAGCTTTTTGATAAATTATCAAAGTCTGATATTATTTTATCGAGTTCCGCATTTTCCGAAAACACTTTTTTTATTTCTGAAAGAAGTTGCTCAATTTGAGTAGTGTAGTTTTTGAATTCAGGAGTCTCAATGAATATTTCGTAACTGTTTGAAATTAATTCATCTTCCTTGAATAAAAATTGATTTAAGTACTCTTCATTAAAAATGAGTACACTTTTAATCTCTTCACTTGACTCTACCTTTGGAATAATTTCAACTTCTCCACCTCTGAGTTTAAATGGTATTAATTCTTTTAATTTTTCAGGCGTTTCTGTATTATATTTTATAGCTCTTGTAATCGTACTTTTTCCTGTACCATTAATTCCGAACTTAATATTCAGTTTATTATTGGAAATCTTTATTTCTCCTGTTTCAATATTGTTGCAATGTGTTATTTTGATTTCCATTTATTGACTTAAGTAGTTTGGTTTTGTGAGGTTGATTTTTGCATTGTCTATAACGATTAGTATATGGCATTTAGGGCAAAAGATACAGATAAACTATAAAGTTTGCACTGAGCCAAATTTGCAATTTTGTTTTTAGTTTTCATCTCATAAAAGCCAAATTGAAAATTTGGCGTTGGTTATAAATAGCACTTCACTTTCTTAAACCTCTAACGCCTTATTTGCCATATACCGTGTTGGCGTGTCGTTTTTTACTTTTAAGTCAACATGGATCCCAAAATTGAATTCGTTTTATATGTCCATCTTTAATATGTAACCAAATCTCATCATCACAATAGTTGCAAGGCCAAAGTCTGAGGATTCCATATTCATCAGTCAACCAATGTTTATAAGAATTCGGAAATAGCTTTTTTAATTCATCTGTCGTTGTATTGTAGTCCAATTTCAAGTTTTGTGTTTTGAGTGAGATTGTATTGTTTTCGTCAAAGTATATATCTCTGAAGACAACCTGACTGTCAACTATCAAAAAATCGATTTTAGGGTAATGATATAAAGCTACACTGTCAATATCTTGTTGCTCAGTTGAGTAAGCTCCACATTCAAATTTGGGATCGTATGCAGTGTCTGGCTGTCCGAATTGTTGAATAATGTCATCCAGAGTCGATTCCCAGTTTATTCCATTTACTCTAATTTCCTTATAGTTGAGAACATTAGGATTCTGTCCGAATGTATAATTTACTGTTGTCAGTAGTAGATATATAAAAATTAATTTTTGTTTCATTTTTTTATGCACGCTAACAACCGAATAAACGCAATTGCGTTTATTCGCTCCCGATAGCTATCGGGAATGTATATATATTAAATAATTTTTAATTTATTAATAATCAACGGTTTACTAATTTATCCGTTTACAACCGATTACAATTAAGTACAAACGATTAAAAACGGGTAATAATACCATGGGTTATTTGCACACCAAATCTACAACTAAAATATACAGTATCCTATCCGTTAAAACACCTACCGTGTGTACACATCTTCATAAAGAATCCATCCTTGATAAATATCATAGAATCTTCTGAGGCCAATTAAAAGAGTAGTAATTCCAATAGTTGTTTGAGAATTATACCCTT
>JAGFIT010000089.1 GCA_024103385.1 Vicingus serpentipes
CTGTAAAAGAGCTAATAAAAAAAGGAAAAGCTGAACTACAAGAAATTGCAAAAGGAATGGATATCACCTTTCAAAATAACGATACCAAAGAAATGTTAGCGAAAGCAATTGTTGCTGAAGAAGCAAGAATAGCCGAAGAAGCTGCAGCAGCTACTGAAGAATCCAGTTCAGGATCAGGTTCCGAAGCAAAAGCGAAGGAAGAAGCCGAAGCAAAAGCGAAGGAAGTGGTTTATACGTTACCTGAAGCTTGTAAAGGGGTTTTAGATTTCAAAGGGAATTTTATTCCTAGAGAGAAAGCGTTAAAAGACCAATCTTTATTAGCAGATCTGAAGAAAGCTGGCCACAAAGGAGTAAAAATAAAGTAAGTATTCATATAAATTAAATTGCGATGTCAATAAACGAGAAAAAATTAGCAGGTCTTGGCTGGGATGGTCAAGATAATGTTGGTGGAATCCGACACACTGAAATATACTTTGCTGCAACCGATTGGTTTGCAGATAACGGTATTAAAAAGCCTTCTACCCATTTAGGAGCAACTAGCCTTGAAGATTTAGCTACTATTTCAACAAGTCATGTTTTATTAACCGGGTATGGGTTTATGAAAATAACAGCCACTCCAAAAACAGGGAATGTTGAAAGTACTTTAGCCGGTGAAGATGATGGAAAGGTTTCGAACAACAAGTTCACATTTATGAAGCCTGGAAGCAAAGCCGAAGTTTTAGGTTTTCAGCGCAAATTCCAAAACCGAGATGGTATTTGGTTAGTTAAAGAAGTGGATGGGCAAATCAGACAAATTGGTTCTGAAGAAATACCAGCAAGAATGGCTTCTGTTACCAACACGCTTGGTGGTGGTGGTTATGATGGTAAAAAAGGATCTACTTTTGAGATTGAAGATTTCAATGCTGCACCAGCTCCTGTTTATACCGGAGATATTCAATTAGCAACCGAAAGTTCTGCATCATAATTAATTTACTTAGGTTAACAGCTCCCGACTTTCATCGGGAGCTTTTCTTTCATTAAAACACTCACTAAAAATGAAACAATTTTTTAGAATAATAGGATCTCCTTCTCCTCGAATTGACACTCGTAAATTCGGTATTATTGATTTTAGAACCATTACTCCTGAAGATGCTTTTGAAGCCTGGAAAGGTGGTTTTGAATTTATTGGAATTACTCCAGAAGGAGCAAAAGAATTTTTATCGAACCTAAACAGCACAGAACTGGCAGCACTCATTAAATCGAGAACTAATCTTGATGATGTGCTGATTATTGCTAAGCTTAAAAATACTAAAGCTGTTAAGGAAGCGAAAAAAGAAATGGTTGAAAAATTAAGCTAGTGCTGTTATGAAAATAGTGGTTCTAACTTGCATTTGGAAACGCCCCCAAATCACAAAAATATTTTTAGCTCAATTTAAACAACTGCAAGACTATGCTCCTGAAAATTTTAAATTAGAATTAGTTGTTGTTGGTAGTGAAAAAGATAAAAGCAAATCGTTGTGTGAAGGTATTACTCCACATTATATTGAACACCCCAATAAGCCTTTAGGCAGTAAATGGAATGCTGGTGTAAGGTATTGCAAAAGCCTTGATTTTGATTATTTACTAGCTACAGGATCTGACGATATTATTTCTACTTCAGCTCTTGAAGTTTATAAACGATATACCGATGAAGGGTTTGAGTATTTAGGATGGAAAGATTTTTATTTGCTGGACACGATACATCAACGAATGAAGTACTGGGCAGGTTACCAAACCAAACGACAGGGTGAAAGTGTTGGAGCTGGAAGGTTTTTTTCTAAAGAATTAATAAAAAAAATGGATTACTCTCTTTGGAGTGAAGGGAAAAATATAGGTTTAGATGGAAGTTTAACCAAAAAAATAAAGCAAATAGCCCCTAAATCTGTAGTAATTGATGCTAGAAGTAACCATGTAATGATGGTTGATTTAAAAAGTGATGTGAATTTAGGTGGATACCATAAATGCCAGGGAAATGAGATTAGCCTAAACAGAGTTATCCCCCATTTTTTCGGTAAGAGTATTTATAAAATGATTAAAGAACTATGAGACAACCCAAACCAACCCACCGTTTCCATTGCTCAAACAAAATACATCCTTTGGCTATTATCCATGAAAATGTAGACATGGGTAAGAACAACGTAATAGGTCCTTTCGCTGTAATTGGAAACATTGGAGAGTGTAGAGGCGAAACAGAACGTAAAGGCAAAGTGGTTATTGGTGATAACAATGTAATTAATAGCGCTGTTACAATTGACAGCCCTGTTAGGCACGATATTACTAAAATAGGATCTAATTGTTTTATTATGACCAAAAGCCACATTGGGCATGATTGCTTAATAGAAGATAACGTAACTATTGCTCCTGGGGCTGTAGTTGGCGGTGTGTGTGTAATTAAACAATATGCTAACCTTGGAATTAACGCTTCTATTCATCAACGCTTGTATGTTGGTGAAAGTGCTATGATCGGAATGGGTGCCGTAGTTACTAAGGATGTGGATGAATTTTGTGTAATGGTAGGATCTCCTGCTAAATTTCTAAAATACAATGCTGTTGGTGCCAAAAAGAGAGGGTTAAATATTTTGGAAGTCATAAATAAAAAGAATGATTGACGTAGTTTACCAATATTTAGAAGGAGCCGCTAAGTGGAATGAGCTTAAATATAGCCTAAGAAGCTTAGAGCAGCACTTAAAGGATCCCTTCCGTGTTTGGATAGTTGGCGATAAACCTCAATGGCTCACTAATGTAAAACACATCCCACACGAAAGAACACCTAACGTATGGTGTACCAATTGCTATGATGCTACAAGTAAGCTAAAATTAGTGCTCGATCATCCTGAAATAGGTAATGAAATTCTTTGGATGTATGATGATATGTACTTACTTAGGGATTGTAAGTTGAATGATTTAGAGGTTTATTTAGCGGTAAACCATTTTAATGACTTAAATCATAGTAGCTCAGGAGTGCATAAAGAGTTGTTATTTCAAACCCTACGTGATTTAAAGGATGCTGGAAAAACACAATGGAATTGTGAAACACACACTCCACGACTATATAGTAAAATTTTATTACAAACCGTTTGGAATAAATATCTTCCTCAGGATAACAGGCTGTTGTTCTCTACCCTCTATTTTAATGATGTTTTTACTGATTTAACGCCTCATATTATGCAAAAACCTGATCCATTTAAGGCTGGTTTTTACGGAATGGATGATGCTTACAGCTTTAAGAGTAACAATATTAAAGAGATTAACACCATATTATCCGGGAAGACATTTCTTAACCACAACGATAAGGGCTTGAGTGTTGCCTTACAGCATGTGATTGAGGAACTATTCCCGGATATGTCTTCTTTTGAGAAGTAAAATATAATCGGGAATATTTACTCCCGATAGGCTGCTACCACACAATTTAAGCCCAAAGACACCTACCGAGAGATTTAATTCTTGGAGTCTGTTTTTGGGCTTTTACTTTATATGAAATTGTGGTAGCAATTGAGCAACAAATTTATAAATAATAAACTATATCAAGATGAATAAATATCATATCGCATTAAAAAATATATTAGATAATGGGGAATATCAGAATAATAAAAAAGGCAGTATAAAATACTTGTTAAATCAATCAATTTTTTTAACGCCTATTGACTTATTAGAGATATTTGAAGAGCACCCTATAGCCCGAAAAAAATTAAGATGTGAGCTAGATTTATTTATACGGGGAGAAAGAGATATAGAAAAGTATAGATCTTCGGGTATATCATGGTGGGATTATTGTGGTTCTTCACTTATCAATTCTTATCCGTCATATTTAAAACACTTACCTCGTTTAGTACAACAAATTAACTCTGAGAAGAGAAGTTCTAAGAATTATTTGTTATTCTTAGGAGGTAATGATGTGGAAAGTAATCAGCCTCCTTGTTTAAGCTTGATTCAATTTCAAATTTCAAAAGGGAAGTTATATATGACGGCTTATCAACGTTCTTCTGATGCTAGCTTAGGGTTACCTGCAGATATTTATCATTTATATTTAATAAGCAAACAGATAAATCTACCCCTTGATAGTATTATGTTACATTTAGGTAATTCTCATATTTATGAAAACAACTTAGAGGCTACCAAGTTACTTCTAAGTGGGGAAAGTGATTACAAGTTTAATCTAAATATTTGACTAGACTTCCTGTGCTATAAAAACAGAAGTGTTAACAGCAAATTATTCTATCTAAAATTTCCTTGTCCTTTATTTGGCAATTGCCATTTATTAGGTTTACTAAATGAAAGCAATTGAAGAATTACAACAATGGTTTGAGTCGGGAAAAGACTACGAAACAGGCGTTTTTTTATACCATCAACTAGGTTATAGCCTGGTATTAAAAAAACTATTTGCAAAAGGTCCTAACAATTACACCAGACCTAAACTCGAGTCTGAGTTAAAAAAGATACTAGCTAAAAATTCCGAAAAAAAGGTAGTTAAACCAAAGATTAAAAAAGTTGTTGTTCAGACAAAACAGTCCGAAAACCGGAACAATTTATCAAAAAAACAGAACAATGATCCTGTTCAACGCTTTTCAGAACCACAAGTTCAAGGGTATGTTTATGAAGATCTTCCTGATCAGCTGAAATATGAAACACAATACCGAATTAGGTTATTTAAAGAGGCTAATGCCCACCATTACCGACTAGACTCACTAGAAGACCCTATTCAAATTAAAGCATCGTGTAAAATTATCCTGGAAAACTTTGATAAAATTCAGGAGTTATGGGAAAGGCTAGATTATTACCTAAAATACAAAATTGTGCTTCCTGAAACTGAAAAAAAAACTAATGTTAAAGATATTAGTAAACTAGATCCTTTTGAATTGATTAAAAAAAGGAATAACCTAAGATCTAACCTCACAAAAAACAGGAAAAAGCTCATCACCTTAAAAGAAACGAATAAAATTAACCTAATCAATCAAAAAATTGCTCATTGGGAGATAGAGTTATCAGCAATTGACGAAAAAATAAAAGGAAATGAGTAATGCGTTAACACATCGTAAGGTAGATGGTGGTTTAGAGAAAATAACTGCATTCCTAGAAACTAAAGGAGGTAAACCTTTAAGTAAACCACTACAAAAAAGGTTAGATAAGATTGATTTTGTAGATAACCTGATCAGAAATGGTAGAAGCCCCAAGCAAATTATCACTTTCCTACAAAAAAGGTTCCCGAGTGAAGGAATTAGCAGGGCGACTGCTTACCGAATAATTAAGGATGCTAAGTATGTGTATGGGTCTACCAATAGAGAAGATAAAGAGTATTGGCGTAGTGTTTTGGTTGACTTAATTTTTGATACCAGGAAAAGAGCTCGCCTTGCAGGCGACATTAAAACAATGGCTGCTTGCGATAACAACCTATTCAGAGCCTTGGCATTGGATAAGGATGATCCTGATTTACCTGATTTTGGTAGAATACAACCACCTATACAAGTACTTCAAATCAATAAAACCTTTATTGAGAAATACGAGAACATTTTACCTGCAGACATTCTAAAAAAGGTGAAAAAATTTAAAGTACCTGCAAAGAATGAAGGATCCTAAAATAATACCAGCTCTTTATTATAATGATCCTCAATTAGCAATAAAACTATGCCATCAACCGCATAAAATGTTTGTTGCTGGCCGTGGAATTGGTAAAACCACCATTTTTGCAGATGAAATGCTTGATTTAGGTATGTTAATGCCCAGAGCTAAGTTTGCTTTTATGGGGCTAACTTATTTCCATGTTAGAACCAAATCAATGCCGGCTATTATCGATCAGTGGGAACGTAGAGGGATATACAGAAACATCCACTACTGGATCGGTCATAAAGCCCCTAAAAAATATAAGATACCTGAGCCTTATCTCCCCCCATTAGATTACAGTAATTGCATACAGTTTTGGGACGGTACCGTTATCGAGTTTATTTCTTTTGATAGGCCTGAAATGGCCCGGTCTGGATCATACGATTATATGTTTGGTGATGAGGCCAGTAAATTAAAGTATGAATCCCTAAGTAGTGATGTTTTACCGGCAAATAGAGGGAATAACCTTAGATTTAAACATATACAACAACATCACGGAACCCTGTTTGCTACCACAATGCCTTTAGATTTACAGGGGCAGTGGGTATTTGAATATCAAGAGCTCATGGAAGAGTTTCCTGATCAATACCTTTACTTGGAAGCGTCATCTTATGAAAATGAGTATATATTAGGGGAGAAATACTTTAGAGACTTAAAGAGGGTGCTCCCCTCTCCTATTTTTGATTTAGAAATTAAAAACATCCGGAGGAAACTTAATGTAAAAACATTTTATCCAATGCTGGGAGATAGGCATTTCTATACACCAGTTTACGACTATGATTATATCGATAGTAAGAATGTATTAACACGGTCCGATCTATCCAGGATAGAGAACTGCAATAAGGATGCAGACTTAAATAAGGATGTATTCCTGGATATATCTTTAGATTTTGGCTCCAACATAAATTGTTTAGTAGTGGGCCAACAACATGGTAATGAGTATAGATTACTAAAGAACTTCTATGGAGAGAAGCCTATTATACTTGATACAGTTGTTGAGAACTTCTGTAAGTATTATGAACCACATAAAAAGAAAGTAGTGTATATGTATGGTGGGTCAGATGGACGTAAGAGCCAGGCGAACTCAGTTACCAATCTATTCGAAGATGTTACTAAGACATTAGAAAAGAATGGCTGGATGGTTATTCCTTCCTATCAGATATTTGAGGCGGACCACATGGATAAGTATAGGTTCTTTAATAAGTTTCTATCAGAAGCTAATCCAAACGTACCATGCTTACGAATCAATGAAGAGAACTGCAAAGAGACTATTGTTTCTATGCAGGATGCACCAATAGAACCATCCAACTTTAAAAAGGATAAGAAGTCTGAAAAGGATAAGAACATTCCTCAATGGAAAGCTACCCACCTATCCGACACAGTAGATAATCTCCTGTACTGGAAGTTCAAGAATCAGATAGATGATGAGTACTTGCATAGTGGTCCACCTACCGGAGCAAGATAAACAACCACGGGCACCATCTTTTAAATAGAAATAACTAACAACCATTGCCTTAATTCATATTTGTGAAGTTTTAACCGATAGGCAATTGCCCAAGCCGATAGGGCTTGGCTAGGATAAATATTACACCTTTATTTGTTCCTGACGACCTTATATAGTTAAAGAACTGTATATAAAACTGTTATAATATTTTTTTTGATACACGCCCTTTATTTATAGGGTTAAAAATCCTTGTCCTTTATATTTTTTTTAATGTTTTGGAAATTAGTTGACATATTATTGATCAAATGATAAAGTTAATAGACGTTTTAAACTTAATGGATGATTTCGATGTTAATGGGAAACCGAAACCATTCTCAATTAGATTTAAAACTGTAGATGGCGAAGAGGTTTATATAGAGTTAGGTATTAAGTGTGTAGGAAAGAAAAATGGAGAGCTTGTTCTTGACAAACCTAAATCATTAATCAAAAAGAAAAACCCCAATCATTACTCTAACGCCACAAGGAATATTTATATCCCGCAAAGTGGTCAGATTAGAAAATGTAAGATTAGGTTAATTACACATTTCAACGAACAAAAGGTTGTTTACTAATGGAAGAAGCAAAAGAATTTAACCCTATTACATTATCAGGTGTTTTACCAAAATCAAAAGCTTTAGTTACCACTTTAGGTAAAGGGAGTACGACAGATCCATCGCCTGAAAACATTAGTAAGAAAGCTGAACCTACGATAGTAAAACTTAAAACTCCGGACACCCAAAGTGTGAAGGAAGTTAAATTTGCTAATTGGGGGTCAACTAATAAAGATCCTAATTTAATCATTGCAGATATAGACAGTATTCCTACAGCTGCCCGATCATTAGTTAAAAAAGTAGAATCAACCTATGGATTAGGTCCGTTCTTTTATCAGATTATTGCTCAGGAAGATAAAGAAGTTATTAAGCCGTTTATTCCTGAAGGAAAGTTTAAAGAGTTCCTTGAAAAAATCAGGATCAATAAATTCTGTATGGAAATGCTTTTCGATGCTGAAGGGCTTTCAAATGTTTTTCCGGAGTTTATTGTAAGCAACGACTATCAAAAAATTACTTCTATTCGACACCAGGAGGCAAAACATTGTAGATGGTCTGTTTTAGAAGATGGACGGTCAAAGTATTGCGGTATTTCTTCAGAGTGGGGAACAAATGAATCAGTAACTGCAGAAAATTGTACTGTTGTTATGGTAGCTGACCCATGGATGACGGTCGATGAATTAAAGGGCTGGTTAAAAAAGAACAAAGTAAAAAAGTTTATTTATCCTGTTTCTGTTCCTTCTATTGGTAAAGTGTACTATCAAAAACCAGCGCACGACAGCTCTAGGAAAGGAAATTGGAACGAAATCGCTAAACTTATCCCAACAGCTATATTAAACACCATTAAAAACGCTAAACGTTTGCAATGGCACGTACAAATACCTTATGAGTATTGGGATAGAGAATTTCCTAAAGGTAATTATACAAATGAAAAAGAAGGAAAAAGAGAAGAAGATATGCGTGCTAAAATGGACGAAGTGGACAACTTTTTATCTGGGGCAGATAATTCCGGTAAAACATTCTACTCTCATTATGGAACAGATCCTATCACAAAAAAAGAATATTCAGGATGGAAATTCACTCCACTAGACGGAAATCCTAAGTTCGATAAAGATGTTATTGCTACATCAACCGCCAATAGTGAGATATCTATTGCTTGGGGAGTTGATCCTGCAGTATTGGGGATGAATCAATTAGGACAAAAGAACGGTGCCGGCAGCGGAAGTGATAAACGCGAAGCAGATGAAATTATGAAGGGGAATAAGTTGGTTAGCGATTTAGTTTCAGAACCTATCGAGTTTGCTATTAAGTTTAATGGTTATGGAGAAGATATTAAGATGGGCTTTAAAAAAACAATATTAACCACGTTGGATAAAAATCCAACAGGAACACAAAAACAAGGAGTTTAACTATGTCTTTAATCACCACAAAAGAAAAGCTAAAAGAGTTTTTAGCGATTAGCAAAGCCACAGAAATAACGTCTGTTGCTCCTTACATCGCTAGAGCAGAACGAGAATACCTTATTCCGGAAATAGGTGAAGCCATGTTTAACGATGCTCAATCTTATGTAGATGGATCAAGCTCACCAACAGAAACTACGGCAGCTCTCTTAAAAAGATTTCAAGAAGCTATCGCCAACTTTGCAATGTACCTTTATTTTGATATGTTAACCGTACACGTAAGTGAGTCAGGCGTTCAACGTATCGAACAAAACGACAGAAAATCAGCCTACCAATATCAAGAAGACAACTTACGAAACAACCTTTTAACAAGTGGTTATGAAACCCTTGGTAGTACCTTAAATTATTTAGAGGCCAACAAAGGAGATTTTGATAATTGGGCAGGAGATGATAACACTTACCATCGTTACAAAAAACTATTAGTACACACACCTCAATTATTTAGTAAGTATTTTGATATAACGAATAGCTGGTGCGTTTTCTTTAAAATAAGATCCTCTATAAAAGAAGTAGAAGACCTTGAACTTGAACCAATATTAGGAACAGCTTTCCTTGAAGAGCTCAAAACCGAAATAGTAGACGACACTACAGATAACGCAACCCTTATTGAAATGATAAGAAAAGCAACCGTTTTCCTATCAATAGCATCAGCTGCAGAATCTAAAATAGTTCAATTTGGTAAAAATGGAACATTCGAAGTAAGAAAGGCCGGTGTAAGTATTAAAAAAGAAGATCCTGCAGTAGAATCTAAACTAGCAGCATTTATTAATAAAAATAGAGCTACAGGGCAACAATACCTTAAACGACTTAAAGAGCATTTAAACCAAAACGCCTCATCAACTAAATACGCCACCTATTTTGATAGCGATTTATACCAGGATCCCTCATCGGCAGATTACAGTACAAAAACTTGGAATAATACATCAGGCGGTAAATCAATAATAATATAATATATGGAAACTAAAGTAACATTGTTTGAATTAATAGTTGGTAGTGGTGGTGCTATTGTAATGATAATATCGGCATGGATTCACATGAGAATAACTGTAAGTGCATTGAAAACAGAAATGAATTATATAAAAAAAGAGTTAGAATCAGAAAAAAAGGAAAACAAAAACAACAACGATTTCCTTCGCTCTAAAATTGATGGGATTTTTGAAAAACTAACTGAAATACAAGTATCAATAGCAAGTAACACAAATAAAAATGGCAAATAACCTCCCTAAAATAAACCTAACCCCAAAACTATACCTTCATGAATATATTCCTGAATCGTTATATGTTAAGTATGCTAAAAGCAAACCACACTATTTAATTGGCTTATTGGATAAAAAACTAATTACTGTTGATCAGTTTATGAGGGAACGTTACGGAAAAGTAACTATTAACAACTGGTATTATGGGGGTAATCGTAATTGGTCAGGGATAAGAACGCCAGACTCCCCTTATTACAGTCAATTTTCGCAACATAGTTATGGAAGAGCTTCAGATAAAATATTTAAAGAAATTACAGCAGAAGAAGTTCGTGCAGATATAAAAAATAATTATGTGTCTTTATATAAAGAATTAGGACTAAGTTGTATAGAAGACAATGTAGATTGGTTACACTCAGATGTTAGGTTTCATAATTTTTCAGGATATAACAATACAGGATTATTAATTGTAAAACCTTAACTATGAGTAAAGAACAAAAACCATTTAAAGAAACCCTGTTTGGTAAAATAGTAAACAAAGCAGCGAATATAATTCCTGATGTTGCAGGTGTGGCATTGCAGGCAGCCACAGGAGATGTAAAAGGAGCGATAGATAACCTAAAAGGACAATTACTTCATCAATCTACAACAGGTAATCCCCAAGCAAAAGCTTTGCTAACTGAGTTGGATATCCAAATGAAACAAATTGAATTAGAGTTTTCCAGGGTAGAATTAGAAGAAACCAAAGCTTATTTATCCGATACTCAAAACGCTAGAGCTAGAGAAGTGGAATATGTTAAAATGGGAAGAACCGATTGGATGCAGGTTATTGTTGGGGTTTTAGGATTAATAATGTTAGGTTTTAACCTTTATGCAATTGTGTTTTTAAACATTCCTGCAGACAACAAAACATTATTCACTCATTTTATGGGTATTATAGAAGGTGTTGCCCTATCCATATTTGGATATTATTTTGGAAGCTCCAAAGGATCTAAGGACAAAACAAACTTACTTAGCAAATGATTATTATATTAATGTCATTCCCAGCAGCAGGACTTTTGTTCTTCTATTTATTTAGAAGAAAAAGAATACACCGAGCTATTAAACTATTAAAATGCGATTGTAATCAGAGAGGGTGCCAAAAATGCCTTAAATAAAAAAATGTTAGAACTAACCATAAATAAAAGTACTGTTAAAGCAGCCGAATGTTGGAATGATCTAAAAAAAGATCAACTCCTAAAAATAGTGGCATTATTTTTTAACAAAGAGCTTAAAATGAATACTTCAACAGTGCGATATGCCTTACTATACCACACATTAAATATAAAGTGGTATAACCTCAGGTTTTTATGGATTTTTATTCAGTTACCAAAAGTAGAAATAGTAGGTTCGCTTTTTCCTTTAATTAAATGGATAGAAAAAGAGAATACGTTAACGGAATTCAAAATTAAAACCATAAGATCTGGATTTAAGAAACTATATGCTCCTGCAAACGGACTAACCAATATTACCATTAACGAGTTTAGGTTTACAGATGAGCTCTACATTAAATACAAAAAAACAGCCGATGTAGATTACCTCAATACCTTGGTAGGAATACTTTACCGACCAAAAAGAGAAAACCATAACCCCGATGCAGTAAATTACCAGGGCGATATACGAGAAGACTTTAACGAACATCATTTAATTAGAAATGCCAATAGGTTAGAAAAAATATCCCTTTCAAAAAAGCAAGTTATTTACCTGGCTTACGAAGGCTCTCGAAACAAAATAATTGCTAACCATCCTCACCTGTTCAATAATGAAGAAGCTCAAAAACAAGGAAAAAGCTTTGGTTATGGAGGGTTAATATTAGAAATGTCAGGCGTTAAGTTTGGCTCCTTTAAAGAAACCTGCCAAACCAACCTAATAACCGCCTTTAATTTCTTAGAAATGCAGGCTATTAAAGCAGAAAAACAAACACAACAATGATCAAATTCAAGTCATACGTCAACTATTTTAAAGACTTATCCGAGCAGCATGTAGATATAGCACACAGCAGCTCATCAAAAAGTTTTTTCCGGTTAAACATTCAGGAAATAACCAACGCTATGAGAAGCTCTATAGATGAAGACTCGTACGTAATGGCGTTAGAAAGCTACGAGCACACGCCAAAAGACTTGCACTCAGATAACCATTTAAGAGAATACACCGCTGCATTTATGATATTAAAAAGAGTAGCCAACTTAGATGATTATGATGTAGAAGACACCGTAATTGAAAAATGTGAAGAAATTGCAATTGAGGTTAGTAAAAGAATGTATGCCAACAGCATCGATTATGATGATCAATTCTTTAAAAATATAGAACTCTCCGACTTTACTTTCCAAAAAGTAGGACCATTATTCGATAACTGGTTGGTTTCCGTTGCCAATATAACTTTTCAGACACCTATCCTATTGCTGTTGATAATTCAAAGTGGGCAGATTTATAATCTACTCTTTAATTTCATCTATTCTTTTATATACTTTCTCAGAGAAGAAATAACCTTCTCTTTTCCTAGCATTACACCACCCTTCAATTCTACCTTTGGTTACTTTTTTAAGTTTTTCTATTAACTCATCTTCGTGTAATAAGGATATTTTATCTGCTGCAGCCTTATAAACATCAGATCCTAAATAAATATCTTTTGCTTCTTTTTGCTTAAACCACTTTAGGCATTCATCAGGAGTCATTCTTCCAATCATCGCAATATCTTTTTCTTTTTTAGGATAAACCATCCTATCCATTGCTGCAGTATATACTTTTTTAGAAAGATAATCTCCATATTCTTTTTTTTCTTTCATCCACTCCTTTACTTCATTTGGCTGTAAATTTTTTATCTCTAATAAAAACTCATCATCATCTTTAGAGGCTATTTTATCTTTAGCTTTAAAATATAAATCATCACTCAAATATTTACTGTCACGCCTCAAATCTTCTAGCCAACAACTAATTTGATGATGATTATTTTCTTTAATAAAAGCTAATACTTCTTTTCTATTTTTATAGTCGTCAGGAGGGGTGTACGTTATTACCACCTCTTTAACGGAAATGTTATTTGATTGTTTTTTTATCACCACAATAATTACAATGATACTCACTATTATTATAACAAATACTCCCATAATTATATAAATTTAAAAAGCCCACTAATTAAGATTAGTGGGCTTTTCTTAATTAAGCAACTTCTTTAATTAATTTGGTAAAATGCGTGAGTGCTGCAAACTGCAGTTCTAATTCATCTTTCTCTACCTGGTTAATAAAAGGGCTGGTTTCTATAGCGTTACTCGTTGTTTTTAACAACTGCAGCACTATTTTTTGAGGCGAATACCTTTCGTTTAACTCATCCAGTAAATCTAAATGCGTTAACGAATAGCCTCTTTCCTTAAAAAGAGCCACCATTTTTGTTACTTCCTCATTACTGAGGCTAATTTCAATTGCCTTGTTTAGGTCTTTTTTACTTTGTTTATTTCGCATAACAAAAGTTTTATTTTGGAAATAGGGAGTGCAGCTGCGAAATAAACAAAAACGCGTAAACGCGAAATCAGAATTACCGCTCCAAACGGCTCTGCACTCCTTTTCCTTGATTAATTGTGATTGTCTTGTCACGTTACTAAATTTTTGTTTAAATCGCAATACAAACGTAATCAACAAAGTGTTTAGCATACAAGAGCAGAAATGTACAATTTTACTGACACTTTACAAGCATTATGCCAATAATTTATTACATTTGAGTCCATGTTTCATAATTATATGGTTTTATAATTATGTAGGGGAGTAACCAAAAGGTTACTCCCCTTTTTCTTGTCCTTTTATTTCAATAGCAATCAGCATAGCTTTAAGTTATGTTTGACACAGAAAAGTATAACGAGGGCATTAGGCGTAGATCTAGGAAAGCAAAAGATAAACTTCAGGCTTCCCTTTCTCAGTTTTCTATTGGAGAAACAGGAGAGCTGTTAAGAGCTCTTAACTCCATAAAATACAAGCGAAATTTCGGGCAAATAGAAGCTATTGGGTTTACTATAACCAAAGGGGGGGTAATGACCAGTAAAGGTGTTGGTCGTGGCATCCTTGTAGATTCTGCTAAAACCAATGGCTCGAAAATAGGAAGAAAGAAAAAAGACTGGTACAACCCGGTAATCGATGAATTTATACCTGAATTAGCGGACTATGTTGCCGAACAACAAGCCGATTCTCTCATTAATGCAATTAAAATAAACTAACCATGCCTGAAAAAAGCGAAAAGAGAAGACTATATATCTATATTAATGGTAAAGAAGTTGAAAACAGTCTAAGAAGTCTTTCTTCAGAAGCTCGTAAACTTAGAAATGAGTTTGCTGCAGCATCCGATCCTAAAGAGCAAAAAAGATTAGCTAAAGAACTACAGAATGTAGAAAGTAAGGTGGTTTCTTTAAGAAGCCAGGCAAAAGGTTTGGGTGGAACTTTTAGTAGCTTAAAAAAAGCAATAAGCAGTAATGTTTTTGCTATGGTTGGCTGGACAGCTGTAATTACAGGTTTAATTGCAGGTTTTGGTGATGCTTACCAAACTGTTAAGCGGTTTGATGAGGGAGTGGCCAACCTCCAAAAAGTTACCGGAGAAACCAAAAAAGGAGCTCGAGAATTAGCACTTGAAATTTCTTCTATAAAAACAAAAACAAGTGTAGATGCTTTATTGGAATTAGCAGTAGCTGCTGGTAGGTTAAACCTAAAAGGTAAAGAGTTAATTGAGTTCACTGAAAATACTGACAAGGTATTTGTTGCATTAGGGGATAGTTTAGATGGATCAGCTGAAGACATAGGTTTAACCTTGGGGAAAATAGCATCCAGCTTCAATTTAGAACAAAAATATGGCATAGGAAATTCCATTGAGCGTATTGGTAGTGTTTTAAATGAGTTAGGAGCCAACACAAAAGCTACTGAAGGCCCCATTGTTGATTTTACCAACCGTTTAGCTGGTGTCGCTGGGCAAGCAGATATAACATTACCCCAAATTGCAGCTTTAGGAGCATTGTTTGATGCGAATGGTCAGTCCATAGAGATAGCAGCAACCACCTTTCAGAAGTTGTTGCCTGAAATGGGAAAGAATGTTCAAAAGTTTGCCGATGTTGCAGGGGTTCCTATTGAAGAATTTAGGGATAAACTAGAGAACGATGCATTTGGTGCATTAATGTTGGTAGCAAAAGGAGCTCAATCGAATAAATCAGGATTAACAGCATTAAGCGATACACTTAAAAACTACGGTATAGATTCTGCTAGAGCAGCGAGTATTGTTACCATATTAAGTTCTAAGCAAGAAGAGCTAGCAGAATATGTTGAATTATCGAATCGTGCCTTAGAAGAAAACACTTCAATTGCCAATGAAAATGCAATAAAACAACAAACACTAACAGCTAAAGGAGAAATTTTAACTAAAACCTGGGATGAGTTCATTATTAGTTTAGACGGATCAGAAAGTGTTATTGGAAATGTTGACAAAAATCTATTAGATTTTTTCACTAATGCAATTATTGGGTTAAAAAATTTAGGGGCAACTTTTGATGTAATGTTTGGAGGGGTTCGTAGTTCCTCTGAAGAAACTAAAAAAGCTATTCTTAAAGATTTTCGTTTTGAAGATGGATTCAAAGTTAGTATTCTAACTGATGCTTTTGATAAAATGAATTTTAAGCAATTTGGTAAAAACCTTGCTGAAGCCAGGGAAAAATTTATTGCGTTTGGCGTTAAGCATGGAGAGACTGTTGAGGATATGGATGCTTTATTCAATCAATATGTTAAAAACAGAGTAGAAGCAGAAAAAGAACTGAGGGCAGCTAATAAAGAAACTACTGAAACAATAGTTAAGCAAGAAGATGAATCAACAAAAAAAATAACAGAGGAGCAGAGAAAAGAACTAGAAAAACGTGCAAAAGAATATATTAAGGAAGAAGAAAAACTACAATCTAAAATAGCAGAAATTAGAAACAAAGTTGAAGAGCAAAAAGCCACTAAAGATGAT
>JAGFIT010000005.1 GCA_024103385.1 Vicingus serpentipes
TTTTAGGGGTGGTCAATTTGCACCGCTGAGGGTGGTCAGTTTAAAATGCTATAGGGTGGTCTATTTGGACTGCTATAGGTGGTCAACTTAAACTGTTATCGGGTGGTCTGTTTGAGTGGATTTTCCATGTTATCTCCAATATGGCACAAAGACTACTTATTAACTTCTATTTTAAAATGAAGTCACACAACAACCCTTCTCGTGCTTTTAGAGATCGAGAAAAAGCTTTTGAATGGGTCAATACATTTTAGAATGTAATTACTCCCCTACTTCTACTGCGGCAATAATTTTTGCAATAGAAAATACCAATAAGGTACCAAAGCCTATCATTAAAAAAAACATGCCTATTAATTCTACAGTACTCATAATATTATTGATTTAATAATTTATCCATGTCAATAATATTGAATTAGTATTTATATTTATATGTTTTAAAACATACTTAGACATGAAAAAAATCATGTTTTTATCTTGCCTGTAAAGAACAAACTATTGAATATAAAAAAAGGAGAAACTACAGTTTCTCCTTTTGAATAAATTGTTGGGTTTAGTTGCTATTATTGATATTTAGCTTTCGTTTCCTTTGCTTTATCGTATTGACCTGTTTGGGTGTAAACTTTAATCAACATATTTGCTGTACCTACATCTTCTGGTTTGGCTTTATTGGCTGCCTCTATGTATGGTACTGAATTGGTAAATAAAGCTTTAGCTTCTTCTTTTAAGGCATTGAACTTTTTTGTTTCTTTTAAATCTAACTTATTTGCTTCATTGATTTTTTCGGCTGCGCCATTAAAATAATAGGCTCCTAAGTTAAAATTAGCATCAAAATAAGTTGGATCGATTTCAATCGCTTTTTTATAATCTGCCACAGCATTATCTCCTTGTTTTAGACTTTCATGTACAGTTCCTCTTGCAAAGTATAAAATGGCATTGCTTTTATCATTTTCAATCGCTAAATTTAAATTATTCAACGATTCTTCGTGTTTCCCTGATTGTAAGTAATAATCTAATTCGGCTACTAATAAATTGTTATCGTTAGGGTAAGCTTTTCTTCCTTTCTGGATATATGTTAAGGCTTTAGCTTCATCTCCTTCTTTCTTGTATATTTTAGCTATAGAAATATATAAACTAGGACCATTTCCATCAACGTTATATCCTGAATTAATAAGTTCGTCATATTTTCTTTTAGCAACATCGTAATTTTCACCGTATTCAGCCGCTAATGCGATATTATAAATTAGCATGGTGTCCATTTTTCCGGAAAAAGAACTTAATAACATGGATCGAGAAAAACTTTCTTGTGCTCCTTTGTAGTTTTTTGCACTGAATTCAGTTATCCCTTTTTTAGCATATTCTCCAGATAATCCAGGCAACTTTCTACCTATAATATCAGAAGTATAGGTTTCATCATCCATTTTACTTCTATTTTTTCTAGCAGCATTAAATTTTGGAATATCACTTCCATCTTCTTTTCCTAAGTCTAATTTTTTTAATTCAGGATCTTGAAAATTAAGTACTAATGTCTTTAAATAAGAATCTACACACTTTTCTAAGGCATTGGCATCAATAGCTTTACATGCCTGATCATTACTTGCTAGAATGGCATAGTACAAATCTCCTCTGTAGTACCAGGTTTTAGCCCAGTTTTTAGTTTGATCATGCTCGATAGAGGCATTGATAGCTTCTAGTCCTTTTTGCACCTCTGAACAATTCCCAGAACGAGTAAAAGCTTTATTATAGTTGTAAGCGCTTACTACTTTGTTTTTTTGAGCAAAAGCGCTAATTGTTGATATTATTGTTAATCCTAAAATTATTTTTTTCATGCTATTTTATTTTACTTTTAATTAATCGTTTTCTTCTTCGTTGTTCTCAATATCCTTGCCATTCTCTTCTTCTGATGAATCATCTTCATTAGAGGTGTTCTCTTCATGGTCTGCGTTAGTTATTAAATCTCCATTTTCATCCAAAAGAACTTCTTCCTCATCTTCTTCCGTTTTTTCAATTTTAGCTACAGCGGCAATGGTGTCATTTCCTTTTAAATTAATTAAACGAACTCCCTGAGTTGCTCTTCCCATTACCCTCAGGTCTTCTACTGCTAGTCGAATAACAATTCCTGATTTATTAATAATCATTAAATCATCACTGTCTGTCACATTTTTAATGGCTATTAAACTACCTGTTTTCTCGGTAATATTTAATGTTTTAACTCCTTTACCTCCTCTATTTGTTATTCTATAATCTTCAATATCAGATCGTTTTCCATAACCATTTTCAGAAACTACCAATACATTAGCGTCATTTATATCTGGGATAGTAATCATTCCAACTACAACATCATTATCGTCAGCTAGTCGAATACCTCTAACTCCTGCCGCATTTCTTCCCATTGGTCGAGTTGTGGATTCGTTAAAACGTATCGCTTTACCAGATTTAGCCGCCATGATAATTTCATCAGAACCGGATGTTAATTTTGATTCTAGCAGCCTATCCCCTTCTCTGATAGTAATTGCATTAATACCATTGGTTCTTGGTCTAGAGTAAGCTTCTAAAGTAGTTTTCTTAATTACTCCTTTTTCTGTACACATGATAATGTAATTATTATTAATGTACTCCTCGTCTTTTAAATCCTTAACATTGATGTAAGCCAATACTTTATCATCTGGCTCAATGTTAATTAAATTTTGAATGGCTCTACCTTTAGATTGTTTCGTACCTTCTGGAACTTCAAAGACTCTCATCCAGTAGCACTTTCCTTTTTCTGTGAAAACCAACAAATAATTGTGCGTTGTTGCTACAAATAATTGCTCTAAGAAATCTTCATCTCTTGTTGCTGTACCTTTTGAGCCTACTCCTCCTCTATTCTGAAGTTTATATTCTGTTAAAGAAGTACGCTTCATATATCCTAAATGAGAAATGGTTACCACCACTGTTTCATCAGGAATCATGTCTTCCATGCTAAAATCTCCTCCAGCATACTCTATCTCACTTCTTCTTTCATCACCATATTTATCTTTGACTTCCAACAATTCATCAACAATAATTTGCATTCTACGAGTTTCATTAGATAAAATATCCTTTAAATCTTCAATAGTCTTCATTAATTGCTCGAATTCGGCTCTTAGTTTATCTTGTTCCAGTCCTGTTAATTGTCTTAAACGCATTTCAACAATTGCACGGGATTGGATGTCTGACAAATTAAATTGCTCCATTAATTTTTCTCGTGCTTCATCAGGACTACTGGATGCTCTAATTAATTTGATAACTTCATCAATGTTATCAGACGCTATGATTAAACCTTCTAAAATATGTGCTCTTTCTTCGGCTTTTCTTAATTCGTATTTTGTTCTTCGAACTACAACTTCGTGTCTGAACTCAACAAATTCAACAATAATATCTTTTAAATTTAATACTACCGGGCGGCCTTTAACTAATGCAATGTTGTTAACACTAAAAGAAGTTTGTAATCCTGTTTGCTTAAATAAATTATTTAAGACAACATTTGGAATTGCCTCTTTTTTAAGTTCATACACAATCCGCATCCCGTTTCTATCCGATTCATCTCTAATATCAGATATACCCTCAATCTTCTTATCGTTAATCAGGTCAGCTGTCTTTTTAATCATTTCAGCTTTGTTAACTTGAAAAGGTATTTCTGAAACAATTACCCTAAAACGTCCTGAGTTGGTTTCCTCCAATTCCGTTTTTGCTCTCATCACAATTCTTCCTTTACCAGTATGAAAAGCATCTTTAACGCCTTGATAACCGTATATTATACCTCCTGTTGGGAAATCTGGAGCTTTAATGTGTTGCATTAACCCATCAATATCAATATCTCTATCATTGATATAAGCAACAATTCCATCAATAACTTCTGTCAGGTTGTGTGGGGCCATATTTGTAGCCATTCCCACAGCAATTCCTGAGGCTCCATTTAATAATAATGCAGGTATTCTTGTTGGTAATACTGTAGGTTCTTGTAATGAATCATCAAAGTTCAAACTAAAATCAACTGTTTCTTTATCTAAATCACCCAACATTTCTTCAGCAATCTTTCTTAACCTTGCTTCAGTATATCGCATTGCAGCAGGGCTATCCCCATCTACAGATCCAAAGTTTCCTTGTCCATCTACCAGCATGTATCTTAATGACCACTCTTGCGCCATACGAACCATAGAGTCATACACAGCAGTATCTCCGTGAGGATGGTACTTACCTAATACTTCTCCTACTATTCTAGCGGACTTTTTAAAGGGGCTATTGGATCGAACCCCTAAATCTAACATTCCAAAAAGAATTCGTCTGTGCACAGGTTTTAACCCATCTCTAACATCTGGTAATGCTCTGGAAACAATCACTGACATTGAATAATCAATGTAAGCGGATTTCATTTCTTCCTCAATATTTATTTGAATTATTTTCTCTCCTTCTGCCATATTAAATTTATTTTAACTTCTTTTTATTTCCTATCAGATTATCATTTTTTTAAGACTTCCGAAAATACACAAATTAGGACGTATTAGAAGGCTATTTTAATGCTTACTTACTAACAAAATTCTGTTGAAAAAACAGCTTTTTTATCGACACTGAAATAATACCTTATTTATTATTTTTGGTTAAGTTAAATTAATCCTAATTTTATAAGGATTGAATAGATAAATCTAAAAATTATGGATGCAAATTTTTCAGGAAAAGTAAAGGATGTGATTTCTTATAGTAAAGAAGAAGCATTAAGATTGGGGCACGACTATATTGGAGTTGAACATCTATTGCTAGGTATCATTAGAGAAGGAAATGGTTTGGCCGTTAAAATTTTATCTAGCTTAGGGGTAGATTTAAAAGAATTAAGAAAAAAGATTGAAGCTTCTACTAAGCTAGGAAATAATCCTAACACCAATCATTTATCTAACATTCCTTTAGTAAAGCAAGCAGAAAAAGTATTAAAGATAACTTATTTAGAGGCAAAAGTGTTGAAAAATAATATTATTGGAACGGAACATTTATTGTTGTCTATTTTAAAAGGGGAAGATAATATTGCTACCAATGTCCTTAACTCTTTAAACGTTAACTATGAATCTGTAAAAGAC
>JAGFIT010000029.1 GCA_024103385.1 Vicingus serpentipes
CAAAACCATCTGTACATCTTATCATTAAACGATTAGTAGAAAGGATTGCTGTAATTACTCCCTCAAAATTTTCGTTAACTAATCTTACCTTTTTCCCCACTTTAATTTCCATTTTTCAAAGATAATAATTTGTGTTGAGCTCCTCACGATTAACAAGATAAGGTTAATAAGTAACATTCAACAGATAACCTTCAAATGGTTTCTAACGTATATTTGGTATATGTCAAATGCTGAATTACATGCACTTATTAGTCTTTTAGACGACCCTGACAGTTCCATCTATGATGAAATTAAACACAAGCTCATTTCCTTTGGAGATGATGTAATCCCTCATTTAGAGAACGCTTGGGAATCTTCTTTTGATCATTTATTACAGCAAAGAATTGAAGACATCATCCACCATTTACAATTTGATACCGTTAAACGTAATTTAATTGAATGGAAAAAAACAAAAGAACTAGACCTAATTAAAGGAGCCATCATTATTGCAAAATATCAATACCCTGATTTAGACGAGAGTAAGATAACGGATTACATTAATCAGATAGTTCAAGATGCATGGTTAGAGTTAAACGATAATCTTACCGCTTTAGAGCAAGTTAAAGTCTTAAATAGAATTATTTTTGATATCCATGAATTTCATGGAAATAAAAAAAATATCAATTCTCCTAAGAACTCATACATCAATAATGTTATAGAGAGTAAAAGAGGTAATCCTATTACACTTGGGATTATTTATTTAGCTGTTTGCCAAAAATTAAACATCCCGATATATGGAGTTAATATTCCTGCTCACTTTATTTTGACTTATGCAGAAAACGGAGTTGACGCACTATTTTACTTAAACATCTTTAATAAAGGCACTGTTTTTAACCATAACGATATTGATCAATTCTTAGAGCAGTTAAAACAAGAACCTAGGGAAGAATACTACGTACCTTGTGATAACTTAACTACCATTAAAAGAGTGGTTCAGCACTTAATTTACACCTATGACAATTTGGGGTATATTGATAAAAAAGATGAACTACTTGAGTTATACCATCTATTGGAGTAAATCTATAATATCTTCTGCCTTGATGTTTTTTCCTTCAAGTATAAATTGACTCTGATTATAAAACTTTTCTCTACTAAGCAACATATCATTAATAAAACTCAACAATTCTTCTTTCGATTTGTTTTTTATTAAAGGACGCTCTGTTTTCACATTCATTAAACGATCAGTCAATATCCCAGAATTGTACTTCAAGTAAACTGAAACACCCGACCGATTAATAATTTCCATATTATCATAAAAACAAGGGGTTCCTCCCCCTAAAGCAACAACCAATTCCTCTTTTTTTTCCGCAACCGTTTTTAATACTTCTCTTTCTTTTTCTCTAAAATAAACTTCCCCATGCTTATCAAATATTTCCTGAATAGTTTGATTTTCTTGCTCTTCAATAAAATAATCCAAATCCAAAAAACCTATATTCAGTTGACTAGCTATCTTTTTTCCGAGTGTAGATTTTCCACTACCCATAAAACCAATTAGAAATATTTTAGTTGTTTTTTTCATTTTAGTGGACTATCTGGTTCTTTCAGCATCTTGTTAAACACTTGTTTCTCTATAAACCTAGGGAACAATTTCCCTAAGAAAACAGCCAACTTCCCTTCTGTTGTTAACACTAATGTTCGTTTTCTTTTAATCACTCCATTAACAATTTCTTTAGCCACTTCTTCTGCAGTCATCATTTTCTCTTCATCTCTTGGTGTTTCTCCTTGTTCCGAACCATCATTGATCAAGGCTGTATTTCTAATATTGGAAGCTGTAAAACTAGGGCATGCTACCATTACATGTAAACCTGTCCTTAAGTTTTCTGTTCGCAATGCATCTAAAAATCCTTGCATTGCATATTTAGAAGCAGAATAACCTGTTCGTGCTGGCAGACCTAAGTACCCAGCAATAGAAGAAACACCGACAATAGATCCTTTGCTTTTTAAAAGGTAGGGCAAAGCATATTTAGTACAAAAAACGGTTCCCCAAAAATTAATATCCATCACCTTTTTAATAACACTTAATGCTGTTTCATTAAATATAGCTCGCATAGATATTCCTGCATTATTAATAAGAACATCTATTTTTTGATATTTTTCTACTGTTTCTTCTATTAATCTTTTGCAGTCTTCTTCTTTTGAAACATCACATTGAATAGCTAAATTATTTTTACCTACCTCTTTCAACTCCTCAACAACCAACTCTAATTTCTCTTTATTTCTTGCCGCAAGAACAACAGTAGCTCCCTTCTTTGAAAATTCTAGAGCACAAGCTTTCCCTATTCCTGAAGAAGCTCCTGTTATAATTACTACTTTACCTCTCATAATAATTGATTAAAATGATATTATTGCACACTTTTGCCTGCAAATATATGTAAATGAAGATAATTGAAGTCAATTCTAAAGAAAGCATTAAAGCTTTTCATCAACTACCCTATAAAATATATAAAAACGATAAAAATTGGATTCCCCACCTAAAACAAGATATTGAAAAAGTATTTAACCCTAAACAAAATAAAGCACATACTAAAGGAAAAATTATAAGATGGTTACTTGTAGACGACAACAAGAAAACTATTGGTAGAATTGCCGCTTTTGTAAGTAACATTAAAGACAGTAAGAAAGATGGTGGCATTGGTTTTTTTGAATGCATTAACCAGCAACCAGCGGCAAACTTATTGTTTGATACCGCTAAAAAATGGCTAATGCAATATGGAATTCAACATATGGATGGTCCAGTTAATTTTGGAGAAAAAAATATGTTTTGGGGCTTGTTAATTGAGAACTTTACTGACCCTAACAGTTACGGAATGAACTACAATCCTCCTTATTACCAAAATCTTTTTGAAACCTATGGTTTTAAAATGTATTACAAACAATTCATGTACAAAAGAGACATGTCCATTCCTGTTCAAGATGTTTTTATTCAAAAACATGAAAGAGTAATGATGGATAATAATTATAAAATTGACAATGTTAAAAATCTTTCGCTAAACGAAATTGCACACAGTTTTAGAATAGTATACAATGCCGCTTGGGCAGTTCACAGTGGTTTTAAACCCATGAATGAAAGAACTGCACAAAAAATGATGCAAAATTTAAAGCCCATATATGATCCTGAAATAATGGTTTTTGTTTATTATCAAAATAACCCTATAGCCTTCTATATTAACATTCCAGAATTAAATGAAATATTCAAATACGTTAATGGAAACCTAAACTGGATAGGGAAACTCAAATTTTTATATCATAAATGGAGAAGCGCTCCAAAAACTATGGTTGGAATTGTATTTGGTGTAGATAAAGAATTTCAAGGAAAAGGAGTTGAGGGGGCTATGATTAAATGGAGCGAGACGAACATAGTTCATAAAACAAAATACAAACAAACCGTTTTAGCTTGGATTGGAGATTTCAACCCTAAAATGCTACATGTATGTGAAAGTTTAGGGGCAAACATTTATAGAACGTTTTATACTTATCGTTATTTATTTGATTCTAATAAAAAGTTTGAACGCTTACCCATTATTAAATAATTGATTAACAAAGGGCTTAGTAATTACTTTTAAAAAAAAGGTGGAAAGTTTTTTGGTATTAAAAAAACACTACTATATTTGCAATCCTTTAAACAAAAGACCTGGTAGCTCAGTTGGTAGAGCATATCCCTTTTAAGGATAGGGTCCTGGGTTCGAGCCCCAGCCAGGTCACTAAAAAATCCTCCGAATACTTCGGGGGATTTTTATTTATATTTGCTATCTTTACATGGAATTCCTGGGTGACGGAATTGGTAGACCTGTCTGCCGACAGGCAGGCGTTAACGCTTGGGAGCGTGTGTCATTTGACGTACGAACCTTCTATAGAGGCTTAAATCAAAATCTTCTTTTTTAAAACTAATATAAACTCAAATAAATTTTATATTTGTCATCCTTATAAAAACCTGGGTGGCGGAATTGGTAGACGTGCACGCTTGAGGGGCGTGTGTCATTAGACGTGTGGGTTCGAATCCCATCCCAGGTACTTTTATCAACTCTCATGTACAAAGTATACGCTATCTCCAGCTTAAGCAAAAATTACATTTATGTTGGTTTGACCTCAGACCTAGATAAAAGACTACTTCGCCACAATAGAGGATATGAAAAAACAACCAAACCTTATGCCCCTTTTAAATTAATTTATACAGAAGAATGTTCAGATAGAAAATTGGCAAGAACAAGAGAAAAATACTGGAAATCTGGAACAGGTAAAGAAAAACTTAAATTAATGAAATAAACGTGTGGGCCTGTCTACCGACAGGTAGACCTGCCTATCGGCAGATAGGTTCGAATCCCATCCCAGGTACTTTTAATTTTTATGCTTTAAGCCCCATAAAACTAAGTAAATCAGCAATTATATATTCCTCCGATTCAGCAACGCTTTGTTTAAATGCGTTATAAATTTCTTCTTCTTTCTTCTTATCACTTTGTTTTAATAACTTCTTAACTGTATCAATGGCATTTTTTTCCAGCTCAAACATTTTTCTCTTTTTAGTAAAATAGCGTTGTGCCGATCTTAATAAATGTGGTAAAGAATCCGTGTAATTTAATTCATAATAAATAAACATCTGCATTACCCTTATCGCAGACTGAATATAAGGTTGTTGTATACTATCTTCGTACTGTAACAATTTATTTATCCACTCAATTGCTTTATGATAATCTTTAATTTGAAAATACAAACACGACAAACCAAACATAATATTTTGTTCTGACACCACACCTAAACTTCCTTTATAGTCCTCCAATCCCTTTTCAACTCTTGGGACAATAAGCAATAAATCATCAAAGCGTTCTTGAATTAAATACATCCTAAACAGCATATGGTGTGATGAATTAAAAATATCAACTTCCGTCTGCTTATCTTTCGCTTTAATTGAGCAGAGGATGTTTAAATAATAATTAAAATCCTCTGAATTTTTAATATAAGTACATGACAGTAAGAGATTGTGTAATGCTGAAATATAGTTTGGCAGGCTGTACTGAATAAACTGAGGGTACTCTTCAAAAAGATCAAACCGTTTTTTTTGATAAACAAACCCTTTTTCATAATCTCTCATTGCTCTATAACACATTGATTTGGCATGATAAAAAGTACGTTTAGTACTATACAGGTTTGGAGCATTTTCATCTTGAAGTAAAGGATGGTTATTTAATTCCGATAAATCTTCATACAGCTTAGTTGTATCTCCTTTTCCAGTACTTAATGCTTTTAAATATATTTGATTGGCCACATGTTCATACTCACTAATTTCCTTTGTTCGGTTAATCGAGTATATTTCCATATCATATAAACGTTGAAAACTTTCTTCTCTTGTTTCATTAAAAATACCATAGTTAATCATAGATCTCTCCATTTTTATCAATGCTAATTTTTCAGAAAATCGCTCGTGCTCATCAACCAGCTTATGTGCTTTATCTAATATTTTTTTTGCCTGTTTATATAAAGACCGTTTAATAAGGTATTTAATATTGCTTAACATCTCTCTTATAACCTCGTCTTTTGCTGCATTTTCAGCATAAAACTCTCGCATTACCCGTAAGATTTTTTTATACAAATAAGCTTTAGCTACCGAAAAATTTTTGAAAAACCCTTTTCCTTCAAATTGAACTAATAATGCTTCTTCATTGTATTTATTTCCTTTTTTAGCTTGTTGATCAATAGCATTAAAAAGATCTAAATAATAAAGATGTTCACTACCAGATTTTGAAGAATAAACTTTAAAATACCTCTTTTCCGATTTTTCCATCGATTTTATCAAGTGAAACAAATCATCAGAATACCTCATAGGATACTTAATTTTATAAAACACAACATTCTGATTATAAATGTAATAATAATTATTATTAAATCATAAAAAACTTATTATTAAACATATTAGTATCTTCAAAATATTCTATATACAACTAACCTGAAAACAAAAATATAAACCTTATATGAACTGAATAAATCAAAGAAGAAAGAATGATGCAACCTTTTTATAAAAAAGGACGTCTAGACAACACGGTAATTGATACATTAAATAATCGACCTATCAGCAAAAAAAATTGATTCTTAATATATATTTGTTTTACATTTGCAAATTATAAAATACAAAAAAACATGATAAATTACTTTTCTATCAACAAAAAAAGCATTTATTCGTTAATTGCCTTTTTATCATTTTTCGTTTTTACAACAACTCTAAATGCTGCTACTTTTACGGTAACCAACACCAATAATGCTGGTGCAGGATCATTAAGACAAGCTATTCTTGATCTTAATTCTACAGGAGATAATATCGTATTTAACATTCCAGGGATAGCCCCACACACTATTACTTTATCCTCAAGTCTTCCTGTCATTTCAGAAGATAATGTTACAATAGACGGAACAACGCAACCAGCAAACGGTTATGGAGGTGTGAGCCCTAAAATAATTATCAATGGAGCTGGTGTTGCTGTAGATGGTCTAAAAACACTTACTAAAGCAGGGCTTGAAGTATATGGTATTTACATTACCAATTGTACAGGAGATGGTATAGAACTTGGAGATGGTGCTTTTGTTATTTCTGGCTGCGTTATTAGTAATAATGGAGGGAATGGTATTCGAGTTGATGCAAATAGTGGTTCAATAGTGGGCTGTATTATAGGACTAGATGTAACAGGTACTATTGGCGGTGCTGGTAATTCTAATGGAGGTCATGGAATTTTTCTTTCAGGTACTACAGATAACATTATAATTGGTGGAACTCCTGCTGCAGATAGAAATATTATTTCTAATAACGATGGTGGTGGAATTATTGGTCGACTGAATGGCTCTTTTATTGTTAATAATATTATTGGATTAGACATTACTGGAGGTGTTGCTTTCGGAAACGTTTCACATGGAATTCAACATACTGGAACAAGTGGTTGTGATATTACCGACAATATTATTAGTGATAACGGTGGTGATGGGATGAATTTAAATGATTTTGACGGTGGAAATATTTTTGGAAATTATATTGGAACAGATATAACAGGATTAATTGCTTTTGGTAATACTGGTGATGGAATTGAGTTTTATGGAACTCCATTAAATGTTGAAATCGGAAGAGTTACTTCAGGTTTTGGAAACATTATTTCTAACAATGGAGGTTACGGTGTTTACGCTTCTAATGATTTAGATGACTCTTTTATTATTGGAAATACGATTGGATTAGACCTTTCAAAAACGGTTGCTATGGGAAATACACTTTCTGGTGTTTATTTAGGAGGATCTTCTTCAAGAGGTAATCAAATTATTAGCAATGTAATTTCTGCTAACGGACAAAGTGGAATTGAGTTAGAAGGATCCAATACAGATGACAATGTTATCCAAAGCAATAAAATAGGTACGGATGGAAGTGGAACGTTAAATAGAGGTAATACGCAATATGGAATCCTAGTATCTGTAAATAGCATTAATGTAAACACATTAATTGGTCATATGACTGACCAATCGAAAGGGAATATTATTGCTTATAATGGTCTGGAAGGAGTTCGAGTAGATCAAAATGATGACAATGATATTCATTTAAACAGTATCTTCTGTAACAATCAATTAGGTGGCTCAGGAAAAGGTATCATACTTACTAATGGGGGAAACAACAATATTGCTGCCCCTGTAATTAATGGAGGAACTGTTACCTCTTCTTTTGTTCAAGGTACAGCTGGAGCTGGGGATAGAATAGAAATTTTTACCAATGATGCTTGTTGTGAAGGAAAAAACTATGTAGCAACTGTTACCGCTAATGGTGCTGGAAACTGGTCCTACACAGGAGCAATGACAGGTAGTACTGTCTCTGCTACTGCTTTTCAAGCTTCTGATGGTACTTCTGAATTTTCTGCGTGTGAAACCTTACTCTTTGTAGGATGTTGTGGTGATGGTGTAGCTAACACAGGTGAAACTGTTGCTAACTGCCCTTACGATGTAAGTAGTGGAGGTTGGAATTGCCCGAATACAATAGGTTCATTCAATGAAGTACCTTCACACCCAGCAGACGTAGCAACTGCACTAACAAATGGTCAATGCGTCACTATTCCTGTAAACGGTAGTATGCCTAGCCAAATTTGTTTTGAATATTTACGGCCTGCTACAGGAACCATCAACGTTAAATTACAAATTGGTGATGATTGTAACCCAGGTACAACTAGCATAAACTCTTCATCAAACTCTACCAGTTGTGCGGGAGCTAGCTCTGGTCACCCTTCAATTCTAGGGACTTCCTCATTCGATGCAAGCTGTTCACTTATAGGAAATTATGTAGCAGTTGGTGGTGGGTGTTCTGCAGATACAGTAATAACTGTATGTATTAATTTAAATACGGCTACTACTTGTTCCGAAATTTATATTTGTCCTACTGTTATTTGTTCCTCTGAAGATTGTACGTCTCCAAATGCGGTGCCTCTTTGTCCGCCTTTTAATGGGTTCTTGAATACCAGCTATTTTACTGATCCGTGTGATACCACAACAGGTTATGCCGTTGTTACCCCTCCTTGTGGAAGCCATTTCACTTATTTATGGGATGACCCTTTAGCACAAACAGATTCAATGGCAACAGGGTTAACCCCTGGAACCTACAATGTTACCATTACTAATACCGCTTTTCCTTCTTGTGACACCACTATTTCAGTTACCGTTGTAGACACATTCCCTAACGTAGACCCAACGCTTGCACAAAATGTGGATACTGTTTGTATGGCTAACGGGGTAGTTGATTTAACTACCTATGAAGCCAATACAACTGGAGGTACATGGTCCGGAACTGGCGTTTCAGGTTCCAATTTCACACCTCCTGGATTTGGAAATTACATTTTAACTTATACCGTTGGTGTTTCTCCTTGTTTGGAATCAGATAACATTACAATAACAGTTCTTCCCGATGTTGATCCTAGTCTAACAGGAGCCACAGATACATTATGTTTAGGTTCAGGAACAACTATAGACTTAACAACATTAGAAGCAGGAACAACTGGCGGTGCATGGTCGGGTACTGGAGTAAGCGGTACTACTTTTACCTCTCCTGGTGTGGGTAGTTATGTGTTAACCTACACAGTAGGTACTGCTCCTTGTGCTGAAACAGCTAACACAACAATTACTGTTGTTGCTGATCCAGATCCTAGTTTAAATGATGCCAATGATACTTTATGTATAGCATCTAGTAGCACCATTGATTTAACCACTTATGAAAGTGGTACTACTGGTGGAACATGGTCAGGACCTGGAGTTACTGGTACTACATTTACAGCTCCTGGATTAGGTGATTACACCCTAACTTATACCGTAGGTGCTGTTCCTTGTCAAGAAACCGCAACTATTGACATCAACGTCCAGCCTAACTTAGACCCCACTTTAACAGGACCTACAGACACCTTATGTTTAGCTACTGCTAACACCATTGATTTAACTACTTTGGAAACAGGCACCACTGGTGGAACATGGTCTGGTACTGGAGTATCAGGAACCAC
>JAGFIT010000060.1 GCA_024103385.1 Vicingus serpentipes
GCATGAGGATGATTTGAAAACGGCTAAAAAACTAGCAGATCAAATGGTTGAAAGTGGAGATGGGGCACGTGTGAAGAAAATAAGAGTAATCGATAATGAAAACGATAAAGTTGTATACAACCGATGAAAAAGAAGTGTTCACTAAAAACAATAGAAAGATGACACATACTGACAAAATATCAACCTCCATAGAGTTCGGGGATGTAGTGGTTTTTAAATTTGACAATTGTGATGACATAGAATACGTAGTTCAAAATGATCACCTCCATTGTGGTAACGGTAACGGTAATAGGGCAATATTTAAACATTTAGGTTTTTCAATTGATGAAATGAAGGATTTTATTAAAAAAGCATACGGATATGCTCCCGGCAGGGGTATATGGCCAACAAGTAAATTTGAAGATTATGGGGCATTAACCCGGGCAGTTAATGCCCTTTATGATCTAATAACAAAATCTAAAAAAGTGGGATCACTGATGATTAAAGATTATAAATCAACAAAATAATATAATTATGGAATACACTATTGATAATAGACCTTTTTTATTGGAACATTTTGATAATGTTTTATTTGCAATAGAAGGGGAAGAACCACTACTTTACGAAGTGGTATATAATCATCTTACAAATCTTGGTGATGGTGGAAACGTTGCAATTTTCAAGCTACTTAAAGTAGATAAATATGATTTTTGCACTAAGGCGTATGGGTATGAGACCATAGATGGAGATTGGCCGGAATCTGAATTTGAAGATTATGGGGCATTAACCCGGGCAGTTAATGCCATTTATGATCTTATTGAAAAACCTAAAAAGATAAAAGACCTGATGGTAAGTCAAAATTCTTTACATTCCATTCCTAAAACTACTATCTAAAAAACTCATCATACATAACAAAATATTTACTAAAATATTTGGATATATTAAATATATTTCGTATATTTGTGAAAAGGAATGTAAGTGTTCATGGTTATCTATTTTATTCTTTAATTGTAGAGAGTTCCCATCGTGGGAACTCTTTTTTTAAAAAGCAAATATGAATCATTTTAATTTTGAGTTTGTAATGGAGTTGATGTTTGAAGCTATGGAGATGGTAGACAGAATGGATTATAGTATCAAACCTCAAAAAGAAGATTCTATTAATGGAGCATACATATTAAGAAGAAATATAGGTACATACAAAGAAGGACAAATATTCGATTCCCAAGCCGGTTATGTTCACGGAATATGGCATAATAAAGAGGTTATCAGGTTTGACAATAATTTATGGTTTATAAAATTATAAATAAAAATGGCAGTATTAAGATTAAAAGAACCTACAACAATCCAAGAGGTGCTTTATGAATTCCTTACACTGGAATATTTGGAAAAAGCGAAGACATCTATAATCTATTGTAATAACGAATCAGTATTACAAAACGAAACTTCATATTCTTTGAAAAAGATATTAGATTTTTACATTACATGGAGCCGCACAGTTCATATTGCCCCGTGGTCAATAATCTATGATGATATTATGAAGTTTGAAAACTACCCAAAAGATAAAAATTTAATTAATAATCTAAAAGAAATCATACGGCCAAAGTACTTAGGAACTGAGCCCTACCTATTAAAAGTTACTCCACAACAAGATATAAAGTCATTACCGTTCTATGATAGAATATTAGCGTATACATACGAACCCATGAAGTATACAAAAGAACAACTAATACAGAGTTGCACACAACCAGAACAACAGCAGCAACCAGGTATATACTTAATTAAAACTGAAAATGAAAACCCCGACCTTAAACTTAAGGTCCATATAGATAAAACATTTGCTTATGTTTATTATTAACTATTAAAACATATATATTATGAAATCTTTTGATGTTTATTCTGGATTCTTTAATGAGATGGAAACCATCAGGCAAACTTTAACCGATGGGCAAAAAACGACAATCAGACAAGCGATTGAACGTGATGGTGCTCATCAGTTAGGCGATCTTTTTGGTTTTTTTAATGCGAAAGCCATGAGTGTTTTTGCAAAACACAAAGACTTATGGTTTGAATGTCTTAATTTCTTGTGTGAGAACCAAACAAAAACTGCGTTTTTGAAGTACATTAATCTCAATGAGATACCTGAGCCTGAAATGGACATATCTACCTATTTGGGATCACTTTCAGACAAAGAGCTTCAGAATTTAGGTTTGGCCCGGGTAACGGAGAAAAACAAACTTATCCAAAACACATTAGACATTATGTGTGAATATCAATCAGTAATTGCCCACTTGATGGATACATTTGGCAAAAAGTGGCTTAACAAGGAAATGGCCATTACAGTTAAAAACCTGAAACATGCGAATAAAACCGCTGATAAATTAGAAAAGTTAATTAAAGCTAAATAGTTCCCACCGTGGGAACTATTAATACTAATCATTTAAACATTTACTGTAATGGGTAAAAAAGAAAGGCAGATGGCAGCTATAAAGCGATTAGAAACACAATTGTTAACCAAAAAGAAAAAATTGAAAGACGGTACTATTGCTGATTTAACGGATACGGATATTAAACGTATCCAATTAGAAATTGAGACACTAAAGAAAAGAATATTATGAACACATGTATTATATGCACAAGAATGGGTACAAATAATGAAACCCAAGTGTGCGATATATGCACAAATCACATGAGTAAAGGTATTTTGTTAATTGAAGTTGATAATGAAGGAAAACGAACTCAAAAGATCTTCTTTGTTGGGGAAGAGTTATTTAAAATCATTGCTGAAAAATCAACTTTCCTACAAAGAGATTTACAACGTAGGGTATCCTTTATTCCACGAAAGATGATTCAACTACTAGGTGTTGAGAGAAAACCTAGTGCCACTTTTTTTAAAGTATAGGTAGTAAACAATTTTTTTAATCATTTTTAAACATTTTCTATTATGAACTTTACAGTAGTTGTAAAAACAGTTCCCGGAGGGACCGAAGAAATCAACCTTAATGAACCCACCACCGTGGAAAATTGTATTCGCAAAGCGCAGGTGGATCACCCTGACCGGTGGTCCCCAAGGATCAACGGTGAAAGTGCGGATCTGAGTAAAGTGATTGATTCGGATTGCACAATTTACCTTATTCGTAAAGAAGGAATCAAAGGTAATTTGTAATTGGAGTCTTAATCCAGATTTAGTTTAAAAATTAGAGGTAATGGGGAGGGGATTTAATTCCCCTCTTCATTTTTATTTACTGAAAATTAAACAGGTATGAAATTTATAAATATTGAAAGCGATCCTTTGGATATTCTCACAACTACTTGTAAAGAGTTAGAGGATGAGCACAAAGTTGAATTTATACTATCTTATGGGTTTGCATCACCTATAAGTCCAGATTACATAAACGACGTAATATTCCCTGTCGTACAAGAAGTGAAAGATAGTAGCGACCGTCTCCCCTTAACGGTTATAATTGGAGGCCACCCCTTTGGAGCAGAGTTTCGTACTGCGTATCCGCCTGTATTCTCATATGCAAAAAACTATGCATTACAAGCTATCCGAGAGGGTATAGGGTTCTTTGAAAGAGTTGATCCCTCTACTGCCGGTGAAAACATTCAACCCATATTATCACCATCTAATGCAGTGTTTGCAGAGTTAGATACCGAAAAGAATATATTGTATGTCCTATACAATATATTTGATATAGATATTGAAACCGACACATCCCAAATATCAACAATCGTAGGTTACCTTATAGATAAATACTTATTATACTTGGGATTTAGTGTTTCTATTCGAGACATAGGCGAAAATAATGAGTCAGCTGGATTCATTGACCAAATTAAAGGTTTTTATGAGAAAAGGAATAAAGATACAAACACTGAAATTTCGGTCGTAAAACATGATATAGAAAACTTACAAAAAACATTATTTCAAAAAGTAAGAAAATTTAAAGAATTACAACATCGAATAGAGGCTTATGCTAATGCAGACCACTTAGAAAGAGAACTGAAACAAATTATTAGTCGCCCGGATGTACTATGGGCTGACATAAAGGACGATTACTTGTTAATAGCTACTGAACGTATACACATACATAAAAAGATAAGAGATACGTTAAAAATCTTTGACATAGGTAACATAATGATTAAAGTCAATTTAAACACTTCGGAAGTTTATTTTGACAACCTCACACAAAGAAGACAGGGCGTGTTTCATAGCAGGGCATCCCACCCACATGATGCATCATCAGACGGGTCTTGTCGGATGTGTTTAGGTGAAATAGCATATTATATACCTGAGCTAATAGCTGATTTAGAGCTGTCAGCTCTTACGGAACTACTACTGAATTATGCAAGATCTGTAAATATAGCAGATGTTGCCGGGAAAACAGTATTTTATTGGCCCACTTTAGAAAAATAAAATCAAATTAATTAATTAACGTTTTTAAAAACATTAAAGTACAATGAGTAAAGACACAGTTGGAATCCATTTCCTCAAAAATGATTTACCACAAATTATCATACCGTGGGATGTATTTGAGGACATTAAAAGCATTGTTGATGCCAGATACAGCGAAATAGGATGGATAGGTGAAGCTACGAAACTATCGAACAAACTTTTTCGCATCGACAAAGTAACCGTGCCACAACAAGAAGCTAATGCTGCTACAACTGAAATTTCGGATGAAGGTATATTTGAGGTTATTATGAAAAATGAAATTAATGGGGACAATTTCCGTTATTGGGGTCATTCTCATGGGGATATGGGGGTATTTGCTTCCGGGCAAGATGATACTCAAATGAGGGAATTTGCTGAATCATGTGAGTGGTTTGTGGGTACAATTCATAACCGAAGAGGTGACATGTTCGGGTATCTTGTTGACAACGCTAGAGGGATATACTTTACAAATATTGATATAGTTATTGAAGAAGACCCGGCCATTCAGGAAATTGAAAATGAAATTTCTAAATTAGAATTTCAATTGGAAACCGCTCGGAGAAAATTGTTAAAAGAATATGATACTTCAGGATGGAAACCTATCGTTCAAGATCGTGTAAAGCATTTGATAACTAACGCAGGGTCTTATTATGGTAACTATTCCAATCAAAAAAAAACACCAAAAACAAAGGACCAGAATTTGATCCTTGGGTTACCGAATGGGAATCTGAAAGAAAACAATGGGGAGCAAAAATCTATCCGGGAATTTACAACAAAAGAGATGATGACGAATGGGAAGATTTCTGAAGAATATGAGTTCATAACAGATTTAGATGTTGAAGTTGATAACGACGGGGTAGCGAAAATAGAAGGTACAATAGTACCCAATGTTGAAGAGTACCTTCGTTATTACGATAAAGCGTATTCAGAATTACATAAATTAATTGACTAAAGTTCCCATCGTGGGAACTTTTAAAAAATAAAACAACATGATAGACGTAATGCGTTCTTCCGGTGTATTTAATCCGGGAAAGTTTAAAGATGATATTCACATCATAGGCGTGGGGGCTACCGGCTCCCACGTTTGTGAAGGGTTGATTCTTCAGGGAATTAATGGATCACAAATTAATGTGTACGATTTTGATATTGTAGAAGAACACAATATTGCGAATCAAATATATACATATGAAGATATAGGTAAACCTAAAGTAGAAGCATTAGCATTTAACATCAAAAATCGTTATGGTGAAAACATTAAAATTCATAATGCTAAGGTGGAAAGTGCTGGTGAATTTAAAGGGGTGGTATATCTGTTAATAGATTCTTCCCGGGAGACTCTATTTAAAAGTATGAAGTTTAAAACAGGTATAAATCTCCTCATTGAAACAGGGTTAGATGCCAGAGCGGGAAGATGCGTCACTATTGATCCCCGTAATATCAAGCATGTAAAATATTTCGAATCCCGTTATTTATTTCCAGATGATACAGTCGATTCAGGGGAGGTATCGGTTTGTGGGACACGACAAGTTGTAGCCAACACAGTTAAAATTTTAGCGTCCATTGCTGTTTGGGATTTTATGAAGTGGGTTAATACAGAATCAATAGGAAAGGATGTTTATTTTTCAACGGATCCGTGGTTTATAACTGAAGATATTATAAAATAAAATAAAATGAGAAAGAGAAAAATGGAAAACACCGGATTATTATCAACATTAAGGCACTTAGAGCGTATTAATCAAGACAACATTCTTGCACTTAAGGATTTTCTAAGTACTCAATGGAAACCTCAAACCGTGTCGGAAGCGATTGTGATGAAGCATATTCAACATATAATGAATAATGCCAAAGATCACATTAATACTGAATGTGCAATTGTCCTTGACAAATGTAAACATTGCGATAATGTAAGAATTGACACTGAAACAGGATTGAAGGTTCTACGTAAATCTAAGAGATCAGAAAAAGTATACGTGGAAAACCCTCGTCTTGAGGAATTGGAAAACCAAATGGAAGAACTGAAAAAGCAAATCGCCGAAGAGAAAAGTAGAACCGAATTTATGACTCTCTCAAAAGAAGGATACGATTATGTTGTTAGCTATTAAAGACGAGACGAAAAGGTCAATAGTCATTGACGCTAAAGAACTTATCCGTCAACTACCAGAAGAGTTGATGGAAGAGGAACTCTTAAGAAGATACAACGCCACACACATATTCTACGATGACGACAGTTTAGCAGAATTCACCGATGAAGATTTGATGGAGGAATGTCAATTACGAGGTATTTTAAAATTTTAAGGTATCTTTAACTCTAAATTTTTGCTAAAATGGATATTTCTTTGTTTTTTTGTAAAAACTCTTCTGTATGGAGAATGTACTTCGAAGAGTGGAAGC
>JAGFIT010000065.1 GCA_024103385.1 Vicingus serpentipes
AAAAAAAAGAAACAACAACTTTTCAAGAAAGATTAAACGAAACTAGAAAATGTTTTAACAATTACAACAGTAAATAACTTCAATTATGGTGTCAATAAGTGCCATTGCACTTAGCAAAAAATCACTCCAACTCACTATAACTCGGAATTTCCTCCAAAAACTGAAATGAATTGTCTTCGAAATTAATTTTTGCACAATAGTGATTTAATCCATTGGTAACAATTAAATATGGTACTTTAAACACTGTATTGTAAACCGCTACTTGCTCAAACGTAGCCTGACTTATTTTTACTTGAGGTGCTTTGCACTCTACCAATACTACTGGTTTTCCTTGGGTAGAGTTTAGTACGATATCGGCTCGTTTTTGGAGTTCGTTGTACTTCAACCCCTTCTCTATTTCAATTAGACTTATAGGATACTTTTTTTCTTGAACTAAATATTGAATAAAATTCTGCCTCACCCATTCTTCGGGTTGTAACCTTAAATACTTTTTTCGTACTGCATCAAAAATATATTTTTCACCAGCATCTTCTTTTAGTTTAATCGGATATGATGGGAGGTTGAGTTGTTGCATTTTTTTATACATTTTACACACCCCTTAATCCCCTCTTTTTAGAGGGGAAGTGCTACGGATTCCCTCCTAAAAAGGAGGGTTAGGGAGGTGTTATTTCATCATTACAAAGAAACAGCCGCCTTAATATGTGGATACGGGTCGTAGTTCACCAATTCAAAATCTTCGAATTTAAAGCTGAATATGTCTTTTACATCAGGATTAATTTTCATTATTGGTAATTTACGAGGTGTTCTTGTCAATTGTAATTTAGCTTGCTCAATATGGTCGTTATACAAATGTACATCACCAAACGTATGTATAAACTCTCCATACCCTAAACCGCAAACTTGAGCCACCATCATGGTAAATAAAGCGTAAGAAGCAATATTAAAAGGTACTCCTAAAAAGGTATCTGCACTACGTTGATACAACTGGCAGGATAATTTTCCGTCTGTTACATAAAATTGAAAAAAGGCATGACACGGTGGTAATGCTGCTTTTCCATTAGCAACATTTTCTGCAAAAGAAACCGAAGTATCTGGCATTACACTCGGATTCCAGGCCGAAACCATTAATCTACGGCTATTAGGGTTGGTTTTAATCTGATAAATCAAATCTGTAATTTGATCAATTCCATCATCATTCCAGTTTCTCCATTGATGTCCATATACTGGTCCTAAATCACCATTTTCATTGGCCCATCCATCCCAAATCTTCACTCCATTTTCTTGTAAATATTTAATATTGGTATCTCCATTAATGAACCACAACAATTCGTGTATAATCGATTTTAAATGGAGCTTCTTAGTCGTTAAACAAGGAAAACCTTCATTTAAATCAAAACGCATTTGGTAACCAAAACTGCTAATTGTTCCTGTTCCTGTTCTATCTCCTTTCTGAGTTCCATTTGTAAGGATGTGATCTAATAAATCGAGGTATTGTTGCATAGCTTTATTTTGAGATGACTAAATTCGTTGAAAAAGGATATTTTAGCAAAAAAAATTATGCTTTATTGTTAACAATGAATAGAATAAAATCACTTCACATGATTACACTACAAGCTATCCTGTTTGTCGTGTTTTTAGTGATTACATTCTACTTCAATCGCTTTGCCGCAGACGATTATCACTTTATAGGAGAACTCAACAATAAATCCTTTCAAGAAATCTACGAACACCTCTATTTTAAATGGCACGGCAGATGGGCTTCTAATTTCTTATTGCTCGCTTTTCTACAATTAAGAACGCTTCCTCATTTCTTATTTTTTTATGGATTATTGACTTGTGGTGTTTTTTATCTTGGTATTCAGCGGTTATTTTATGCCCTCAATCATTACTTCAACCTTTCTTCATTTTATATTAGCATTTACAGTATTTTGTTGATGGGTGGATTGTTTTTTTGCTCCTCATCCCCCAATGAGATATGGTTTTGGTATACCTCTTCTGTCGTTTACTTTTGGAGTACCATTGCTTTTTTTTATGCATTAAGTAGCTTTTTAACCCCAAACAAAAAATGGCTAGATCACCTCATTTATATTCTATCTCTGGCTTATATTGGAGGAAGTAACGAACCTCTTGCTTTACTTTCTATTTCTCTATTTTTTATTGCATTTCTAAAAAAAGAGCAAATCAAACTAAGTATTATAGGTGGGTTTACTGTCATTATTGCCTTAGAAATAAATTACTTAAGTGCTGGAACTCTACATCGAGATGAAATAACCCCTAATTTGGACTCCTTAAACTTAGTTTTATATACTGGATATGGATGTATGCAATTTCTCTTTTTTAAATTCCATACCACATTTTTACCTGCTCTATTCTTTTGTTTTCCGTTTTATTTACTAGGAAAAAAGGCAAGTTATATTCCTAACCAATTTAAGCCCATTCCACAATTACTTTATTCTCTTTTAATGATTTATTTGGCTGTCTTTTTCAATCAATTGATGGTAATTTATGCTTTAGGAGGGTTAAGCCCTGCAAGATCATCCGTTACCTCATCAATTGTAATTGTTTTAATATTGGTTCGCTATTTATTTCTATTGGGCTCTCATCATAAAAGCAAACAGTTAAATCTTTCTCCTATTATTTATTTCAATGTGATTGGCTTAATCATTTTCAACATTTATTTTTTTTATACTCATCGTCAATATGCTCAAGCAATGGATCAGCGAATCAATTTTATTAAAAAGAAAAGTAATTTTCAGGAAGAAGTCTATGTGCCTCCACTACTACTTCATCCTGGATACTTGTACAATGCTGAATTAAAAGAAAACCCCAAGTATTTTGTAAACCAACATTTAAAAGAAGGGTTAGGAATAAAAAGCGACATTCTACTAAAAATGAATTAGTCAGCCTTCTCTAATTCAAAATCCTTTTTAATCATACTCCTAAAAGAGCCTTTTCCATAAACTTCAATATCTTCCATATAAGTTTTATAGCCTGGAACTTCTACTAGCACATTATATTTTCCTGGAGGCAATATCATCACATATCTCCCTGATTGAGGATTAGTCATATAGTTTCCGTACTCTTCATCACTTTGTAAATCTATTACTGATATAAATACGTCTTTGATTATCTCTTTTGCCTCTTTATCATTAATGTATCCTTTAAACACAGTGTATTGCATATCTACTTCATTAAAAGTAACGCTATAAATATCCAAATCACCGTAACCACCCGCTCTTAAAGCTGATATATAACCTGTCCTCCCTGTTTTAGATTCTCTGTAATTCATATTATCTTCTGGTGTATTAATTGGAAAACCTATGTTCTTAATATCCGTCCAATTTCGTTTTACAGGATCCCAATTTGCTTTAAAAATATCGTATCCCCCCATGCTGGTATGTCCTTTAGAACTAAAATACAATGTTTTGTTATCTGGAGATATATTAGGGAAATCTTCATCGTCTTTAGTATTAATGCTTGGTCCTAAATTTTGAGCAGTACTCCACTTCCCATTTGGTAATTTTCTGGAAACATACAAATCAACCCCACCATAACCTCCTTCACGGTCGCTCGCAAAATAAATAACATCGCCAAACCTAGAGATAGAAGCCGCTATTTCGTGCCCTTTCGAATTAATCACCTTCGGTAATTTTTCTACCTCATAAGCACCTTTTAATAAATTGTATTCCGCAATATACAAATCTCCATAACTCATTTTATTTTCATAATAAAACAAAATATAGTCTCCCGTTGCTGAAAGCCCCACAACCTCCTCTGTTCCATCCAAAGTGTTGATGTTTTGATCCAATTTAATCGCTTTAGAAAAAGCTCCATTTTTTACTTCAGACAAGTATATTTCAGAAAAGAAATTTCCATTTGCTTCTTTTGAACTTCCATCATCTCTTTTAGAATTAAACACTAAAAACGATTCATCTTTTGGTATGAAAGGGTAATAATCGGGACCTACTGAATTTATATTTGGCCCCAGATTATCAAAAACCACATCCAAGGGAAATTTCATGATTTCAATCGCATTATAACAGTATTCAATTTGCTTATCAACATTTTCAATATTTTCAATGTCTCCTTTATTTAAAGCTTTAAATTTTCCAAACATTTTTATTGCATCATTAAATCGATACGCAAAATGATAAGCTCTCCCTAATAAATAATAAGTATTTGGGTCAGGCTCGCCTATTGATAAAGCCTTCTCCAAATAAGGAATGGCATTCGATTTATCGATATTGGTATTTAAATAGCACACACCAACTCTATAATTAAATTTTTGATCTTCTTTGTTATCAGCTATGTTAGATAAATATATATTTAATGCTGCATTAAAATTATTATCATTAAAAAACTGATTCGCTGCTTTAAGCGATGATGTCTCCTGAGCTACTAATGAAAATGTGAAAAATAAATGGACAATTACTAGAAAATACGAAAGTGATTTATACATATCTGATTATATTAGATAACAAAAATATCATCTATTTTAGATAAAAAAAATGTTCTCTGTAGTTTTTAATTAGTTAGATGTAACAATCAGTGTATTAGCATATTGTCTTTGACTCCTTTCTGTTCTGGAAACAACAACATACATCCCCTTTGACAAATAAGAAATGTCCAATTGGTCTTTAAAATATAGTGTTGAAGATGAAGTATATTTTTTTGTAAGCACCACTCTTCCATACATATCTATAACATCGATAGAAAGAATATTTTCTTTTCCTTCAATTGTTATTTTATCATTAACTGGGTTAGGGTATATCAATACCTCTGTTTGAAGTTCAGCACTCAATTGATGGACATGCACAGTTATCTCACACTCTTTTTGATTGTCTTCTACACCTGTTTCTACAGAAAGTAAATTGTATGCAGCACTAAAAAAATAAGCTTCCCTCATCATTATTCCTGTTTGTTGTACCTGCATTGTTCTATTATAACTGAGCATATCAAGTGTAGCACTACATGGGCTTGTCTGATTCGTATATTTATCTTTTAGCATCAACACTTCCCAGTGGTATTTTCCTCCTCCATCTTGGTATAAGTAATTTCCAGCTGCTAAAAAGAAAGAAGAATCTTGGATAAACAAAACATCCTCAATGGTCTCGCTCGTACTGTCTACTCCTTCTCCATAAGATTTTGCCCAAATCGCAGCACCATTAGAGTCGCACTGCATCACAAAGGGTTGAGTAAAATTGGTATCAATTGGCGTAAAGTTCCCTCCAATAATAAAGTTTCTTAATTCTGGATTATACGTAATCGCATTCGCATGAAGGTCGAAAGTAGAATCTGCCACAAAAACTTTATACTGAAGAGGGTTTCCTTGTCCATCTACACTAAAATAAAATGCAGAGTCGGGATTAACTCCTGCCCCTTTAACATATCCTGTTACTGCATATTCATCCTTATCTCCCATCTTAACCGCATCATTAACCACATGTTCTATATAAGAACTTCTATTATATGTTTTTGACCACAATATATTTAATCCTGTATCTAAACTCAACAACAAAATATCTTTAAAAGGAGAATTATAGGTTATCCCTACTGCCAAATAACCCGTAGAAGTTTGCAAGATGGTTGATGGAGATTCAAAACCAATATTTCCATAATTATAGCCTTTTAATAAATTACCATTTGTATCTATTATAGCAACATAAAAATCATGTATATTGGTTACTGATTCTCCCTGCCCTAGTACTACCAAATGATTTAGAGTAGTATCAAACAATAAAGATTGTATTTCATGATGCCCCGTATTTAAAGTCCAAACTACGTTGCCCGCATTATCAATTCTAGAAACAGTTTGATTAATATCTGAAGAGCCTCCAACATATAACCCTGAAGCAGCATCATAAACTGACCCATACGCTCGGGTTCCCAATGATGCAGAAGGGTTAGCATCTTTATAATAATGAGATAACCATCCATCTCCTTCGTAACTGGTTTCCAAAGAATAAAAAGGAGAGATACTGTTATTCAAATTATCTTTTCCTGAATAATCCCCTACTAGTAACACTTTTTTGTTTCCCTTCCGTACATCATGCATCCCTATAACTTTCATAGAGGCTACATTGGTAACATCGCTTTCATCAATTTTAAATACTGATTTAAACTGTGCATTTGCTGAAAACATCAACAAAGAAGAAAAAATCAATATGATATATCTGTTAAGGTGATTCACTTATTATTTATATATACCGTAATATACGCATTCTTCTTTAATTTAGTTAGTCACAACTAAGGTAAACCCATCACATCTGACCAGGAACATACTGATAATCAGAATCATTCGTCAAATTAAAATTGACCTCCAATGTTTTACTTGTCCGTACTTTTTTATTGTTTTTCCATCCAGGTTCCCATTCTAGTAATTTCAGAATTCTTTCTGCCTCTTTAGTTGCACCGCCCCCCACATCTTGTAAAACCTTTATATTGGTTATTCTTCCTGTAGGTTCAACTACAAAATACAATTTTACCACACCAGTAATATTAAGCCGTAAAGTTCCTTCTGGATATTTTAAGTTTTTATAAATAAAGCTAGATAGGGTCATTAATGTATCCTCAAAAACCACCTTAGGTTTTACATCTACGTTATTGTCTTGATAAATTATCGAAGAGTAATCAATTGTGGTATCATTCAAATTAATAGATGGGTAACCTCTTTTTTTACAGTATTTACGATATGCCTTAATACTAAACTTTATTTTAAAAGAACTATTAGTCGTTGCCTTATTTCCTTTGTAATATGGAGGCTGAAATTGTAATAATCGATACAAACGAATAGCTTCTTCGTCTATTTCTCCATCCACTGAAGTCTTTACCTCTAAATTAGATGTTGCACCTGTTTTATTGTCTACTACAAAAAAAAGCTCAACCGTCCCTTCTATGTTGTTTTTTAAGGCATTTTCAGGATAATTCATTTCTTGTTCTAAGAAACGTTTCAATTCTGTTTTTTCACCATAATTAACAGCCGGCTCATATTCAGGTACATCATTCTGAGCAGCCAAATAGTTTGAATAAACACCTCCAATTATTAAAAGAAATAACACCTTTAATTTCATGATTATTATTGTCTTAATTTTTACAACTCCCCTTGACAAGTACTCATCTGATAATGTTTCCCTTGCCAGAGATCTTTCTCTACCAATTTCTTGTCAATTTTTGCAACTACTTCAAAGTTTTTTAATCCATCCCATTCTGGAGCAATCAATAAGTGTTTAGGTGATTCACTTATAAAACGTTCTATAATAATGTCAGAACGAACTAACGCGATAAAATCCGTAATTAAATCAACATATTCTTCTGCTGAGAATAAATTGAACATTTCTGGTGTATTTTTCAGCTGTATTGCCATCATGGTATGTTTCACCACTTGTAAATGGTGTAACTTTAGGGTTTTAATAGGTAACTGAGAAAGCTTAAAAGCATGGTCTAAGATATCTTCTCTCGTTTCTCCAGGCAATCCTATAATCATATGTGCTCCTAAATGCAACCCTTTATTATTAGCCATTTCATAGGCTGCGATTGTTTCCTCAAAAGTATGACAACGATTAATTAAATCGAGTGTTCTGTTTAACGTACTCTCCACCCCAAACTCAAGTGATACAAAATGTTCTTTGGCTAAATCCGACAAAAAATCAACAATATCTTCATTAATACAATCAGGGCGAGTACCTATTACTAAACCAATAATTTCAGGATGATTAATAGCTTCAGTGTACAATGCTTTTACTAAATCAAAATCAGCATAAGTATTCGTGTAAGCTTGAAAATAGGCTAAGTATTTTTGGCTATCATATTTTTGAGCAAAAAAGGCAATCCCCTCATCTAACTGCTGTGTAATGCTTTTTGTTGGTTTACAATAATTGGGATTAAAAGTGTTGTTGTTACAATAAGTACAACCACCTATTCCTTTGGTTCCATCTCTATTAGGGCATGTAAACCCTGTATCTAAAGAAACTTTTTGAACGCGTTCACCAAACTGCTGTTTGATGAATGAACTATAATCGTTGTATCTTTTATTGTTAGAGAATTTCAAATCTTAGTCTTTAATCAATTCATAACCATTTTTATCATTAAAAATAAAATCATGAACAGATGGACAAAAATAAGAATTTATTGGAGTGGTATAGTATTCAAAAAATTATGGGTAAACTCAAGCTTTTATGTTAAATTGAAGGTTTATTCTGAACTTAATTTTTGACGTAACATAAATTCTAATTGCCCATTTACTTTTAGTAATTCTGCTGTTAACCTCTTATTTTCTTTTCTTAGGCTATATACCTCATATGCTTGATCAATAATTGTTGTTAAGTATTCATTATCCCAAGGTTTGGAAATGTATTTATAAATTTGTCCTTTGTTTACGGCATCAATAACTGCATTAATGTCAGAATATCCCGTCATTAACATTCGTATAGGATCAGGATAATCAGTAATAATAGAAGCTAAAAATTCCACTCCAGTCATTTCTGGCATACGTTGATCTGTCAATATGATTTCAACAGGATGTTCATCCAATATTTTGCGCCCCTCATTCGCTGATTCTGCAACATATACATTATAAATTCTTCTAAAAGCTGCTTTAAAAGCATTTAAGTTTTCTACTTCATCATCTACGTATAAAATATTGACTTTTTCTTTATCTTTATTCTCCTCCATTCTAATTATAAGATTACAAAATTATTATTTTATCTATAATTTTCATTACTTTGTCTAACTAAAAGTACATCCTATCTCAATCCAAGGTTTGAATTACTTTTACGAATAATAACGATCATTGTTTCAAATGTTGAAATATTTAGTTTGAACCATTTCATTTATAAATAGAAACTTTGAAAAATAATAAGGTAATAAAAATAAGAATATACAAAGCTACAGACAACAAAAATGCCTGTGAGCGATTCTCAATAGGGCACGAAGATGTTTTAAAAAGTTACAACATTAAAAAAGTAACTTCATCAAGCACAAAATGGCATGAGGATCCTGATGTATATATCATCATGATAGAATCCCAAACTGGTGACCAAATATATGGTGGAGCTCGTTTCCATTTAAAAAATCCTCATTTTTTACTCCCTATTGAAGAAGCTATAGGTGATCTTGATCCAAAAATTTTTGACCTAACAAAAGGCAAAAACCTTAATTATAAATCAGGTGAAATGTGCGGAATGTGGAACACAAGAGAAATGTCAGGTAACGGATTAAGTGTTTTATTAATGCGTGTAGGAATTGCAAAGGCTACTATTTTTATTGCTGAAAAACATAAAATCGATTCTATTTATGCATTGTGTGCACCTTGGACTGTCAAAATGGTTGAAAATCTCGGCTTTACTATTGTATCTTCCTTAGGAAATAATGGAACCTTTATATATCCTACCCCTGAACTTATCGCCTCTGTCCACTGCTTAAAAGACATTGAGACATTAAATAAAGCAGTTTCAATTGAAAGAGAAGGTATTTTTGATCTTAGAAAGAACCCCAAACAAAAGAAAACAGAGAGTGGACCAAAAGGTGGACTAATCGAGGTGGAATATGATTTAATTATGAATCATGAAGTAAGAAAGTACAATAACAATAAATACTTACTATAAAAACAAGTAAGAATACGTAGCTTAATCTAAGCTATTTTCAATAACTTTCGCATTAAAAAATCTAACTGAATAGATTAATTAAAAAGGCATAAAATTAAATCATGGAAAAACATTATGATAGTTCTTATTTAAAAGATTCTTCAAAATTTACACAACAAATTAAAGAATATTCATATGGCTTTTTTAAAGAGGTATCAGAAGGTATAGTGCTGGATCTAGGTTGTGGCCCCGGTATTGATGTTAATAATATGTCCATGATTCTTAACAACAAAGTTTCTATTCATGGACTTGACCATGATATTAACATGATAGCTGTAGCGAAAAAAGACATTGTAAAACCAAACGTTAATTTTATTCATTCTGAAGCCGAAACACTTCCCTTCAAAACAAATTCGATTAACGGTATAAGAGTAGAAAGGGTTATACAGCATCTTAAAAATCCATTCATTGTAATTAATGAGATACATCGTGTCTTAGTAAAAGGTGCTCCATTAGTAATTATTGAAACCGATTGGAATAATATTACATTTTACACCCAACATACTACTATTGAACGAAAAATACAAAAGTACTTAGTAGAAGAGAAAGTATACAATGGGCTTGCTTCAAGAAAAATTATATCTTATTTGAAAAACCAAGAGTTTGATAATATTGATACAAAATTATTTTCTATCATCACAAATTCTTTAAAAGAAGCCAATGATCTTTTCAAAATTAAAGAAATATTGTATGAAATGAATGCTAAAGGGCTTTTGAGTAATAATGATGTTGATATCTTCGATAAGGATATACATGAATTAGACAAAGTAAATTGCTTTTTTTGTTCTATCAATTTAGTAGTTTTCTCTACCCAAAAATAAAAAATACTATCAATGAAATACTTTATCATCTTTATACTAAACTTCACTCTTATTTCTTTCTCTGTAGCTAATCCACCCTCTAGTAGGCCTGTCATCATTGATGATAGTTATCATGAAGAAAAGATAGGACAATATATAGAAATATATAGAGATGACAACAACTTTTCTTTTAAAGAGGTTATAGAAAAAAATGAATTCGTTTTAAATCAAACACTAATTCCTAATATTGGCTTGACTCCTTCTAATATTTGGATAAGGGTTACTGTTAAAAATAAAACAAATACCCCTTCCTTGTTACTAGATCTTGAATACCCTATGTTAGATGAAGTAGAGTTCTTCTATCCAGACTCTAATGGCAATTATTCTAGTATACTTCTAAATGAAAATTATTCCAAAGAAAGAAAATATAAAAACCCAGACTACACTTTTGATTTAAATATCCCAAAAAATGAACTTAAAACATACTACTTAAGAGTTAACAATATAGAACAAATCATATTACCTCTTTCTATTAGACAATCGAGAACATTATGGGAAAAGACAACCACGAAAAGTATAATTAATGGTGTATATGCTGGTATTATACTAATAATGTTCCTTTATAATGTTTTCCTTTTCCTTTCTACACAAGAAAAAAGCTACTTATTTTATGTAATATATGTACTATCAACAGGCATGACTCATATGGGGATACAGGGATATAGTATAAACTATTTTTTTTCTAATATAAAAATAGATGGAAGTATACTAACCATTTATGCTTCGATTGCTGGTATATCTGTCATAATGTTCACAAAATCTTTTTTACAAACAAAAATAAATGCTAAAAAATTAAACTACGGTCTTACAGCATTAATTATCTTATTTTCAATCAGCTTACTTTTATCTCTTTTAGGAAAAGTTCATTTGGGATTTAATTTAATGCAAATGTCTACTACAGTATTCTCCATATATATATTAATTGTTTCCTACTACCTTTTAATAAAAGGTTATAAACCCGCAAAGTTTTTTGCTTTATCAATGTCAATATTGTTAATAGGAGCCATTATTTTCTTGTTAAAAGATTTCGGAATCTTACCTTATAATAACATTACTAATTACACCATGCAATCTGCTTCTGCTATTGAAATGGCACTACTTTCATTCGCTCTAGCAGACCGCCTTAACATTATGAGATCAGAAAAAGAAGCTTCCCAGAAAAAAACACTTGAAGTGTTACAAGAAAATGAAAAAATTATTAGAGAACAAAATATTGTATTGGAGCAAAAAGTAGAAGAAAGAACCACAGAATTAAATCGAACCTTAAGAGATTTAAAAGAAACTCAAGCTCAATTAGTAGATGCAGAAAAAATGTCTTCTTTGGGTCAGTTAACCGCAGGTATTGCTCACGAAATTAATAACCCTATTAACTTTGTTTCTTCTAACATTCCGCCTCTTCGACAAGATATTGAAGACCTAAATACCATTTTATCCAAATATGAAGAAATTGAGACCTCATCAAGTATTAATGAAAAACTCCAAGAAATCAATCTCCTTAAAAAAGAATTGGATTATGATTATTTGAAGACAGAGTTAAAAACTATCATTAACGGAATTGAAGATGGAGCTAAAAGAACCGCAGAAATTGTTAGTGGTTTAAAAAACTTCTCTCGATTAGATGAAGTGGATTTACAAAAAACGGACATCAATGAAGG